>DFIX01000017.1 GCA_002371495.1 Eggerthellaceae bacterium UBA3686
GAAGCTGAGCATGTGGGACATACTCGTCGCACTTCCATACGACAACATCACTCCCATGTTGCAAACGGGAAGCGCCACCATCGAGAAGGCGCGACTCATAGCCTCGTCGTACCTCGACGAGCACACCGTCTACGCTGGGGCGGCGAACAACTACTTCGAAGCGGATGAGGACGACACGATCATCGTGCACAGAAGCGACATGATCTTGGTGCGCGGCATCGGTACCGAGAACGTCTTCGACGAAATCTGCACGATCATAGAACGCTTCCGCTTCTGGGAAAACGAACTGGCAATGCTGGTGGGCCACGACCGCGGGTTGCAGAAGATGCTCGATTGCAGCAAGGACATCCTGAAGGCACCCTGCTTCGTATACGCGCCCGACGGGCACGCCTACGCGATTTCTGACGATTACTCTAGGGAGATTCACTGGCATTGGGCAGAAATACTCGACAACGGGGGCATCACCTCGGACCGCATGAGGACGCTGCGCGACTCCATCAACCTCCCCGACGTGTGGAAGGACACGTTCCCCAAGAAGCGCGATTCGCGAATGGGCAGCCACCAGTACATGCACTGCAGCCTGTACCCCAACGGCTATATGGCAGGGCATCTGGTGCTGTTTGGCTTCTCCAAGCCGTTCGACAAGGGTGCCGAGCGCATCGTCAACGTGCTCGCCAAATACATGACAAGGCACATGGAGGCCTTCTACTCGCAATACAGCCCCACCTCCCGGCTCGTCGAGCCATTTTCCGCGCTCCTCTCCCAAGGCGTCTTCGCCGATGAGGAGATATCGTTGTCCTTGAGAGCCCTGCGCTGGAGCATCGACGACACATACCGAGTCTACGTCTTCGAAGAACACGGAGAACGAGAACCCGTCCTCCTTTCCCAGCTCTGCAGCGCCATTTCGTCCCAGTATCCCCTGGCCGTCCCGTTCGCGCTCGACGAGCAGCTCGTCGTGCTCGAAAACGAGCAACACGTGGGCGCAGCATCTATCTTGTACAACATCGAAGCCGTTGCCGGAACGGATTTCGCATGCGGCATAAGCTTCGCGTTCGAGGACCTCAGGCAGTCCCGCGCCTATTTCCAGCAAGCGAGAAACGAGCTGGAGCGCTGCAAGCTCGCGGAGACGGCCTTCTCACGCGCAGAGGACCACGGAATGGAGCAGATCATGGCGACGCTTGCTGACAGCCGGCTGTTGGCGACGTATGCCGCACACGAGCTGGCCTCGATCAAGTCGCACGACGAGCAACACGGCACCTGTTACTACCCGACACTGCGCACGTACGTGCTGTCCAACTTCCACCTCTCCGACGCGGCGCGATACCTGGGGATACACAGGAACAGCTTGCTGTACCGTTTGGGGAAAATGCGAGAAATCACTGATTTGGCCCTGGTCGACGAGGCCAGCGCCACCCATGACGAGGCCAAGCTCAACTACCTTCTGCTATCCTTCGCCATCCTGGACGCTCCGAGCCAACCTGAATCCCAAGCTGAATGAGAAGCGTTCGACGCGGTCTTCTTTCTCCAAATCTGCACAAAGACATTTGACCCAATGCGCCAATCTTCCTAGTTAATTCCTAGGCTCAAACCAATACATTCAAGGCACGATGACGCAGCGCCTTGCATACCGCAAACGCAAAAAGCATCGCTTAGACCAAGGCCAGCAAATACCAAGGAGGTCAAACCATGTCTGTTTACCAGGAGCATCTCGATCGAATCATAGCCGCTGTCAATATCGAGCCCGTCGACCGCATACCCGTCATGCAGAGCGGTTCGGCCTGCAACGCTGCATTCTGCGACAAAACTTTGAAGGAGTACTGCGACGACCCGGTGATCAACACGGACTGCAACTTGGAAGCAGCCGGGATGTGGGGCGAGGTTGACGGAACGCAGGCTACGTGTTTTCAGCCGCGGAACATGGCACGCATGTGGCTTGGACGGGTTCTCATGCCCGGACACGAACTGCCCGAAAACGAGCTGTGGCAAATGGCAGAGCAGGAAGTCGTTTCCCAAGAAGACTATGACATCATCCTTGAAGAGGGATACCAGGCGTTTTACGCGGAGATAATGAACCGCATCGGCAACCCCATCGACGAGCCCGAGGTGAAGGCATTCCGGGAATACACTCCAACCGCGATTGCCCGATTCGTGGAAGCGGGCATCCCTTGCTTCAACGGCGGATCGCTCTTCTCGCCAATAGAGTTGTTCACCGGAGGGCGCATGCTCATCAATTTCTTTGCCGACGACCTGTTTGACTTCCCCGAGAAGGTCGAGGAAGCATTTGATATCGTGCAGAAGTCTAACCTGGAAGCATGGGACAAGATGTACAGCTCCATGCAGAACAAACCCGCAGGAGTCTGGATTGGCGGTTGGCGCGGAACGCCTGACGTGTTGAGCAAAGACATGTTCGAACGTTTCTCGTGGAAGTATCTCGTGGAAATATTCGACTTGGTAACGAGCCACGGAATCGTCCCGCTCTGGCACCTTGACGCATGCTGGGATAAGGGCCTGCAGTATTTCAGGAAGCTTCCCAAAGGCAAGTCGATTCTCGGCTTCGACGGGCAAACCGACATTTTCCTTGCCGCTGAGGTTTTGGGAGGCCATACGTGCATCATGGGGGACGTCAATGCCACCATGCTGTCCTTCGACACCGCCTACGAAGTCGACGCTTATTGCAAACGCCTCATCGACGCATGCGGCCCAACTGGCTACATCATGTCTAGCGGCTGTGACGCGCCGTACAACGCCAAACTCGAAAACGTGCAGGTTCTCTGCGAGTCGGTAAGAAAGTACGGTCAGTAATCAATGAAGCAGGTACCAGGTACCTGCTTCATTGTCAGACAGACCTTCTGGCCGGCGCATTTCGACTTCGAACGTTTCCTTGGCCTTACTTGAACGGCGTGAACAGCTTCTTGAACATGGTGTCGGTCATCGCTGGACCTTTCTCGTCTGGACGCTTGGGCGCACGAGCCCAGGCCAATATGCTTTGGCAAAACAACGTTATGAAATAGATGATGGGGGTTCCGACTAGCCCGATGGGGATATCCCTCTTCGGGCTAGCCCTGAAAGATCGACGGGGTTTAGGGTCCCCGCCGACCTTCGGGTTGCCTGCGTTACTTGCGCACGAGGTACAGAGCGGGAGAGTCTCAGGAAGCGCCTTGGATCGCAGCCGCCCGAACTTGAGGGATGACGGGCAAGGGCGCAACCCTCACCCGCAAGTGCGTTATTTCACGACGTAGTGAATGGCCAAGCCCTCGTGGCCTTCGGTCTCGAAGCGCTCGTGCATGGTCACGTCGTGGGTGAGCACCAGGCGGCTCGCGTCGCCGTTCAGCTGCTCGCGGATCCACTGGTACGCGCCGCACACCATGCGAGCCGAACATGAACACGGTGGGGATCATGATGAACGCCGCCCAGTACAGCGGGACCTCGATCGGCAGCGCCGCGTAGATGCCGACGAGGACGCCGCAGATGATGCCTACGAACAGTGCGTGCAGAAGATTCGCCTTAAGTTGCTTGCTCATGGTTTACACCCTCCTCGTGATTGCTATGAGCTTTCCGATGGGAAGAGTGTATGGGCCGCTGGTGGACACGAGCGTGTCACGATTGGGCGCGTGGTTTCCATTCTGGAAACCACGCGAGGCGGACCAAGGATTGCCCTGTGTTCGCATGGATCACCACAACCTATCGCCGCACTCCGAACCGCTCGTGGCAATCTTTTCGGCCAGCGCTATGACCATTCCGCGATGTCCAGCACACGCCTGATGCGCCACTCCAGGGCCGAGCGGACGAAAGGCAAGCGCCGATCGAGCGCACCGTTGCGGGAGAGGATTTCGATTGCCTCGTCAACAAAGCCCCGGAAATCCGACGGCCTCAACCAGCTAAAGTCGTTCACGAGCAAGAGCTGGCGGCCGGGGTTCGCGTCGAACTGCTTGCTGACGAAGCTGCGCTCGCCCCTTTCGAGGACTGCCTGATCGGTGTCGCACCAGAGGCATGATCCCGAATCGAAAATCGGAGCAGGCCGCCATTCGAGCGTTTCGACGTTGCGCACGAGCCCGAAGTTCCGAAAATGCCTGTCAGAGTTCGCAAGGATATCGTCGCATACGATCATGCGGTTGAGGGATTCCGCCACGCCCTGCGCACCAAGCATGTCGCAGCATTCGAGGTAATGATCGTATGCGCCTCCGCCACCAGACGCCCCCAATACACGCTCAACATATAGTGCGGGGACGTACTCCTCCTCATCAGACAAGAAGTTTGCGCAAAGGCTGTACGCTGAAAGGCCGGTTTCCTCGAGCCCGTATTCCACGTAGTCTCCTTGCGGTAGGATCCTGCGGTGGAGCGCCGTAGCGACCACCTCGTTATAGGGCTCCTGGTTGTTGTGGAGGCCGCCCTTGCGAAGCATTCTTACGCCATCGCGCACGACCCAAATCTTCTCGAGGTTGCCGTCGGAGGTATTCTCGGGACGCGCATGAACGTTCGGGTCGAGCGCGTAGGGCGCCGTGCGGGCGTCGATGTCGTCGAAATCGTTGTTGAAGAAGTTTACTTCTGCCCACTCCAAACCTGATTTATCTGGCCTGATCCAGTACTGGTCCGAAAGAGAAAGCCCAAGGTTTCGCCTGAGGAGCTCTTCGGGCACCTCGACACCCGCCTCGCGCAAAAGCAAGTCGATGCCGTTGCGCATCCCAGGTATCCCACGGCCCCGCCACCAGCGATTGAAATCAGCAATCGTGACGGGCATGCCAAATGGAGCGATGCCCACGGGAACCCGCAGCTCGTCGAAAAGCTCCCCCATCGACGTGAACTCTCTTCGGCGTGTATCGTAGATGACCTCGACGATTTCGTGACCGCGGTTCATGAGCATGAACGCTTCTTCGTACGCCCCCATACCTCGCGGCGGTCGGCCACCCGCCTTGTTAACCGTTCTGGCCCGCCGCTCCACAGCCTCCTCTTCGACGAGCCACACGCCCGAGACCTTTTCGGCATCGAGCATCCCCGACTTTACGAGTTCCTGAACACGCCGCACTGACACGGAGAGCCTCCGCGCAGCTTCTGCGGTCGATATACGATTCCCCATAAGTTCCCCTTCGTTAAAACGAATGGTTTTATTAGTATAGTATAATGCATTAACTATTCGTTTTAGCGAAGGGTTTCCCCCGTCATCATCAAGTACCCGTTCTGGCGCTACACCAATGCCAACCCGCAGGCCACGTACGCCTGCGTGAACCTGGGCGAGGAGTACGTGCACCAGTCCATCGCGGACCGCTCGGTTCTGGTCGACGCCGACATCGACCGGGTGCTCGACGACCTGCTAGAAGGGCGCTAGCAATCGCACGCTACCGCTCTATGAGGCGTTACCGCCCTATACGACGCCTCTGCATCGAATTGGGGGATGGAGCGCAACATGACTCGCTCGCGCTTGCGCTCGTGGACATGGGTCTAATCATTGGCGCCGAGCACCTTCATGCTCAGCGAACGTCGGGGTTGTCCACCCAGGTGCGGTCCTCTAGGGAAAGGCAAATTCGGCTCCCGATTCAAGCATATTCCCCTTGCCGACGTCGATTTGAGATACGAGATATGCGCCCTTTGGAAGAGGTCGAAACAAAGCCAGGCAGTCACCGAATTCGTTGACTGCCTGGCTTACAGCTTGGAGCTATCCGCTCCTCGGGGGCGTTGAGCCCAAGGATATAGCTGGCAGGCAGCCAAGCGCAAACGAGACGACATGCCCGTCACAAGATGGGCATGTCGTCTTGACGTACACCAAGCGGCATTCCCGCCCGATAGGGACAAGCATCACATCTGCTGCGCCAGGTGCGCGGCGACGGTTAGGAATTAAGGCCAGCGCGTTCTCGGGCGATTCTGATGGCAGCTGAATAGACGCGGCCATTCTCGTAAGCCTTGTCCGCAGGATCCGTCGAATTCGGCGTGCGGAACCCCCAGAAGACATAGCCACGACCATCATCTGCGCAGGCGTATTCGTCAAAACAGCGCTCTACGTCGGCAACGATGACCTCGTCGGTCGCGTCAACGGACCCAGCAGGACCGTTGGAATCGTATCCGCCGATTACCGTGAGACGGTCGTCGTATTTGCGAATGATCCCTATAAGGTCATTGCAAGGCTGCGCAGACGTCCATGCCGCAGTACCGGTTTCGATAATGTCCTCAACAAGGGGCTCTACAAAACCGCAGCAGTGGCTGATCGGATACATTCCGAGCTCCTTAACTGCTGTATTGAGGCGTGTTGTCCCCGGTTTAACAATCTCGCGGTACACCTCCGGCGACATGAAAGGATTGCGTTGCGTGCACAAGTCGTCATAGCTCGTGAACATATCGGCCTTAAGGTACTCGCGGGCACGTTCGGCAACTTGGATTTTGTAGTCAACAATGCGCTCGACAAGAGCTTTGGTCGCATCTGGATCAGCCACCATTGCCAGCAGCGCCTCCTCGAAGCCCATGAGCGCAGCGAGCCTCTCGAACGGGCCATTGCCGCTGCCGAAATCAATAGGAATGCGGTCGAAGTCGATTCCCTTGTTCTTGGCAATTGCGAACTCGCTCTCGGCGTAGCCTTCCCAGTCAAACGCATCGACATCTGGGAAGGTGACTATGTCCTCCCAATCCTCGATGTCGTCAGCCGTCATAACGGCGCTTCCCGGAGCCGGGACCGGC
>DFIX01000013.1:0-11329 GCA_002371495.1 Eggerthellaceae bacterium UBA3686
CGCCCCCTTTCAGCATGGTTTCAGGTTGCCGAAGTAACATGATCGGCATCATCGGAAGGAGCAGACAATGGCCACTGTAGGCGACACGTTCGAGCGCAAAGAGAAGAAATACCTCATCTCGAAAGCCCAGTGCGAGTTAATCAAACAATCTCTTGCGGGGCGCATGCGCCTTGACGACTACGGACGCACGCGCATCGACAGCCTCTACCTTGACACGCCCGATCGCCTGCTCATAAGCCGATCGCTTGAAAAGCCGCTCTACAAAGAAAAGCTGCGCGTGCGCAGCTACGGGCCGTTTTCGAACACTGACGTCGTCTTCGTCGAGATAAAGAAGAAGTACAAGGGCGTCGTCTACAAAAGGCGCGTGCGCATGAGCGCGCAGGGCGCAGCCGAGTTCTGCTCGGGAGCGCTTTCTTACGAGCAAGCCCAGGAGCGCTTCCCCGTAGCCTCGCGCCCTGAAACCGATCTAGCACCTGGAAAGGTGCAGATCGCCCGCGAAATTGACGCGTTTCTGCACAGGTACGAAGGCCTGGCTCCCTCGATGCTTATTAGCTGCATGCGCGAAGCCTGGTGCCCCGTCGGCGAAAGCGAAAACGATTGCGTCGAGCGCATCACATTCGACGAGGACATAAGCTACGTCGACCTGATGGCTTCCGCGTCGGCCCAACGATTGCGCGTTGCCGGCAGCGACCAGGTCGTCATGGAAATAAAATGTGCAGGTGGTTATCCGATATGGCTCTCGGAGCTGCTCGCATCGCACGGCGCCTTCCCGCGCTCGTTCTCGAAATACGGCAACGCATACAAGCGTGTGCTCGCGAATCGCGGCGCCATCCGGGTCGAAGAAAAAGCTACGGGCAAGGTCTCGGTCCTCGGGGTCCAGACCATTGACCCAGCCAAAGACTTTGAACTTCAAGGCAGGACTCTATTGGCCTCTTAACTAAAGAGTTTCCGAGAAGGTCCTCGGGCCCATTTCCTTACCAAATCCTCCTTTCCTTAATCTCCCCACGGTAACGGAAATGGCGCCCGAGGACCTTCTTTTCGATAAGGCGCCGTTGGTTTCAGGCTCATTTAAGGTCGTCGGGTACAATGGTTCTCATACCATTTGAAAGGGCGTTTACCATGCAGATCCTCATAGTTGAAGACGACATCAGGCTCGCTCAGGCCGTAGGCAAGATACTGGAAGACAACAACTACCAAGTCGACATGGTCCATGACGGGCAGTCTGGCCTTGATTACGGCGAAACCGGAATCTACGACGTGATTATCCTCGACGTTATGCTCCCCAAAATGGATGGCTTCGAGGTTGCCAAGCAGCTACGCCGCAAGGGCGTCGACACGCCGGTGCTGATGCTGACGGCGCGCTCACAGATTCCAGACAAAATCGAGGGGCTCGACTCGGGCGCAGACGACTACATGACAAAGCCGTTCTCGCCGGCCGAGATGCTCGCGCACCTTCGTGCCCTGACCAGGCGCCAGGGGCAAGTCGTGTTCGAGACGCTTCGCTTCGCCGACCTCGAGCTTAACCTCGAGAGCCACGATCTTGCCCGCGAAGGCAAGTCAATTAACCTCTCGTTCAAGGAGTTCAGCATAATGAACATCCTTATGTCCAACAAAGGCCAGATCGTTTCGAAGGAAACGCTCATCTCTAAGGTTTGGGGAGTCGAGTCGAGCGCCGTCGACAACAACGTCGAAGCCTACATCTCGTTCGTGCGCAAGAAGCTAAAGTTCCTCGGTTCCAGCGCTCAAATCGAGACCATCAGGAAAGTTGGCTACCGCCTCGTTGACGGCCAATGAGTCAGGCTATCAGGTAAGGTGACTCATTAGATGTTCAGGAAACTCCGCATACAGTTCGTGGCCGTCGTCATGGCTTCTGTGGCCCTCGTGCTTGCGATTGTGTTCGCGGGCATTTGCATCGCCGAGTACCAACGCTCGCTTGCAGACGTCAATGAAGCACTGAGCAGCTCGATTAGTCGCGCAGACGAGCATATGGGCAAACATTCTATCGGGTTCGGACCCATGGGCTTGTACGGGACGTCCAACGGCCAGTCCGGGTCATGGCCCATGTTCCGGGGCCGCGATGATTCCTCAAGCAGCGACACGAGCGCTTATCCGGCTTATGACGAGCATGACGAGACCTTCGACGAAATCGCCGAGGAGATGGGATTCGAGAACTTCGATGAGATGATGAACGGGCCACGCATCGGCGGCCGCGACGATGACCGCAAGATCAGCGCCGTTCCCGTTGCGGTATACCTTCTGAACAGCTCAGAGCTGCAAATCGTCTCGGGGTTCACAACCGCGTCTCTGAGCAGCGAGGTCCTGCAGAGCGCATTTCAAAGGCTTGCCGACGCTGACGATGGCGAAGGCACGCTCGGCGACCTCGGTATCCACTACAAGAAGGTTACGACCGACAACGCGACGTACTTCGCGTTCGCAGACACTTCCAACACGAAAAGCTGGCAATCTCTTGCGCTCATGCTGCTCGTAGCAGGAGTCGGCATGCTCGTCGTGTTCTTCTTCTTCGCGCTCTTTCTTTCGAAATGGGCCCTAAAGCCTGTCCAGGAAGCATGGGAATCACAACGGCAATTCGTCGCTGACGCCTCGCACGATCTGAAAACGCCGCTTACCGTGATACTCGCCAACGCGTCGATTCTGCTCAAGCACCCCGAACGGACGATTGCAAGCGAGAGCCAATGGATCGAATCGACCCAAATCGAGGCCGAACAGATGCAAGGCCTCGTCAACGAGATGCTCGAACTCGCTCAGGTCGAAGCCGGGCAAACCGTTGCCTCAGCTCCTTTCGAACCGATTGACTTCAGCGACCTAGTCAACGGCGAGACGCTGCTGTTCGATTCGATGGCGCTCGAGCGCGGATGCCTGTTCGACTGCTCCATCGAAGACGGCATCCAGGTCAACGGCAACCCGCAGCAGCTTCACAAGATGGTATCGACCCTAGTCGAGAATGCTTTCAAATACGTCAACGAAAACGGCTCGATACGGGTTGGGCTCGTACGTAACGGCAATACCGCACGACTCGACGTGAACAATACCGGCTCCGAAATCTCGCCCGAAGATTTGCCCCATATCTTTGACCGCTTCTACCGCACCGACAAGGCCCGCACTTCGGGCACCGGCGGCTTTGGACTGGGCCTCGCCATCGCCCGCGAAGTCGCGCGCTCACACGGCGGCGACATCACCTGCACGAGCAACTCCGCAGACGGCACCACCTTCACCGTCACGCTCCCGACCGCGTAATGAAGAAATGCGGCAGCTTCTCGTAACTCCTCGAGGAAACGAAGCGCTCGCTAGAAGTCGAACACCTCGCCCACCTTTGCCTGAACGCAAAGATCTGCATAACGGTCGCGCGGCGTAGGGGCGAGGTTCACTATAGCCAAGTGATCGCCTTCGAAATAATCGATAAGCCCCGCCGCTGGATACACCGCAAGCGAAGTGCCCGCAATTACGAGCAGGTCAGCCCGCTGAATCGCCTTCACCGACTCCTCGATAACGTGCGAGTCGAGCCCTTCCTCGTACAACACGACGTCGGGCTTGACGATACGGCCACACACCGGGCAGCGCGGTATGCCGTCGTCAGCGCTCGCATGCAAGTCAAGCATCTGGTCGAGTCCGTATTTCGCCCCGCAACCCATACAGTAGTTACGAAGGACGCTCCCGTGCAGCTCCCACACCGTCTTGCTACCCGCCGCCTGATGCAAGCCGTCGATGTTCTGCGTGATGACAGCGCCCAGCGTGCCCTGCCTTTCAAGATCCGCAAGCTTGCGATGCGCCTTGTTCGGCTCGGCCTCTTTCGCAATCATGCGATCAAAATAGAATTCGAAAAACTGCCGCGGATGCGCGTCGAAATAGGATCGCGATATTATCTGCTCAGGCGGCACATCACCGTATTTCTGCGCATACAGCCCATCGGGGCTGCGGAAATCAGGTATGCCGCTCTCGGTCGATACCCCCGCCCCGCCGAAAAACGCCATGCGCCCCGGCTTGCAGGAGCCAATCCATTCGCGCAGCGTTCGAACTTCGGTAGAGACGATATCGTTGTTGCCCTGGACCATGACCAACCGCCTTCCTCGCACCCTGAAACGAAATCGGTATTCGCAATCATTCTATACAAGCAGAGGCGAAGTTCGGATATTTCTCGTCTTATTCGCCTATGCCCTTTAGGGCATCTTTTTGCGAAATGCAGTTCGAACGGCAACTAAAAAAAGTCACCATGCATTTTGACGCCACTGGACACTTCTAGTCAATCGAGTAGAATTTGAATTGGAAAAGACGAAAGCGACCCGTTGAAAGGAGGAGCCCATGCGCTGCCCCTCGTGCGGAGCAAACGTCGATAGCGCCTATTGCGGCTATTGCGGTACGAAAATGCCCATCGAACGCGTCGAGACGCAGTCGATAAACGGAGACCACGTCGTCATCAACAACTATTACTATCAGCAACCTTCGAGTGGCGAAGCCCAAGCTCCGAGCTCGAGGAGCATGGGTCCCGAAACCGCTGCATACGTGAACGTCAACGTCTCGTACCCGAACGTTTCGGGCAAATCGCGGCTCGTTGCGCTGTTGCTCTGCCTTTTCCTCGGCATCTTCGGCGCGCATCGCTTCTATGTGGGGCGCTACCTGCTCGGCGTTTTGTACTTCTTCACGATCGGGCTGTTCGGCATAGGCTATTTCGTCGACCTCATTCTTATCTTGGCCGGAAGGATGAAGGACCGCTATGGGCTGTATGTGGCCAACTGGAATTAACCGCCGCCGTTATAGGCCATCTCGAAATAGACCCAGATTGTCGCACGTTGTCAGCATGTAGGAACGTTATCTAAGAGAGAAGAGGAACAAATGAAGAAACTCCTGATCATCCTATGCACCGCAGCGATAGCTCTTACCCTTGGAGCCTGCGGCTCTAATGCTGGCTCCAGCGCAAGCCCTAACGCTAGCGCCAGCGCTGACGCAAGCTCATCTTCAGCTAGCCAGACGGCTGTTCCTTCATTTGCCACACTGGGCGACGCTTTTGCCGTCGAAGCCGATTCCAGCTCCTACGCGTATAGCGACGAGGGCTTAGCGTACGCCTACGAACATGATGGTACGCAGGTCCGCGTGACGGCCGATATGACCAAAGAAGTGTACGACGCATGCGACAAGATCAGCTACGACGACCCCGAGCATGATGCGAAAGTGCGCGCGGAGCTCTCATCCCTGCCCGTCAAAAGCGTCGAGGACCTGACCAAGAGCGCCGTTCCGCAAAGCGAGCTCGACGGATTCGTCGGCAAAACCGGCAAGGACCTGCTCGATAACGGCTTTACGAATCCAAGCTTCTTCGGAGCAGACGGTGAATGCCAGTTCTACATGGACAATGGGTATCACCAGTACACGGTCGTTTTCAACGAGGCCGCACCCGCCGATGCCGAAACCGCCGATGCCGAGCAGACAATCGCTCCTTTGACGGTCAAATCAATTTCGTATATGGGGCTTTCGAGCGCCGCAAGCGATCCCGACGCCTCCGCTGTATAGAACCGACGTCCTAAAGGGAGCAAACCTAGGCGGTCGAGCGCCTTTCACATGGCTAATTGAAAAGGGCCCATGCGGGCCCTTTTCAATTTATGAACTATGCCGTTCAAGAAGCCTTACTTCTTGGCCATCTTTCCGAAATCGGCGACATTGGCGAAGACGGCGACGAAACTGTTGAGGAGCTTCATGTTGTTGGCGCAAACCGCTGCGTCCTCATCCTTGACCATGACGTTCTCGAAGAACGAGTCGATCGGGGCACGCAGGGCAGCGAGCTCGCCGAGCGCGCTCGCATAGTCGTCTGCATCGAGCGCATCCGCTACGCGGCCCCGGGCCTCGGCCACGGCATCGGCAAGCGCCTTGCCGTGTTCGGTCAACAGTGATTTGTCGACATCAGTACCCGCATCGGCGTCACGCAAGTTGTTCGCGCGGGCATAGGCTGTCGCCAAGTCGTCGAACGTTTCGCGCTCGTTGGTGCGGGCGCTCTCGAGCGCGCGGGCGCGCGCGACGATCGTCATGGGTTCGTCGATGCCGGTCGTCAGAACGGCCTCAATGGTGTCGGCCTCGCAGCCGCCATCGCGCAGCATGACCTTGGTGCGCGTGACGAAGAAGTCAATGACCTCCGCGCGCGTGGCAGCGCGATCGAAGTCCAAACCGCCCTTTTCGTAGATGTCAAGCGAGGCGTCGATGGCATCGATCAGCGACACCTCGAGGCCGGCCTCGAGCATCGCCAGGACGCCGATGGCACTGCGGCGCAACGCAAACGGGTCGGAAGAGCCGGTCGGACCCTGGCCCACCGCGAACAACCCGCAGATGGTATCGAGCTTGTCGGCAGTTGCGACGACCTTGCCCACCATAGAAGCCGGCGTGTCGTCGCCTGCGAAGCGCGGACGGTAATGATCGGCGATGGCGTCTGCGACCTGGTCGGTCTCACCGGCTGCCTTGGCATAGTAGCGGCCCATGATACCCTGCACACTCGTGAACTCGACGACCGCTCCGGTCACGAGGTCGGCCTTGCACAGGAACGCAGCGCGCTTGGCGTCGACGGTGTCGGTCTCGTCCAGATTCGCATCCGCAGCGAGCACGCCCGCGAGCTCGACGATGCGGTCTGTCTTGGCGCGCGTCGTGCCCAGCGATTCCTGGAACACGACCTCGCCGAGCTTTTCGACGTATGCCTCGAGCGGCTGTTTCAGGTCCTCGTCGTAGAAGAACTTCGCGTCGTACAGACGTGCGGCAACAACGCGCTGGTTACCGTCGACGATGTTGTCGCGGAACTCGGGGTTGCCGTTCGACGTGATCAGGAACTTGTTCGTCAGCGTTCCGTCCGCGTTGAACAGCGGGAAGTAGCGCTGGTGGACGAGCATCGCGTCGACCGTGATCTCCTTGGGGACGGCCAGGAACAGCTCGTCGAACTGCCCCACCATGACAGTCGGGTACTCGGTGAGGTTGACGACTTCCTCCATCGTCTTGGCAGGAAGCTCGGCTACCAGGCCGGTTTCGGCCTCGATGGCCTTGACCTGTTCGCGAATGGAAGCCTCGCGCTCCGCCTCGCTCGGAACGACGTACGCGCCGCGCAGAACGCCGATCAGCTCATCGGCGTTCGCAACCTCGAACGGGCCGGGCGCCAGGAAGCGGTGGCCGCACGTCGTGTTGGAGGCGGTGAGGCCAGCAAACTCAACGGGCACGACCACGTCGCCGAGCATGGCAAACAGCCAGCGGACAGGTCGGCTGAACTGCTCGCGACGGCTGCCCCAACGCTGGGACTTCGGCCACGAAATCGCCGTGATCAGATTGCCCAAAAGCTCGGGGAGCAAGCTCGCCACATCGACCGAAGGCGTTTCCTTTACGGCGTACACGTACTCGGTACCGTTCTCGTCACGGCGCTCGAGTGCGCTCGGATCGATGCCCTTACCGCGCGCAAAGCCGATGGCCGCCTTGGTGGGCTCGCCGTTCTCGTCGAAAGCGATTTTTGCGGCTGGACCGCGGAATTCCTCGACAGAGGCCTCGGTCGCCTCGGGCACATCGGCTGCGATGACGATCAGGCGACGCGGAGTCGTATAGACCTGGATTTCGCCATGCGGAATCTTGGCGCCATCGAGCGCAGCGGCGGCAAGACCGCCGAGCTTGGTCGTGGTCGCATGCAGGTCGAAGGCCGGCATTTCCTCGGTGCCGATTTCGAAGGCAAGAGTCTTATTCGCCATCTGCGGCCTCCTTCCCATCATCTGATGTACTGATGCCCACGACATGCTCGAGATAGCTTGCCGCGCAGGCCTTAGCAATCGTGCGAACACGCAGGATATAGCCCATGCGCTCGGTCGCCGAGATGACGCCGCGCGCATCAAGCAGATTGAAGGAGTGGCTGCATTTCAGCACGTAGTCGTACGCTGGCAGCGGCAAGCCCCTCTCGAGGATGCGCAGGCATTCCTTCTCGTAACGGTCGAACTCGCCGAACAAAAACTCAGTGTCGGCGACCTCGAAGTTATACGTGGAGTGCTCGCGCTCGTTCTCGAGATAGACGTCACCGTAGGTGAACACGGTGCCGTCGGCGCCACGCGACCAGACGATATCGTACACGGAGTCGACGCCCTGGATGTACATCGTCAAACGCTCCAGGCCATACGTCAGCTCAGCCGGCACCGGATTGCACTCGAAGCCACCCATCTGCTGGAAGTACGTGAACTGCGTGACCTCCATGCCGTCGATCCAAACCTCCCAGCCAAGGCCCCAGGCGCCGAGCGTCGGCGACTCCCAGTCGTCCTCGACGAAGCGCACGTCATGTTCGTTGATGTTGATGCCGATGGCGGTGAGGCTGTCAAGGTAGAGCTGCTGGACGTTGTCAGGCGAGGGCTTGAGCAGCACTTGGTACTGATAGTAATGCTGCAAGCGGTTGGGGTTCTCGCCGTAGCGGCCGTCTGTGGGACGACGCGAGGGCTGCACGTACGCGGTGCGCCATACGTCCGGACCGAGCGAACGCAGGGTCGTTGCGGTGTGGAACGTGCCCGCGCCCACTTCATTGTCATACGGCTGCAACACGACGCAGCCCTGATCTGCCCAATACCGTTCCAGGTTCATGATGACGTCCTGGAACGTAGGCGCATCATTTCTTGCCATGTAGTTCATCTCCTTTGTCGCTGGTCGAACTTTGCTTACGAAAGAAGGCCGATATCGCTGAGCGGCCAGTACACGATGGCCGCACGGCCCGTGATAGAGCTGACGGGAATGGCACCGAAGTAGCGCGAGTCCTGGGACGCGGTTCGATTGTCGCCCATGACCCAAACGCAGCCATCGGGAACCGTGTATGGGAAATCGACTTCGACATCGGCCGCAGTACGGGTGAGCGGCCGCGATTCCTTCCCGGCGGTATAGGGCTCGTCGAGCTCGATGCCGTCAACGAACACGCGCCCGTCCACAAGGTCGACGTCCTGGCCTTCAGTCGCGATCACGCGCTTTATGAGCGTGCGGCCCGCTACCTCGGGGTCGGCGAACGTCACGATGTCGCCCTTCTGGGGTTCGCGCATGTAATAGCTTACCTTTTCGGAAAAGACCATGTCTCCCGGCATGATGGTGTCTTCCATCGAACCCGAGGGAATCTCGTAGGGAACGAAGATGAACAGACGCAGCCCGATGGTAATAAGGGCCACGATTGCCACCATGAAGACTATGCTCAATATGGACCGAGCCCAGCTCGTCGAAGTTTGCTCTGCGTGCTGGCCGGGGACCATGTAAGCACCGCACCTTTCTCTTTGCCATGGAATCATGTTATGCAGCTCAAAACCGCAAGAAACTATGATACCGCGCATCCGTGCGTATTCGCCGGCTGCGCCGAACTTTTCAAAGAATTCAAATGTGAAATAAGGGTCTGACCCTTTTTTCACATTTTGCACTATGCGAGCAGGTCGGGGCGCAGGCGGGCGGTGCGTTCGAGGCTTTGGATGCGACGCCATTCGGCGACCGCGCCGTGGTCGCCCGAAAGCAGCACCGGCGGCACCTCGCGCCCGAGGAAGGTCGCAGGGCGCGTGTACTGCGGAAACTCAAGAAGCCCGTCGGCAAAGCTCTCGTCGAGTGCGCCGCCTTCGGCCCCGAGCACGCCTTCGATCTTTCGCACGACAGCGTCGATGACGACCATCGACGCAAGCTCGCCGCTCGTCAGCACGTAATCGCCGAGAGAGATCTGGTAATCCGCCAGCTCGTAGGCGCGCTCGTCGATACCCTCGTAATGCCCGCATATGAACAGCAGGCGCTCTTCTCGGGCGAGCTCGCAGGCAAGAGCGTCGTCGAACTTGCGCCCGCAGGGTGTAAGGAAGACCGTTTTGGGTTTCGGACCCTCGGCGCGTTTTGGCGCCGGGCCCGTCGTGGGCTGCTCGTTGCCGGTGATTACGGGCTCTAAGCCCAAGTCCTGGCCGGTAAGAGCCTGAAACGCCTCGAAGATCGGCTCGCACTTCATAATAAGGCCTGCTCCGCCGCCGTAGGGATCGTCATCGGTCGTGCGATGCCTATCGTGGGTCCAATCGCGCAAGTCGTAGGCGGTGAAATCAAGATAGCCCTTGTCTTGGGCAATCCTCATCATGGAGCTTCCCATGACCGAATCGTACATATGAGGAAACGTCGATAGCGTCTCGATGATCATGCCAACACTCCTGTATTGCGGGTCGGCTACAAATCGAGCAAACCCTTGGGCAAATCGACGTAGATGGTTCCCATTTCGATATCGACCTCGCGGATTATCTCTTCGACAGCAGGAACGAGGGCGGTCGCCCCATCAGGCCTCAATACCTCGAGGAGCATCTGAGCCGGGTTCTCCACGAGGCCCGATACCGTCCCGACCTCACCTGCCAGGGAATCGACGACGCGCCATCCCTCCCAAGTGCCCGGAGATGCCCTGAAGACGTCCTCGTCTACAAGTTCGCGCCTTATCAGGCAATGCATGCCGATCATTTGCTGTGCGAGCTCCATCGTAGCAACGCCTTCGAACTCGATATCGGCCGAAACGTCGTCGATGAGGCGCACCTCCTTGACGCATGCGCTGCGCGGCACGTCGGTCTGCGGCGGCACGAACGCCACCTCGTCACCTGGTTCGAGCAAAAAAGGAAGGCCCGCCGCAGCTCGCGCGGCGAACCTTCCCTTTGAATTGCGCGTTTTCGCTAGATACGCGACGTCAATCCAGGTGCGCATCTAATCGAGGATCTCGACTTCGACATGCATGTCGTTGCGCGACGCAGCAGCGCGCGCAAGCGTGCGGATCGACTTTATGACGCGACCCTGACGTCCGATTACCTTGCCCGCATCCTCTTCGTTGACGCTCACTTCCACGATGATGGTGTCACCCTCTTCGCGCGAAGTGACCTCGAGGTCGTCCTCGAAGTCGACGAGAGGCCGGACAATGCATTCGACCAGGCCCGCAATGTCCTTGCTCTGCTCGGCCATAAGGCTATGCGTCCTGGCCGGCCTGCTTGATCAGGCGAGCAACAGTGTCGGTCGGCTGGGCGCCGACGCCGAGCCAGTACTGCAGGCGGTCCTGGTCGAAGGACACGAACGACGGGCTGACGCACGGGTTGTAACGGCCGACTTCCTCGATGAAACGGCCATCGCGGCGGGCGCGCGAATCGGCGACGATAATGCGGTAATACGGACGCTTCTTAGCGCCGTGACGTGCGAGACGAATCTTCACTGCCATGTAAATGTACTCCTTTTACTACTACAGGCTTAAGAAAACAGCAATTTGGAATACTATCTCGGAATCGTCGCCTTGACAAGTCCGCACTTTCAACTAAACCAAAGCGCCACATGTTAAAAGGAAGCGAAGAGGAGCATCCTC
>DFIX01000013.1:11419-13742 GCA_002371495.1 Eggerthellaceae bacterium UBA3686
GAGGATGCTCCTCTTCGCTTCCTTTCTTCTTAGTACGCACTTGCCGCCTACGATTCGAAAGCATCGGGCGCGACCAGACAGCCCTCGGGTAAGGCGATGTCATCGGCCACGAGGCCGGTGCCCGCAAACGCCCGAGCTTCGACATGCGTTAAGCCATTGGGGACGACAACGGCGCCGAGCGACGAGCATCCCTCGAAGACGCCTTCCTCTATAAATTCCAACCGCTGTGGAAGAACGACCGAGTAAAGCTCTGTGCAATCCTTGAAGCACCGCTGTCCCACCCAGGCTACGGACTCGGGCAGCTCGATTTCGCCGAGCGCCTTGCAGCCCCTGAACGCCTCGTCGTCAATCGTGTCGAGGTGCTCGGGAAGCCGGCTTACCCGGAGTTTCTGGCAATCGTAGAACGCGTTGGCGCCGATTCGCTCGAGCGTAGAGGGAAGCGCGATGCTCTCGAGGGCCCCGCAATGCTGGAAACAGGCCTCGTCTATCTGCACTACCCCTTCGGGAACCTCGACCGACGTAAGCGAGCGGCAGCGGGCGAACGCACGCTCCTCGAGTTGGGTGACCCCCGCTGGTATCGCAATTTCGCGAAGGCGCCAGCATCCCTTGAAGGCACCGGCCCCGATTCGCTCGACCGTAGAGGGAATGATGACCTGGGTCATGTTCACGCAGGACGAAAACGCCTCGTCGTCGATGTCGGTCACGCCCTCGGGTAGGCGCACGGTACGCACGTAGCGGTTGTTCGTGAACGCGCGGCGTCCGATTTTCGTCACGCCCGCAGGCACTACGACATCGGCGTCGCGACCCGTATAAGACTCAAACGTTATGGTGAAAGGCTGGCTAGACACGCGTTATTCCATCATTTGCTGAATCTTCTTGATGTCGGCCAAGCTCATGCCGCCCACACCGGGCATGCGGCGCATCTTGCTTCCACCCTTCTTTCCCTTCTTGCCCTTCTTGGGACGCCCCTTTTTGCCGTGGGCCTGATCCATGTCGCCATAGGCGGCCATCATCTTCTTGACCTGCTTGCGGGTTTCGGCGTATTGCTTCATGAGCTGGTTTACCGCGGTAACGGTAACGCCGGCACCAGCGGCGATGCGGGCGCGACGGCTTCCGTTTATGACGTCGGGCTTTTCACGCTCTTCCTTTGTCATCGAGTTGATGATGACCTCCATGCGGTCGAGCGCATGCTCGTCGACCTGGCCTTGCGCCATCATCTTGTCGCCGCCCGGCAGCGCCGATATGAGCTTGCCCACGCCGCCCATCTTCCGGATCTGGCGGTTCATGTCGAGGAAGTCGTTAAGGTTGAGGTCCATGCGGCGCAGGCGCTCGGTGGCCTCGGCCTCTTCCTCCTGCTGCTGGACCTTGACGGCGCTCTCGATTAGGCTGACCACGTCGCCCATGCCCAGGATGCGACGCGCCATGCGGTCGGGATGGAATACCTCGAGCGATTGGGGCTTCTCGCCCGACGAGATGAACTTGATGGGTTTGCCCGTTGATTCGCGGATCGAGAGCGCACCGCCGCCACGGGCGTCGCCGTCCATCTTGGACATGATGACGCCGTCGAAGTCGACGCGCGCGCTGAAGGTCTCGACGACGTTGACTACGTCTTGGCCCGTCATGGCGTCGACGACCATGAGCACTTCGTCGGGGTCGACTGCGGCCTTGATGCTCTCGGCCTCGACCATCATCTCCTCGTCTACATGCAAACGGCCTGCGGTATCGACAATGGCGACGTCGCAGAGGTTGTCGATGGCGCACTGCACGCCTTCTTTTGCGATCTTGACCGGGTCAGTGCCCTCGCCCCGGTACACGCGGACGCCGATTTCGCCGCCGAGCGTCTGAAGCTGGTCGGCAGCGGCCGGGCGGTACACGTCGCATGCCACGAGCAGCGGATGATGCCCCTCGCCTTTCAGCAAGTAGGCGAGCTTGGCCGCGGCAGTTGTCTTGCCTGAGCCCTGAAGGCCTACGAGCATGATGACGTTAGGATGCTTGTTGGGCCGCAGGTTAATGCGCGCATCGGTCTCACCCAGAAGATTCGTCAGCTCGTCGAGTACGACTTTGATAACGTTTTGCGCAGGCGTCAACGATTCGAGCACGTCGGCTTCCATGCAACGCGCGGAGGCTTTCGACACGAACCCCTTGACGACCTTGAAGCTGACGTCGGCCTCGAGCAGCGCCATGCGCACACGGCGCATCGCCACGCGGATATCGTCTTCGGTCAGACGCCCCTTGCCCTTAAGGTCGTCGAAGACCTCTTGCAGTTGGTCTTGTAAGTTGTCAAACATCTTGTTCCTTCCCAAAATGTGAAAAAGGGGTCTGA
>DFIX01000013.1:13788-38576 GCA_002371495.1 Eggerthellaceae bacterium UBA3686
GGGTCTGACCCTTTTTTCACATTTCTAATCCGTCTGTCCGAAATCGCCCACGAGGCTTGCGGCGTACTCGTGCGCGTCGAAATCCTTCAGGTCCTCGAGGCCCTCGCCAACGCCGAGCTTCACGATTGGAAGCTTCAGGTAATGCGAGACAGCCACGGCGATGCCGCCCTTGGCGGTGCCGTCGAGCTTGGTGATGATGACGCCGTCGAGCTCGAGGGCAGAGTTGAACTCGCGCGCTTGCTGCAAGCCGTTCTGGCCGGTAGTCGCATCGATTACGAGCACGAGGTAGACCGGCATGTTGGCGCGCTTGCGCACGACGGCTACGACCTTCTCGAGCTCGCGCATGAGATCCGCAGACGTGTGAAGGCGCCCGGCGGTATCAATCAACACCAGGTCGGCTCCTATTTCCTCGCCGCGCTCGATGGTCTCGTAACACACGCTGGCAGGGTCGCTCCCCCGCTCGCGCGAGCAGATCTCGACGTCAGCGCGCTTCGCCCACACCTCGAGCTGCTCGATTGCAGCAGCGCGGAACGTGTCGCCACAGCCGAGGATGACCTTGCGCCCCTCGTCTTTTGCCTGCTTGGCAATCTTGCCGGTCGTTGTCGTCTTTCCCGAGCCGTTGACGCCTACGAACAGGACGATCGAACCCTCACCTCCGAGGATTTTGTCGCCGCCTTCGACGAACTCCTCGGCTATTTGGTCGTTCAGGGCCGAGAGTACGTCGTTTGCGTTGCGATACCCTTTGCGGGTGGCCTCGCCGCGCAGCTTGTCGACGATCGTCGAGGCGGAATAGCCGCCCATATCGGACATGATTAGTGCTTCCTCGAGCCCGTCCCAGAAATCTTCGTCGACTTCGGGACTGCGGTTCATCAGCAGATTCATATCCTCGCGGAACGCCTCGCGCGTACGTGCGAGGCCCTCGGTGAAGCGGTTGAACAAGCCCATATCGTCTCCTGTAGATAAGCCGCCGAACATTCATGCCGTCATGGCACGTAATGTGTTATTGTAGCAGTTCGTAGACGATATCTTAGACCCACGTGCGCTCTGCGCCAACACTTCAGAAGTGAAGCAGGTAGATGAGTGTGCGTACCGGGATCCCGAATGCTCCCTGCGCAAGTGAGTCACCTTAACGGGTACGCCGACTCATTCCGTTAGCTCATTCGGCGTTTTCGAGCGCGCGCTCGAGCTTCTGGCTGATGACCTTGGTCACGCCGTCGGCATGCATCGAGACGCCGAACAGCACGTCCGCCATCTCCATCGTGCGGCGCTGGTGCGTGATCATGATCAGCTGGGTGCTGTCGCGCAACTTGTCGATGTAGGCGGCCAGCCGACGCAGGTTGGTATCGTCGAGCGCGGCCTCGACCTCGTCGAGGATGTAGAAAGGAGTGGCACGCGTCTTGTAGACGGCAAACAACAGGGCGAGCGCCGTGAGCGACTTCTCGCCACCGCTCATGAGCATCATCTTGGTCAACCGCTTGCCCGCAGGCTGAGCCGTCACCTCGACTCCCGTGTTCTCGACGTCGTCGGGATCGTCGAACGACAGATGCGCCGTACCACCCGGGAACAGCTCCGAGAAAATCTCGTTGAAGTTTTGGTTGACCTGCTCGTAGGTCCTCACGAAATCGTCTTTCATTCGCGCGTCGATGACCTTGACGATACGGTTGAGCGACCTGCGGGCCGATTCCATATCGGCAAGTTGTCCCGCGAGGAAATCGTAGCGCTGCTTCAACTGCGCGTACTCTTCGGCCGCATCGGGGTTGATGGCGCCCATGTTCTTGATCTTGCGCCCGAGCTTGAACGACGCGTCTTCGGCGGAACGCCGGTCCTCGAGCTGCGGGAGTTCCTGCGCGTGGTCGATGGGCGTGCCCAGGTCGCGTACGATGACGTTGACCGCCGCCTCGACGCGCATCTCGAGCCTGCCCTTGTCGACGCGCACCTGCGACATTCGCGAGCTCGCCTGATCGTAGGCGTCATGCGCGTTTCGCGCGCTGTCGCGTGCAGCCGCAGCGCCCGCATGTGCGCTGTTCGCGCTAGACTCGGAAGCACTCACGGCCTCGTCGAGCAACCTCACCCGTCGATCGAGCATCGAAGCCAGCGTTTCGATGGTGGAAAGAAGCTCCTCTGCGCGCCTGACAGCCGTGCCCTTCACCGCGATGTCGGCACGTGCAGCACGAGCGCTCGAGTCTAACATCTCGATATCGCGCTGGCGGGCAATGACGAGCCTTTGCACATAGGTGCGGCGCTCGGCGAGCTTTGCAGCCTGCAGGCGGGCTTCCGTGAGCTGCTCCCCCACCTGCGTCGATTCGTTGCGCAGCGGAGCCACGGCAGCCATCTGCGATTCACGCTGGATTACGAGCTCCTCGCGCTCGGCGGCGAGTGCATCCGCCGCCTCGGAAGCCTGCTTCAAATTGGCTTCGAGCCCGTCGACTTCTTGGGCGGCCTCGGTTGCCAGCTTCTGGGCCTTGCCGATCTCTTCCTGAATTGCCTGCACCCTCTTGGCGGCGCGCTGCTCTTCGGAGCGGGCGGACTCGCAGGCGCCCTTGCAGTTAGCGAGCTGCTGGCTCAGTTTCAATGTCTCGACCTGGAGCTCGCGGTACGCCGCATCGGCGCTTGCGGCCTGCTTTTCGGCATCGACGAGCTTCGTCTGAAGCGAATCGATACGCGCCCTCAGGTCGCCGAGCCTCCGCTCGCGCGCGATGACGCCCTCGGCTTCCTCGTCATCGGGGCCGAGCACTTGCACCTTGCCCGACGGCCAGATAACGCAGCCATCTTTCGAAAGGTAGCGCACCCCGCCCGCGTCAGACGCGTGCGCCTTGAACGCAGTGGCGCGGTCTTCGCACAGGACAACATCGCCGAGCAGCGCCTCTACGACAGGCCTCATCTCTTCGGAATAGCTCAGCTCTCCTACGAGCGGCTTTCCGTAAGCCCTTGCCGCAGCCGCCGTGCGCTGGGCCGCATCGTCGGAGCGAATGACCATCGCCATATCGCCTGCAACGCCTTCGCCGTCAAGCGCGTCTGCGATCTTGCGCGCAGCGCCGGGGTCGTCAACGGCGATGGCAGCCAAATCATGACCCAACAGCCTCTCGACCAGCGACTCGAGGCCATGCGTTACTTTGAACGCCTTCGAGACGGCAAGCAGCTGGCCGGGAAGCGACTTGGCGTTGTCCATAACCCAGCTCAGCGCAGGATCGTCATCTCGCATTGCCGCAAGCGCCTGCTCTATCGCATCGGATTCCGCCTGCGCCATGTGCATGTCTTTGCTTAGCTCGTCCCTCACCTGATGGGCGGCATCGCGCTCTTCGAAGCGCGCTATGAGCTGCTCTTGGGCCTTCGCCTCGTTCGACGTAACATCGTCGAGCTCTGCCATTGCGCGCTCGAGCGCCTGCTGGCTTAGGCCATGCTCGTTACGGGCGCGCTCGAGCTCGGCTTCGAGCTCGGCTTTTCGGGTCTGCGCGAGCTGCGCCTGCGCCATACCGTTGGCCAGCGTCTGCTGCATCTGCGAAAGGCGGCTCTTGGCTGCGTCGAGCTTTCGGTCGCACGCCGAGAGCTTGTCGGCAACCTCGCCAATAGAGGCCTCGACCCCGCGG
The DNA here is from genome assembly GCA_002371495.1 of Eggerthellaceae bacterium UBA3686. Lineage (GTDB taxonomy): Bacteria > Actinomycetota > Coriobacteriia > Coriobacteriales > Eggerthellaceae > UBA9715. The sequence continues at coordinate 17,376 of DFIX01000013.1, forward strand.
CGCTTGTCGTCGAGCTCGGCCCGGCGTTTCGAATACACGTCGACTTTGCCGTCGGCCTCTTCGCAGAGCTTGCGTACATCGGCCAGTTGCGCCTCGACGCCTTGGAGCTCAGAAACGGCCTCGGTACGGCGCATCTTCGACGATTCGAGCGTGCCGGTCATGTTGGCCAGACTTTCTTCCGCGGCACGCCGACGCTCGCGCAGCAGCATCTCGGCCGAATCGAGCCTCTCGCTTAGGTTCGAGGCGCGCCTCTGATTGCGCGCGACCACGTTTGCGCCTTCGGACTCGCGGCGCATCAGCTCTTGGAAATCGTTAACCTTGCGCTCGGCCTCCTCGACGACCGCCCGCTTCGAATCGACGTCCTCGATCGCCTTCTGTTCGGCAGCGCACACTTCGTCCCATTGGCGCTGCAGCGCGCGCAGGTCGTCGACCGCAAGGGCGAGACGAACCTCGTCGAGCTCGGCCTTGGCCTTTGCGTAAGCCTCTGCCTTCTTCGCCTTGCGCTCGAGGGGCCCTAGCTGGCGGGCAACCTCGGCGGTGACGTCGCGCACGCGATCAAGATGGTTTTCCATCTGGTCGAGCTTGCGCGCCGACTTCTCTTTACGGCGCTTGTGCTTCAGCACGCCGGCCGCCTCCTCGATGAGGGCGCGGCGGTCTTCGGGCTTGGATTGCAGAATTGAATCGAGGCTCCCCTGTGAGATGATCGAATGGGTTCCCGTGCCGAGACCCGAATCGTGCAGGATGTCCAGTACATCGAGCCTGCGGGCGACCACACCGTTCACGAGGTATTCCGATTCGCCTGAACGGTACATGCGCCTGGTTATGACGACCTCGTCGAAATCGACGGGCAGGACATGGTCGGAATTGTCGAGCACGAGGTCCACCTCGGCAACCGACACGGCCTTGCGTGCCGCCGAGCCCGAAAAAATGATGTCCTCCATGGCTTGTCCGCGCAGGTTGCGCGCCGATCGCTCGCCGAGCACCCACAGCACCGCATCGGATATGTTCGACTTGCCGGACCCGTTGGGGCCGACGATTGCCGTGATGCCCGGCTGCAGCGTCAGCACGCTGCGGTCGGCAAACGATTTGAAACCCTTCAGGACAAGCGACTTAAGGTACACAGGCCACCTTAGCTTTCGTCAGCCGCGCGCGTGGCACGCTGGCGCTTCTCGGCGCGGAGGCGCTCCTTATGTGCGACCTCGGCAGCACGTGCCGCGGCCTTCTCGGCCTTCGCCTGCTGCTGAGCTGCGACTTTGTCGACCTTGGCCTGAGCCTGCGCCGCCACGTTGTCGGCTTTTGCCTGAGCTTGCGCGATCACGCGCTCGGCGCGCTCGTCCTCGGTCAGGCCCAAACCGAAGAACTCGCCGAGCCGTGCCAACGTGCTTTTCGCCGCCTGGCTCTCGGCTTCCTTCTTGGTACGGCCGGTACCCTGCGCAAGACCCTTATCGCCCGCAAAAACCTGCGCGACGAACGTACGGTCATGAGGTGGTCCCTGGGTCTCGACCAAACGGTATGTGGGCGTTATGCCATCTTCTTGGAGCTTCTCTTGCAAGGCGCTCTTCGGGTTCTCGGGCTCCTTCGCAAGATCGAGCGACATGCGCCCGATGAGCGTTCGCTTGACGAACGCCTCGGCCGCCTCGATGCCTCCGTCGAGGTACAAGGCGGCAACGACCGCCTCGTATACGTTCTCGAGCGCAGAATGCAGGCCCCGTTTGCCCGTACCCTGCTCGGACGACCCGAACATGATGACGTCGGCGAATCCGAGCTGATTGGCTACCTCGGCCAAGCTCGCGCCCGATACAAGCGCCACCTTGATGCGCGTCAGGCCGCCTTCGTCGAGCTCATGGTACGTGTTGAAGGCAATGGAAGCGACGATGGCGCCCAAGATGCTATCGCCGAGGAACTCGAGTCTCTCGTACGAGTACTTTACCGACCGACCCTCGGTAGCAGACGGGTGCGTGATTGCCGAGAGCAGGAGCTGCTCGTTTTTGAAAGCATACCCGATAATCTCTTGGGCAGCGTCGAAATACGTTCGTTGTTCGTCGTTCAATGCCGATTCCTTTGTTCCCTGGTCGGAAATCCGAATCAGCGTAGCCGCAGAGCAAGGGCCCACCTTGCGCTACGGCCAAGCTATTCGAAAGCTCGACCGATTACCGCAACATGGCGGTTCAACGTATATGATTGTAGCGCTTAGCGTATGCCAGCTCACCTGCCTACACGGTTTGCGCGATAATTTCAGAAACGCCCGAACGCACGTAGGCGGCGCTTGCCAGAACGCCGTTCTTAATGGCGCGGGCGTTCGACGAGCCATGGCCTACGATGCAGGCGCCCTTCACGCCCAGAAGCGGCGCCCCGCCGGCAGCGTCAGGGTCGATGGTTCCCAGGAGTTTCTTCAGGTCACCTTTTATCAGAAGAGCAGCGATCTTGTTCTTCAGCGAGCTCTTGAATATGCCCTTCAACTGGCCGAACAGCATCTTCGCCGTACCTTCGATGGTCTTCAGGCACACGTTCCCGGTAAACCCGTCGCAGACGATAACGTCGAACGAGCCGCTTAGCACGTCGCGCCCTTCGGCGTTTCCCTTGAAATTCGCAAGCTCCTGCTTGAGCAGCGCATGGGTTTCCTGCGCGAACGCCGATCCCTTCTCTTCCTCTTCGCCGATATTCAGAAGCCCCACGGACGGGTCCTTGACCCCAAGCAGGTGCTCGGCATAGGCGCTTGCCATCTTGGCGAACTGCACGAGGTACTCGGGCTTGCAGTCTGCGTTAGCACCCACGTCGCAGAGAACGACCGGCTTGACCGGCGAGGGAAGCACGGTGGCCAAGGCCGGGCGCGCGATACCCTTCTGACGTCCCATGACAAGCGTGCCTGCAGCCAGACACGCCCCGGTGGACCCCGCCGAGAAGAACCCTTGCGCGACTCCTTCCTTGACCAGCCGGCAACCGACCACGATCGAAGAGTCTTTCTTCTTGCGCACGGCATTGGCGGGATGTTCCGCCATGGCGATAACTTCGGTCGTTGCGCGCGCAATACAGCGCTCGTGCGAATCCGCAAACGGTTCGACGACCTCTGCAGGGCCGCAGAGAATCACTTCGAGGTCAGCATCTTGAGCCAATGCCGCCTCGACGCCCTCGAGAACCACACCGGGGGCGTTGTCGCCGCCCAATGCATCAACCGAGATAGTCACCTTGTCTGCCATGGGACTCCCTTCTGGGTATAGCAAAACCTCCCGACCGCACATATGGCCAGGAGGTATCAGTCATGCGTTTGAAGACCAGTTTATTCGGTCTCGATAATCTCGCGGTTCTTATAGTAGCCACAGTTCGGGCACACACGATGCGGAAGCTTTGCCTCACCGCACTGCGGGCAAATGGAACGTGCCGGCTTCTCGATGCGGTCATGCATGCTGCGACGCTGATGGGTGCGGATACGGCCCATTCGTTGTTTAGGTACTGCCATTGTAATACTCCTTCTATATGCGCTTCGTATCGCAATACGTATCATGTTTGCATTAAACACGCAAAACGGTATAGTAGCAAAGACCCGACACGTGCGCAAGCAGCGTTTTTCCCATCATCATATCTGCTCAAACGAGGCGCCGTTCAGTTACCGGTGGGAGCATCCCACCTGACGCCTCCTGGCACCTTCGAGGTTCCAGATGCGGGCGTCCCTTATGAACCCTTACTCGAACTTGAAGTCGGCGAGGGCGGCGAAGGGGTTAGCTTGCTTGTCGAAAGCAGCGAGGCCCTCGTCGGGCCCACAGCTGCATTCCCCTTCGTTGAGGTTCGCTCCGCACGTCGGGCAAAGGCCCGCGCAATCGTCTCGGCACAACGGCATCTGCGGGGCGTCGACGATGAGCGCAGCCCTGATGAGCGGCTCGAGATCGATTATATGGTCGTCAGGAAGCACGTCGAACTCGTCGGCGCCAGGGTCGTCCTCGTCGTCGGAATCGGTGTATTCCTGTCCTTCGATAAGATAATACCCCTCGATATCGCCCTCGAATTCGTACGTAACATCCTCGAGGCAGCGCGAGCATGCACAGGCGCCCACGCCGGTCACCGTTCCCGCTACGAGTATGGCCGCCCCGGTGTTCGTGGCGTCGACCGACCATTTGACGGGGTCTGCGAACGCATAGTCATCGGGACCCACTTCAAGCAGGGGCAACGGGAGCTCACCTTCAAAATGCGAGCTCTCCGCCAACGCGAAGAGCTCGGAAGGAATCTTGATAACAGATTGCGACATGGGCAGAACTAGCGCGCCATCGTGGTCGCGTTGAGGCGATCGCGGCAGCGACGGACATTCTGCAGCAGCGTGTCGAGGCTCTGCTCGACATGTCCGAAGACCTCGTCGGCATAGTCCTCGGCGCCCGCGCGCGTCTGGCGCTCGAGCTCGCGCGCATCGGCCAACACCTGGTCGGCCTGCTGCTGCGATATGCGGACAATCTCTTGCTCGCTGGCGATGGTAATGGCCTGCGAACGGGCGTCTTCGACCATGCGGTTAGCCTCGGCCTCAGCATCGTCGAGCAACCCTTGGCGCTCGCGAACAATCTGACGCGCCTGCGCGAACTCGCTCGGGAACACGTCGCGAATCTCGTCCATGATCTCGAACGCGGCCGCAATGTCGACCTGACGCAAGTTGCTGTTACGGCCAAACCCTACGGGCTTTGAGTCTTCGAGCAGGATGGACAGCTCTTCGAGCAGGCCCAATACTCCAGTTTCGTCCATGATGTTCCTTCCGCTGTACCGCTCGTACTGCCATTATTGTATCTGTAAGCGGCTTATTCAAACCCTGATTCTATCAGGTTTGCAAGCACTGCACAAACACAAATTGCCCATATCCCGCCAATGGGGTTTGCAGGCGGACCGGATGTGTCTGTCCCCTTCGGTTCGGATTATCGGCCGAGCGACGAATCGTGCTTGTCGCGCGCTTCCTGCGAGTAACGTTGGCGGTAGCGCACGTCGATGAGCTCGGCGACGATGGCTATGGCGAGCTCCGCTGGCGTCTTCGCCCCGAACTTCAGCCCGATGGGTCGCTTGATTGTATCCCACTGTTCCTCGGTAACGCCTGCGCCCACGACGATGTCGTGCACGGTGTTGTTCTTCCCCGCGCAGCCCATCATCCCGACGTAATGCACGCCATGACCGACAGCCCAGATGCAGCTTTGCGGATCGAACATATGCCCACGCGTGAGAACGCACACATAGTCTTGCGGCTTTGCATCGAGTTCCTTTAACCCTTCGAAATCGCCACCCTTAAGCAAAATCCTCTCGACATTGGGAAAACGCTCTTCGTTAAGGTACGCGGGGTCGTAGTCGAGTGCCACGACCTCGAAGCCCACGTGGCGGGCAAGCTCTGCAAGCTCGACTGCCACGTCGGAAGCGCCGAGCAACCATACGCGAACCGGATCGAAGAGGGCAACGCTTGCCCAGGTAAGGCCCTCGAACTGCTGATTGTGCATTGAGGGCCCACGCGTGACGTCCTTCATCTGGAACAAGTCGCGCGGCGAAGGCTCGCGCGACGAGACTATCTGCTTGGCATCGTTGCAGAAGAACACGAGCGGCTCGCCATCAGCCGACCCGACGTCACCGTACTTCTTGGTGACTTCGTTGTCGACGTTGCCCATGGCCAATTCGGCATCGTAAACAACCTTGAAACCGAGCCACGCCAAATCGCCATCATCAATCGCCTGAAGGGCACGCTCGAACGTCGGTATGTCAGCTTCCGTAAGGCTTGCGGCGATCGCGTCAAGGTCGGTTGGCGACATATGCTCGTTGCCAGCCGTGGCATCGGCGCTGAACGCCGGCACGTCTTCGACCGTCAACTTGGGCGTGCGGCCGGATTTCAGGTCTTCGATAATCGCCGCTATCGTTTCCTTGTTCAAATGTGTTCCTCCTTGCGTTAATTGCCGCCCATCAATCAGATGAATGCGGTACGCTCCTTTTGCGATTCAATCGTTATTACCGGCACGAGTCGACATCATGCCCCTTAAACGAGCCACGGAAACACCTGCTCATTTACCCCGGCTCGTTGCCCTTATGGCTTAATATGCACCTTACCTGCATCGTCGACCATGACGCGCCCGTCGGCAATCCAGCCGAGCACTTGCGGGTAAATCTCGTGTTCGACCTCGTGAATGCGCGCCTCGAGGTCCTCAACCGTGTCGTCCTCGAGCACCGAGACCGCTCGCTGCGCGATAATCGGCCCCTTATCGTATTCGGCGTTTGCAAAATGCACGGTTACGCCCGTAACCTTGACGCCCGCATCGAACGCATCCTGTATAGCATGCGCGCCGACGAAAGATGGCAATAATGCGGGATGAAGGTTGAGCACGCGGTTGGGAAACGCTTCGAGCAGCACGTCGGTGACCATGCGCATATACCCCGCCATGACCACGTACTCGGCGCCCGACGCCTTGAGCGTATCGACGATTGCGGCATCGGCGGCCTTCGGATCGGCGTACACCGCCCTATTCAGCACGAGCACCGGAATGCCCGCATCCTTTGCGCGCTCGATACCGTATGCATCGGGCCGCGACGACACGACGTGCACGACCTGGACGGGAAGCCCCTGCTCCGCCGCATCGATAATCGCCTGCAAGTTGGTCCCGCTCCCCGAAACCAACACCCCGACCTTCAACTTACCAGCCATAAGCGCACCCTTTCATGCCCAACTGTTACTGCGCACAATTATACCCAACCCCACAGCGGGTAAACGCCAGCCTGCTCGGCCAGGGTCGCACCGCGAGCCTTCTCGAGCTATGAGGAGCGAAGGCACGGTGGGAGCGAGAACGGTGTCATAAAAAAGGGACTGTCCCTTTTTATGACACCCTTGCAGCGGACTAACGCTAGCCCGTGTCGCCGGCGATGCGACGCGAGCCTTCGGAGGCTGTGAGGAGCGAAGGCGGCGCGGGAACGAGGACTGTCTGAGCGCGCGAAGCGCGCGAGTTCCGCAGCTGCGCCGCCGTAGCGACGAACGGTTAGCCTCCGCCGGCTCGCGACGCACCGCCGGCGACACGGGCGGGGGGGGGATACGGCTTCCCGCCCTAAAGCAACGTCCCCTCGTTCTCGTAGCGCACGATGCCGCTTCCGGCCTCGACGTGCCCGACAACGAACGTCTTCTCGCCTGCATCCTCGGCCGCAGCGCGAACCTCGTCAACACGCGCAGGGTCGACTATCAGCACCAGGCCAAGGCCCATGTTGAATGTCTTGAGCGCCTCGGCCTCGGACAGGCTTGCCTGAGCGCACGTGTAGCTTACGATAGCGGGCACCGGCCAGGTCCCAAGCTCGACGACCGCATCGACGCCATCGTTGAGCGCACGGTTGAGGTTCTCGGTTATGCCACCGCCCGTGATGTGGGCTAGCGCGCGCACGGCACCCGGACACGCCTTCTGCACTGCATTCACCGGCTTGACGTAAATGCGCGTCGGTGTAAGCAGCGCCTCGGCAACGCCCTGGCCCCCGAGCTCGTCGACCGGCGTTGTGACCTCCTGAAGCGTGCGCCCTTCGAGGCATACCTTGCGCGCGAGCGAATAGCCGTTGGAATGCAAGCCGCTCGACGCCAGGCCAACAAGAACATCGCCTTCGCGCACGCTGTTGGGATCGAGCATCTTCGGACGATCGACAATGCCCACGCAGAAACCGGATAGGTCGTAATCAGATGGGTCCATAACGCCAGGGTGTTCGGCCATCTCGCCGCCGATCAGGGCACAGCCAGCCTGGCGGCAACCATCGCCGATACCGGCTACGATCTTAGCCATGGCCTCGGATTGAAGTTTGCCCACCGCTACGTAATCAAGGAAGAACAGCGGCTCTGCGCCGGTGGCGAGGATGTCGTTTGCGCACATCGCCACCAAGTCAATGCCGACCGTGTCGTGCTTGTCGAGCATCTGGGCAATCTTTAGCTTCGTGCCAACGCCATCGGTGCCCGATACCAACAGCGGATCGTCCATGCCCTTTGCAGCTGCTATCGAGAACAGTCCTCCGAAGCCACCGATATCGCCCACAACCTCGGGCCGATAGGTGGAATGCACAGTCTCCTTGATGGCGTCGACCGCACGCGCACCCTCCTCGATATCTACGCCTGCTTGAGCATAGGTTATCTGGCCGCTAGTTTTCTGATCTGCCATGTTCGTCTCCGTTCTGCCGCAGAGCGCGGCAACGCTTCGGCGCATGAACCAGCTATCGGCATGCGCGCAAGCGGATGGCCACCCGCTTTCGACTACTCGTTTTTCTGTTCCTTCTTGTCCTCGCTGGCCTCGCTACCCTTATCGGACACGTCCTGAAGTTCGACTTCCTCGACGAATCCCGTCGCACCGTCTTTGCCGGTGCTGATGCCGATCTCACCTTTTAGATCCTCGTCGGAAGCGTCTTGAACATATGCGTACAGGATATAGCGGCCCCAAGACTCGCTATCGCAGGTGGCAAATCCGAACACCTTGCCCATCTGGTCTGCAGGGATGGCATCGTTGCACGTGACGAGCGAGCGGTCCATCTTGTCTTGGATGTAATCTCGCATCTCGGTACCGCTGACGAACTCGGTTGTCACCAGGGCATCATCGGGTGCGCAGTGCACGAGCGCAAACGTACGCAAACGGAAATTGCCCCGCGGGGAAAGCAGGTATATGGTGCGCGCCTCGTCGAATCGCGCCTGGTTCTCGAGCCCTACGATGTCGGCGAACATGGAACCGTCGCGCATGTGGTGGCCGTAGATGAAATAGCCGCTATCGCTCCAGTCGGCCATGTTGCGATAGTCCATGAATATAGCGCCGTAGTTGGCCAGCCAACCGGCTTCGCCATCGAAATCGTGCGTGAGGTAATAATCGTTGTCGACGGTCTTCACCACGGGGTAGTTGATAGCCGTGTTCGGCATGTACAACCAGGCCACTGTATCTGGATTAGCGGCCAGGAGCGCATCCCAATCGACATGTATGCGCTCAGGCGATAGTGCTTCGCCTTCGAAAGCACGATCGTTTGCCTCATCGAGTCCCGAGACGTCGGCGACATCGGCAACAACACCGTATTTTGCCTGGCCTTGGTAATAGCTGAATGCCAGAACCCCGAGCGCCGTAATCGAGGCTAAGAACACGATCAGCGCGATGACGAACACGACCGTCCAGCGCCTGCGCTTGCGAATCTTGCCGTCGACCTCGTCGACTATCGCATCGTACACGTCGTCAGTCGAGACAGGAAAGCTCCCCTGCCCTGCCTCCTGCGGTTCTAGGGTCGCCCCCTGCGACGCTTGCGGACGCATGTCGTCCATTGCGCCATATTGTTGCTTGTCGCGTTTACTCATCACCGTGTTCCCAACCATTCGCTAGGCGCGGTGCAGACGCTCCTCGAGCGCCTCGTTGATGGCCTTTAAGGCCTGGATGCGCGCGTATTTCTTGTCATCGCTCTCGAGCACAATCCACGGAGCGAACGTCGTCGACGTCAGACGGAACATGTCGTTGACCGCCTGCTTGTACTGCGGGTACTTGTCGCGGTTTCGCCAATCCTCTTCGGTGATCTTCCACACCTTGCTCGGATCGACCTGGCGCGCCTCGAAGCGGCGCAGCTGCTCTTCGGGCGTTACGTCGACCCAGAACTTCAGCAGGATAGCGCCCCACTGAACGAGTTCGCACTCGAATGCGTTTATCTCGTCGTAAGCTCGCGACCATTGTTCAGGCGAAGCGAAGCCTTCGACACGTTCGACGAGCACGCGCCCGTACCAACTGCGGTCGTATATGCCAACATGGCCGGCCCTTGGAAGCTTGGTCCAATAGCGCCACAGGTGCGGATGCATCAGCTCTGGTTTTGTCGGCGCCGGCGAAGGATACACGGTATAGGCACGGGCATCGATGGCCTGAGCCACGCGCTTGATGTTTCCGCCCTTGCCCGCAGCATCCCAGCCTTCGTACATGAGCATGAGCGGAACGCGCTTCTGGTACATCTCGAGCTCGAGCTCGAAGAAGCGATCCTGTTCGGCCTTCAGCAAGGCCTTGTACTCCTCTTCGCTCTCGATTACCGGCTTTTCCTTGGAATGGTCGATTTGCGGGTAGCCAGCCATGATGATGTAGTTCGAACCGCGGGGCGCCTGCGAGCGCTGCAAGGCGGCCTCGGCTTCGGCGGCCTTGAGCACGGCTTCTGGGTCGTCAACTTCCGCGCCTTCGGCACCGCCCTCGGCGATTGCCGCAGCTGCACGAGCTGAATTCTCGGCGGCCTTGGCCATCGCCGCCTCGGCGGCGGCGTCGGGGCTGCTTGCAAGGGCATGCTCGATGGCGTCCACCAGCGCTTGGGCGATCTGCAGATTTGCTGCGCGCTTGTCTTCGCCGTTCACGAGCGTCCAAGGCGCAAAAGCGAAGTTGCTCATCTCGAGCAGCCGGTCGTAGAGCTGATAAGCCTGGTCGTATTGCTTTATTTCTTCGAGCTTCTCGTCGCTGACCCGCCAAGCGGTGTTGGGGTTCTCGCGCAGGCGCTTAAGGCGTTTCCTCTGAGCTTCCTTGCTAACATGCACGAACAGCTTGATGACGATGTAGCCGTCATCGACGAGCATCTGCTCGAAATTGTGCGCGATGCGCTGGTAGCTCGCCACGACATCGCCGTGAAACTCACCGCGCGCCTTCGATGCGCCGTCCTCAACCAGCGGACGGTCTTTCGTCTTCTTGGCGAGCTTCTTCACGGCATCCTGCTTGCTATGCGCGAGCTCGAAGAGGGCCTGGTCGATTGCTGCCGTGTACCAACCACGGTCATAGAAGGTGATGGTACCGCGCTCGCCGAGCGAAGCCCAGAACTCTTGCATTACCGGCTGGAAATCGGTAACGCCCCAATCGCGCCCAACGAACTTGGCTACACCTTCGACATCGAAATCCTCGGTCACATGCACGCTGGTTGCGCGCGCGTCGAGTTCGTACATCAGATCCGAGATGCGGCTTCCCTTGCCGGCACCTCCCCATCCTTCGAAAAGCACGACCAAGCCAACGCCTGCCGCGCGGGCTTTCTGCTGTAAGACAACGAGTTTGTTTATGAGTTCTTTCTGCCGCGGTTTGTACTCCTCTTTCGTGAGCTTTTCTACCGAGAAATCAACTTGTTCAAGCATGTGAATCCTTCAAATCATTCTATATGCGCCAAAAGTACATAGCGCAATTGTTAGTGCTTTAGAAGAACCTCCCGAAGAAGCCCTTCTTCTTGGGCGGCATTTCGAGGGCGCGGCTCTTCTCGTCGAAGAAGTCGACCTGCTGCGCCGCTGCGCCAGCTTCGGAACCCGGCATCGCCACCTGCTGCCCTGCGAGCTGAGACTGTTGCTCGGCAGATGCCGGCTGCTGTGACACTTGCGCCTGCTGTGCGGCTACGTAAGCTTCCGGTGCAACGCCAGGCTGTTCAGCGTAGACGTTTTGGCCTTGAGCGTAAGGAGGCGCGTACGCCGTTTGCTGGTTTGCCATTGCAGGCTGCGCTATCTGGGCATAATCGCCCTGCATCGGCTGAACTTCTGCAGGCCCCGGCATAACCACGGGCTGCATCATTTGCGTCGGCTGCGCCTCTGCGGGTCCTGGCATGGCTACCTGCTGCATGGCCTGAGTCGGTTGCGCTTCGGAAAAACCCGGCATAGCTGCAGGCTGCTCGACCTTAATAGGCTGGGCCTCCGCCACTCCTTCGAACGGCATCTGGTACCCGAGCAAGTCCTCGATGCTCATCTCGGTCAAGCTCTCGGCCTCGGCTGCTGCATCATGCTGGACGTGTTGGGCACGCTCCGCCTCTGCTTCGGGCACTTGGGGCTCGTAGCCGAGCTCCACGGGCTCGGCAACGGGTAGCGGGTCGACTCCCGCCTCTGCCGAAGCCATTGCCTGATCGATGACCGGCATGGGCTGACCCTGGTGCTGGGGCTCGGTCTCGGGCACAGCGGCAGCAAATCCCTGCTGATCTGCAACGGGCTGGCCAAAGGGCACCGCCCCGAGCTGAACCGCAGGTTCGAGTACAGGCTCGTTTGCAGATTCGGGCTCGTTCACAGGTTGATCCTCGAGCTGCCGAACGGCATCAACCGCAGGTTGCGGCGTATCGCCATGCGCGATGGCAGGCGCTATATCGGCAGCTGCATCTCCGATTAAGGTCTGCGGCAGCTGGGCGACGCTGTCGCGTATGGCGCGCGCCTGTTCAGCTGCCAGCGCGGAACGCTCTGCTGCACGCTCGATCATGGCGGCCTGCGCGTCGAACGGCGGCAACGTGTTGCCTTCCTCGTCGAGCTCGCAGAAAGCGCCGAGCGGCGTATAGGTCGAATTCGGCCTGAGCTCGCGAAGCTTCGCGGTATCGTGCAGGCACGTATCGATGTAATCGAGAATCCGCCAGCGAATCTCGGAACTGCGAATCGGCCAGGCAATTTCGACGCGTTTGTTCAGATTCCGGGTCATGAGGTCTGCGCTCGACAGGTACATCGTGCAGTCATCGGGCGTTCCGAAACAGTAGATGCGGCTATGCTCGAGCAAACGCCCGACGATCGAGACCACGCGAACGTTGTCGGTCATGCCCTTTACCTCGGGCACCAGACAGCAGATGCCACGGACGAACAGCGTGATGCCGACGCCTGCCTGTGAGGCTTCCGCAATCTTCTCGATGACGTCTTTATCGGTGATCGAGTTGGCCTTCAGGAAGGCCCCGCACGGTTTGCCTGCTTGCGCCAGGGCTATCTGGCGGTCGAGGTTCTCGAGGATCATCGGCTTGATTTGCAGCGGCGCGACGCGCAGCACGTTGTAGTTGTCCGAAACGTTCTCGAGCTGCATGTTGCGGAAGAACTCGGTGGCGTCTTGGCCGAACTCCTCATCGGTGGTGATGAAGCTCAGGTCAGTGTAGAGCTTGGCCGTCTTCTCGTTGTAATTGCCCGTACCGAGCTGCGTGATGCGCTGAATCGAGCCGTCGGATAGCTGACGGGTTATGCAGCATATCTTGGAATGAACCTTGTAATCCCTAAATCCATATATGACGTTGCATCCCGCTTGCTCGAAACGCTGCGACCACTCGATGTTGTTGCTCTCGTCGAAACGTGCGCGAAGCTCGAAGAGCGCCGTGACGTGCTTGCCGTTTTCAGCCGCGGTAATGAGCGCCTCGGCAAGCTGCGACTGGCTCGCAAGGCGGTAGAGCGTGATCTTGATCGAGACGACGGTCGGGTCGAACGCGGCCTCTTTAAGAAGCTGCACGAACGGGTCCATGCTCTCGTAGGGATACGAGAGCAGCACTTCCTTTTCGCAAACCTGGTCCATGATGCGGCGCTTGCGATCGAACGCGGCAGGCCAAGCGGGCGTGAAGGGCGGGTTCGAGAGCTTCTGGCGCTTCGACTCCGTAAGCCGGCTGCCCAGGCCCCATGTCCAGCTGAGGTCGAGCGGTACGGTCGTATCGTATACCTGGCTGCGCTTCAGGCCGAGCTTCTTCAGCATGAGCTTTTCCATGACCGGAGATAGCGGGCGCTCGCACTCGAGACGCACCGGGGCTAAGCGAGCACGCTGTTTGAGCAGGCGTTTCATATGCTCGCGGTAATCCTCGTCCTGCTCGTCGCCGGTCTGGTTCGCATCGATGTCGGCATTTCGCGTGACGCAGATGACGTTGGTATGCTTGATGGTGTACATCGAGAAGATCTCGGAAGCGTACATTTCGATGGCATGCTCGAGCAAGATGAATTGGAAGCCGCGGCCCGGCAGCTTGATGACGCGCTCGCACTGATGCGGCAGCGGTATCAGGCCGAGCACCACGCCCTCAGCACCGCCCTTGTCCTTCTTATCCTTCTTGCCCTTCTTTTTCTTCTTCCGCTCCACAGCGTCCATCTCGTCGTCGAGGCGCACCAAGATATAGAGCTTTCCGTTCTCGAGGTGCGGGAACGGATGGCGCGGATTGATGATCTGCGGCGACAGGAACGGCTCGATGTTGTATTTAATGAGGCCTTGCAGGTAATTGCGCTGCTCGTCGGACAAGTCGTCGGGACGCAAATGGCGAACGCCTTGTTTCGCAAGCGAACCGCGGACGTGCTCGTAGTAGCTCTCTTGGATCGGATAGAGCTCGCGGCAGCGCTCGAGGATAGCTTTGATCTGCTCTTTCGGCGTCATGCCCGTCTTCGAGTCCTTGACGGGTGGCTCGATGAAGGACAGGTCGGTCAGGCTGCCGACGCGCACCATGAAGAACTCCTGGAGGTTGCTCCAGAAAATCGAGATGAAGTTGAGGCGCTCGAGCAGCGGGACCGACTCATCGGCGCCCTGGTCAAGCACGCGCTCGTCGAATGTCAGCCACGAGAGCTCGCGGTTCTGCATGTAGGCGCGCGGCGTGTCATCGTACTCGTCCTCGTTGTCGTACTCGTCCTCGCCGATTCCGGCCATGACGGCTTCATCCGATAGCGTGCTCGCAGTAAAGAAGCTCTCGAGCGCGTGCTCGGGTTCGGGGTCGAGCACCGAGCTCTCGATCGGTTCGGCCGCAGGATCGACGCTTGCCCCAACCTGGGCAGCGGGTTCTTGCGCGGGAGCTCCCTGGTAAGCTGGCTCGGGTGTGGGCTCAGGTATGGGCTCGGGCTGATAAGCGGGCTGCTGGTAAAGAGCCTCTTGAGGTTGCGCCATCTGTTCAGGCATCTGCGCATGAGCCGCTTGTTCAACTATGGCAGGCATCGCCTGCTGAACAGGTTCGACAGCAGGCACGACGCCGTAAGGCTGCTGCGCATACGAATCGTACGCCGCTTGGGTAAGCGGCTGCTCGAAGGGCTGGGCATAGGCCTCGGGTAATGGCTGCGCATATGCCGCAGGCTGTTGTTCGAATTGATCGGGCGGCTGCGCAGCAGGCTGAGCAAACTGTTCCGCCGGCTGCATGGCCGGTTGTACGAACTGCTCGGTCGGCTGCATTGCCGGCTGAACGAACTGCTCAGTCGGCTGCATTGCCAGCTGGGCAAGTTGCTCGGCGGGCTGGGCGAACTGTTGTTGCATCGGCTGGGCGAACTGCTCCGCCGACTGTGCGTACGGTTGCTCGACTTGTGGCGCGTACGGTTGCTCAGCGGACTGCGAGAACTGCTCTAAAGGCTGAGCGTACGGCACTTGCTCCACAGGCTGTGCGAATTGCTGTACGACGGGTTGACCGTATTCGTTCAAGAGCGGCTGTCCGACCACGGTCTGCGCATAGTCCTGAGGCATCGGCTGGGTCATGACCGGCTGGCCGAACTGATCGACGAGAGGCTGGCCCGCCGTTGGTTGCGCGAAGACTTGGGCAGCGGGCTGAGCAACATGCTGCCCGAAAGGCTGGGCCGCATGCTGCGCAAAGGGCTGCGCTACAGGCTGCTGATAATACGTTTCGGAGGGCGTCGCCTGCATATGTTGGGGACCACCGAATATCTGGTCAGCCTGTATAGGTTGGTTCATCTGCTGGTCATCAACCGGCTGGTTAGGCAAGGCACCTGGTTCGACTTCGTTCATTCGATCCCTCGGTTCTAAAGCAATTTGCGAATAGATGTGAACACTATACCCCATCAGGGATTAATCTGCTATTGCCATGAACAACGCGATGATGAGGGTTACATGATGGGAGTATCCCAATTGACGTCTCCTAACTGGCACCCCCGTAAAATGACGACGAGGGTTCCAGATGGGAGTACCCCAGCTGGAACCCTCAAGTGGCTATTCCTCAGAATAACTACTTTACGATGGACTTAGCCGTATCGGTCGCCCCATCGTCAGTGCCCGCTTCGGACCCGAGCTGCTTCTCGAAGGCATCGAGCTTCAGCTTCATGTCGGCCTCCATCTCTTCGTAAGTCCTGTCGGCTTCGGGCATGGGGTCGATGGTGGTGCTGTCGTAATCCCCGATCATCAGGTGCTTGCCGGTCATGTGGCCCTTTTCGTAGCTAACGACCAGGTCGATCCCGACGATGCTGCCATTTTCCTCAAAAGTTATGGTTAAGAGGGCTTCCTTGACCGCGTCGCCGCCTTCGGCCATCATACGCAGCACGTCCTCGGAAGCGATGTATTTCTGAGGATCGAGCGTAACCGTATAGATGGCAAGGCCGCTCGACTCCATCTTCTCGACCTTCGAAGCACAATCCGCCATCGTAGTCAGATCGCCGATGGTGCTCGTGAGGTACGCCGCGAAGCCCTTGGCATGCTCGATGCCGAATTGCTCGGTGGTACCCGAATAAGAAGGACCATCAGTCACGAAAACGGCGTCATCGCCATCGGTGAAATATTTGAGCGTGATGTCCTCGATCTTGGACTCGGTGCTCGTCTTGACCTTATCGCCGCTTTCGTCGAACTTATATGTACTCTTGGAAGTTATGGTTTGGGACTCGGCTTCAGCCTCGGTAGTCCCGGCGGCCTCAGCGGATGCGCTTGCTTCGCCAGCCTCCGAAGATGCGCTCGAATCTGATGCTTCATCCGCAGCTTCTGCCTCGAAAACAGCCTCGGTTTCCTCCTCCACCGAGACCGACTTGAAAGCCGGCGCATTCGCAATGGCGTCCTTTAGCTCCTCGGCATCTGAGGGCACGAAGCCCGCTCCTTCTCCTGCAGCCGAGGATGCCGTCTCGGAAGCTGCCGCTGCCGACTCCGAGGCAACCGAAGCCGATTCGGACGATGCGGCGGAAGCGCTCGACGTCGATGCGCTCGCCGACGATGCTGGCTGGCTGCTGCAGCCCACCATGGCACCTGCCACCAGGGCCGCGACCAGGGCCGCCGCTATGCAAATTGCTGTTCGCTTCATAGTGCTTTCCCCCTCCCGGTTTGATCAACCAACAGCGCTTGCAGTATACCAGCGCGAATACTTTTCCCCAGGGGAAAAGTATTCGCGCTAATGCCGGAAATCACCCTGTCCCGTGACTCATCAGTCTTTCTTCATACCCTTGTACAGGCGCCAGGCGAAGAAGATGCACCCTCTTTGGTCGTTTTTATGCGAGTTCGCGCTCGACGACAGCGGCGATGCGGTTGGCAGTCTCGCTAGCCACTTCCTCGGTGGCGGCTTCGACCATGACGCGGACCAGGGGCTCGGTGCCGCTCGGGCGGATGAGCACACGGCCGTTCTCGCCAAGCTCGGCTTCTACTTGCGCAACAACTTCGGCGATGGGCTCGTTGCCCTCCAAGGCGTGCTTGTCGACGACGCGGACGTTCACCAGCGTCTGCGGGAAGCGCGTCATGACGGCGGCCGCCTCCTCTACCGACTTGCCGCTTCGCACGACCGCGGCCAGGTACTGGCAGGCGGTCATGAGGCCGTCGCCTGTCGAGTTGTACTCGAGCATGATCATGTGCCCGGATTGCTCGCCACCGATGGAATAGCCCTTAGCGCGCATCTCCTCGAGCACGTAACGGTCCCCCACCTTGGTCTGCACCACGGTAATGCCAGCATCACGCATGGCATGCATGAATCCCAGGTTGCACATAACGGTTCCCACGACCGTATTACCTGCCAAAATGCCTCGGTCGCGCATGTCGATGGCCAGCAGCGCAGCCATGAAGTCGCCGTCGAGGACGTCTCCTGCAGGCGTGACCATCATGACGCGATCTGCATCGCCGTCGTGGGCAATTCCAACGTCGGCACCACATTTTGCCACGAGCTCGACGAGTGGCTCGAGGCAGGTCGAGCCGCAACCGACGTTGATGTCGACGCCGTCGAAATCATCATTGATGACGGTGACTTCGGCGCCGAGCCTCCTGAAGGCCTCAGCGCTCGTAAGCGAAGAGGCGCCATGGCCTGTGTCAAGCGCGATGTGGAGCCCGCTGAAATCGACGCCCTGCGCCTTCACGCTGTTCACGGCGTGCTGGATGTAGAGCTCGGTCGCCTCCTCGACGGGAAGAGCAATACCCACGGCGTCACCCGGCGGGAGCAGCGACTCGTCGCCAAGCGCCGCTGCCTCGAGGCCGCCTAGGGCTATGAAGCGCTCTATCTCGTCTTCGACGTCATCGGGAAGCTTGAAGCCCTGGCTGTCGAAGAGCTTGATGCCGTTGTACTCGGGCGGATTGTGCGACGCCGAGATGACGATGCCACCGTCGGCATGCAGTTCGTTGACGAGGAACGCCACGCCAGGAGTTGGAATTATCCCGGCCTGAAGAGCCGTTCCTCCGGCGCTCATAACACCGGCGCTCGCCGCCGCCTCGAGCATGTCGCCCGACAGACGCGTATCTTTGCCGATGACGATGCTCTTTCCCAAGTACACTGCCGCCGCCTGGCCCAGGCGATATGCCATGTCGCAGGTCAGCTGCTTGTTCGCGACGCCGCGCACGCCGTCGGTACCGAAAAGTCGGGCCATAATAGGTCCTTTCGATTGATTTCCGCCACCCGAATGGGCGGCAGTTAGAATTTGATCTTTTAAGCAGCATGCGCCGTTCGCGCATTGCCGGAAGAATCGCGTCTATCGCAAAGGAGGGCCGCCTGCGGGCAGCCCTCCCCTCGTAGACCCTTGCTATTCTTCTGTGCCGCCGAGCAGCTCCTCGCCATCGAGGCCAGCAGGCTCGTTGGAGGCAGCTTCTTCCTCACGGCTCGTGAAGCCGAATCCCAGCGAATCCATAGAGCCGAGCAGCGCGTCGAGCTCTTCAAGATTGCGCTGGTAGCTGCGCGGAGGCAGCGCCTCGCCGAGCATGTCTTCGCCTTCGGTGTTGAAGGTGGGAGGCTCGTCGCCGCCGATGAGGATGTTGTCATCGGGGCTGAACACCATGTCGAGCAGCTGGCTCATGTCGTCGCTCGAAGCCGTCAGATCGTCTTCGATGACGCTGAGCAGGTCGCGCTCCTCGAGTCCAGCCTTTAGCTCTTCGATGGCCTTGGCGCCGATGCCCTCGATGCGCAGCAGATCGTCTTCGGTGTGCCCGATGAGGTCTGCCACGGTCTCGATGCCCGCCTCGCTGAACTTGTTGGCCCAACGCTGCGAAACTCCCAGGTCGTCGTAAATGTACAGGCGAGCATCCTCGTCAGAGAGCATGCTCGAGCGACGGCCGAACGACGGACCGTATCCGCCGAAGTACCCGCCGTAGCTACCCGACATGTTCAGGTAGCCGTCGCCGTCGAGCGACCAGTCCTGCGGCTGCGGCAGCAGGTCCTCGATGTCGCGCAGCGCCTCGGGTGCGTAATCGGGCAGCGCGTCGCCTTCGGTCTTCTGAATCGGCTGGCCCTTGTAGGTCAGGCGCACGTTGCGGTAACGCTTGAGCCCGGTGCCCGCCGGAATCGGCTTGCCGATGATGACGTTCTCCTTCAGGCCGTTGAGGGTGTCGACCTTGCCCTCGATGGCGGCGTCGGTAAGGACCTTGGTAGTCTCCTGGAACGACGCGGCCGACATCCACGAATCGGTGGCAAGGGAGGCCTTCGTGATGCCGAGCAGCAGCGGCTGTCCCACAGGGGGCTGCTTGCCCTCGGCGATGAGCGCGTTGGCCGCATCCTGGAACTCGTAGCGGTTGACCTGGCGGCCCGGCAGGAAGTCCGAATCGCCCTGGTCGAGCACCGTCACCTTGCGCAGCATCTGGCGCGCGATGACCTCGATGTGCTTGTCGTTGATGTCCACGCCCTGGCTGACATATACGCCCTGGACCTGGCTGACAATGTAGCGCAGCGTCGTGTTGGGGTCGGTCAGGCGCAGCAGGTCGTGCGGGTTGATCGAGCCCTTGGTCAGCTGCTGGCCGACCTTGACCTCGCACCCGTCGACCACGCCGGGCTGCATCTGCGCGCGCGCCGAAACAGCGTACTCGCGGACGTTGCCCTCTTGGTCATGGACGGTCAGGATCTTCTGCTGCTTGTCACCCGAGATCTGAAGCGTACCGGCGATCTCAGAGAGCACGGCCAAGCCCTTTGGTTTGCGCGCCTCGAAAAGCTCCTGAACACGCGGCAGACCGTGAGTGATGTCGTCGCCTGCGACGCCGCCGGTATGGAACGTGCGCATCGTCAGCTGCGTACCGGGCTCGCCAATCGACTGGGCGGCGATGATGCCGACCGCGGTGCCGATGTTGACGGGCCGCGACGTGGCCAGATCCCAACCGTAGCACTTCTGGCATACGCCCTCGTGCGCATGGCAGGTCATAACCGTACGGATGACGACCTCCTCGATGCCGGCCGCATCGAACTTGCGCAGCTGGTCCATCGAATTGATGTATTCCTCGGCGTCGAGCAGGATCTCGCCGTTGGCGTCGACCGCCGGCTCGAGCAGGCAGCGCCCGATGAGGTTCTCGTCGAGGTCGCCCTTCTCGTTGCGCAGCGCGTAGGGCACACCGTCGGTAGTGCCGCAGTCGATCTCGCGGATGATGACGTCCTGTGCAACGTCGACCAGACGACGGGTCAGGTAACCCGAGTCGGCCGTACGCAGGGCCGTGTCGGCCAGGCCCTTACGTGCACCGTGCGTCGAGATGAAGTACTCGAGTACCGACAGGCCCTCGCGGAAGTTCGCCTTAATGGGGCGGTCGATGATCTCGCCCTTCGGGTCGGACATCAGGCCGCGCATGCCGGCGAGCTGACGAATCTGCTTGATGTTACCGCGAGCGCCCGAGAAGGCCATCATGTAAATCGGGTTGAAGTGGTCGAAGTTGTCGGCCATGGCATCGCCGACCTCCTCGTTTGCTTCGTTCCAGATGTCGACGACCTGGCGATGGCGCTCTTCGGGGCTCATGAGACCCATCTCGTAGTCCTCGTCGATGGCTGCGACCTTGAGGTCTGCTTCCTCGAGAATCTCGGCCTTGTTGGGCGGGATGGTGGCGTCGTAAACCGACACCGTCACGCCCGCGCGGGTGGCGTAGTGGAAGCCTGCGGCCTTGAGGCCGTCGAGGATGGCGGGCACCTCGGAGCCGACGTAGCGGTTGCAGACGTCCTCGACCAGGCGGCTGATCTCTTTCTTGTTCATGCCGTAGTTGAGGAACGGGTAGTCATCGGGCAGCACGTCGTTGAACGTGATGCGGCCGATCGTCGTCCAGATGCGCTCGCCCGCCTTGTGCTCGACCATGTCGGTGAATGACGAGGCCACAAGCGTGTCCTTGGTCAGGCGCACCTGGATGCGCGCCTGCAGGTCAACGTCGGCGCGAGCGTCATAGGCGTTGCGCGCATCGGCGAAGTCCATGAACGCGCGGCCCTCGCCCGGGAACCCTTCGCGCTCGGCCGTCAGATAGTACAGGCCGATGATCATGTCCTGGGTCGGGATGGTCAGCGGACGGCCATGAGCCGGCGACTTGATGTTGTTGGTCGAGAGCATGAGGATACGGGCCTCGGCCTGGGCGGCGGCGGACAGCGGCACGTGAACGGCCATCTGGTCGCCGTCGAAGT
>DFIX01000013.1:38630-38998 GCA_002371495.1 Eggerthellaceae bacterium UBA3686
TCGAAGTCGGCGTTGAAGGCGGTGCATACCAAAGGATGCAGCTTGATGGCCTTGCCCTCGACGAGCACCGGCTCGAACGCCTGGATGCCCAGGCGGTGCAGCGTAGGTGCGCGGTTAAGCAGGACCGGATGCTCGGTGATGACCTCTTCGAGCACGTCCCACACGTAGCTCGCCCCGCGGTCGACGGCACGCTTGGCCGCCTTGATGTTGCCGCAGTACTCGAGCTCGACTAGGCGCTTCATGACGAACGGCTTGAACAGCTCGAGTGCCATGTTGTTGGGCAGACCGCACTGGTGCATCTTCAGCTCGGGGCCGACGACGATGACCGAACGGCCCGAGTAGTCAACGCGCTTGCCCAGCAGGTTCTG
>DFIX01000013.1:39133-39260 GCA_002371495.1 Eggerthellaceae bacterium UBA3686
ACGGGACGGCCGCGGCGGCCGTTGTCAAACAGCGAGTCGACGGCTTCTTGCAGCATGCGCTTCTCGTTGTTGACGATGATCTCGGGGGCGCCCAGGTCGAGCAGGCGCTTCAGGCGGTTGTTGCGGT
>DFIX01000013.1:39308-66192 GCA_002371495.1 Eggerthellaceae bacterium UBA3686
TGTTGCGGTTGATGACGCGGCGATACAGGTCGTTGAGGTCCGACGTCGCGAAGCGGCCGCCGTCGAGCTGCACCATCGGGCGCAGGTCGGGCGGGATGACCGGAATAACGTCGAGGATCATGTCGGAAGGCTTGTTCGACGACTTCAGGAAGGCGTCGACGACCTTAAGGCGCTTGATGGCCTTGGCGCGCTTCTGGCCCTTGCCCGTCTCGATGACCTCCGAGAGCTCCTTGGCAGTTTCCTCCAGGTCGATGGCGTCGAGCAGGTCGCGCACGGCCTCGGCGCCCATGCCGCCCTTGAAGTACTCGCGGTAGTTCGCGCGCATTTCGCGGTACAGCGCCTCGTCGCTGACGAGCTGCTTGGGATAAATCTTCTGGAACGCTTCGAACGCATCCTGGCGAAGGGCCTTGCGCTCGTTGAACTCCTCGTAGATCTCGGCGATCTCTTCCTCGACCTCTTCGGGAGTCATGCGCTCCTCGTCATCGATGTCATCGATGAACTCGTCGTCTTCCGGCACGTAGTCGGTGGACAGGCGGCGCGTCGACTCGATGATGCGGTCGCGCTCGGCATCGAGCTCCTCGAGATCGGCAGCAAGCTCATCGCGCAGCTCGTCGAGGTCCTCTTCACGCGCCTCGGCATCGACCGAGGTGACGATCGAGCTGGCGAAATACAGGACTTTCTCGAGGTCCTTCGGGGAGATATCGAGCAGATAGCCCAGACGGCTCGGGCTGCCCTTGAAGTACCATATGTGGCTGACGGGGGCCGCCAGCTCGATGTGACCCATGCGCTCGCGGCGCACCTTGGCGCGAGTGACCTCGACGCCGCAGCGCTCGCAGACAATGCCCTTGAAGCGCACGCGCTTGTACTTGCCGCAGGCGCATTCCCAATCGCGGGTCGGGCCGAAGATCTTCTCGCAGAACAGACCGTCTTTCTCGGGCTTGAGGGTGCGGTAGTTGATGGTCTCGGGCTTCTTCACCTCGCCGCGCGACCAGCTGCGGATATCCTCGGCAGACGCGAGGGAAATGCGGATGGCATCGAAGTTAGTGACGTCGTATTCGGTCGTCATTAGTTCTCCTCCCCCTCACCGATGAGTTCGTTTCCAGTGGTTTCGAGGGAGCCGAGGCCTCCGATGAGGTCGCCCAGCTCGGCGGCGATGCTCTCGAGCACGTCGTCTTCCTCTTCCTTCTCGGTCTTTGCTGCTTCGCCGGCAAGGGCCTGGTACAGGGCCGAGTCCTCGTCGTCGACGTAGCCGTCGTCCATATCGACCGGTTTCATGTCATGGCCTTCGAGCTCGACGTTCAGGCACAGGCTGCGCATTTCCTTGACGAGCACCTTGAAGGACTCGGGCACCTCGGCAGCCGGGATGTTCTCGCCCTTGACGATGGACTCGTAGGACTTCACGCGGCCCGACGTGTCGTCGGACTTGACGGTCAGGATCTCTTGCAGGACGTTGGAGGCGCCGTATGCGTAAAGCGCCCACACCTCCATCTCGCCGAAACGCTGGCCGCCGAATTGCGCCTTGCCGCCGAGCGGCTGCTGCGTAATCAGGCTGTATGGGCCGGTCGAGCGAGCATGGATCTTGTCGTCGACCATGTGGCCGAGCTTGAGCATATAGGTCTGGCCAACCGTGATGGGCTCGCGGAACTTCTCGCCCGTGCGGCCGTCGTAGAGCCAGGTCTTGCCCGTGCGGCTGAGCTGAGGAACGAACTCGTCGCGCGCCAGGTCGCCGTACTTGGCATGGTTCATGTTGATGAGGTTGCGGTTAGCACGCTCGATGCAGTCCGAGATCTCGTCCTCGTGGGCACCGTCGAAGACCGGCGTCGCGACGAAGAACGGACCCTCGACGACCTCGTCGGAATCGTCAACGTCGTCCCAGCCCCATTTGGCGGCCCAGCCGAGGTGGTTCTCGAGCAGCTGGCCGACGTTCATACGGGAAGGAACGCCCAGCGGGTTGAGGATGACGTCGATCGGCGTGCCGTCGGCGAGGTACGGCATGTCCTCGACAGGCAAGACGCGGCTGATGACGCCCTTGTTGCCGTGACGGCCCGAGAGCTTGTCGCCCTGCTGGACCTTACGCTTCTGGGCAACGTAGATGCGCACGAGCTCGTTGACGCCCGGAGCCAGCTCGTCGCCGGCCTCGCGGCTGAAGCGCATGACGCCGATGACGCGGCCGCCGGCGCCATGGGGCACCTTCAGCGACGTGTCGCGGACCTCGCGGGCCTTCTCGCCGAAGATGGCGCGCAGCAGGCGTTCCTCGGCGGTCTGCTCGGTTTCGCCCTTGGGCGTGACCTTGCCGACCAAAACGTCGCCCGGGAACACTTCGGCGCCCACGCGGATGATGCCGTCGGCATCAAGGTCGCTGATCAGGTCTTCCGAGATGTTGGGAATCTCGCGGGTGATCTCCTCGGGGCCGAGCTTGGTGTCGCGCGCGTCGATCTCGTACTCGGCGATGTGGATCGAGGTCAGAAGGTCCTCGGACACAACGCGCTCAGAAATGACGATGGCGTCCTCGTAGTTGTAGCCTTCCCAGGGCATGTAGGCGATCATGAGGTTCTGGCCGAGGGCGAGCTCGCCATGGTCGCAGCTGGGGCCGTCGGCAAGCACGTCGCCGACCTCGACGCGGTCATCCTTGCGGACAATCGGACGGTGGTTGATGCAGCCTGACTGATTGGAGCGCTGGAACTTGGGCACCAGGTACTCGTCGTATTCGCCGTCATCGGTCAGGATGATGATGGTCTGACCGTCGACATAGTCGACCACGCCGGCGTTCTGCGCGACCAGGATCTCGCCCGAGTCGACCGCGATGCGGTGCTCGATGCCCGTGCCCACCAGCGGCGCCGTGGGGCGCAGCAGCGGCACTGCCTGGCGCTGCATGTTCGAGCCCATGAGGGCGCGGTTGGCGTCATCGTGCTCGAGGAACGGAATCAGCGAGGTGGCGACTGAGGTCATCTGGCGCGGCGAGACGTCCATGTACTGCACGTTCTCGGGCGCGACTTCGTCGGGTTCGCCGAACGTGCCCGATGCGTCCTTGGTGCGGCACAGCACGCGCTTCTTGGGATGGAACTCGCCGTTTTCGTCATGGGTGCCGAACACGCGCGTTTCGAGGTCGAACTCCTCGTTTGCCTGGGCAATCGTATAGTTCTCTTCCTCGTCGGCGGTCAGGTAATCGATTTCGTCGGTGACCTTTCCGTCTACGACGCGGCGGTACGGCGTCTCGATGAAGCCGTAGGGGTTGACGCGCGCATACGTGGCCAGCGAACCGATGAGGCCGATGTTGGGGCCTTCAGGCGTCTCGATCGGGCACATGCGGCCGTAGTGCGAGGTGTGGACGTCGCGGACCTCGAAGCCTGCGCGCTCGCGCGACAGGCCGCCGGGGCCGAGTGCCGACAGACGGCGCTTGTGCGTGATGCCTGCGGCGGGGTTGGTTTGGTCCATAAACTGCGACAGCTGCGATGAGCCGAAGAACTCCTTAATCGACGCCACGATCGGGCGGATATTGACCAGGCTCTGCGGCGTGATCTCGTCGGGCTCCTGCATGCTCATGCGCTCGCGCACGACGCGCTCCATGCGCGACAGGCCGATGCGGAACTGGTTTTGGATCAGCTCGCCCACCGTGCGGATGCGGCGGTTGCCGAAATGGTCGATGTCGTCGACCTGCACGCCCTCTTCGCGGTTGTGCAGCGCCGTGATGTAGCGCATGGTCTTGACGATGTCCTCGTCGGTCAGCGTCGAGGAATCGGTGTCGGGATCGAGGCCGAGCTTCTTGTTGATCTTGTAGCGGCCGACCTTGGCAAGGTCGTAACGCTGCGGATTGAAGAAAAGGCCGTCGAGCAACGTACGCGCGGAATCGAGCGTAGGCGGCTCGCCCGGACGGAAGCGCTTGTACAGC
This sequence comes from Eggerthellaceae bacterium UBA3686, assembly GCA_002371495.1. GTDB lineage: Bacteria > Actinomycetota > Coriobacteriia > Coriobacteriales > Eggerthellaceae > UBA9715. The sequence continues at coordinate 43,198 of DFIX01000013.1, forward strand.
TCGATGAGCGATTCCTCGCGCGTGGTGGCCGGGTCGCGGTCGAGCGTGCGCAGGATCATGTCGGAACTGCCGAGCAGCTCGATGATCTCGTCGCGGGTCTCGGCCAGGCCGAGCGCGCGGACGAGCAGCGTGGCCGGCTGCTTGCGCTTGCGGTCGATACGCACGTGCAGGACATCGCGCTTATCGGTTTCGAACTCGAGCCATGCGCCACGGCTCGGAATGACCTTAGCATTGTATATAGTGCGATCGCTCGTCTTGTCCTGCTCCGCGGCAAAGTACACGCCGGGGCTGCGGACGAGCTGGCTGACCACGACACGCTCGGTGCCGTTGATGATGAAGGTTCCGCGGGGCGTCATCAGCGGGAAATCGCCGACGAACACTTCCTGCTCCTTGATCTCGCCCGTTTCCTTGTTGATGAAACGGATTTCGACGAACAGCGGCGCCTGGTAGCTGACGTCCTTCTCTTTGCACTCGTCGACCGTGTACTTCGGGTCGCCGAATTCGTGCTTGCCGAATTCCACGCACATGTCCTTCGTGGAATTCTCGATGGGGCTGATGTCGGCAAAAGCCTGATCGAGGCCCTCGGTTATGAACCACTTGAAACTGTCGACCTGGATGCCGATCAGATTGGGAACATCCATGACGTCCGGAATCTTCGCGAACGACCTCCGTTCCCTGTAAGTGCTGGTGGGAGTTGCTGTTTTGCTCTTAGCCACGAGCCCTTTCCTCCTTCATGAACACCAAAATTTCCGCAAAAATGCACAGTTGAATAAAATATTATGCCCATAGGTCCGTGTCAAGAACTTTTTTTAGAAAGTGTGGGGGTTTGCTGTAGTTTTTAGCCTGCGAACTGGGTTAACGGACGTGATTTCTCCGCTATTCAAACCATTCTTGCCCGACGACTTTCTCAGTCGTATCGGCAAGCCATTTGACGGGGTCCTTCTTGTCGGTCAGCGCCCTGTTCTTCTTGGCTACATCTGCCGGGTAGTCGTCAAGCGCGTAGACCGAGAATTCGTCGCGCTCGGCATTCGAATGGAAAACGAGAGGCGTCCACTTTACGTTTTCGACCGAAACGTCAGCGGAGCCTTCCTGGCGCACGAAATCGCAGCTGAGCATGCCCTCGAGCACGTTCTTGTCGTAAGGCTCGTCGTGATCGGCCAGGAAGTTGCCCAGCGAGAACGCCACGAGCGTGCGATGCCCCGAGCCTGTGGAATTTGACACCCACTTCATGGGGCCGATGACATGCGGATGCGATCCCAGAACAACGTCGACGTCCAGATCGGCCAGGAACTGGGCGAGGTCGACCTGCTCTTCGTCGGCCTCCATCAGGTTCTCGGTCCCCCAATGCATGGCCACGAGCACGACGTCTGCAACCTGACGCGCGCGCTCGACGTCTGCGGCGATCCGGTCCTTGTGGATGAAGTTCACGGCGTATTCCGGAAGGGAGTCTTCGGTGTAGTCGTTCACCCCGTACGTGTAGTTGAGCAGGGCGAAGACGATACCGTTGCGCTCTTGCGTGGCTATGCGCTCGTACTGCTCGGCGGTGACGGCCGTTCCCGTGAACGCAACGGGCTGCTTTTCCCATATCGCCAAGGAATGGTCGAGTGCGCCGAAATAGCCCCAGTCGTAGGAGTGATTCGTCGCCGAAGCCACGAAATCGAAACCGGCATCGACAACCGCGTCGGCCATTTCGTCGGTGGTGTTGAAGCTCGGATAGCCGTTCGGCCCGATGTCGTTGCCGCCTATATGGGTCTCCTGGTCAATATAGGCAAGATCTGCCGCTTCTATATAGGGTTTAACATGCTCGAACAGCGAGGTATAGTCGTACTTGCCATCATCTTCGTCGCCGGCCTTCTTGTCGGCGTACAGCCCTATGGTTTCGTTGGGAAGATTGTCGCCCACGGCTACGAACGACACCGTAGCAGCGCTGGTCGGATGCTCGCGCGCTTCTTGCTGTGCCCCAACGTACGCTCCCGACCGCTCCTCCGCACTTGCCGACTGCGCAGGCTCCGATACAGCCTTAGCACCCGATCCGCCTGCCTCTTCCCCACTCGGAAGCGCCAACGCAACGATGACGGCTATCGCAACAACGGCGCACGCGGCAATGAGTGCGCCCGAGAACAAGCTCACCCGCGGCCGCCGCCCTTGCGCCGGTATTGTCGTGATCTTCGCCATGGGGTAAGTATATCAGCCAGCCTCTAACAGCAAAACAGTACCCGCACACACCATCCCACCGCGTTTTCGCAGGCGGGGGCGCGCTCCGGCTTGGCTTCGGCTTAACCTATATGGATTATCAGGAACAGCGCCTGCAGAATCGCCGGAGTCACGCCCCCGCCTGCGAAAACGCTACGCTGTATGCAGGATACCCCTATCTAGCGCACGAACCAATGATGCCTTTTCCGTTCTGGGTCAACGGAGCGCTCTCCTGGGCGGAGGCGTGACTCCGGCGATTCTGCAGGCGCTGTTCCTGTAATTTTCTTAGGTTAGCCGAAGCCAAGCCGGAGAGCGCCTCCGCCCAGGAGAGCGCGGCGGGACGCCGCAATCGGAGGGCCTTTTTCAATTGCAAGCGATTCGCGAAAGGAGCATCTTACTCACGTCACCTGCGGCGAACGATGTCATAACTAGGGATTGTCCCTAGTTATGACAAGACGCCCTTGTGCAGGTCACCTGCGGCGGACGATGTCGATGAACACCCAGAGTGAGAGGACGAATGCACCTAGGAAGCCGAAGAACGGGATGAAGCCGACGCCGAGGAAGGGCCCGGCGCCCGTGGCCCGCGCGTACATGCTCGAGCCGATGAACAGGCCCGCTATGACGATTGAAAGCGTCAGACGATTTACGATTTTCGATAGCGCGGCCATGGGCTCTTCGGACCCGAGCATCTCCATGTTCATCTTGAACTGGCCGCGGGTCAGCATGTGCATCAGCTCGCCAGAATACGCCGATGCCTGCATGACGCCTTCCGAGGCGTTGTGCATGTCGATCAGCGTGTCCTGCACGGCGTTCTGTACGCGCTCGAACGGGTTGCCGGAACGGGCTATATGGGCATTGATTATGTTAATAATGCTGTCATTGGGTATGAAATCGGCAATGGTGCCCTCCATCGTGACGATTCCCTTCGACACGTTGGTCACCGACGAGGGCAACGTTACCTTGCTCATGCGCGTGAGCTGCATGACGTCTGCGAGCATCTGGCCGATATCGAGGTCCGCAACGTCGCACGAACCGTAATTTGCCACGATAAGGTCCAGGTCGGCCAGGAAACGTGAATGGTCGATGCCGGCAATGACCTTACTTTCGGCAAATGTGAACAACGCGTCTTTGAGTTTTGCCGAGTCCTTGAGGCCTACCGCTTCGATTATCTTGCCAAAACCGGCGCGCTCGGCCGGCGTCAGGCGGCCCATCATGCCCAAATCAATGTAAACGACCTTGCCGCCGCGCACGATGATGTTACCGGGATGCGGATCGGCGTGGAAGAAGCCGTGCTCGAGAATCTGCGTCGCATAGTTGTCGAGCATCTTCTCGCCGATTTCGAACAGGTCGTACCCTGCCTCCCGAAGGGCATCGTGGTCGTAGATGGGGATGCCCTCGATGTACTCCATGACCAGGCAATGCTCGCTGCAAAGGTCGGGGTAGACTTTCGGGCAGTCTATGAACGCGACGCGCTCGTTCATGCGCTTGAACTGCATGAGGTTTTCGGCCTCGCAGTCGAAATCCGTCTCTTCCAGGAACGTCTTCCAGATCTCCTCGACCACCTCGGCGAAGTTGAGCATCTGGTTGTTGGGCAGGAAGCGCGACATCCGCGCGACCAGCATGCGCATAACGTCGATGTCTTGCGCCATGGTCGTCTGCACACCCGGGCGCTGCACCTTCACGGCCACGACATCGCCGTTCACGAGGCGCGCCTTATGAACCTGCGCAAGCGACGCACTTCCAAGTGGTTTCGGGTCGACCGCATCGAATTCCAACCCGAAGCGCTCCCCGTAAATGTTGTTCAGCGCCGCCAAAACCTCGTCGAAGGGCAACGGGTCGCATTCGGTCTGGAGCTTGGCGAGTTCCTCGCAGTACGCTTTGGGAAGAATCTCGGACCGGGTCGAGAGCGTCTGGCCGATCTTCACGAACGAAGGTCCCAGGTCCTCGAGCAGCGCACGGAACTCCTCGGGGGTAAAGCCCCTGAGAACATGATGTTTTTTGGCAATCGCCAGTATCTCGCGCAACCTACGCGAGCGCGTTTTGCTATTCAGATCGAAGCGTTTCTCGGGATCGACTTCGGAGCCTTGCCCGAAAAAGTGCTTGAGGAGCGTATTCGAGGGCATTGTCTGCGGTCTTGCCTATTGCGCGGCGTTACGCCTCTTCGGTTCCTACTGCTTCTGCAGCTTCCTCGACGGCCTCTTCCACGGCGTCGGCAACATCCTCGACGGCTTCGACCTCGGCTTTGGCTTCGGCCGGCTCGTCAGCAGCCTTCGCGGCATCGGCCTTGTTCTGCGCTTCGGCAAACTCTGCAGCTTTTGCGGCAAACGCCTCGCGCTCTTCAGGGCTCATGGTCTTCATGACGGCTTCGAGCGAGCTCTCGCGCACGCCCTTCGTGGCGTCACCGGCCTTGCGACGGAGCTCCTCGTTGAGCTCGCGGCCCTGGTCAAGCGTCAGCTCGCCCTTCTCGACAAGCTGGTCGACGATCTCTTTTCCCTTTTCGCCGGTATAGGCCATAATGCCGATCCCTGCCAGGAAAATGCTCTTCAAACCATCGCCTATGTTTGCCATGCTGGCTCCTTTCGCTCCGGCGCAAACGCGCACTTCCACCCTGCAGTTCTAACAGTTCACATGATAGCGCTCGAACCCGCGCTCGCAACTCGAAGTTCCCCGGCGAATAAAAATGTGAGAAAAGGGTCAGACCCTTTTTTCACATTTTTGGTTTGCCTGAATGCAGAAAGACATCTGACCCTTTTCGCGCTCTACTGACCATCGCGAAGGGCTTTGAGCTTGGCGAGGGTCTCGGAGTCGATGCGCTCGGCAACTGTTCGCTTCTGAGCGACTTTCGGAGACTCGTCAAGGCGCACCTCGTCGTAGTAACGGTCAACCTCTATGCTGAAGCCTTCGGCGCTCATGCGGTCAACGCCCAGGCCGAAAACCGTATCCTGAATGGTCGCGTCGCTCGTGACGACCATGACCTCGTATCCGTTCTCGCGCCCTTCGAAGGCAAGCTTCTCGATGACTTTGTCCGCTGACGAGCCCGCAGCCGAGAACACAACGCGCACGCCGCCAACCATCTGCGCCTCGCCCGTGGACTCGACGTTTCCGCCGCCATCGAATACCACTGTCGCGCGCCATTCCTTCCCCGAGAAGTGCACGACATCGTTGACGAGCATCTCGCGGGCGCGGTTGAACCAATCGTGCTCGTAGTCGGGCATGGAAAGTGACAGGTTCTTGTACCGGCTGCCCGAGCGCAGCACATTGAACCCGTCGACAATCAGCAATCTCTTACGATCTTTAGGCATGGCTGTTCCGTTTCGAAATCAACAAAATCCCAAATGGGAGCTCCCGCTTTTGGATGCCAAGCGGGATACCCCTCTTTGTCACCCGGCTGCCTTGGGGTGTTAAAGAGAAGTATCCTGCTCGACACATTGTTTCACCTGCTTGGCGGCTGTCATCACCAGTTTTGGCGGAGCCACTCGTACATGCAGGCGGTAGCGGCTTGGGCGACGTTGAGCGAGCCGACTTGGCCCATCATGGGAAGGCGCCCTGCCATGTCGCAATGCTCGAGTACCAAGTGCGAAACACCGTCGTGTTCGTTGCCAACGACGAGCGCGATCTTGCCCTTGAGGTTGACGTCCCACAGCTCGTTTTGGCTGTGCTCGGTTGCCGCGCATGCCCAGAACCCGTCCTTCTTCAAGCGGTCGAGCGTCGAGGGGATGTTGGCCGTCTGCGAAATCGGAAGATGCGCCACGGCTCCCGCCGAGCTCTTGTAAGTCGAAGCCTCGACGCGTCCGCTGCGCTTGTTGGGGATGATCAGCCCCGACGCGCCGACGGATTCTGCCGAGCGAATGATGGCCCCGAGGTTGCCTGCATCGGTGATGTGGTCGCACACAACGATCAGCGCACGCCCGTCATGCGCATCGGCGTACGCGTTCGCATCGCCCACGATGTCGCCTACGCCCACATAGGGAAACGGCTTGGTCTCGGCCATGACGCCTTGATGGCTTCCCCTGGCCGATTTCTCATCGAGCTCTGCGCGCGGCACGAGAATAACGGGAATGTCGCGCTGACGCGCCTTGCGCCGTATGTCCTCGAGCATCGGCTCGCGCTTGGCGTTGTCGGCGAGCAGGATCTTCTTCAGGGGCACGTCGGTGCGCATCGCTTCGATGACCGGACGCTTTCCCTCTACGTAATCAGGCATGAAACACCTCTCGTTCGAGTTTCAAATCAGTGCGAAAGTGTAACACGCCCGCTGCAACGCAGCGCATTTCCGCACGAATGCACCACGTGCCGAATGCCCGTATCGCCTTGCCGGATAAGGCTGCCGCAAAGTCAAATCACTTTTTCGGGAAAACGACAAACGCCACGATGTAGGTAATAGCGAGCACGACCGCGCCGCCCCAGAAGACGAACGCGTAGCCAGTCGCGTCGATGACGGCGCCCCAGAACACCGACCCCAGGCCGATTCCCATGTCGTTCGCAAGCCCGTACAGCGCGCTTGCCGCACCGCGACGCTCGGTGGGCGCGCAGCGCACGCACACGGTGTTGTAAAGCGGAAACGCCAATCCCATAGAGAGCCCGAACAGGGCTCCAGCTGCATAGAACCACGGCTCCGAGCTCGTTATGGCAAGGATCGCGAAGCACGCGATGCCGCAGATCGTCGGAGCAACAAGCAAGACGCGCGGGCTGACGCCGTCGATGAGGCGGCCGCCTCCCAAACGGATTGCCGTCATCGTAACCGCGGCGAAGACGAAGAACACGCCGGGCGCCGCCATGCCAACCTGCACACCGTATTTGCTGACGAAGCTGACAATAATGGCATACCCAAGGCAGCTCACGAGCATGGGGACGGCACCGGGGAGCGCGCCTTTCTCGAACAGGCGCCAAACAAGGGGGCGTCGACCCGTAGGGTCTTCGGCGCTCGTAGGCATACTGCCTGCAGCGCCCTCGGACGCGGAATCGGCACTGGCCCCTTCTGCATCGGACCTAGCGCTCCGGGCACCTCTGGCATAGGCCGAAGTCGGGTCAAGTCGTTCGGGATGCCTTTCGTATTTGCATGCGAAGCCGAGCACTACCAGGCCCAACGACACGATGGCCATGCCGGCGAAGAGCGTCTCGTGCCACGAGAACGAGAGTAACACGATGGCCAAGCTCGGACCGACCGCGAACCCGAGCGACTGCCCGAGTCCGTAATAGCCGAGCGCTTCGCCGAGTCTGGCCGCCGGCGCCACGTCCGCCGTAGCCGTCGAGGCCGCCGTGGTAAGCGCGCCAAATCCCGCACCTTGCACGGCGCGAAAGACGACTTGGGATTCCAAAACGGGAAACGGCAGGACGCCCGCCGTGCCGACGAGCATGAGCGCTGCGCCTACAATCATGAAACCGCGCCTCGAACGTGCGTCGATCATGCGCCCGACCACGATGCGCGTCACAGCTGCTGCAAGCGAGAACTCGAGTATGAGCATGCCCGCAAACGCATTGCTGCCGCCGAGCAGCGACACGTATATCGGCGTTCCGTTGTTCAGCCCCTGGCACCCGATGAACGCAAGAAGCGTCACGGCCAGGATGAGCACGAAATCACCCGTCCAAAGCTTGCTCGATTTCTTCACCCTATCATCTTCTTAATCAAAAGGCGACAACGGGGACGTAGCCCGTTGCCATGCTTCCTTGCGTATTCTAATTGTCCGCCACCCTTAACACGCACCATGGACCTCTGCAGCGAAAAAGCATGGCAATCCATCTCTTTCGCATGAGGATGGTGAGCCAAAAAGACAACGTGCTACATCCCCGTCGTCTGGCCCGTTGTCACGCTTCGTTAGGCGAAGAGCTCGTCGAACGGGTTGACTTCGCCGGCATGCAGAGCGCGTGCGGCGCCTTCGAGCTGCGATGCGAGCGAATCGAGCTCGAAATCGCGCTTCTCGCCCGTACGGCGAAGCTTGACCTCGACCTTGCCCTCGGCAAGGCCGCGCTTGCCCACGACCACCTGCAAAGGCCAGCCAATCAGGTCCGCATCGGCGAACTTCACGCCTGCACGCTCCTTGCGGTCGTCGATGGCGACTTCGAAACCGAGCGCCTGCAAATCCTCGGCGATCTTCTGTGCGGCAGGATGCACGGTATCGTCGTTAACAGCCAGCGGCACGACGCAGATGTGCGCCGGCGCGATGGAAGCGGGCCAGATGATTCCAGCGTCGTCGTGATACTGCTCGACGACTGCCGCCATCGAGCGCGAGACGCCCACGCCGTAGCAGCCCATGATGAAGGGCTTCTCGGTGCCGTCCTCGTCCATGAACGTCGCACCCATGCTCTCGGAATACTTGGTGCCGAGCTGGAAGACCTGGCTGACCTCGATGCCGCGAGCGCCCTCGAGCGCCTTGCCGCACGCGGGGCACGCGTCGCCCGGCTTGACCTCGCACAAATCAGCCCAGCCGTCGACCTTGAAGTCGACGCCGTTACGGGCGCCCACGTAGTGGAAGCCATCCTCGTTGGCGCCGACCGCCCACTGGGCCACATCCTTGAGGTTCCAGTCCGCGATGACGCGCACGCCCTCAGGCAGCCCGACCGGACCCATCGAGCCCTTGAACAGGCCCGCGCTTTCCATTTCCTCGTCGGTGAGCAGCTCGAAGCCGGGCACCGCCCGGTTGGCCTTGATGTCGTTGAGCTCGTGGTCGCCGGGCACGAAGAAGACGACGATGTTGCCGTCTGCGTCCTTGCCCGAGAGCGCCTTCATGCACGACGTCTCGGGGATACCCAAGAACGTCGCGAGCTCTTCGATCGTATGCACGCCCGGCGTCGAGACCTTCTGCATGCCATCGCGCTCGTACATCGTGGCAGCGCAGCGGCACTCGCCGGCCTCGGCGTCGGCGGCGTACCCGCACTCGCAGTGCACGATCTCGGCCTCGCCGTACTCGGCGAGCGCCATGAACTCGGTCGTGACCTTGCCGCCGATCTGGCCGGAGTCGGCCTCGACTGCACGCCAGACCAGGCCCAGGCGGTCGCATATGCGCTCATAGGCGCCGCTCATGTCATCGTAGGTCTCTTGCAGCGATTCCTGCGTGGCATGGAAGCTGTAGGCGTCCTTCATCAGAAACTCGCGGCTGCGCATGAGGCCGAAGCGCGGGCGAATCTCGTCGCGGAACTTCACCTGCGTCTGGTACAGTGATACGGGCAGCTGCTTGTAGCTGCGCAGCTCGTTGCGCACGAGCGAGGTGATGAGCTCCTCGTGTGTGGGCCCAAGGCAGTATTCCACGCCATGGCGGTCGGTCATGCGCGCGAGCTCGGGGCCGTAATCGTCCCAACGGCCCGATTCGTGCCAGATCTCGGCCGGCTGCACGAACGGCATAAGGATCTGCTGCGCGCCGATGTTGTCCATCTCCTCGTTGACGATGGCCTCGACCTTGTTGAGCACCTTCATGCCAAGCGGCAGAAACGAGTACAGACCGGCCGCGTTCTTGCGCATCATGCCCGCGCGCAGAAGCAGGCGATGGCTCGCGAGCTCGGCGTCGGACGGGTCTTCCTTCAGGGTGGGCGCATAGGCGCGGCTCATCCGCATGATTGCTGTCATGGTGTTTCCCCTTCTTCGTAAAGCGCGGCACCTCGATTTGCGCCGCGACATAGGCAAAAGCAGCAATTGGTTATTGTATCGGGTGTTAGCGCTTCATGCAAAGCGTACAACGATTACGCAGAAGGACGCCCAAATGCGGCAACGGGGATGACAACGGGAGCGGAGGTTTGCTCACGGCGTTTCCCATATGCAGTGCAGAATCTGCCCTCGAACAAACCCCCGCCCCCTGTTCTCGCTCCGGGTTACGCGAGCTCTTCCATAAGGGCGTCGACAATTTGGTCTTCGGGAACCTTTCGCACGACCTCGCCCTTCACGAAAACGGCGCCCGAACCCTTGCCACAGGCTACGCCGATGTCAGCGTCGCGCGCCTCGCCGGGGCCGTTGACGATGCATCCCATGACGGCCACCTTGACCGGCGCTTTTACTGAGCGCAGGCGCTCTTCGACCTTCGCGGCCAGGTCTATGAGGTTCACCTGGCAACGCCCGCAGGTCGGGCAGCTAATGAGCTCGGGACCGCGACGCCGCAGGTCGAGTGCCGAAAGCAACGCCCAACACGCCCTGACTTCGTTGACGGGGTCATCGGTGAGCGAAATGCGCAACGTGTCGCCGATGCCCTGCTCGAGCAGGATGCCGAGCCCACTTGCGGACTTGATGATGCCCTGGAACTGCGTGCCCGCCTCGGTGACCCCGATATGCAGGGGAATATGCGGCAGGTCGGATGCGAGTTGCCGATACGTCTGCACCGTGGTCATAACGTCATGTGCCTTGGCAGAAACGACCAGGTCGGTAAAGCCACATTTCTCGCAGAAGCGCGCGTACTGGGCGGCGGATGCGGCGAGCTTCTGCGGAAGCGTCAGGTCAGTGCGTGCTGCGAGCTCTTGGTCGAGCGAGCCCGCATTGACGCCGATCCGAATGGGAATGCCGGCCTCGCGTGCGGCGTCGAGCACAGGAACCGTCGCATCGAGACCTCCGATATTGCCGGGGTTGATCCTCAGCTTCGCAGCCCCGCGCTTCGCGGCCTGGATGGCTATTTCGGGATCGAAGTGTATGTCGGCCACGACCGGCAGAGGCGACTTTTCGCACACGCCCTCGAACGCATCGAGGCAGTCGCGGCGCGGGATGGCCATGCGCACGACCTCGCAACCCGCCTCGGCGAGCGAATCGATCTGGCGCAGATTTGCCTCGACATCGTCAGCGCGCGCGTTTAACATCGACTGCACCACTACAGGAGCGCCTCCGCCAAGCGGAACGTTTCCAACCATGACCTGGTGCGTTTTGCTATTCGGATTCACAACTCCCCCGTTCGTCGGTTACATGCATGATTGTAATACACCGAACCGGAGGGGACATACACAAGCGGTCCGCTACCAGTTGCCGAAGATGAAGCGCTGGATGTCCTGGTTCATCATGATGATGAAGAACAGCATGAACAGGGCCATGCCCGCGAACGACAGGTAGTTCATGGCGCGCACGCCCACAACCTTGCGGCGAATGCGCTGGTAGACTTCGATGACAAAGCGGCCGCCGTCGAGCGGCGGGATCGGCAGCAGGTTCATGACGCCGAGCGAGACCGACAGCATAGCCGTGAACGACAGCACGCTCGCAAGCCCAGCCTCGAACGCCGACTTCGACATGACGGCGATGCCGACAACCGACGTGGAATTCGAGACCGTCTCGGCCGCAGTCTGCGGGTTGAACAGGCCGGCCACCGCCTGCACGACCATGCCTATGTACATGAACCCGGCCTCGATGGCGCGCAGCGGCGACACGACGATGTGGGACACCTCGCCCGTTTGCGTGTTTTGGTAGTCGAACCCGATGACCGAGTAGATTACCACGAAGGCAACCATCGCGAACAGGAGGTTAACCCCGGGGCCCGCGAGCAAGATAACGATGCGCTTCCACGACGGAAGCGAGCGGTACTGCTGGCGGTACTCGGCCTGGAACGCCGCCTTCGGATCTGCAAGAGGCGCAGGCTCGCCCTCTTTCAGCACGCGCACACGCTGGTCCAAATCGTGGGCAACCTTTTCGGCGGCTGCTACGTCTGATATAACGCCTGGTGTTGCAGCAGTTGTTTCTTTCACCGCATCCTGTGCTTCGACCGCGTCCAAAGCGCCCTTCGCATGCGTCTGATCGGCGATGGCTGCGATCACATCACGCGGCCCGTCTGATTCTTGCACCTTCTTCAAGCGCCTGAGTTGGCGATTCGTAGGTTTTCGCTCGGGCACACGGTAGACGTTGAACTCGTCGGTCTTCTTCGGACCGATGATGGTCCCCCACTCCACCAGCTCCTCGAGGGCTTCGTACGCCTCGTCGTCGGTGCAGCCGCAGTCGGCGGCAACGTCTTCCATGAGCGCCGTACCGCGGGCATAGACGCTTGTCATGGCGGATTGCAGGTACGGTGACATCGGCCCGGGCTCCATGCCGCATACACGCGCATACCCGCCGAGAGGTATTGCCGTTACACCGAATTTCGTTTCGCCGCGCTGCACGCCGATATGCGGCCCGGGAAGTCCGATCATGAACTCGGAAACGCGCACGCCGAACGCCCGCGCAGCGATGAAGTGCCCGCCCTCGTGGATGGCCACAAGGAAGCCGAGCACGATCGTCGCTGCAAGAATTGTAAGCAAAATGTCCATGGCGGCATTATACGTGCCTCGGAACACGCGTTGCCGACGCGTAACCCTAACGCCACAGCAAAACGAAAAGGTTCCAAACGGAATGCCCCGCTTGGAACCTTACCTGTTCATTTTGGTCCAACGCTTTGCCCAAATGCGAAGCGCTTGCCTTCACACGGGACCGCAAATCAGCCTGCTTCGCCGCGTGTCAATATTTAGATGCGCAAACGGGGAGACTCCCTTTTCACACTTTATCTTCAGCAGCTTGAAGCATTCGACGAACGAACCCTCGACGCCGTAGTCGGCCTCGCGGGTGTCGGGCATCTTGCACAGGAGCATGAACAGCACGAGCGGGGCGGCGAAGCTCACGAGATACGTCACGATCCAGATGACCCAGGCGTAGCGCGGCGAAAAGTACCAAACGATGAGCTGGGATAATCAAATGAGTCGGTCTACCAGGTAAGGTGACTCACGGCTAAAAGCACATCCCCCGCAGACAAAGAAAGGTTCCAGATGGGGATAATCCATCTGGAACCTTCGGAGTGCGCTTGCCGTGCAGATTCAGTGTCGCACGAACCGTTCTCTACTGGTTCTTCTGCGCCTCGCGCAGCTTCTGGTACTCGGAGTTCTTACCCGGGTGGATGAAGAGCGCGCAGATTAGCATGATGACCGACAGCGGGACGATGGTCGTGAGGCAAGCATCCCAGTACGGGGTGCCGGCGTCGATGAGGCCGCCGTAAATCGGGCTGAAGCAGTTGCCGATGCACTGCATGAACTGCAGCATCGCCATACCCATGGTCGCAGACATCGCCGACTGGTGCATGATGGCCGGCGCGAGCGGACGCAAGCCGCCGCCACCAAGGCCGGCACAGATGCCCATGAGCACGATGCCCGCCCAGCACATGGGCACGGACTCGGTCTGGAACATCAGGTAGAAGCAGAACAGGTAGATGACTGCCACCGAAATGGGCACGAGGCGCTTCAGGTGGTGCGGTAGCGCAGCGCAAATGGCTCCGCCAGCCGGGTTCGACACGATGCCCACGCCCGTTACGACTGCAAGTCCTAGGCCAGCGGATGCTGCATCCCAACCGAATCCGGGAGGAACCGCATCGGGGGCCGTCTGCAAGAAGTTCGGCAGGTACGTGTTGACGATGCCGGTCTGGCCTGCGATGAACACGAAGAACACGATGCCGAGCAGCCAGATGTTCTTGTTCTTGAGCAGCGAGAAGCACTCGAGGAACGAGCCCTCGACACCGTAGTCGGCCTCGCGGGTGTCGGGCATCTTGCAGAAGATCATGAACAGGATGAGCGCCACGGTCGCGAAGATGACGACGAACATGAACACGCCCTGCCATCCGTAAACCGGTGCGATCGCCGGGCACAGGATGGAATCGAGCGTGATTGAAAGCGGCACCCAGCAGCACCAAAGCCCCAGCATGACGCCGCGGGTCTTCTCGGGGAACCACAGCGTGATGATGGTGGGCGCTGCGACGCCGGTAAGGCCGATGCCGAGGCCCTCGATGAAGCGGCCGACGTAGAGGGCGGTGACGTTGGTGCCGGCGACGAGCGGAATAACGCCGCCGATGATAACGCCGAGCGTAGCCACGAAGACCGTTGCCTTCAGGCCCAGCTTACGGCAGATGAACGCCGCCGGAAACGCCAGCACGATGCCGATGAGGCTCACGCAGGTCATCAGCATGCCAAAGCCCGCCGCGTCCATCATGAAGCCGCCCTCGGGGCTTACCCCGGGAACGTAGATGAACCACAGCGGAATGGAGACGAGCTTAAATTGCCCGAGCGGAGCGGCGAAGCTCACGAGGAACGTCACGATCCAGACGATCCACGCATAGCGCGGCGTCTTGCCCTCCGATTTGGTGATGTACGACGACGCAGTTGGCGTGAGCGGACCCGACATCGTCATGGGTTCTTGGGTTTTCCCCTCCATTTGAATTACCTCTATCCTTTACGGGAAGTTACAGATATTGGCTTACCAAGTCGTGCGATCGGGGCACCCCTTCAATAGCCCGAAGAGGAGCGTCCTCTTCGGGCTCATCGCACGTAAATGCAACGCTAACGCTCGGCGGGAATCTGGCGGACACTCCACTTCATGGGGTCGCACGGGGGCGTGCCCTGGCCGCAGCCGCAGCGCACGCCGGGGGCGACAACTTTGTCCCAGTAGTTCTTGTCGGTCTGATAGACCCACTGGATCTCGTCGAGCGTGCCCGTGATCGTGTACCACCATTCCATCGAACGGCCGTATCCGGTGAAGCGACCGTCGGTCGCAGGCTCGCCGCACACGGTGCAGTAGATTTCGCACGCACCTTCACCCTCGGGCTTGCCGCCGAGCGAGTTGCGCGGGCTCACGGCCTCGTCAACGGGAATGGACTGCCCAACCTCTACGGGTTTGATGTCTTCTTTGGTAATCATCGTCAGATTCCTTAAGGTTTCGTTAGCTAGAAATCGAGGAGCTCCGCGCGGCCTGCTTGGCCCTAGCCAGCGGCGGAACCTCCGCCCGCCTTGGACCCAGAAGAAGTCCCGGGAGCTTTCGGAAGCGGCGTGCCGCAGGCCTCGCACGCGCCCGATTGCGGGTCGTTCTCGTGCCCGCAGCGCACGCAGATGCCCGCCCCGACGATCGGCCGCGGCTCAACCGAACCGCACCTCCCACATCGCACGCACACCCGCGTATACCCACCGCACATCCGCTTTCCTCCTCGAACTACGCGAAACGAGCATTTGAGCTTGATTTGCTGCAGAGATTCCAGCTAATTCTTTAGAGATAACCGCCCGTCCTTACAATCGGGTCCCCGAAGCGCCCCGTGTTCGGAGGCGTGACTCCGGCGATTCTGCAGGCACCTTCTTCCCAAATCCACTTAGGTTTAGCCGAAGCCAAG
This sequence comes from Eggerthellaceae bacterium UBA3686, assembly GCA_002371495.1. Lineage (GTDB taxonomy): Bacteria > Actinomycetota > Coriobacteriia > Coriobacteriales > Eggerthellaceae > UBA9715. The sequence goes on from DFIX01000013.1 coordinate 58,458, forward strand.
CCGGAGCGCGCCTCCGAACACGGGGCGCGGCGGGACGAAGAAGACGCTAAAAGTTCTCAGCTTCGTTTCGCACGGGGCGGGAGTAACCTCCTCCCGCCCCGCTCGCAACGTGCGCCAGCCTATTCGGCAACGCCGGACTTCGGCACGAAGAGCACGCTCTTGGTCTTGGTGGTCGCGAGCTTGGCCGCGAGCTCCTCGACCGGACCGTAATCCATGCACAGCGCCTGGCAGTGCTTCACGCAGGTCGGCTTCTTGCCCTTGCCCACGCGCTCGGCGCACAGGTCGCACATGTCGGTCGGAATCGGCACGCAGTCGAGCTGCCAGTGCTTCTTGTCGATCTGCCAGGGGCCGATCTCTTCCATCTTGATGCCGTACTGGCCTACCGGGATGTCATGTTCGACGGCGCAGGCCATCTCGCAGGACATGCAGCCGGTGCAGTACTCGTAGTTGATCAGAAGACCATATGCTTTCTCAGCCATGAGTTACGCCTCCATCTCTGCTTCGTAGGTGAAGTTGCGGAACGAGCCCTCGGCGAAGCGCTCCTTGGGATGCTCGGGCGCCGGCAGCGGAATCTCGTCGAGCTCGCACTTGTACACCTTGCACAGGTAGCACTTGGACTGGTTGCCGAAGCCCGTGTCGCCGCACTCGGAAGGCAGGACGACGTTGATGTTGCGGGCATAGGTCGCGAAGCAGCCTTCGCCCTGGTCCTCGGGGTCGGCCTCGGGGAACCACCAGCCGTGGTCGGCCTGGACGACGCGCGGGTCGACGATCGGGGTGATGTGCGCGCGCTCGCGGCAGCGGCCGATCGGCGACTCGATCCAGCACCAGTCGCCTTCCTCGATGCCGCGCTCAGCAGCGGCGTCGGGATGGATCTCGAAGCGGGGATCGGGATACTTCGAGCGCAGGCGGTTCATCTGGCGATGCTCGGAGTGGAACGACTCGTAATGGCGGGCGCCGGTGGTCAGCACCAGGTTGTATTCCTTGTACAGCTCGGGCTGGCTATACGGGCTCATGGGCGGCTCTGCGTAGTACGGCAGCGGCTTCTGACCCCACTGAGCCAGCAGCAGCGAGTACAGCTCGATGCGGCCGGTCATCGTGTTGAAGCCAAGCTGGCCGTCGGGGCGCTGCTCGCCCTTGGCGTACTTGAAGTAGTGGAACTCGGGGTAGATCCAGTTGAGCTTGCGGGAATCGTCGTAGGTGATCCCGGCTTCCTGGATCAGGTAGCTGAAGTACTCCTCGAGCGTCTCGCCCGGCCACAGGTCCTTGTTCCAGCGGCGGCCGAGCTCCCAGTTGATCTGGAAGTCGTCCTTGGACTCGCCCATCGGCTCGCAGGCCTTGTTGGTGTTCTGGATGTAATACCACACCGAGCGCAGGCCCTCGCGCTCCGGGTAGAAGCACAGCGGCAGCACGACGTCGCAGTTGGCCATGAGCGTCGGGGTCATGAAGCAGTCGACGCCGACGACGAAGTCGCAGTTCTTCAGGCCCTTCTCGACGCGCGGCTCGGGGTCCTGGGCGCAGCACGCAAGCGGGTTGGTGGACTGGATCCAGGCGCCGTGGATCTTGAACGGACGGCCGGTGACCAGCTGGTCGATCATCGAGTCGGCCTGGCACTGGACCATGCCGGAGTTGGTGATCATCTCGTAGGTCGAGCCGATGCGCTCCTTCTCCTGCTGCGGGGTGAAGACCTCTCGGGGATCAGGCGGCAGCCAGACTTCGGTGTTGTACGGGTCGTGAACGGTGATCATGCCGCCCGGTCGATCGACCTGGCCGGTGATGCACCACAGGTTGTGGACGGCCTGCGATGCGGTGATGCACTGCAGGTTCATGTCGAGCGCGAGGCCCCACTGCACGGCGGTGGGCTGCTCGGCCATCATCTCGGAAGCCTTGATGATGTCTTCCTTCTCGAGCCAGCAGACTTCGGCGGCCTGGTCCAGGTCGTAGGGCTTCACAGCTTCGTAGTACTCGTCGAAGCCGTAGCACCACTTGTCGACGAAGTCGGCGTCGTAAAGGTCGTTCTCGATGATGTACTTGCTCATGGCCAGCGCCAGCATCGAGTCGGTGCCCGGGCGCAGCTGCAGCCAGAGCTCAGCACGCGATGCGAGCCAGGTCAGGCGCGGGTCAACCACGACGAGCTTGGAGCCGCGCTGCATGCAGTCGACGACCCAGTGGCCCAGGTTGCCGTCGGCATTGGCGATCAGCGGGTTGTTGCCCCAGATGAAGATGTTCTTCGGAGCGACCCACTCGGGATTGTCGTAGCGGTCGGGGAACTGCATGCTGAAGTCGGGACAGGTGTAGCAGCCCATGATGGTGTTGGCTGCGGCCACGCGCGGGACGTAGCATGCATTGCCCGAATGGAAGTACGAGTACTGGATGGAGCCCAGCGCGTAGCCCAGGCGGGCGTTGATCGGCGGGGTCACGCGGCCGGTGCCGGAGGCGAAGATGATGGACTTGCCGCCGAACTCGTCACGGATGGCCGTGAACTTCTCGTCGATCATGTCGTAGGCTTCTTCCCACGTGATGCGGGTCCACTTGTCGGCCTTGCCGCGGTCCTTCGGGTCGCGCTTCATGGGATAGAGCAGACGGTCGGGATGGTAGATGGCCTCGGCCACGTCCAGGCAGCGCATGCACAGACGACCCTGGTAGTAGGGGTTCTCCTCGTCGCCTTCGACCTTGATGAACTTGCCGGTCTCCTTGTCGGTGTAGACGATGACGCCGCAGCCGTCATGGCAGCCGGGGGCCGACCATGCGGCGGAGCGGGTGCAGATCATGCCGTCTTCTTCCCACTGCCACGGCACGTCGCCGCCCGTGTACATGACGGGAGGCTCGTTGAAGAACGTCGGGCGCACTTCTTTCGATGAATCGCTGTCGTGAGGAATGTCAATTCTTTGAGTCACAGCTACATCACTCTCTCTTACTTGTACGGTTACTTTCGGCGAAAGCGGCCTCGCGGCCTGCCCGGGGCGCCACACGTGGCGATATCGCAGATTCCCCCTTCTCGCGTTCTTCCCCCGGATTTCGTCTGCCGCAAAGGTACGCGCGTAGAGAGATCTCGACTTCCCGAGACGAGTACCTTTCGCGTTTTGGAACGCGCAGATCGAGGTATGGACCGTTCAGTATGATGTGTTTCCCAGGGGTTTTACAAAACGATGCAAAGCGTCTTCTAACATCGGCGCAAGCGCGGTCCAGGTTTCAGTCCAAAAGTATGAGGGCCTCATCACATTCGATTATCGATTTCAGGCATATCGTACAAGGGATGGTTTTTTGGCTGTAGCTAGAATCTGCGCAAGACGAAAGTGGCCGTCCGCATTTGGCTCATACCCTTACGCTTTCGCTAAAACGACCTAAGGGTATCAACGCTCTGTTAAAAGACCGTAAGGGCACAAACAGGCGGCGACGAGCGTGCGGGCGATTCATCATATTGGCTGGCGCGACCTTAGGGGGAAGGTCTCGATGGCACACAAACGACTGGGCTTCATGCAGCTCACCATCATATTGGGCTTCAGCCTGTATTACGCGTGGTATCTCGTCACGTTCTTCGGGCTGTTCATGTACTCACCGACCGAGGCGACGTTCTCGCAAGTTCATTTAGGGCAGGCGACGTTCTTCCTCGGCAGCATCATCGCGACCTTCGGGTTACTCGGCGCGTTTCGCAAAGCCAACAGCGTCGCAATCGGACATTCGCGCTTCCTGTTTTTGGCTAGCCTCATCCCCGGCATGGCGATGGCAGCGCTTTGCACCATTGGGGAAGCCGTCGGCTATCCAGATTTGTGGATGTTCTACCTCGCCTGCTTCCTTACCGGCGTTTCAGCTGCATTCGGATTCATGCTCTGGGAAGACCTCGCGACGCACGGGTACCTCAACCGCGGCGTTTTAGCCCATGGAACGATCTTCTGCGCGGGCGGGATCATCTTCATCGTCACCTCGCTCGCGCTTTCGCACTTTGAAACCGCCATCGCATCTGTTCTGCTGCTCGTGGCGAGCACGGCGCTTCTCGCCTTCATCACACCGCGTTGCAACGCGATCGAGGACAAACCGGTCGAGCCGGTCAAGGAGTATTTCGCGAGTGTCTGGCATATCGATGCCGCCGTGGCTATATTGAATGTCGCGTTCGGATTCTCCTTCATCATGCTCTACCAGATCGATTCGATGGCCTTGCTCGTCATCATGGCATGCGCTATCTTCGCCGACTTGGTCTTTTCAATCGTGTTCGGGTGGGGCAAATGGATGCAATTCGCCGGAGCCGTACGCATCTGCATCGCGTTCGCCTCGTGCGCGCTTTTGCTGTTCGTGTGCCTCGGGGAAACGGCGAAGATCATCGCGCTCGGCGTGCTCGTGGTGTTCTGGTTCATCTTCCGCACCATCAACGGCGGCTCACTCACCGACCTTGCCAATCGCCGCGATTTCTCGATGCTGTATTCCTCCACGCGAGGTAAATTGCCGACCAATATCGGCTTTATGATCGGCTTGGGGATGGGGGTCATCGTCGTCGCCGTGCCCGTGCCGGAGGTTTCACTCGTCTACGTGCCGCTCGCACTCGTAGCCGCCTTCATCATCGCTGCACTGTTCTTCCTACCCTACGACAACGACCCGACCGCCGGGTACAAAACGCTGGCCATCGTAGACATGCACGAATCGGCTGAGCATGACATGAAGGCAACTTGCGAGGCGATTGCCACGCGATACAAGCTTTCGCCGCGCGAATCGGAAGTTCTCGCCTACCTGGTGAAAGGCCGCAACGCCAAACACATCGCCGAGAAGCTCTACCTCAGCGAATCCACGATCAAGACCCACATCTCCAACATCTACCGCAAAGTCGGCGTCCACTCACAACAAGAGCTCCTTGACGCCATCGAGGAACGCTAAAGTAAGCGGGACGAAAGGCCTTGGCCTCCCGTTCCGCTTTGGCGTGCATTCGTCGTGGGACGAAAGACCTGGTCTTCCGTCCCGTAATCTTATATTTCCGCCGGCGCGGTCTCCGCCGCCTGGAACTCTCCCTCGAACTCTTGCGGATGGAGTTTCGCATAGAGCGCGCCAGCGAATATGCCGAGCGGGATCTGGAGCACGACGACGCAGAAGATGATGATGAACGCCATCCAGTTGCCCGCCGTGAAGCCCGCGACGAGTGTGCCGGCAAACGCGGCGCCGGCATCCATGAACGTCGCAATCGCACCAGCGCCGCCGACTGCCTCGAGGATGCCCATCACGCCAAACGGCATGAGAATCGCTCCCAACGAGATGCTCCCAATGAGCACGTACTGCGGATTCCAATGCGTAACCGTTACGATGAGCTGGAATAACGCGCACAGGCAACCGCCAACGAGAAACGCCTGGACCAACTGAAGTATTACCACGATCACCACTCCCCTACAAGACGAACGACACGATGAGCGCCACAACGAACGCCACGAGCAGACCGCTGCCGGACAAGCGCACGACGAGCATAATGCCCGCCTTCACACCTGCAGCCTTCGAGCCGGTCGCCTGACGCGCACCGCAATATGCCGCCGCAACGCCTGCCGTGAGGCCGGAGATGGGAAGCATCGCGCCGATGAAGCCGTAATCGGTCCACTTGTTGTAGATTCCCGACGGAAAGATAGCCACCGCGAACAAACACATGATCATGAGCGTCAGCGGAATGACGAATGGGGACTCCGCCCCGAGCGCCGCCAACAGAATCAAGCGAACGGCTTCGGCTGCAAGCAGCAGCAAACCTCCCGTCAAAAACGCGCGACCAACTGGTTTGAGCACTTCCATATAAGACCCACCTTCCCAAAATCGTTGGTCCAAGAGTATCGGGAACGGGAATGCCTCCCCATCGTCTTTCCGTTCATTTCTTCAATTTGGAACTCTCGGTACCATATGCTGAACTGGGCATTTGCATAAGCGTTTTCAAACAGCGCTTTCCCCCTTACAAAAAGGAACCGTTTCGACTACCGTATGAAGAGAGCCGAACTGAGACAAAACCGCCCGCGCGAACGAGCTAGCCTCTCGTCCCGCCGGAATGGAGAAACGCCATGGAAAATCAGACGAACGAAAGACTGGAACGCGCGCTCGAGGCGCTCGAATCCATCAAGCGCGAAGCGCAGGCGGCTACTGGGCACCGCGTCATCACGCTCGCCGACGTACTGCGCCGCTTCGGCGGTGCCAAGCATGCCTTTGCATGGCGCTACTCCGACGGCAAGCGCTCGATCCGCTACGACATCGACGGCGAGCCGCGCACGTCCGAGGTCTTCGAAGACGCCCTCTCGGGCGAACGGTCGGTGTTCCTCGCGCTGCCTATCGACTACATTCACCACGACGCCCTCATCAACCCGCGCCCGGTGAACCTCAATCTGGAGAACCTCATCGCGAAATTCGCGCGCGGCAACCCACAGCTCCAACAAAGCCTCGCGCGCATCGACGGCGACCGCGTGCGCATCTTCGACGGCCAGCACAAAACCGTCGCACGCATTCTTCTCGGAGAACGCGAAATTCTAATGAGGCTCTTCCTCGAGACGAACCCCGCCAAGCTCATGGAGACGAACGCACGGGCGGGCAAGCAGCTCAAGCAAATCGAGTTCGACGCCCAGATGGAGCGCAAAGTCTCGAAGTCGCTGTTCCAGGTGCGCCTGCAGCAGTACCGCGAGTCGCATGGCTACGCCGACGACGACCAGTCGTTTTTGACCGACGACATCATCGACGAGCTGCTCGGCGGCATGGCGTAAGCGATGTTGGTGCCTGCTCTCAAGTATCCCGGGTCGGCAGCAGGGCGCGTAGCTGCTTGCGCATCTGCTAACTAAGCTTTCCTTAAAACACGAGGAGCTGCGGACCTTGCGCTCTGCCGAGCTGCGGACCTTGCGCTCTACCGTTGACCTGGGCTAACGACTTAGTACCTGCGCGGGCGGCAACGGCGCGTTCGCTTCGCATGAGCCGGAGGCGCCCGCTGGGTGCTCTGCTTGGATGCGCCGCTTCGCGATATCGCGCTAGAATGTGCCCAACCGAAAACCATCCGAGGAGGCCCTCATATGCTGAAGCTCGTAGGAACCCATCGCAACGGGACCATAGCCGACGAAAAGGTGCTGATAGACGCCAACGACAAACCGACTCTGTTCCTGGTCGGCCTTGCCGCGCTCGAGCTGGCGTGCGACATCACGCTGGCGTGCATACTGGCCAAGACCGTGTTCAGGAATAAGGCGTAAGGAGCGTTTTATGACGATGGAGGTTCGCGCGTACCGCGAAGACGATATTGCGGCCATGGTGGGCATCTGGAACGAGGTCGTCCGGGGCGGCATCGCGTTTCCGCAGGAAGACGAGCTCGACCGCGAAAGCGGCGCGGCGTTTTTCGGCGAGCAGACCTATTGCGGTGTCGCCTGCGAAGACGGCCAGGTGCTCGGGCTCTACATCCTGCACCCCAACAATGTGGGACGTTGCGGACATATCGCCAACGCGAGCTACGCCGTGAGCTCGGCGGCGCGCGGCAAGGGCATCGGGCGGATGCTCGTGCAGGATTCCCTCGCGCAAGGGCGCGAGCACGGATTCCGCGTGCTGCAGTTCAACGCGGTTGTGGCCTCCAACGCCGGGGCGCGCCACCTGTACGAGAGCCTGGGATTCACGCAGCTCGGCACCATCCCTGGCGGCTTCCGCATGCCCGATGGCACCTACGCCGACATCTGCCCGTACTACCACGAGCTCTAGCGAAAACTCTAGCGAAGCGCGTTTTTATTCGTCGGAGAATGAGTCGGGAGAACTGTTCTTG
>DFIX01000013.1:66304-89103 GCA_002371495.1 Eggerthellaceae bacterium UBA3686
CAAGAACAGTTCTCCCGACTCATTCGGGCCGTCTGCGCAATAAAAACGCATCTCCCTCGGGATGCGCTTGCAGCGGTACAATTTCGCACCATGGGAAAAGGTGTCTGGGGACATATCGCAGCGTTGTTCACGATGCTCGTATGGGGCTTCACGTTTATTTCCACCAAGGTGTTGCTCGCATACATGGGTCCGCTCGACATCCTGATCGCGCGCACGGTCCTGGGGTTCATTGCGCTGTGCCTTGTGCGGCCACGCCTGCTTCGCCTTGCCGACCGGCGCCATGAGCTGCTGTTTGCCCTGGCAGGGCTCACGGGCTCGTATGGGTATTACCTCGCCGAGAACACCGCGCTCCAGTTCGCGGACGCATCGTTCGTGTCAGTCGCAGTCTCGACAGCGCCCCTGTTCACGGCTGCACTCGGCTTCATCTTGCTGAAAGAGAAGGGCTTCGGGATTCGCTTCGTCGCCGGGTTCGTCATCGCCATCGCGGGCATCGCGCTCATAAGCTTTCAGGAAGGTCCGGCGCATGCATCGCCCATCGGTGTGACGCTCTGCCTGGTCGGCGCTTTGGCCTGGGCCTTCTATTCGATCATCGTCAAGCGCCTGGCCAATTTGGGCTACGAGACCATCGCCATGACCAAGCGCATCTTCGCCTGGGGGCTCGCGTTCATGGTCGTGACGCGCCCCTTCCTGGGCATCCCCTTCCCCTTCGAGGCGCTCGCCGTGCCCGTCGTTTGGGGCAATCTGGCGTTTTTAGGCGTCCTGGCTTCGGCGGCATGCTTCGTCACCTGGGGATACAGCGTCAAACATCTGGGACCTGCGGCTGCAAGCGCCTACATCTACATTCAGGCGCCTATCACCGTCGTCGCAGCTGTGCTGTTGCTCGGCGACCCGATGAGCGGCCTCATCGCATTCGGCATCATGCTCGTGATTGCCGGCCTCGTCATCTCGGAAGGCTTCGACTGCCAGATCGCGCAGGCCCTACGTTCGAAACGAGCCTGAGCAAACCACAAAGCTTGGTCAGGCTTTCTTTCGGAACTCGACCTGCGGATTCGGCGGAGCGGCGCCTATGCAGGTCATTGCCTTACCAACCCGTTACCGTTTCGATGGCACGGCAGCGGGTTGCAGGGGCTGCGGGCGGGAGATAGCCGACGGAGGTTGGTAGACGCGGTAGGCGGATGGACGTTCAGCCCATTCCCATCTTTTTCCTTCATATTGATTCGCGGCCTGCTATAATATCCTTTGCCAAGTACTACTCGCGTGCCTTCGGGCGTATCCGTCGTGCAGCGGAGCGCGAGAACATATCCTTGCACCGGGCGCGACGAGGTGGCAGCCGTTGCGTCGCCAACTAGAAAGGTGCAACGGATGAGCGACGAGCGCGCCGATTGCGCAAAGATCAATCCCGAAATCAAAGAGAACACGACTGCGAAAGCCCTGGCTGAAGACCTGGGAATCGACAACCCGTTGATGGTCTCGGACCAGGGTCCCGCACCCAAAGAGGGCGATGTGGGCACGGTTTTGTCGGTGAACACGTCGGCTCGCAAGGGAACGCGCAAGGCTCCGACCGAGTCGGGCCAGATAGAGCTGCTGTCGGATTTCGGCGTTGCCGGGGACGCGCATGCGGGTGACTGGCATCGCCAAGTATCGTTCCTTGCCGAGGAATCCATCCAGGTCGCGCGCGACTGCGGACTCGACGTCGGGCATGGTGACTTCGCCGAGAACATCACGACCGAAGGCATCAACATCAAGGGCATGCCGCTCGGCACGCGCCTCAAGGTCGGCACGGCCACGGTCGAGGTTTCGCAGATCGGCAAAATCTGCCACACGCGCTGCGCCATCTACTACCTGGCCGGCGACTGCATCTTCCCACGTGAGGGCATCTTCGGCTGGGTCGTCGAACCCGGCGTCGTCCGCGCCGGCGACGAGGTGCGCGTGATCTCGCTCGGCACGGGCAAAGTGCATCGCGCGCTTTCCGACAAGCCGCTCTAGATGGATGAGTCACCTTACCAGGTATGGTGACTCATCTAACGCTTCCCTCCTTGTTACAATGGGCCTTGCATACATCGCGACCCAGGAGGCATGGTGGCACCGACATCCGAGAAGGCCCGCAAAGCGCAACAGTTGCGCGACGCAATAACGCAGTTCGAGCCGTTCAACGAGCAGGAAACCGCAGACAAGCAGGTCATCCTGCGCGCGCTGGCCGAGGACCCTGGCTGCTTCGAGCGCAACGCGCAAGCGCACATGGCCTGCTCGATATGGGTGGTCGATCCTACGCGCGCGCAGACGTTGCTCGTATACCACAACATCTACGATTCCTGGAGCTGGATCGGCGGGCACGCCGACGGCGAGCGCGATCTGCAAGCCGTAGCGCTGCGCGAACTCAGCGAGGAGACGGGCGTCGAGGGCGCGCACATCGTGCCATGTGGCCCCGGCAACATCTACTCAATCGAGGTCTTGACCGTAAACGGCCACGAAAAGCGCGGTAAATTCGTCAGCTCGCACTTGCACCTCAACGTCACGTACCTGGCCATCGCCGATCCCGAAGAGCCCATACGCGTAAAGCCAGACGAGAACAGCGGCGTGCGCTGGGTGCCTATGGAGGACGCTATTGCGCTATCCACCGAACCGTGGATCCGCGAGCGCATTTACCGCAAGCTCATCGATAAATTGAAGGCAATGACAGCAAACGTCTAGGAGGGCACCATGACGAGCATCAATCCGACATGCGTCGATTGCGGGCTTAACACATGTGAACAGGTCGACGGACAGCGTCCGGCGTTCTGCCCGACCAACGGTTTCAGCCTCGAAGAAAACGCGCAGCTAAAGGCCCTGCTCGACGAAGACCAGAACCGCCGCATCATACAGAGCGCCGCGCATTCGGCCCACGTCGGGCACCGCCAAAAACTCAGCCATCTTGAAGAGACGATACTCTTCGCCGAAGGGATCGGCGCCAAGAAGATCGGAATCGCAGCCTGCATCAGCCTCGCCGCCGAGGCGCGCGCGGCCACTCGTGTTATGCGCAAGCGCGGTTTCGAGGTCGTGGGAGCCATCTGCAAAGCCGGGTGCATAACGTTTGGGGACCTGGCAGTCCCATTTGACGAGCGCGGAGCCGACGCGGTGCTGTGCAACCCCATTTACCAGGCGCAGCTTCTAAACGAAGAAGAGACCGACCTCAATGTGGTGATCGGCCTGTGCGCCGGCCATGACGCGCTGTTCCTCAAACACGCCGATGCGCCCTGTACCATTTTGGCTGTAAAGGACTTCAAGTTCGACCACAACAGCGTGCGCGCGCTGCGCTATGGCGACGAATCCGGCATCCTCGAGCGACTGTTGGAAGAATAAGCCGCCCCGCGCCCAAATCAACGAGCGCCAGCGCTCATCTTCGCAAGTCCTCCGCAAGCGGCGATTCGTTGCCGTATAACTCCCTTTGCCCGAGTTCGAGAGTTGCGCACCCCGAAGCGGCAACAAGCAATGCGATACTTTTAGCCAACCAAGCAATGAGGAAGGAAGCGCTATGGATTGGCAGGAAACGCTCAACGGAGCGCGCGGCAACATGGGGCCCTGCAAGGCATGCCCTGTATGCGATGGGCGCGCTTGCAAGAACACCATCCCCGGACCAGGTGCCAAAGGGCGCGGTGACGTAGCCATACGCAATTACGGGGCATGGCAAGACATCCGCGTCAACATGGATACGCTCAACGCAAACGAACCCGTGAGCACCGAGCTTCGGCTCTTCGGCAACACGTTTGCGCTGCCAGTCTTCGCAGGGCCCGTCGGCGCGGTCAAGCTGCATTACGGCGAGCGCTACACAGACGCAGAATACAACGACATCCTGGTTCCGGCCTGCGCCGAGGCCGGCATCGCCGCGTTCGTGGGCGACGGCGTCGACCCGACGGTGCTCGAGGCCGGAACGGCTGCCATCGGCCGCGCAGGCGGCAAAGGAGTCCCCACCGTCAAGCCGTGGGACGTGCGCACGGTCGAACAGAAGATGCAGCTCGCGCGCGAATGCGGAGCGTTCGCCGTCGCGATGGACGTCGATGCAGCAGGACTCCCCTTCCTGCAGAACCGCCAGCCCCCGGCCGGCAGCAAGTCGGTCGACGAGCTGCGGCGCATTGCGGAGGCGGCAGGCGTGCCCTTCATCGTCAAGGGCATCATGACGCCGCGTGCGGCGTTGAAAGCCGCCGAAGCCGGCGCCGCGGGCATCGTGGTCTCGAACCATGGTGGTCGGGTGCTCGACGGCACGCCCGCAACGGCCGAGGTTCTGCCTGCAATAGCGCGCGAAGTCGGCGGCGACCTGGTGGTGCTCGTCGACGGCGGCATCAGGTCGGGGCTCGACGTGTTCAGGGCGCTTGCCCTCGGTGCGCGCGCCGTCATCATGGCGCGTCCATTCGTAACGGCCGTCTACGGCGGGCAGGCCGAAGGAGTGGCGGCACTTGTGGCGAAAGTCCGAGCCGAGCTGGCTGACACCATGCGAATGACGGGCGCCACCTCCCTCGCCGACATTGACGCCACCCGCATCTGGCATAACTAATCAACCGCAATCAGAGGATAGGGGCATGCCATGCCAAGCATCGAGGAAATCGCCGAATCGATTGGCTTCAGCGAATACGCGCTGATAGACGCCGCGGACGTCATTACCAGCAAGGAGCTTCGCGAAGGCTGCAACGCCCAAGCGTGCCGCAAGTACGGCTCGTGCTGGACCTGTCCGCCGGCCGCCGGCACGTTCGACGAACTTCAGCCCAACATCAGGACCAAGCGCGCCGGCGTGCTCGTGCAGACGATTCGCGACAACATCGACTACTACGAGGATTGGGAAGCGCTCGCCGAGACGCGCGACCTCCATAACGAAAAGCTCGACCAGCTTGCCAACGAGCTGCGCGCGACGCAGACGGGCGTGCTCGAGTTCTCGACGGGCGGCTGCGACGTATGCGGTACGTGCACCTACCCCGACGCCCCGTGCCGCAAACCTGCCGAGCAGCGCCTCTCGCTTTCGGCACACGGGGTTGCCGTCGGCTCGACCTGCAAAAAGGCGGGTCTCGACTACTCCTTCCAAAACGGGCGCGTCCGCTTCGTCGGCATGGTGCTCTTCGACTGATACAGCCGTGCTGGACGATGAACGGGAACGAAGGTCCGTTCGTTTTCCCGAAGGCGTTTACCACGACGACTGATTCGCCAAGATAATGAACCGAGATAATGAACGAGCCTCCGTCCCCGTTCATCCGTCAGGCACCAAAGCTCCCTGTGGCACTATAATGGAATGCATCGCAACTACAGGGAGGTAACCGCATGCTCGTTCTCGTCGTCAACGCAGGCTCATCGAGCCTGAAATCGCAGCTCATCGAAACCGAGGGCAAAGATGCCCGCATGAAATGCCTGGCCGAGAAGGTGGGCACCGACGAAGCGTACATGAGCGTGTCGTTCGCGCCCGATTTCCAGAAGGTCAAGTACAACGTGGCCGACATGACGGTTGCACAGTGCCTGCGCAAGCTGCTCGACGTCATGACCGACGACCCCGAATCGCCCATCAGCGGCCTCGGCCAGATCGACGCCATCGGCAACCGTATCGTAGCCGGCGGCGAGTACTTCACCAAAGCGGCCATCATCGACGACGAAGCCCGTGCCAACCTTGACAAATGCGAAGAGCTGGCACCGCTTCACAACCCTGCGGCCGACGCCTGCATCGACATGTTGCGCAAACTCATGCCCAACACGCCGCAGGTCGCCGTCTTCGACACGGCCTTCCACACGACCATGCCGCCAAAGGCCTACATGTACCCGCTACCCATGCGCTACTACGAGAAGTACCACATCCGCCGCTACGGCGCACACGGCACGAGCCATCGCTACGCTGCGCAGCAGGCGGCTAACCTGCTGGGACGCCCGCTTCGCGACTTGGGCCTGATTACCTGCCATCTGGGCAACGGCGGCTCCATCACGGCCGTCAATCACGGCAAGTCGATTGACACGACCATGGGCTTCACCCCGCTCGAGGGACTCATGATGGGAACGCGCTCGGGCAACATCGATCCGGCTATCATCACCTACATCATGCGCGAGGAGGGCAAGACCTTCGACGAGATGGACTCGATCCTCAATCGCGAGAGCGGCATCCTGGGCATTTCTGGCACTTCGGGCGACATGCGCGACGTGCTGGATGCCGCCAACAAGGGCGACGAGCGTGCAAACCTGGCCATAGACATGTACGTGTACCGCGTGCAGAAGGCCATCGGAAGCTATTACGCCTCCATGACGCGCACCGACGCCGTGGTCATGACGGCTGGCATCGGCGAGAACTCGGCCGACCTGCGCGAGCGCATCTTCGCGGGCCTGGCGCACATGGGCATGATTCTGGACAAGGAGCGCAACGACGTTACCGGCCAGATCGGCATGAACCGCATCATCAGCATCGACGACTCCCCCATCAAGATCTGCGTCGTCACGACCGACGAGGAGATGCGCATCGCCCGCGAGACCGACAACCTGGTTAGCCAGCTGCGCGAGTAAATGCCGCTTGCGCCATGAACCGCAACGGGTCTCGTCCGCTACCTTGGCGAACGAGACCCGTTCTTTTGCAATCGCAAGCATTGCCTCCGTCACGATATGCTCACCGCGAACAGATTGCCCCTGGGGCGAAGTGTTCGCGACCACGCGCGCTATCCGAGTCGCACTTCAATCCGCTCCGAAAATGAGACGCTTACCCTGGGTAAGCGTCGGGCAAGCGTCTCGCCTACAGCTGCTTGATCACCTTGGCTGGAACGCCTCCCACAACCGTCCGAGGCGCAACGTCTTTCGTAACCACAGCTCCAGCCGCTACGACGGCACCCTCGCCAATGGTCACGCCTGGAAGCACCGTGACGTTCGACCCGAGCCACGCATCAGCTCCGATGCGCACGGGTGCGGGAAGCAGATTTGCCCTCTTGGCAGGGTCCATGTTGTGGTTGAGCGTCGCGATAACGCAGTTGTGCCCGATGAGAGCGCGATCGCCGATCGTGATGCCGCCCTGGTCCTGGAAACGGCATCCCGCGTTGATGAACACTCCTTCGCCCAGGTGCGTGTTGAGCCCGCAATCGGTCGTAAACGGCGGAAACAGCCCCACCCCTTCGGGAAGCGGCCTGTTGAACAGGCGCTCGAGCTGCGCACGCGTGTCCGACAGGCTGTTGAACTCCGCGTTCATGCGCGAGGTGATGCGCATCGCGCGCTCTGAGGCGGCCGTCATGAGCCGATGCAACTCGGAGCCCGCCTCGACCTCGGCGCCCGAATCCATCTGCGCCACGAAGTAATCAATCTGCTCTTGGGTCAGCTCAGCGCCGTCTTCGTAATTGCTTTTCGCCATAACGTGCTCCATTTCGCTGCTAATTGTTGCCTTTGTTTTTGCTGCTATTCTACGCGAAGAAGCTCAGCCGGCTTCCATTGGGAAATCAGCTGAGCTTCGAGCGCTTTTAAGGGAAGCAAAGAGGAGTATCCCCTTTGCTTCCACTTTGCCTCGATTAGATAATGCTTACCAGGTAGAAGCCGTAACGCGATGCAATGAGGGCGATTACGGCCAGAACAAACACGACCTTTGCGGCGGTGTTCCAGAGCTTCGTGGAAGCGGTGGCATACGCCCCGACTGCGGCAGCGATAGCCATGACGGCGCCAAACACGAGCCACCCAAAGCCCAGGCCCAGGCCAGAGAACGTGACAGCCTGCCAGATCAGGACGATACCGAAGAGCAAGGCCACAACCGCAACGACGGTCGCAAGCGGTTTGTTGGGCATGTCGGCGAACGTCATCCAGAACGCAATGCCTGCAGCCAAATCGCCCAGGAAGAACAGCGGCCACGTGGTGGCGGCGGTCCAGGCGGGGTTGCCGTAGCTCGTCACGTACGCCGACGTGACCACGCACATGCAGGCGATGCCGACCACAGCGCCCACGATGCGCACGGCGCGGTTAGCCTGCTTCTTCGAAGCGGCAAGCGCTAAATCGACAATTGCCACCACAGCCAGCAAGCCAGCCGTCGCGCCTTCCATCGTCAGCGAGGAGGTGGGGTTGTTCAGCACGTTGAGCATCATGGCCGGACGTCCCAGGTGACCCATGGCCGCTATGCCGCCAACGCCGATAAGTATGAGCGCAACCAGCGGGAACAACCAAGGACGAGCGTCCTTCGCTTTCTTGGGGAACAAGGCGGCGCCAACATATGCGCCTGCCGCAATGCCGGTCAGCACGGTGAAGACCAGCAGTGGGAATTCAGAGATCATCGTTTTCTCCATTCTGCCGCTTGCGCGGCTGAGTTTCCTTCGTTTCGACGTAGGGGAAGCTAGCTTACGACCTAGCCTTCTGGCTGCATTCGGAGCTCGACGAGCTCGTTGTCCTGTATGCCGAACGGATGCAGGCTCTCAAGCGCATCCAGCGCAGCCTGAGCCTGCCGGAGCTCTGCAGAAGCAGCAACCTTGCAGCCTGCATCAGCTCGATTGCGCCCGACGTCCTCGAGCCCTTCGGACTGAGACTCGGCCCAGAAGGCTGATTCCGCCAGAAAGACCGCATCGGCAGCAGCGATCGCGCCAAGGGCCTCGAGCAGCTGCGGGTACAGCACAGCCTGGGCGCCCGCCTTGGAATTTCGGACGCTTTGCGCATATACCGGCAGCCAACCAGAAAGGTGCGCCTCGACAAACAGACCTTGCCCTCGCAGCGCATCTGCCAATGCCGCGAAGTCGCCTAGGCGAAGCGCGTCCAGAGCGCGAGTCGACATCTTGTGGGCGAACGCGCACAGAAGCGCCACGTGATCGTCCGGCACCGCCTGCTCGCGGCGAACCATGAGCCCAGCGGCATGGTAGAGCCTGCGCACTTCGAGCGTATCGGCCTGGAACGTAGCCATGTCGTGGACACCCGTGTAGGGCGACTCGTATGGGCTCGCCGGCAAGGCACCTGGCCCGATGAGCACGCGCGTGTACTCGTCATGAGCGCGGCTCGCAAAACCAGAGGGGTCATCGGCCCGCTCGTGACGCTTTGCCGCGAGCAAAGCCGTGAACGCCTGCAGCTGTGCGCTCGCTTCGCCAAACTCTTCCAAGGCATCAAACGTCATTTGCGCGAACAGGCAGTCGAGCAGCTCGTCGTCGGGCGCTCCACCCAACAGCTTGTGAAACAACCCGTACAAGTACGCTCGGCTCACAAGCAGCGCCTCAAGCTGCAAAGCTTCTTGCGCACGTTCGTTGTTCTCCATCATCATCTCCACGTTTATCTTTTCCGAACGCATCCGTTCACGGCCATCGTTACCGAAGCGGCGCTGTGGTCGGTGGCGTGACTCCGGCGATTCTGCAGGCACTGTTCCTGTTCATCCACTTAGGTTTAGCCGAAGCCAAGCCGGAGCGCGCCCCTATCCGCAGAACCGCGGCGGGAGCGCCCCTAGCATCCTCGGAGCAAACCGCCCTACAGCACCACTTTCACAAAGTCATTCCGCTGAGCGGCAGTGCTGGGTTTGTACAGCACGTTGGGGTGCGTCCAGCTGGCGGTCGGTAAGTACGGCAGCTCGTTGACCAAGCCGTCGCCGTACTTGGCACGCAGCTCGTCCATCTCGCCGAAATCGATGGCCCGCATGGGGCAGGCGGCGACGCACACGGGCGGTTTGCCTGCTGCGCGCAGGTCCTTGCATGAATCGCACTTCACAATCATCTTCGCGACTTCGTCATACTGCGGTGCGCCATAAGGGCAGACGCTCATGCAGTTACGGCAGACGACGCACTTGGAGTCATCATGGACGACGATTCCCTCTTCGTCCTTGTGCAGCGCGGCCGTCGGGCACCCCTTGACGCACGCCGGATCGTCACAATGGTTGCAGCTCATAACGTGATGAAACATCGCGGCGTCAGGGTATGCGCCGCACTCGAAGGTGTCGACGCGGCGCGGGCGCGGACCGGCTTCATGCAGGTCGTGGCGGTCCTTGCAAGCTACCTGGCACGTGCGGCAGCCGATGCAGCGCGTCATGTCGACGTAAAAACCCAAAGTCATCTTCAATCCCCCCTCTTAGTTCTTCTCGGCGTACATGACGGCAGGATCGGCGAAGTACGCGGGCGTGTCAGCCGCATCGACCCCGCTTGCCAGGAACGGCCCGCGCTCGAAATCCTCTTCCAAAGCTGGCCCATCGTATTTCTTGATATCGATGAGCAGGCTGTTGTAGCCGTCGACCTGCGGGAAGTAGTTCGACTGCATGCCGTCGGAAAGCATTTGCTCGGAACCACCGCGGTCGATAATCTCGTCACCCGATTCGTCGAAGACCGAATGCACGCCATGAGGAATGGCCACGCTGCCCGGCATCATCGACTGAAGCGGCTGAGCCTTGCGCAGCATCTTGCCGAAGTCGTTGAAGCACATAACGGTGTCGCCCGCCTTGATCCCACGGTCAGCCGCATCCTGGGCGTTCATGAAGACCGGGTTGCGGAACGCCTCCTGGGTCCAGGGCATGTTGTCGTAGCAGGTGTGTGCGCGGCGCATGTAATGCGGCGTGTAGGCCTGCAGCGGATAAGCGGCGCGCTCGCCGCCGATTTTGCCGTCGACGAAGGTCTCCTGGTAGCCGCGGCGCGGTACGAAGTAGTTCGCGTAGGGCTTTATGGGCTCGTCGTTCAGCCCAATCTTGTTGACGTTATCGGCTTTGAACTGGCAATAGATCTCGAGTTTGCCGCTCATCGACGGGCGCGGCCAGGCCGTGTCGGCAACGACCGCGGTCTTGCCGTCCTCGCCGATGCCGAGCTTGTCGTTGAGGTAACCCACATAGTTGCGCGCATCGCCCTGCTTGCGCTCGACGACGTAGGAGCCGTTGGCCATGAACTCGTCGAAGCCGACCTTGCCCTTCTGCACGGGATACGTCGTGTTGTGGTACTTCTGCTGGTCTTCCTTGGTCCAGGTGATGACCGGCTCCCAGGTCTTGGCGTCTTCGGAAAGCACGCGCATGCCCAGGAAATAGCCGAGCCACTGGTCATAGTTGCTCTTGGGGTAGGCAGCATCGGGGTCGGCGCCCATGCGCTGCATGATCTCGCGACACACTGCCTTCTCTTCACGCGCCTCGTACATGGGCTTGACGAGCGGCTTCCAAGCAAGCAGAGCGTCCTTGCGCTGCTTCTGGCCGTTGCCGTCGCCGAACGCGCTCGGCCACGAGAGCTCGCCCCAGGACTCGTCGTCGTTGCCCTCCCAGTGGGTGCACACGGGCATGATGATGTCGGCGAACTGCGCTGTCAGCGAGAGCTTGATCTCGAAGCTGAAGCAGGCGTCTGCCGCGCGCATGACCTTGATAGCCGTGCTGAGGTTGCCGCGCGTCTGCATGAAGTTGCTGCACGTGGCGAAGAGGATGCGCGGGTTGACGGGCATCTCCTTGGCCGCATGATAGGTCGGCGTGTTGGCGCGCAGCTTGGTCGGGTCGTCCTCAGGCGACGAGCCGGCGTCGTAGGGACCCTCGGACGTCGAGATGTACTTGCCCTCGTCAAGCGAGCTCCACCAGGAATTGCCCTCGATGCAGATGTTGGGTTTTGCGGGCGCTGCTGCCAAAGCGTCGATATAGCCGTAATCTCCGCCTGCATGCTGGATCAGGCGGTAGCCCGAATCGCCCGCATCCCACGTGTATATGGCCGCGCAGCCGTGGCCCGACTTTCCGTAGTGGCCGCCAAGGGCTCCGACCGTCATGAACGCCTGGCTGAGGTTCTCGGCGCCGAGGTAGCGGCTCGCAGCGTAGCTGTGCAGCAGGATGACCTTGTTGTTCTTTCCGCACATCTGCGCATACCAGGTGATGTCCTCGACCGGCGTGCCGCAGATCTCGCTCGCCCACTCGGGGGTCTTGGGAGTGCCGTCGTACTTGCCCAAGATGTAGTCGCGGTAGTTCTCGTCGGTCTTGGCGTCTTCCGGCATGGTTTCGGGCGTGAAGCCCACCGTGCGCTCTTTCAGGAAGTCCCAGTCGATGATGTCGCCCTGCTCCTCGTCGAGTCGAATCATCTCGTAGATGACGCCCAGGAGGAAGGCCGTGTCGGTGCCGGGACGCACGCGGATCCAGCGGCACTCGAGCGTCGAGGCCGTGACGTTGTAGTCCGGGCCGACGAACACGAACTCGACTCCTGCCTCCTTGGCGTTCTTCAGCCAGTACATGCTGGAATGCGTCGCCCATGCCGGGTTGCATCCGTACAGCACGATGGTGTCGGCATTCGGCAGGTCGTACTTGTCGGGCGCCATCATGATGTCGGGATGATCGCCCCAGCTGTACATGCCGAGCGCCTCGGTCTGAAACGCCCAGTTGCCGAAGCTCTCGGTCTCGGTGTTGTAGATTGCACCGCCGATGTGCGGGAACATCGCCGTGCCGGGGGCCCAGCGCCAGCCGTTTACGACAACGGCCGTCTCGCCGTATTCCTTGTAGACGCGCTTCAGCTCGTCAGTAACGTAAGTCAGCGCCTCATCCCAGGTTATACGCTCCCACTCGTCTTTTCCCCGCAACTCGCCGTGGGCGTTCTCGCCGCCGCCCGGCTGCCAGCTCTTGCGCTTCATCGGGTATTTGATGCGGTCGGCGTTGTAGACCTGCTGGCGCAGCGAACGGCCGCGCAAGCAGCTGCGCTGCTGCGGGCAGTCGAAGCTGTCCTCATGCCAATCATCGGTCTTCTGGCGCACGACCACGCCATCCACGACGTAGCCCATGTTCAGGCACATTTGGTTGCAGTTCTGATGGCAGTGAATCGGGACCCACTCCCCTGCGCCGTCTACGACCTCGGCGTCGTGCGCAACCGCATCGTAGCCCTCGTGACCCTCGTCAGCTTGCGCCTTGGGCATACTGGCTACGCTGAATGCCGCAGCCGCTGCTGCCGCGCCTGCGCTCGCGCGTAGGAAATCACGACGCTTAATGCTCTTGTCGAGTAACGACATCGGTTTCCCTCCCTCTACTCGTCCTGTTTGAAACCTTGCGAACAAGCATACGGATGTTGCGTGTTTATAGCCAATACCTATAATGTAATTTGTTTCATGCTTATCTAGCATGGTTTATAAAGTGTTTCGAACGGAGTACTTATGGAACTGCGAACGCTCAAGTATTTCCTGGCGGTAGCGCAGGAAGGCAACATCACCAATGCGGCCAAACGGTTACACGTCACTCAGCCGACGCTCTCTCGCCAGCTTGCAGACCTCGAAAAGGAACTCGGTCGCACTCTCTATACCCGCGGGCACGCCGGCATCGAGCTAACCGAACACGGCTCGATGCTCGTAACGTACGCAACCTCGATAGTCGAGCTCGCCGAGAAAGCCGAGACCGATATCAAGCTTCCCGCCAAGACCGTATCGGGCAGCGTGCACATCGCGGCAGGCGAAACGAAAGCCATGGGCCTTGTAGCTCAGGCCATGATGCAAGTTCGAAGCGAGTACCCGGAAATCGACTTCCAACTATACAGCGGCACGACCGCCGACCTCATGGACGGGCTCGTACGCGGCCAATACGACTTCCTGCTCGAATGCGAAGTGCAACCGCATGTAAACATGAATGTCCTAGACCTGCCCGACAACGACGTGTGGGGTCTTGTGGTCAGGCGCGACGACCCGCTTGCAAGCCTGCCTTGCATCAAGCTGTCAGACGTGCTCGGGAGGCAGCTGATCACGTCTCGGCAGGGAACGAAAGTGGGCCCTCTGCACGATTGGCTCGGAGACCATGCCGAGAAGGTGGATGTCGTTGCCACCTACAGTCTCGGCATGAACGCGAAGTGGCTCATCAGAGCCGGGTTCGGCGTCGCGTTCGCATATGACGGATTGCTTGTTCCCCCGCATTCGAGCGCAACGACCGACCTTGTGTTCGTGCCGCTCGAGCCGCGCATCGAATCCCGGCACGGGCTGGTATGGCGCAAGACGCTCCCGACTCGGCAAGCGCAGGTGTTCCTCGACGCCGTGCGCAACTTGCTCGACGAGCAAGGTTAAAGGACTATACTTACACACGATTCATCGACAACACATACGGAGGTACCCATGACGGCTGCAAACAAACCGGTGAGCATCGTATTGATTACCGGATATCTTGGCGCGGGAAAAACGACCCTGCTTAACCACGTGCTCGGCAACGACCGCAATCTGCGAGCCGCGGTAATCGTCAACGATATCGGCGAGGTCAACATCGACGCCGACCTCATCCGCGACGGCGGCGTCTCGCAACCCGACAGCGTCATCCCGCTGACGAACGGCTGCATCTGCTGCACGCTCTCGGACGACCTTGCCAAGCAGCTTTCCGACCTGGCCGCATCCGGTGATTACGACTGCATCGTCATCGAGGCGTCCGGCATCTGCGAGCCCATGCCCATCGCCTACACTATCTCGCAATTCTGCGGCCAGCCCGACGGCGGCGCGCAGGAGGCGCCGCTCATGCGGCTCGACAACATCGTCGCGGTCGTCGACTGCGCACGCATGCTCGACGAGTTCGACGGCGGGCAGCGCCTGCTCTCGCCCACCATCGACGAAGACGACGTCGAGAGCCTGCTCGTACAGCAGCTCGAATTCTGCACCACAGTCGTGCTGAACAAGGTCGATCTCGTATCTGCCGAGCAGGTAGCCGAAGTGCGCGCCATCGTGCGCAGCCTGCAAAAAGACGCGATCATCGTCGAAGCCTCACAAGGAGCCGTGCCGCTCGACGAGGTCTTCGGCACCGGCCGCTTCGACTTCGATGCGGCCTATCGTTCAGCTGCCTGGCTCGAGATGCTGGCGCACCCCGAAGAACACGAAGACCCCGAGGTGCTCGAATACGGCATCTCGTCCTTCGTATACGAAAGGCGCAAGCCCTTCGGCGTCGAAGCGTTCACCGATTTCGCGACGAACTGGCCAAACGATGTCATCCGCACAAAGGGCCTCGCCTGGGTCGACCAGTACCCCGATACCTGCTTCATTCTCGAGCAAGCCGGTGCGCAGCGATCGTTCGTCGACAACGGGCCGTTCGCGGCATCGCTGCCCGAACCCGAACGCCAGCAGATGTTTGAATCGAACCCGAGCATTCGCGAACGATGGGACGATGCGTGCGGCGACCGCCTTACCAAGCTCGTTTTCATCGGCCGCGGGATGGACCGCGCCCAAATCGAGGCGCGCCTCGACGCTTGCCTGGTCGACTGGCAGCCAGCATAGGCGCGGCAAGAATCACTACGCTAAACCACCGCTTGCATAGACGAATCGGTAGGACGATTCTTGCGATTCATCCTGCAGAACAGATTGCGATGTCAGCGCTGAGGTTGAAGAACTTAAACAATATATGCGCTGATGGAATTACAGAACACTTGCGCCCGCGGATGGGCTGCCCTCGACGGATTGGCAGGCTCCCAGAAAGCCCAACAATCCGTCGATCCCTTCACGCGGGCGCGCAAGCTGGGTAAACGAGGATCGGAAAACTACACGTCTTGGAGTCTGTGCGTACCCCCCAACCCTTCGACTTACCGTAGTATCACCTAGTTTTGTGCAATTCGTACCTATCGTTTCTGCATGATAGCGTGCTCCTTATCTTCTTTATTATTCCATATTGTTATAATGTGTAAGCATCATCAGCGAATGGAGGCCCAATGCGGACCGAAGTCATCAAAGAATTCCTCGTATTCGCGCGGCATCTCAACTTCAGCCGCGCGGCCGCCGAGCTGCACATCACGCAGCCCAACCTCAGCAAGCACATGGCCAATCTCGAGCGCGAAGTAGGAGTCGAGCTCATAGACCGACGCAAGCACGGAAAGAACCGACCCGTCCTCTCGCAGGCGGGCAAGTACTTCTTCGAGGAGATGTCCTACCTCGATACGAGCTTCCAAACAACGCTCGAGCGCTGCCGGGCAATCGGGCGCCAGAGCACGCACGACATACGTATCCAGGAGCTCTGGCAAAACAACGCTATGACGTCTCTGTATTCGATGGCCGGCGCATTCCAGACATCGCATCCGAACAACACCGTGCGCTACATGCGCCTGAGCCAGAGGCGCCCCATCGAATCCTTACTCGAAGGCGAATCAGACGTTGTCCTGGACGTATGGTGCGGACCGAGACAGGAACATTGCCGTGACCTCGCTGCACTCGGCGTGCACACCGTGCATATCATCACAGAACCTCCCGTCATCTGGTACCAAGAAGGAAACCAGCACGTTGCGGGAAAAGAGGAGGTTTTGCTCGAGGACCTCCTGGACATCCCCGTCATAATGACGCGAGGAGGCACCCACGAGTACACGGTGGCCTCGTGGGCCGATTATTGCGAGCGCAACGGGCTTTCTGCGCGCCTGCGGCATCTGCAGCCCGCCGACAACACTCCGACCGGCATGTTCATGTCGGATTTTCACGATGGCGTGCTGATGACCACCCCTGCAATGATCAACGATCCGCGCTTGCGTTCGCGCGCCGACCTGCATTGGCTCGAGATCGACGACCCAAGAATCGCAGTTGCCTTCATCCTCGCCGCCCGTGCTTCCGACAAGGAGGCTTGCGCCTTCCTCGACTACGTCCGCGAGCACCGCACCCTCGCACCCCAGAAATAGCCATCCATACCCGAACCGAAGGGGACATACACTTCTGGTCCGCCCCCGCTTTTTAAGCCACTTAGAGCTCGCGTTCGAGCGCCTGGGCAGCCTCGAGTTTGTCGAGGTAGGCCTTCTGCCTGCGGATGATGCGACCGTAAACCAGGTTGAACGCGACCGAGACCACAACCGAGATGCCAACGACCACCGCGACAAGCTGCCCGCTGAGACTGGTCAGCATCAGGAACGACGATGCCGCGGTGAAACTGACGAACAGGCCGACGATGCACGCACTGACCAAGATGGAATTGATGAGGTTCAAAGGCTGCGATTGTCGCACAACCACGTTCATGCAGATGACGGCCGCGGCAATAACGCATATGGTCTGGAACTCCCCTTGCGTCAGCCCCAGCCCCACGCTTATGGCCACCGCCGCCAAGATCGCAACGAACACCGCCACTGCCCCGGGCGCCGAGCGCGTAGCGACATTTCGCAGAAACTTGCCACGGACGCGGTTGCGGTTGGGCTCGAGCGCCAGAACAAACGAAGGCAGACCGATGGTGAAGAAGCTCACGACCGTTAGCTGCACGGGCGAAAACGGGAAATCATAGAAGGTCAAAGGCACGAACAACACCGCGAGCGCCGCAGAGTAGATTGTCTTGGTCAGGTACAGCACAGCCGAGCGCTGCAGGTTGTTGATCGAGCGGCGCCCTTCGGCCACGACATCGGGCAGCGACGCGAAATCGTCGTCGAGGAGCACAACCTGGGCAATCGAGCGCGCGGCATCCGTGCCAGAGCCCATGGCAACCGAGCAGTTGCTCGCATGCAGGGCCAGGACGTCGTTCACGCCGTCGCCCACCATGGCAACCGTATGTCCCTGGTTCTGCAACGCGCTGACGAGGCGCTCCTTCTGCTTGGGCGTGACCCGCCCAAACACGCGGCAATCCCGCGCGGCGCGCTCGAGTTCTTCTTCGCTTTCCACACTGCTCATGTCGATTGACCTGTCAGCCCCGTAAACGCCTGCCGCCTTGGCCACACGGCTCACGGTGGCAGCCGCATCACCGCTGATGACATTCACGCGCACGCCCTGGTCATGGAAGAATTCCAACGTGTCTCGAGCCGAAGACCGTATGCGGTCCTTCACGAACACGAGCGCGAGCGGACGCGCCTGTCCCACGATGGCGTCGTGCTCGTCGAAATCCTGCACTTCTGCCAGCACCAACACGCGCCGCAGACCTGCCAGGCGCTCGATGGTATGGCGCACCTCACCCAGGCGCCTATTCCCCCTCAGCACGAACTCGGCGGCTCCTATCGCATAATTGCCCGCTTCGCTTCCGTAGCATACGCCCGAATACTTTCGCTCGGACGAGAAAGGGATGACGCGCGCGGCGCCCCGCACCAGCTCGGGCGAATCCAGCGGCTCGGAAAGGGCGCCCACGTACTCGCGCAGCGCCCGCGACGTCTCGTTCAAGAACTTGTCCTGGATGGCCACGAGCGCCTTGAGCGCATGGAGCGCCTCGTCGTAGGACGAGCCTTCGATCGGTATGACCTCGTCGACGTCCATCTCGCCGGTCGTGATCGTGCCGGTCTTGTCGAGGCAGACGACGTCGACGCGGGCGAGCGTCTCGACGCAGTGCATCTGCTGCACGAGCACACGGTGCTGCGCTAGGCGAAAGACGCTAATTGCGAGCACGGCGCTCGTGAGCAAAATCAGCCCCTGTGGGATCATCCCGATAAGCGCGGCAGAGGTATGCAGGATCGCGCTGGTCAAATCGCCATGGGGGCTGAAGACCAGCTCTTTGCCGAACAGCAGCGCCCCAAGCGGCACCAACACGATGCTGACGTATTTGACGATGGAGTCGAGCGAAGCCATTATCTCGCCGCCGATGCGCTTGAAATCCCGCACGTCGTTGTTCAGCTTGTTCGCGTAATTGTCGGCACCGACCGCGGTTACCCGCGCAGTGCACGAGCCAGCAGCCACGAAGCTGCCCGACATGAGCTCGTCGCCCAGACGCTTGGGGATAGGGTCCGATTCGCCCGTAATCAGGCTTTCGTTTGCCGAACAGGCGCCTTCGATCACTTTGCAGTCCGAGGGCACCTGATCGCCCCGCCCCAAGACGATGACGTCGTCGAGCACGATCTGGTCAATAGGAATGTCTGACTGCTCGCCGTCGCGCACCGCATGCGCGCGCGTCGACGTGAGCACGCTCATGCGATCGACCATGAGCTTGGCGCGCACTTCCTGGAAGATGCCAATCACAAGGTTGGCCACAATGATGACCATGAACATGAGGTTTTGGTATGACCCCGTCCAGAACACGGCGGCTGCCAGCACGATGTTCACGAAGTTGAATAACGTGCACAGGTTATCGCGGAGGATGCGCGGAATGCTGCGCGTGCGAACGTCCGCGGCTGCGTTGACCTTGCCCGCCGCCACACGCTCGGCCACCTGCGCCGAAGTCAGCCCCTCCAGTTTTTCGCCCTCGTCAAATTGCATGCTGACCATGGTACCACGGTCGCGTATGAGTCAGTAGACGGGGATTCTGGCTTATCCGGCCGACCTGCGCCATTCGTCATAAAAGGGTACTGTCGCTAGGTGGTTATTTTGAAGTGCGAGACGTTAGCGGATACGCTTGCGAGCTTCGGCGCGTGCCCAGGCGTCCACTTCGAGCAGCTGGGCAATCGACTCTGCGGCCTGCACGTCATGGGCATCCATGACGGCCTCGACGCACTCTGCTATGCCCAGGTAGCTTCCCTCACCTGCCAGGAACGCAGCCACAGCAATCTCGTTAGCTGCGTTCATGGCGCAGGGAAGCGTACCGCCGCGCTCGCCAGCGGCGCGCGCGAGCGCCAGGCAGCGGAAAGTGTCGGTATCGGGCGCTGCGAACTCGAGGCTGCCGAGCTTCGTGAAATCCAAAGGCTCCACCGGTGCATCCCAGCGCTCGGGGTAGCTGAGCGCGTACTGGATGGGAATGCGCATATCGGTCGTGCCCAGGTGCGCCTTGACAGAGCCATCCGAGAACTCGACCATCGAATGGATAGCGCTTTGGGGCTGCACGACCACGCTGATACGGTCGTAGGGCATGGTGAACAGGTGATGCGCCTCGATAACTTCGAGTCCCTTGTTCATGAGCGTCGAAGAGTCGATGGTAATCTTCGGCCCCATGTTCCAGGTTGGGTGCGCAAGTGCCTGCTTTGCGGTTATGTCGCGCAGCTCGTCGCGTTTCCTGCCGCGAAAAGGCCCACCCGACGCAGTGACCCACAGCCGTTCGACCTCGCGCGATGACTCGCCGATTAGGCACTGGTATATGGCGCCGTGCTCGGAATCGATGGGCATGAGGGCGCCAGCCGGCCCATGCTCAGGTGCCAATCCGGCAACACGGCGCGCCTCGTCGACTTCGGCGGCAAGCGGCATAATCAGATCGCCGCCCACCACGAGCGACTCCTTATTGGCAAGTGCCAGCACCTTTCCGGCGCGCAGCGTTTCGTAGCTCGCCTGCAGACCCGCAGCGCCGACAAGGGCGTTCACCACGACGTCGACCTCAAGAAGCTTCACCAAATCAGCCACTGCCTGAGCGCCATATGCGACCTCGACGCCCTGCGGCACGACGGGCGCTTCAGCACCCGACGACGAAGGCTCTTGCCCCAACGCCACATAGCGCACACCGAACTCCTCGGCCTGCTTAAAAGCCTCGATCGCACGCCTTCCCGCAGCCAACGCCACAACCTTGAGCTTGTCGGGATGGCGCCGAGCCACGTCGAGCGTCTGAGTGCCGATAGAACCAGTCGAGCCGAGCACGGCGATATTGCGAGCCATAAGCCAGTTGCCTCCTTAGCGAAAACCTTCACCTCCGATGATACTCGAAACCGCCCATCAAGTGCGGATGGGTTCCAGATGAGCTAATGAACAAGGGGGAATAAGCCAGAAACTAATGAACAGAGAACAATGCCTGTTCATTTTCTTGAAGGCTTTACCATGCTGACTAGCGCGCCATGAAAATGGCCAGGCATCCGTCCCTCGTTCATACAGCATCATAGCCATGCGAGCGGCGTGTGCCGTTTTCGCGCATTCCGCAGCTGGCATGGCCAGGGACGGTACCGACCCCGCGCGAAGACGAGCGCGAAAACGGTGCGCGCCGCTCTCGCGGCGACGGGATCAGCATGTAGGCGGATACGACCCACGTGTTAGAACGGTAGGGGCAGGCACCCGAAACCGAACAGGAGGATCGCAGCGGCGACTGAGGTGGGCATGAGCGAATCGCAGCGATCGAACAGACCGCCATGGCCCGGCATGATGGTACCCGAGTCCTTGAAGCCGACCGAGCGTTTGACGCGGCTCTCGCACAAATCGCCGAGCACGCTGGTCAAACCGCATACTAGGCCGAACAGCAAGCACTGCCACAGGGAGATGTTGACTCCCGGCACGACCAGCATGATGCACCAAAACGCCATCGAGACGACGAGGCCGGCGATGAAGCCCTCCCAGCTCTTCTTGGGCGACGTGCGCGGCGCCAGCTTATGCTTGCCGAACTTCGAGCCGAACACGTAGGCACCGGCATCGTTGAACCAAATGCTCGCAAAGATGACGAGCACGACCACGCCACCCCAGAGCCCGCCAATCGACATGCGAATGAGCAGCAGGGCCGAGAGCTGCATTCCGATGTACATTGCCCCGAAAACGCAGATGCCCACATCGGCAACGCGTGCGCGCAGCCAATACACATACCACACTGTCACGGCCAACATGAGCAGCGCCGTAACAAAGACGATGCCCATAACGCCGAAGAAAAACACGCACACAGGGTAAGCGGCTGCGGCAATTATGCCGATGAACTCGTTTGGCATCTTGGCATCGGAGCGCAGCATGTAGTAGAACTCGCCAGCGCAGACAGCCGCAGTCAGCGCCAGAATCACCATAGTGGTTACGTCGCTGATCAGCGCAGCAGCGATGTTGAGCCCGATATAGACCGCCCCCGTGCGCAAGCGCACCTGAAAATCGCTCGGGTTCTTGAAGCGCTCGGGGGTCTTCTCGTATGCTTTCTCCTTCGCGCGCTGGGCGCGTTGACCGGCGTCGGGCCGCGGCTCTCCGGTCCTGGTCGTACGCTTGGGAGCAGGTGAAACATGCGGCTCGGGCTCCTTTCCCAGCCGCCTGCGCAAACGCTCGCGCGCATCGGGATACTCGTCATGGAAAAAGTCTTCGGTTAGCGCTTCCGCGCCGTCATCTGCATCAGCAGCACCCTGCGTTTCGTCGACCCCGCCTTCATCCTCGGACGGGATCCGCCAACCGTCGCCGTCCCAGACGCGCTCGGACTCAGGCACATCGTCCCAGTAACGCGGAACGTCACTTTGCGAATCGCCCTCAACCGCATCGTGTTTTTGCTCGGCATCACCCACGATGCCCTGGGCTTCGCGGCCGAACAGCAGCGAATCATCATGCAGCGAGCGAGGCCGACCGGTCTCGCGGACGGTATCGTCCCTGGCATCACCGCTCTCGCGGACATCGGATGCGTGGCGGACAGCCATGCGCTACACCGCCCCGAAACGTCGGTCGCGCGCCTGGTACGAGAGAAGCGCGCGCAAGAACTCGTAGCGGTCGAAATCGGGCCACAGCACGTCGGTGCAGTAAAACTCGGTATAGGCCAGCTGCCACAGCAGGAAATTCGACACCCGCATCTCCCCCGACGTGCGGATCAGCAGCTCGGGATCGGGAATGCCGGCGGTGTACAATCCGCGCTCGAACAGCTCTTCTGTAATTTCGGGCGCTTGCCCGTTTTCGTTGACGCAGCGGGCCATCTCTTCCGCTAGGGCCTTGGCCGCATGCAGGATCTCTTGGCGCGAGCCGTAGTTGACGGCGACGACGAGCGTCATGCCGTCGTTGTCCTTGGTCTTTTGCCAAGCCTCCTCGAACGCTTCGCGCGTCTCGTTGGGAAGCTTTGACATATCGCCGATCGTCATGACCCTCACATGCTCTTCGTGAAGGCCGTCGACCTCGGCCAACATCGTCTTGGCAAAAAGGTTCATGAGCCCCTCGACCTCGTCGTCGGGGCGTTTCCAGTTCTCGGTAGAGAACGAGTAAATGGTGAGGAACCGCACGCCCGAATCGCTCGCCGCGCGAATGGTCTCGCGCACGGCTTCGATGCCCGCTTTGTGCCCGCGCAAACGGTTAAGGGCGCGTTTCTTGGCCCAACGCCCGTTACCGTCCATAATGACGGCAACGTGTTTTGGCACGCGCGATTCGTTGAGCGAGCGCGGATCGAGCCCGACAGGCGGGTTCGGGTATATTTCCGTCACAGGTTTAGCGAACATAACAACCTACTCGTTCGTCTTGAAAATGTGAAAAAGGGGTCTGAC
>DFIX01000013.1:89153-99951 GCA_002371495.1 Eggerthellaceae bacterium UBA3686
GGTCTGACCCTTTTTTCACATTTTCCCAAAATACCCCATTGCCTAACAGCCAACGGAGCGAGGGGCGTCCAGGTACCCGAGCTTGGAGCGCTAAGACAGCGCAACCTCCTTCGGGCCGTGAGCAGATCTTGGAGCGCCAAGATGCGCCGCGCAGCACGCTGCGTGCAGCGTGCTGCAGTTCCGCCTGCCGTAGGCAGGCGGAACTGTTTAGATCTCCATTACCTCGGCTTCCTTGGCCTTGAAGGCGTCCTCGATCTTGGCGATGTACTTGTCGGTCAGCTTCTGAACGTCGCCCTCGCCGCGGCGCTGGTCGTCCTCGGTGATTTCGCCTTCCTTCTCGGCCTTGCCCAGCTGGGTGTTGGCATCGCGGCGGGCGTTGCGCACCGAAACGCGCGCGTCCTCGGCGTAGCCCTTGCACTGCTTCACCAGCTCGCGGCGGCGCTCTTCGGTCAGCTCAGGGAACGGCAAGCGAATGACCATGCCGTCGTTCGAGGGCGTGACACCCAGGTCGCTTTCCTGGATGGCGCGCTCGATGGACTTCAGCGAGCTCTTGTCCCACGGTTCGATGACGAGCAGATGCGCGTCGGGCGCCTTCACGCCTGCCAATTGGTTAATCGGCGTCATGGCGCCGTAGTAGTCGACCTTGATGCGGTCGAGCACTTTTGAGCTCGCGCGTCCCGTACGCACCGCTCCGAACGCTCCGTGCAAGGCGTCGAGGGCGTTTTCCATACGCTCCTCCGCGTTCATCATAATCTCGTCGATATCCATCCTAGCACTCCCCTTCCAGCTTCCCCTTGATGTGATCGGCGGCTGCTAGCGCAACCGCAGCGGTTCCTTTACTCTACGACTGTCCCGACGTCCTCGCCCTTCAGCGCACGGGCGATGTTGCCTTTGACCGTCAGGTCGAACACGATCATCGGCATATTGTTGTCCATGCACAGCGACGTGGCAGTTGCATCCATGACGTTGAGCCCACGGTTGAGGACTTCCATGTAGGTGATGCGGTCGAACTTCTTGGCATCGGGGTTCTTCTTCGGGTCGCTGTCGTACACGCCATCGACCTTCGTGGCCTTCATCAGGCAATCGACGTTCAGCTCGCAGGCACGCAGCGCTGCCGTGGTGTCCGTCGTGAAATACGGGTTGCCGGTGCCGGCTGCCAAGATGACCACGCGACCCTTCTCGAGATGTCGTTCCGCCCGACGGCGCACATAAGGCTCCGAGACCTGCAGCATGTTGATGGCCGATTGCACGCGGCTGATCATTCCGTGACGCTCGAAGGCATCTTGCAGGGCCAACGAGTTCATGACCGTCGCCAGCATGCCGATGTAGTCGGCCTGTGCGCGATCCATGCCCTCGGCCGAGCCGGCCAAGCCGCGGAAGATGTTGCCGCCGCCGACGACGATAGCAACCTGAACGCCGTCATGGACGATTTCGCCAATCTGTTCGGCCAGCTCATCGACGACCTTGGGGTCGATTCCGTAACCCAAGTCGCCTGCCAGCGCCTCGCCCGAGAGCTTCAGCAGCACGCGTTTGTACTTGTAGTCTTGAGCCATGTTCGGATCCTCTCGCCCGCATGTTTATAAACCTTGTAACATGATACCCGAATTTAGGCTATCCGTGCACATGAGGGCGCACGAACGACATGCGCAAAGCCTGCGCGAAGAACGCGACATTTCGGCCCTTGACGTACGTGCCCCGCCCTACCCCAAAATGTGAAAATGGGACTGTCCCCCATTTGCCGGCGACGAAGCGAAAGCGCAGGTGGCAGCATGTGTGAGCGATTCTGCAGGCACTGTTCCTGATAATCCATTTAGGTTAAGCCGAAGCCAAGCGAACACGTGCTGCCACCTGCGCTTTCGCGGGACGTTACCCACATCAGGACGGTATGATCGCCTTAACGGGAAACCTTTATTCGCCATAAAACCTGCGAGTCCAATCAGATCGTCCGCAAAAGCGCGGGAAAGAAGATAACGCCTGCAAGGCAATCGTACATCAGCAAGGGCCCGGCACGCAGCCGGGCCCTTGGAGCATCAGGCTTATGCTTTGCGAACGAACCGCTTTGCCCTTACATGTTGAGCATTTCGAAGAGACGCTGGAGGTCTTCCTCGCTGAATCCGTTCATGCGCCCGTTTCCGCCGTTGCCGTTATCGCGCCCGTTGCCCTGCTGGCCCTGCTGGCCTTGGTCTTGGCCCTGATTCTGATTCTGCGAATCCTGAGCCTTTGTGGCGTTCTCGTCGGAACCAAGCGTTACGTCGATATCCTTCTCTTCGCCATCGCGATTGACGGTAAGCGTCACGGTATCGCCGACCTTGTGTGCGCGCACTTCGAGCGTGACATCAATCGGCGACGTAACGGCCTTGCCACCGACCTTGGTGATGATGTCGCCCACCTGCAAGTCCGAATCGGCAGCGCCCGTGCCCGGCGTAATGGCCGAGATATAGGCCCCGGAAGTTGCCGAAAGGTTGTACTGCTGGGCGATTTGGCTGTTCACCTGCGAAAGCGAGACGCCGATCATCGCATGGGTGGGTTCTTTGCCGTCGATGACGTTCTGCGCTATCTGAATGGCGTAGTTAATGGGAATCGCGAATCCCACGCCTGCGTAGTCTCCGGAATACGACGAGATCATGGCGTTGATTCCGATGAGCTTTCCGTCAGCATCTACCAGCGCGCCGCCCGAGTTACCCGGATTGATGACGGCGTCGGTCTGAATCATGTTGGGATAATAGGTGTACTCGGGATTCTGGTTTCCGTAGAAATAGCTGTACAGGTCGTTCTCGCCGCCGTTCGAGCTCATGATGGTCGAGCGGTTGGTAGCCGAGACCACGCCGGTGGCTACCGAGGACTCGAGGCCCAGGGGCGCGCCGACGGTCATGACCCACTCCCCGATGCGCAGGCTGTCGGAATCGCCGATGTCGGCCGCGGTCAGCCCCTCGGTATTGTCGACCTTGATGACCGCCACGTCAGATGTATTGTCGCCGCCGACATAAGTGGCATCGCGCTCGACGCCGTTGACGGATACCGTAAGCTTGGCCGCGTTCTCGACCACATGATAGTTGGTGATGATGTAGCCTTCGTCCGAAATGACCACGCCGCTGCCCATGCCCGTCTGCACCATCGAGTCGCCGGACTGGTTGCTGGTGCCGTATCCGAACCCGTAACCGTAGCCCGAGGGCTGGTTCTGGTAATTGTAGACAGCGACAACCGAAGGCAGCGCCTTCGCGGCTACCGCCTCGGCAAGGGTCTGACCTTCATCCACGGCATTGATAACCGACTGGTCAGTGGTGCCGATAAGCGCCGCATGAGTAGCTGCGTTGTTGTTTCCGCCATTCAGAATCGCGTTTCCGCCGAACGCAAGCCCACACGCCAAAGCTGCTCCCAAGAATCCGCACAGGAAGGTCTTGCCGGCGCTTCCTTTCGCCTTCGGCTTTGCGCTCGAAGTCGTCGCACGGGGCGTAGCCGCCTGAGCAGCGGCCCCCGACGCGACGCTTGCTGCGTAGCCAGCGGAACCGCCGGGCTGGCTGGCGGCATTTGGGGTGCTGTAATACTGTTGCGAACTCGTAGGCTGCGAAGCATAGCCGCTCTCGAACGGCGCCGGGTTAGCGCTTGCCGCCGGAATCTGGGCCGCAGGCATGGCGCCAGTATCGCCCATGCGTGCCGCCGCGAAGCTCTCGGTGTTATCGCTCGAAGGAACGGGGCTGTACGAGCTGGTACGGAAAGTTTCTCCCTGTGCATCGATGCCGCTCGTATCGGCTGCGGGCGCAGCCGGCGGAACCTGGACTTGCTCTGCTTCTGGCATAGCCTGCACAGCCGTCCGTTCCGGCGCTTCATACGGCTCGGGCTGGGTGCCCAGCTCCTGCGACGGCTGCTGCTGATTGCTGTGTGCGCGATAGGGCGGCTCGGGCAAGCCCGATGCCGGAAATGCGCCGTTTTGTGAATCGGTCATCTTGCTGCTCCTAACGTTTTTCGCCTTCGACGTTTGATGTGCTGAAAACACCTTATCACTTGCCAGAAGGCATAAAGAAACCTTCCCCACTTCCGTCATCAGCACGACACAGTTCGGGAGTTTCTTTTAAGGTTGCTTTAAGGATTCGGACGATAGCGAGCGAACCTGAGCGAAAGAGCATCTGCCCCTTTCGGCCGCACACGCAGTCCTCAAAAAAGACGATGCCCGCTATTCCTCGCTGAGCAGGAAGGCGCGGGTACGGTCATGCTGCGGGTTGTCAATGACGTCAGCGGCAGGACCTTGCTCGACGATAACGCCCCCGTCCATGAAGATCACGTGGTCGGCGACGTCGCGGGCGAACTTCATTTCGTGCGTGACGATGACCATGGTCATATGCTCTTCGGCCAAATCTCGGATGACCTTCAGCACGCCCTTGGTCAGCTCGGGATCGAGCGCCGAGGTGGGCTCGTCGAAGAACAGCACGTCGGGGTCGAGCATGAGGGCGCGCGCGATGGCCACGCGCTGCTGTTGACCGCCTGAAAGCTCGCAGGGAACCATGTTCTCCTTGCCTTCGAGGCCCATCCTCGCAAGCAGCTTGCGGGCTTTCGCCTCTGCTTCGGCCTTCGGCATCTTCTGCACGGTCACAGGTGCGTCGGTCAGGTTCTTCATGACCGTGTAGTGCGGAAACAGATTGAAGTTCTGAAACACCAAGCCGAAGTGCGTGCGCGCGCGGCGCAGCGCGTCCTTGCCCTGGTAGATGGCCTGGCCGCCCTGGTCGACTGTTACGACGCAATCGCCAAACGAGAGCTCGCCGCCATCGAGGGTCTCGAGCAGCGTGCAGCAGCGCAGAAGCGTCGATTTACCGCCACCCGACGGGCCTATGATGGCCAGGACCTCGCCCTGGTTCACGGTCAGCGAGATGTCTTTGAGCACCTGCGTCTCGCCGAAGCTCTTGCGCGCATGCTGAAGGCTAAGAAGTGCGTTTTCGCTCGTCATGGAGTATCCGTCCTAATCGTGATAGTAATTGAGCTTCTTCTCGATACGGGCCAAGATGAACTCGACCAAAATGGTGAAGCCCCAATAGATGCCTGCTGCGATGATGTAGGGAAGCATGCTCACCTGGCTTGCCGCAATGGCCTTGGCCTGCGTGAACATCTCCATGACGCCCAGCACGAACGCAAGCGAGGTGTCTTTGACCAGCGTGATCACCTCGTTGCCCATAGCGGGCAAAATCCGCTTGATAACCTGCGGAAGCACAATCCTCATGAAGGTCTGGGCCTTCGTGTAGCCCAGCACCTCGGCAGCTTCGTACTGGCCGCGCGGAATCGATTGGATACCGCTACGGTAGATCTCGGCGAAGTAGGCTGCATAGTTCAGGATGAAGCCGATGTCGCATGCCCAGAACTTCCAATCGGAACCCAATTGCATGCCGAACAGGTAGTACGGGCCGAACATGAGCGCCATCAGCTGCAACATGAGGGGCGTACCGCGCATGAACGAAATGTAGGCGCGCATCAACCACGCCAACGGCTTGAACTTGCTCATGCGCCCGAGGGCTATGAGCACGCCGAGCGGCAACGAGCCCAGCAGCGTCACTATGAAGATCTGGCCCGTCAGAACCAGTCCGCTGCCGAGCAGCGACATCATTGTCGAGAATTCCACGCGCTCCCTTTCCCTTCACAAACGTCCCATGACGCGAAAAGGGGCGCCCGCCATAAGGCGAGCGCCCAACCAGTGCTAAGCCAAGACTACTTGATTAGCCAGTTCTCCATGGACACGGCCTGATCCTCGTAGTTCTTCAGGATCTTCTCGACGGTGCCATCGGCGGTCATCTCTTTGAGCGTGGCGTTGACGGCGTCGACCATCTGGGTGTTGCCCTTCTTGAAGCCAACGGCGTACTCCTCGTCAGAAAGCGTCTGGACCTGCTTGAACACGTCGGGCTTGGCGGCCATCTGGCGAGCTGCGATCGAAAGGTCGCACACAACGGCGTCAACCGCACCGGACTCGAGCTGCATCATGATGTTGTTGTAGTCGCCGAGCGTCTCGGGAGCGCCGCCTGCGAACTTCGAGACGACATCGGCCAGCGCTTCGTCGCTCAGGGCGTCGAGGCCGGCGGAATCGGTCTGGGTCATGACGTGCTTGTCGGCGCAGTCTTCGAGCGAGGCGATGTCGCTATCGGCGCGAACAACCAGGACCTGCGCATTGTACATGTACGGGTCGGTGAAATCGTAGGTGGCTTTACGCTCATCGGTGACAGTGAAGCCGTTCCAGATGCAGGTGATGGTGCCGGCATCGATCAGGGCGTCCTTGGCATCCCAGTCGATGGGCTCGGCCTTGAACTCCCAGCCGTTGCGCGTGCAGACTTCCTTGGCCAGGTCGAGGTCGACGCCGGTGTACTGGCCGTCATCGCCCACGTAGCCGTAGGGCGGATACTCGGAGTCGAAGCCGACGATGAACTCGGTGCCAGCAGCGGGCGTGGCAGATGCGGATGCGCTTTCAGAAGCGGAGGCAGAGGCCTCGGAGCTGGCAGCGCTGGCGCTCGCAGAGTCACCACTTGCGCTGGCGGATGCGGCGCTGCTGGAGCTCGCACCCGACGAGCAGCCGACGAGCACGAACGCGGCAAGCGCGAACGCGGCGGCAGCCGCTGCTACAAACTTGATCTTCTTCATGAGAGTCCTTCCCTTTTCGATTTCCGCAGGACCTTTACCGCATCGCGGCCCTCTCGCCCTACGTACCCCATCACTCTAGCGTGATAAA
This sequence comes from Eggerthellaceae bacterium UBA3686, assembly GCA_002371495.1. Lineage (GTDB taxonomy): Bacteria > Actinomycetota > Coriobacteriia > Coriobacteriales > Eggerthellaceae > UBA9715. The sequence goes on from DFIX01000013.1 coordinate 95,854, forward strand.
GCGAATGAAGTATACCATAGCTTGCCCTGCCCTGGCTGTCGTTTCGGAAAGACAATGCGCAGACATCGGGGAAGGAGGATGTTGTCTTCTTATCGCGTAAGCGGCACTACTGGGCTCGTGAACACTTTGCCCCAGGGGCAAAGTGTTCACGTTACGCAGCTCCTAGATGCTGTATTTGCCAAAGAGGTTCTTGTCGGGGCGGTTGACGCGCTCAAGGTCGAAGGTCACGGGCTCGAAATCGAAGATCTGGGCCGTGGGCACCTCGGACGAGAGCGTGAGCGCGCCCTTCCAGCAAACGTCGCGGCAAAGCCCGCACTGCACGCACTCACTCGCCGAGAACTCGAGGAGCTTCAGCGGTTCCGACGCCTTCTGCGATGCTTCGCGCCTAAGGGCCCCCGTCGAGCAGAACACGGCGCACATGCCGCAGGCGTTGCATTTCTTGACGTCGATGCTGACCGCCCCGAACCGACGGGTCTCGATTGTCTCGGCGACCGGCCAGCCGATGGCGTCCATCGAGTTTATGGTCACGTCATGGCGCGGCATGCTCAGACGCGGCATGGCCCCGTCGGCGCCCACGCGCAAGCGTTCGCCGATTTTAGGCACCTCGACCGTGTAACCAAGTTCTTGTTCGATGGTCGTGCGCGCGGCGGTCAGGGCGGTCTCCTTCGCCGCGCTCGCGGCCTCCGAGAAGAATCCGCGGCGGGTCGAGCCGAACAGGCCCTCGGCGTTTTCCACAAGTGTGGCCTTGGGAAATTCCGATGCGCGCTGCACGCGGACGTCGCTTCCGTGCGCGTGCAAGAGTTCGTTGGAATAATCCACGGTCGCATCGATCGAGGGGACGCATTCGCGGTACTTGCAGGTCGCGCATACGCCGTCCACGAGCGTGATCTGGGTTGCACCATGCGCCGCCAAGCTCAGCAGGCAGCTTTCGTCGATACGCGCAAGGCAGGGCACTTCGGCATACAGGCTCGGGTCGGCAAGGTGCTTCGACGAGATGCGGGCGCATGCGACAACTGCGTGTCCGTCCAAGTTCGACGCAGCCTGCGCAGACGAGCTCGCCAAGTCGATGTCGGTCGGTTGCACGGGCACGAGCGCCTCGGTCGGGCATACGCTCGTACAGGCTCCGCACGCCATGCACGAGCCGGCATCGAAATGCACCTCGTTCGCTGACACCTCGATGACGTCGGCCTGACAAGCCTCGACGCAGCGCCTGCAAGTGGCATTTCGGTTGCGTACGGCTACGCAGCGATCCTGCACGACAATGACCGGGCTTTTCTCGAGCGCCTCGGCAACTTGGACTATGTCGTTTATGTTAGGCACGAAGCACCCTTTCGACCGACTTCCGATGATCGGCATATGCGGGACGCCATAAGCTAGCGTGCGACACGCGCACCGAGAAGCGCCGCACCATCATCGCCGCAGCGCGCTCGGCAAACCGATTTGCTATTCCTCGAGAAACTGCTCTTCGAGCTTGCGCAGCTCCTCGGGTGTGTTGGCGTTGATGAAGCAGCCGCCCATGGGTTCTGCCGCTAACACTTCGGATTGCGAGAACTGGCGCACGTTTATGCGATCGAGGAACGACTGGGCCCGCTTGTCGCCTTGCGCGAGCAGCTCTTCGACCGCCGGCAGACATGTCGAGCGGCGGTAAATCGAGTGGAACGGCTCGAACCCGTGCTTGTTGACGGGCACGACCGCATCGGCGCCCTCTTCCTTCATCGTCAACGCTTCGGCTACGACCAGGCGCGGAGACGCGAACAGCATGTCGCAGGCGACGATAGCCACGAACGGGTTGCTCGCCGCTTTAAGCGCCGTGTGCACGCCTGGCAGCGCGCCGCGGAACTCGTGCAGGTCAGGCACGAGCCGGATATCCAGTTCGGGGTACTCGTCAGCGAGGAAGGCAAGCTTGTCGGCTTCGTTGGTGGTGATGATGAGCTCGTCGGCCACGGGGCTCAGGCGCTCGACCATGCGGCACATGAGCGGACGCCCCGCGAAGGGCACCAGCGCCTTGCTCTGGCCCATACGACGGCTCTCGCCGCCGGCTTGGATGACGACGGTGACCTTCGGGCGCAGGAAATGGCCTTCAAGGTAGTCCGCCAGGCCCGCCACGTCGTCGAGTCCGAAGGCGGGAATGCCGTAGGTTTCGGCCGCTTCGAGCGCCGAGGGGATATCAGTGACCACGGCGATGGTGTTCGACGTGGGCATCTTCTGCATAAGGTCGGGATCGGCCTCGAACGCGCGATCGCCGCGCGACGCCTGTATGAAATCAGTGCCGAGCGATGCACCTTCGCGCGCGCCCTTCGCGAACGCATCGGCGACTTTGGCATCGGCCTCGTTGGCCGCACGCATGATTTCGATAGTCGGAAGCCCGCTTTTGCGGTAGCCCTCGACGATGACGATGTCGTGGCCGGGCATGCTGCGCACGATGCTCGCGCACTCCAGCTCCCCCTCGATGGTCTTTACGCGTGCCACCTGGCCCGGGGCCGCAATGACTGTTTCGGAAGCGCCCGCATGGCGATGCCGGTACGAGTCCTTGCCGGGAATGTCGATCTCGAAGTTCTCGCGGTGGTGGTGTTTCACGCTGCCCACGTCGTGACCGCGTGCGACCAGCTCTTCGATTACCTTCACGACCAGCGTAGTCTTGCCTGAGTTGTGGCGGCCGACAACTGCGACTGCCGGGCTTGGAATGTCAATCATGGCCCTCCCCTTTCGGAGTAGCAAGTATAGCGCATAACGCTTTTCGCTGAAAACGATGACGCGCAAATGGGTCAGACCCATATTTGCTGTCAACGTAGCGAATGCGCAGGTGGGGGCGTGACATCGGCGAATCTGCAGCACTATTACTCAATTAGCCCAATGTTAGTGAAGCCAGGCCTATGCGTTCCCACCTGCGCTTTCGCGAACGATCGGCTCGTCCGTGCAAACTGGTGCTGCAAAAAGGTCAGACCCTTTCGCGCTATGGCACTTTTGCACCATAATCGGCATCCCGCCCAAACTCGCCATGAAAGGAAACGCGGCACGTTTGCGAATCTGGGATAATTGACGCATTCGTAGTAAACACTCATCGATTGGACCAGCATGAGCGACTCTTTACATCTCGACCCCTGCAACCTATGCCCACGCTTGTGCGGGGCAAACCGCCTTGGCGGGCAGCGCGGCGTATGCGGAGCCGCGGACGAGCTGCGCGTGGCCCGCGCAGCGCTGCATTACTGGGAAGAGCCTCCTATCTCGGGCCTTTCGGGAAGCGGCACCGTCTTTTTCGGCGGTTGCCCGCTGCATTGCGTCTACTGCCAGAACGCCCAGATTGCAGGCGGAGACGTCGGCGCCGCCATCAGCGTCGAGCGCCTTGCGCAGATCTGCGTCGAACAGCAAAAGCGCGGCGCGCTCAACGTCAACTTCGTCACGCCCACGCATTACAGCCTTCAGATTATCGATGCGGTAAAACGCGCTCGCGAACTGGGTCTGAGCATACCCGTGGTATGGAACACCTCGGGCTACGAGCGCGCCGAGGTCATCCGCGCGCTCGCGGGAACGGTAGACGTGTACCTCGACGACTTCAAGTACGCGAGCTCGGATGTGGCGGTTCGCTATTCGCACGTGGCCGACTACCCCGCGGTTGCCCTCCGGGCACTGGCGCAGATGGTCGAGCAGGTCGGACCACCCCGTTTCGAAGAGGCGCCGCCTGCGCTGCCAGCCCTTTCCCCGTCGCCAGACGGCATCGACGCTGTCGGCGGCTCACCTGCTACCCTCAGGCCCCAGGTGAGGATGGCGCGCGGCGTCATCGTACGACATCTGCTCCTTCCCGGCGCTCTCGATCAGTCCAAGCAGGCGCTGCGCCTCGTATTCGAGAACTTCGGAAACGACGTGTTGTACTCGATTATGAACCAGTACACACCCGTCATCTCGGGAAATGCGCTCGAACGTTTCCCCGAGCTGGGTGCGCGCGTTCCATCCGAAGAGTACGAGGAGCTACTTGACTTCGCCGACAGCATCGGGCTCGACGAGTACTTCTGGCAAGACAGCCCCGCCGACGAGGCCAGCTTCATCCCCGCCTGGAACAACGAGGGCGTCCTGGAATAAAAATGTGAAAAAGGGGTCTGA
>DFIX01000013.1:100001-105371 GCA_002371495.1 Eggerthellaceae bacterium UBA3686
GTCTGACCCTTTTTTCACATTTTGAAGAAATCGCGGTATAGGGCGAGTTCTTCGGGCGTGTCTTTGCTCGAAAGAAACTCGACGCGCCCGTGGCTTGCCTGCTTCGAGAGCATGCCGCGCTCCGCCAGACGACGCTCGAGCTGGCGCGCCGTGCCCGCAGCGCCGTCGAACAGCTCGACGTCACCGAGCACTTCCTTTATCTGGCGCGCCACGAAGGGATAATGCGTGCAGCCGAGCACGACCCCGTCGACCTGCCCGCGATAAGGGCCGATAAGCTGCTCGAGCAGCTCGAGCAGGTCGTCTGCATCAAGGTTTCCCCGCTCGATGCGCCCGGCAAGGCCCGCGCAAGGGACCTCGACGATCCGATGCCCCGCGCCCCAGCGCGCGGCGAGCTGCTGGTACTTGTCGAGCCGAAGCGTTATCGGCGTCGCCATGACCAGGATGCGCTCGATTCCCTCCGCCAACGTGGCAGGTTTCAACGCGGGCTCCACGCCCACGATGGGCACGTGCGCGTATTCGGCGCGCAACGTGGGCGCCGCAGCGCTCGTGGCGGTGTTGCACGCGATGACGATAGCCTTGCACCCCTGGTCGAGCAAATCGTCGACGATATCGCGCGACAACCGTATGACCTGATCACGCGTCTTTTCGCCGTAGGGAGCATTCGCCGAATCGCCGAAGAACGCGAAATTCTCGCGCGGCAAGGTGCGCGCAAGCTCGCGGAGCACGCTGATTCCGCCGACGCCCGAATCGAAAACGCCGACATATCCGTTGAAGCGAAGCGCCACAATCGTTCCTACTTCGCGCCGTACTGCTCGTAGTAAGCGTCGATGGCGACCTTGCACGCATCGTCGATGACGACACGGCCCTGGCACTCGCGGTTGTACAGGTGCTCGGTTACCTCGCTCATGGTGACGATCGCGGCCGTGGGGAACCCGTAGGTCTGGCTGACTTCGTCGAGCGCGCACATCTGCCCGCCCTTGCCAACCTCCTGGCGGTTGAGCGAAACCATGAGACCCTTGACCTCGACTGCGGCCTGCCCGGTGATGATCGGGTAGGTCTCGTCGATGGACTTGCCCGAAGTGGTTACATCCTCGACCATGACGACGCGATCGCCGTCGGCGAGCTTGCTGCCCAGAAGGATGCCCGTATCGCCGTGGTCCTTCACCTCTTTGCGGTTGCTGCAGTAGCGCACTTGCTTGCCGTACAGCTCGCTGATGCCCATTGCGGTGATGACGGCCAGGGGGATGCCCTTGTAGGCAGGACCGAACACGACGTCGAAGTCGAGCCCGAAATTCTCGTTGATGGCGCGCGCGTAATACAGGCCAAGCCGATGCAGCTGGTCGCCTGTCACATAGGCCCCGGCATTCATGAAGAAGGGGGACTTGCGCCCGCTCTTTAGGGTGAAATCGCCGAACTTCAAAACATCGGATTCGACCATGAACTCGATGAATTCCTGCTTGTACTTTTGCATGAGGCGGGCCTCCCATCATATGGAAAAGGCGCGACCGATAAGGCCGCGCCCTAGGTCAGGCGTGGAGCCAGCGACAGGAATCGAACCCGCAACCCACTGATTACAAAAGTGAGCATTTGAGCAGCCCTTTTGGACACGCCAAAACCCTTTTAGAGCGTTTAACAGCCTTTATAAGTATATTGGCGGACGCGAGGAAACGCAAGGAAACGGCGGAAACGCGACGAGTTTCTAACGATTGTCCAAACATTGTCCAATCATCGCAGGCAGGGAAACGCCAGGATACGCAAGGAAACCGCGACGGGGAAAGGCGAACGGACGCGAGGAAACGCGAAGGCGCGGAAGGCGCTGAAAGACACGAGAAAGGAACGGCAGGAAATGAACACGACGAACGGACAAGCGACAGCCCGGACGTGCTGCATTTGCGGCGCGCCCCTCCCGAAGTTCGGGGGATGCAACCCGGAACCCGCCTACATCGGCGAGGAATGGGAACAATGCTGCGACGCGTGCAACTTCCACATCGTCATGCCCGCGCGGGAGTACATCGCGAAGCTGACGGAAACGCGGCTGGCAGCTTCGCGCGCGCTGCGCGGATAGAAGGGAACGGCAACGGGAGCGAAGACGGAAAGGAGAAAGGGAAATGACGGACACCGAGACATTCGAAGCGGGCATTGAAGGCACACCCCCCGAGGTTTCGGCGCTCGCGCTGGCGGCATGTCATGCCCTGGCGAGCGACGAAGCCAACGACGCAGCGGACGAGCTGGCGGCGGCGTGCGGGGCGATATGGCTGCATATCGGCTACCTGGAAGAGTACGCAGGCCCGGAGCCGCCGACGATAGAGCATCAGACGATCATGCTTCTACGGCGCACCTGGCGGGCGGCATCGGCGGCGCTCGATACCCTGGAAGGCATGAGGGCGCAGGCAATAAGGGCGGCGGCTCCGGCAACGACAACGGTACTGCAGGCGAAAAGAGCGGAATATGACGCTAATTAAAGCGGCGGCGGCACTGGCCCTGCTCGTCATGGGGCTAGCGGGCTTCGCCCTCGGATACGCACTTGCGGGCATCGCTAGCGGTATGCCGAGGTGCAGCGGGAGCGACACCGGAACGCGCCGGAACGTTCGGCGGCTGACGCGGCGCGGATAGATCACCAACGGAAGGACGGACGGCCCGGATGCTTCTCCGGGCCGTCCCTTTTCGGGCATATGCCCATGCCAGCGTGCGCAAGCCTACCATTCAGGCGCTGGACAAGAAAATAGCCAGATGGGCGGACCCTCAACTTAAGCGGGTCACCATCTGGCAATAATTATTCTATCAAAAAATGCCACGTCAATCAAGAAAAGCCGCATAACCGGGGCGTAGCAGAACGGCATATGTGGCAGCGGCCCGGGCGATGAAGCCCGGGCCGCGTCGGTTCGAAACGCGGCCCGGGTTTGCCAGCGCCTAGATCATAGCACGGTTTGGGCGCTCAGGTCACAGGCGGCAGAGGTAGCCGCCCCCATCGTCGGGGCCTTGAGCTTCGAAGCGCTCGCGGGCGGCGTCGAAGGCGTGCTCCGGGTGGAAGTATGTCCCATATTCGACCCAGTTGCCGGACGCGGCCAAGCGCAAGAGCACATAGAAAGGGCTGGCGAAGCCGACGCCCCAGACGCCCCCGCGCGCGATTGCGTCATGGTCCGACACATCCCCGAAGATTCTAAACGGCGTCATTCGAACACCTCCAACCCGGCCAGCCGCGCCGAGCGGCGAACGGCCTTTATAACCGATTCGGACACGGCAGCGCACGCGCGGGAAAAATGCCCCGCGTCGGCGATATGCGCGCCCACTTCGCGGAATGCCCGCTCGTATGCGCCCAGGGCGGCGTGCTCTAGCGTCGGGAACGTCTTCCGGGACGCCCACTTTTCGGAGGGGCCGCCCGCGCCCCTCAGCTCTTCCATCTGCCAGCCGTGCGGGGCGGCGGCCAGACGCCAGCCGTGCCAGCTTCCGAGCTGGACAACGGCAGCGACGCCCGAAGCGTCGGCGAGATCGCCCGCGTGCTCGCAAGAGATCGCGGGCGCTCCGGGCCGCTCGTATAGCGCATACGCGGCAGTGCGGCGCACGGAGCGCACGACGAAGGCGCGCGCGTCCATACAGGCAAGGCAGACAGCCCGCGCGCCTTCCAGGTCATCGGCACCGCGACGGGCGGCCCGCTCGTATGCGCCCAGGGCGGCGTGCTCTAGCGTCGGGAACGTCTTCCGGGACGCCCACTTTTCGGAGGGGCCGCCCGCGCCCCTCAGCTCTTCCATCTGCCAGCCGTGCGGGGCGGCGGCCAGACGCCAGCCGCGCCAGCTTCCGAGCTGGATGACCGTCAAATCTTCCGACATGGCTAGACCTCGAACACGCCCAGGGCGGAGCCCACGAGCGTATTCCCCGCCAGCCGATATGCGGCGGCGGTGGCGCGGGCCATAGTGTCGTAAGTCGCGACGGCGGACCATTCGCGGCGGCCCTGGCGGGTTTCGCCCGCCTGGACCTCCCAGCAATCGCCACGGCACAGCAGCCGCACGCCTTCAAGATCGGGGAACGTCACCAAATCGCCAGCGACGGAGCGCCCGCGATTGCCGTTTGCTTTTACCTCCAAAGCGAAACCTCCGATAATCGAAGCTAACACGCCCAGCTCTTGCGCTGGCGGCCCTTGTGGCCGAAATGCGGCCCGAGGGGAGCGCCAGAGCGTAACGGGGCCTTAAATCGCCCCATATCCGCCGAAGTCGCGCGCGCCCGCGTGATTCGCGCCGGATGCGCCCAGGAAGGCCCCAGGACAGCCCAGGGAACGGCCCCGCCCGCGCCCTCAGCCGATGCCCTACTTTCGGCCCGCCTGAAAAAATGGCCCTATGCCGAGGGGGCGGGCCGGGACGGGGGCGGGAGGGGATGCCCCCACCCCGGCCCGCAAAAGGCAGCGCAGGGCCTACGACCCGAACACTTCCGGATAACGCGCGGACCAATCGACACGACCGACGAAACTGGTCTGGTCAGCCCGGGCGGCGCGTATCTCTTCAAGCGCCTTTTCGCGGCGGCTCGTGCGGTCCCACTCGTCCAGGAACTCGTCCAGCTCCTTTTCGCTCATCGCCACCCAAGGCGCAGCGCTGACGGCGTTCGACACCTCCGCATGAAACGCGAACACGGAGCGCAGACCATCGCGCAGGCCGCGCAGGCTGGCGGACTCCGCAGCCCTCACGGCGTCGGGGAAAGACCCGCGCAGAGCGCCGCGCTTAAACCCGTCCTCGATAGCCGCCAGCTCGTCGGCGTCCAGCTCCGCGCCCTTTGCCCTCATGGCCACGGCGCGCAGATCGCGCAGGGCGTCGGCGTCGGAACCATCCGGGCGGACATGCTTCCGGCACCAATCGGCCAGCAGCCTTTCGGCGGTCCTGGAATCCCTGGCGGCAATCGCCTTGCGCACCGGGGCGAAATCGGCCCGCGACTCGTCGGAGCCGTAACGCCCCAACAACGAGCGGATGCGGGCAACGTCGGGAGCAGCTAGGAGCTTTTCGTAATTCGGGCCGTAATATGCGCGGTCAGGTTCGTATGCTCTTGTTTTTGTTCCTGGCATGTTTCTCACCTTTTCTCTTTCGTCTTGAATCGTTCGAACGTCTGGCGGCCCCAGGCACGCAGGCGCGGCCCAGGGCGTCGGGATTACGGCGGACCCTCGAAGGCGGTCAGGCAATCGGGGCAGAGACGAAGGCCGCCCGCTAGGGCTTCCAGACCATCGGAGCGCCCGCAGCGAGGGCAGCGGCCCGACACTGTACCCGCAACGTTAACGCTAGGGATAGTATTAGGGTTATTAGGGTTAATATACGAACACGGCCCCCAGGTCAGAGCGTCGGAGCTGTCCCCCCTGAACCCTGAAATCTGTCCCCCCTGACCATCGGGAGG
>DFIX01000035.1:0-3065 GCA_002371495.1 Eggerthellaceae bacterium UBA3686
GGAACGTTTTACAGTCAAGACGTTAACGCTTCAGCGCAAGGAGCGCCGAGGAAAACCAGGGAAGGCGTATATGAAGGCATACAACCCGCACGAGATAGAGCCGCGCTGGCAGAAGGTCTGGGCCGAGACCGGCCAAGACAAAGTGCGCGAGGACGGCAGCAAACCCAAGAAATACGTGCTCGAGATGTTCCCGTACCCGTCGGGTGACATCCACATGGGCCACGTCAGCAACTACACCTACGGTGACGTGATCGCGCGTTTCGCCCGCATGCAGGGCTTCGACGTGCTGCATCCTATGGGCTGGGACGCCTTTGGCCTGCCGGCTGAAAACGCCGCCATCAAGCACAAGAGCCATCCCGCCAAGTGGACATATGCCAACATCGACACCCAGCAGGCGAGCTTCCAGCGGATGGGCTTCAGCTACGACTGGGATCGCAAGGTCGTGGCGTGCGATCCTGAGTACTACCGCTGGGGTCAGTGGATCTTCCTGAAGTTCTGGGAGCGCGGCCTGGTAGAGCGTCGCGAGAACCCCGTTAACTGGTGCCCCGGCTGCGAGACCGTGCTTGCCAACGAGCAGGTCATCGAGGGCCGTTGCTGGCGCTGCGACAGCGAGGTGCAGAAGCGCGACCTGACGCAGTGGTACTTCAAGATCACCGACTACGCCCAGGAGCTGCTCGACGACCTGGATCAGCTCGAAGGCTGGCCCGAGCGCGTGAAGCAGCAGCAGGCCAACTGGATCGGCCGCTCCGAGGGCGCCGAAGTCGAGTTTCTGCTGTGCGATAAGGACGGCAACGAGCCGGCCGAGCCGACCGAAGACGATTACATCACGGTGTTCACGACGCGCGCCGACACGCTGTTCGGCTGCTAGTTTCTTCGTGGTTGCTCCCGAGTACAAACCGCTGCCAGAGCATGGTCGCCGGCATGCCCAACGAACAGGCCGTTCTCGACCTCATTGCCGCGTCTGCTAAGGTTACGGCTGTTCAGCGCGCGCAGGGCGACCACGAGAAGCACGGCGTGTTTACCGGCCGCTACGTGGTGAACCCCATCAACGGCGAGAAGGTGCCCGTGTGGGTGGCCGACTACGTTGTCGCCGATTACGGCACGGGCGCCGTCATGGCAGTACCCTGCGGCGACCAGCGCGACTTCGAGTTTGCCAAGAAGTACGACCTGCCCATCATCCCCATCATCCTCGAGGATGGCGACCCGCTGTTCGACCAGTTGAAAGACGAGCAAGGGCGCGTGGTGACGAGTGTCGATTGGGAAGCCGCCATGGCTGCCGAGGGAACGCTCGTGCAATCCGGCCCTTACACCGGCATGCGCGGCGGCAAGCATTCCGAGGGCGAAGCGGCCATCGTGGCCGAGCTCGAGCGCCAAGGCCGCGGGCGTCGCAAGGTCGAGTTCCGTTTGCGCGATTGGCTGATTAGTCGCCAGCGCTATTGGGGCAACCCCATCCCCGCCATCCACTGCCCCAAGTGCGGTGTGGTGCCGGTTCCCGAAGAGGATCTACCCGTGCGTCTGCCCGAGGACATCGACCTGTCTGCCGGCGAGACGCTAGCCACGCACGAGGGCTTTGCCAAGTGCACGTGCCCCAAGTGCGGGGGCGAGGCGCGTCGCGAGACGGATACCATGGATACATTTACGTGTTCCAGCTGGTACTACATGCGCTACACCGATCCTCACAACGACGAAGCACCGTTTGATTCGGCCAAGGCTAACCGGTGGCTGCCGGTCGACCAGTACATCGGCGGTATCGAGCATGCCATCCTGCACCTGCTGTACAGCCGCTTCTTCACAAAGGTACTGCGCGACATGGGCCTGCTCGATTTCGACGAGCCGTTCACCAATTTGCTGTGCCAGGGCATGGTACTCGACGCGCATGGCGAGGTCATGAGCAAGTCAAAGGGCAACGTCGTGTCTCCCGAGGAGATGATCGCCGAGTACGGCGCCGATGCTGTGCGCGCGACGATGCTGTTCATGGGCCCGCCCGACAAAGAGAAGCTGTGGAACGAGGATGGCCTTGCCGGCATGTACAAGTTCCTGAACCGTCTATGGCGCATCGTGTACGACCTGGTGGGCAAGGCGGGCGACAAGACGCTCTACGACGCCGAGGCTGCAGCCGAGGCCGAGGCGGGCAAGGGCGCGCACGCCAATGCCATGGACATGAAGCGCGAGCGCCATCGCGTCGTGGGCAAGGCCACGGCCGACATCGAGCGCAACAACTTCAACACGGCTCTTGCCGCCATCATGGAGCTCGCCAACACCACGGCGGCGTTCCTGCGCCTGAAGCCGGCCGATCACCGCGTGAACTGCCAGACAGGCGGGCCGTTGTGCCGCGACGTCGCCGAATGCATCGTGAAGCTGATGGCTCCCATCGCTCCGCACTGGGCCGAGGAGCTCTGGCACGACGCCCTTGGCAACGAGAGCTCGGTGCATGATCAGCCGTGGCCGACGTTCGATCCCGAGCAGGCCAAGGCAGATGAGGTCGAACTTGCCGTGCAGCTGAACGGCAAGGTGAAAGGCCGCGTAACCGTAGCCGCCGATGCCGACGAGGAAACCATCAAGCAGGCCGCGCTCGACGACGTTGCCGGCCTCATCGCCGACAAGACCGTTCGCAAGGTCATCGTCGTGAAGGGCCGCCTGGTAAACGTCGTGGCAAATTAACGCGAACGGCGCTTTTTGTGCCTCGCTTCTGCAACGGGCCGATGGGGCGTTCCCTATCGGCCCGTTGCCGTGTTGTTGCCTTTGGTAGGGCTTTTTATGCGGGAAGAATTCGCTTCGTTGGCCTTTTGCGGATGGCGTCATATAATGTTGGCTTGAAATTGGCGTACAAGATGCAAACCTATAAGGGGGCAGCATGAAAATATTCGGAATGGGCGGAATCGAGCTCGTCATCATACTCGTGGTCATCTTGCTGATCTTCGGGCCGAAGAACCTTCCGAAGTTGGGCAACGCCTTCGGCAAGACGGTCAAGAACCTGCGTGCCGGTATGAACGAGGGCAAAGCCAAGGATGAGCCTGCCGCCGAAGAGGCTGCGGACGCTTCCGAGCCCGTTGCCGAGATTGAGG
>DFIX01000035.1:3119-34229 GCA_002371495.1 Eggerthellaceae bacterium UBA3686
TTGAGGAAGATGCGGCACCTGCGGAAACGCAGGTTGCAGAGGCTGACGATACCGACTTGGCAGAGGCGGCCGAGCAGGCCGTCGAGCAGGCTGAAGCCGCCGTCGACGAGGCGTTTGCCGAGGCTCCCAAGAAGGTCAAGCGCGTCGTGCGCAAGAAAGTTACGCTCGAGACGACCGATGAGGTTGTCGAGTAGCGCGGCTTAAAATAGGCTACGAAAAGGAAAGGCGTCCGCAACTGCGGGCGCCTTTTGCATGTTGACGATGAATCAAAGGGCATATGTTGTCATAAAAAGGGACAGTCCCCTTTTATGACTTGTTGCGGTCGACGGGGTTGGGGTCACCGCTGCTGGGACTCGGCGGCTGTTGGGGTTGCTGGGTCGGGGAGGGGCCTTCCGGTGCGTTGCCGTTCGGGCGGTTGTATCCGGGTTTGTCGCCAGAGGGGTTAGAAGGCGCGTTGTTCAAGGACGCTTGTGATTCGTGTTGGCTTTCGGGCGAGGAGCCCTGGCTGCCCTGGCTATTCTGGCCGTCCAGGTTAGGCGTCTCGTTGCGTCGGGCTTGGTCGTCTTGAGCTGGGGCGTTGTTGTTTTCCACCTTTGCGGAGTTGCCCGCATTCGGGGTAGCGGTTTCACTTAGCTGACCTTGCGCGCTATCGGATGGTGGCGCTGTGGGCGCCTCGGGAGCGGCGTTCTGCTCGGGGGCGCCGGCGGGGGCGTTGTCATCGGCCGTCTCTGTATGGTGGTGTTCGGTGATTTCGCGACCTTTCGATTCGAGGTGCTCGCGTTGCCTGGCGTCAGCGGTCTCGACGTTGAACTCAACGGGGCTGTTGGGATCGGCCTTCTCGAGAAGCGAACATGCCTTATTTAGTGCCTCGTCGGTAGGGACGTTGATGCTTTCGCTCTGCAGTAGAGGCCGCAATTCCTCGTCGTCGGTATTGGTGGTTACGACTATGCCGAACCGGTTGATGCCCATGTCAATGGAGGATGTCGAATTGCTTATTTGTACATGGGCACTGGGCAGCGCGTACGCTGCGCCGCCCGCAAGAGCTAGGGCCAAGCAGGCGGCAATCGCCATGATGCGAATGACCCGGTCTTTCTGCCGCCATGATTTGCGTGTGTTGTTTGCATCGGGCGTGCCGCTCGCCGATTCCGCGACGGTCTTGTTGGTGGCGATGCTTGCGCATTGCCCCGTGCTTTCGTTGTCGCTCGCATCGTCGGCGGCGGCTTCACAATTACCTGCAGGTTCGCTTACGGCAGTGGCTTTCCCGAAAATGCGCGCGATGGTGGCCGATTTCAGGTTGTCGTCGGCGCGCATGTCTTCGAGTGCCGAGAACAGGCGGACGAGCTCGTCGGGCGAAAGCTCGTCGTCTGTGACGAGATCGAGCTTTTGGTTTTCAGCCACGGGTGAGCACCTCCTTCAGCTTCTTGCGCCCACGCGCCAAGTGCGTATACACGGTATTTTCGGGCATGTCGAGCATGGCGCCGATTTCCTGAGCGGAATAACCTTCGAAATACTTCAGATGCAGGATGATCCTGTGTTTTTCCTCGAGCTGCTGCAATGCGCCGACGAGCTCGTCTGCGCCCATGCCGTCTTGCTCGCCCGCACACCACTGGGGCTTGGCCTGGTCGTCGATGGCGTCGAGCAGGACCGTCTTGGAATCGGCCCGCTTCGCATATCCTTGCAGGTGTTCGCCGCCACTCGTATGAGCCAGGCTTTCCTGTGTTCGTCGTCGGTGAATGCAGTGCCGGCCTGCGCGTACTTGATAAAGGTCTCCTGGAAGGCGTCGTCGCGTTCGGGCTTGCTGCCGAAATAAACGGCACACACGCGCAGAACGGTGTCGGCATGCTCCTCGACTGCGCGGGTTATGTCGTCAGGGTTCCTCATCTGGTTCCGTTCAAGGTGGTCTCAGCAATTGTTCATGTGCGATTACTTTACGGTTGGCTGCTGAAACCACCCTGAAACTCCGCTTGCGAAAGCTTTTGCCGTTAGATTTGTCGAGTTATGCCTGCTGCCCGAAAATGCCCATAACGAACGCGACTAGCTTATCGATTAGGGACTTGTCGGCAGCGGTGTCTGTCGGGGCGGCGTCGCCTTCAGCTGGCTTTTCGATAGGAGTCGTATCGTCCTGCAGGTCGGCTGGGGCCTGCTGGTTTTGGTCTTGGGTGAAGCGGGTGGCATTTGCCTGCGTTACGTACTCGGTGGCATCTGCGTTAAATTGGGAATCGGAGAAGTCGGCAGATTGCAGGGCATCGAGGCCGTAATGGCGCATCATGTCGCGGACCGAATCGATGATCTGCTGGACGTTGATCTCGCCGTCGAGGAGGGTGGGCGGTTCTTCGGAGGGTTTGCTTCCGTTAGGCGCCTGGTCTTGTGCGGGCTGGGCGGTCGACACGCCGTAGCTTTCGGAAAGGGTTGAGCGCACTTGGTCGCTTACCTGGTCGTTACGGCCGCCCTGCATGCCGTTGCCGCCCGGTTGGCCGGCGGGAGCGCCTACGCTGTCGGGTTGCTGAGCCGGCTGCTGACCGTCCGGCGTCCCGTTAGCGGGCTGCTGCATGTCGGGCGCTTGACCCTGTGGGGCGCCATTGCCCTGCCCGGTAGGTTGCCCGCCACCGTTCTGATCGCTCGGCGAGCCAATGCTCTGCGATGGGCCGCCGTTCTGGCTTTGCGCGGGAGGCATGCCCTGATTAAAAGATCCGTCTTGATAGCCGCTGTCCTGCATCATGGCAGGAGGCTCGCCGCCCGGTGCGGCAAAGGCGATTGCAGGGCAAAGCGAGAGCGCGAGGCAACCCGAGATGATTGCGCTGGCGGCGTTGCGCCCGAGGTTCTTGTGTGTCGGCTTCGTTTTGACGGTCGTGGTATTCAGCATGTTAGCTCCTTCGGTTGAGTCTTGAGCGGCAAAGCTGCTTGCTGGTCGGGTCTTGCCGCTTCGGGCCATTTGCCCTTTGACTCAAACACGAACTGGGCGTGCTGAACCTTTCACGTTCACGTTGTCTTCATATTCGGGAACGACAAGGATCATGCATGCGATGTGGGCTGTCGAACTCTCGCGGGGTTCAAATCAGGCGGTGTCCTCGTATACGACAAGGCCCCCGTTGTGGGGACCTTGATTATTGATGGTGGTCGAGGAGGGATTTGGGAATTCGCTTCGCGAATTCTGCCCTGCGCTCCGCTGTCGCGGTGCTCGGGCTTCGACAGCCTGTGGGCTGTCGAACTCTCGCGGGGTTCAAATCAGGCGGTGTCCTCGTATACGACAAGGCCCCCGTTGTGGGGACCTTGATTATTGATGGTGGTCGAGGAGGGATTTGAACCCCCGACCTTGTGCTTGTAAGGCACCTGCGCTCCCGCTGCGCCACTCGACCATGTAAGCAGTAATCTTCCCACATATTTGGGGAAATGGCAATCCACTGAGTGTGGAAGGCATAAATTCTTCCCTCTTTTGATGCCGGCGGGCTTCGCGCACGGCTTTTGCCACATGCATGCGACGTGCCGTTTTATTTGGCGCGAGGCTTGGTCTTGCGCGGCGGGCAAGTGCAGGGGGTTCCTCGGGGTTGGTTTCGGGGTGCATGCGGCATACCTCTGGAAAGATACAGTTGTCATCACGCGTTTCGTGGGAATGCATTAACTGTGCGGCCTGGCGATTCGTCGACTCATGCGGGGCAGTGCACGTCGGGCTCCAGGGAAACACCGCGCTCGGATAATGCCGTGAAACAGGCATTGAGGGCGGGAGGTTAGATGAAGCAAAAGCAGGCAACGATCATCGCGGTGGCGTGCGGTGCAGTTTGCGCGTTGTGCGTCGGCGCGTTCCTCTGGAGCGTCCAAGGCCAAGCCGATGCGGCGCGCGCCGAGACTCTTGCGCGTTATGGCGGCGAGCAGGTGGAGGTGTGTGTAGCTACGCGCGATATCGCAGCGGGCGAGAGGCTTGACGCCTCGGCTGTCGAGACAAAGCTTTGGATCGCAGACCTGTTGCCGGAAGGCGCGCTTAGCGACGTGGCTGCCATCGTGGGGCGAACCGCCACCTCGTCGATCCTGAAAGGCGAGGTCGTATCAGCGAAACGCTTCGAAGAAGGCCGCGCTTCGCTCGACATACCCGCAGGGCTCGTTGCCGTGAGCGTGCCAGCGAAGGCCGTGCAGGCCGTAGGCGGTGCTGTGAGCGCCGGCATGAGCGTCGACGTGTACTCGTCGGGCGGGTCGGGCACCTCTCCGTTGGCGAACGACGTCATCGTGCTCGCGACCTCGATGGGGGATCCCGGCTCCCTTGCGGGGGCTGATTCCGGGTGGGTGACGCTTGCCGTCGCGCCCGAACGGGTCGAGGAGGTCATAGCGGCTTCTTCAAAGACGAACCTGTACTTCGCCTTGCCGGGAGTTGCGCCCGAACCCACGTCCGAGCCAGCCGAGCCGCAGCCGGACGCCGCGCAGGCCGAATCTAGTGCTGCCGCCGAGCCGGCAGGAAGCGAGCCTGCCCAGGCACCCGCAGAGGAGAAAACATCTGCTGCGAGCGCAGCATCCGAGACCGCTGACGCTGGCGACGAATCCGAAAGCGGTGAGTAGTTATGGGAGCACGTATAGCGCTTTGCGCCGATGAGGTCTCGTGCGCTCAGCCTGGTCTGATTGGCCTCGATGGCGAGAATCTGGGTGAGCAGGAATGGCTCGAGCTTCATGTGGAAGGCAGCGATGCGCGCAGGCGGATCGCCGCGAGCGAAGATTTGAGCGAGGCGTGGGTCGTCTCGTGCTCCGACGTCGCTGCGATAAACCTTGCTGCCGCGCTCAAGGCGGACAGGCCGGAGCTGTCGGTATGCCTCGTCGATTTCGAGGGCGGGGGCTCGTTGCTGAGCCGGGCCCATACGGCGCAGATTGACGAAGTTCTGGGGCGCAGCGCCTTCGTGGAGCGATATAACCAGGCAAAACAGCAGGCTGCGAAAGAAACGCAGCTTGACGGTGCCTTGTCGGTCCCGCAAAAGGCAGAGGTCGAATCCGGTGCATTGGCGGTGGCGCCCCGAGCGCTCGCTGATGTCGAGCAGGTTGCGCAAATCGCAACCGAGCTCTCGCTGATTGCGCATGCTCCTGGTCGGGGGTTCATCATGCCGGTCGTAAGCGGGAGCGGAGGAGCCGGAAAGTCCAGCGTGTCGGTCCTGGGAGCTTTCGTCGCTCACGAAATGGGCTATCGGACGCTCTTGCTCGACTACGACCTGCAATTCGGCGATGCGGCGATTATGGCTGGAATCGAAAACCCCCTGACCATCGACGAGCTCATCGATTCGCCCGAGCGCCTCGAGCAAGAGATGAAGCGCGGCGGAGGGCCGACGCTCGTCGCCGCGCCGCAGCGGCTCGAGATGGCCGAGCGTGTCGTTCGCGCCACGCCCGCACTGCTTGACCGGATAGCCCCGTCTTTCGATGTCGTGATCGCCAACACGGGGGCAGCCTGGGCCGATCAACATGCGGTTCTGCTCGAGAAGAGCACGGCCGTTCTCTTTCTAGTGGATCAAAGGGCGTCTTCGGTTCGGGCCTGCAAGCACGCTCTCGAGCTTTGCGCGCGTTGCGGGATAGCGACCGGGCAGTTCCAATTCGTCTTAAACCGCTGCGGGAAAAACGTGCCGCTATCGGCGGTAGACGTGTCGAACGCGCTGCAGGGCGCTCCCGTGGCAGAGCTGCGGGAAGGCGGCCGTGACGTTGAGGATTACCTAGCCTCGGGTTCTGCCGCCGAGCTCCTGCAAACGGGAAACGAGCTCTGCTCCGGCATCAGGCGCCTGATTGCGCAAGTGCTGCCAGACGAGCAGCGAATCATTCAGGTTGATGATGCTGGCGGCAATCACGCGGCGCCCCGCAAGCGAGGGCGTCATGGCGCCAAGAGAAGGGGATGGGGCAGATGAGCCTGTATGACCGGGTACAACGGGCCGGCAATGCGGGTGGCGCTACGAGCGATCGTGCGACGGGGACGGCGCTGCTGCCGGCGCTTCGCAAGCAGGTGCAGCACATCGTGCCAGTCGACGAGCTTGCCAAGCTCGCACGTGACAATCCTGAGCGCGCCCGCAACGAGGTGCGCAGCGCCTGCCGGCGGATCTTCGATGCGCCTCAGTGGGCCTTTGTGGACGCATCTGAACGCGAGAGCCTTGTCGCCCAGCTCCTCGATTCCCTTTTCGGGTTCGGAGTGCTCGAAGATCTGCTGGCCGACGAATCCATAACCGAAATCATGGCAAACGGCCCCCATAACGTCTTCATCGAGCGTGGCGGCAAGCTCTATCCGGCAGATCGGCATTTCGTCGACGAAGCGGAGCTGAGGGCCCTTATCGACAGAATCTTAGGACCGCTCGGGCGCCGCATCGACGAGGCCTCGCCCATGGTCAACGCCCGCCTGCCGCAGGGCCACCGCGTCAACGCGGTGGTGCCTCCCATAGCGATGGACGGGCCGTACCTGACCATCCGAAAGTTTTCGGAGCACGTCATAACGCTCGAGGAGATGCAGCAGGCAGGGTCAATCGACGAGGGGCTCAGGAGGTTTCTGGTTTGGGCGGTCCGGGCGCGCAAGAGCATCGCGGTATGCGGTGGGACCGGCAGCGGCAAGACGACGCTGCTCAACGCGCTCAGCTGCGTCATACCGCATGGCGAGCGAATCGTGACGATCGAGGACTCGGCGGAGCTGCGCTTCAAGACGCACCCGAACGTCGCACGTTTGGAAGCACGGCCCCAAAACGCCGAGGGGACGGGCGAGGTGACCATCCGCGACCTCGTCATCAACTCGTTGCGTATGCGGCCGGACCGCATCATCGTCGGCGAATGCCGAGGCGCCGAGGCGCTTGACATGCTTACCGCCATGAACACTGGGCATGATGGCTCGCTGACCACGCTCCATGCGAACTCGCCTGAAGAGTCGATTTCGCGCCTCACCACCATGGTTCGGTACGTGGCAGATCTGCCGGTCGATGTCATCGAGGCGAATATAGCAAGCGCCATCGACCTGGTCGTGCAGACACAGCGATCGCTCGACGGGCATCGAAGTGTCACCGACGTCGTCGCGTTCGACTTCGATCGGCTGAAGGGGCGCTGCCTGGCGCGGTCTCTGTACGCCAGGGACGCAGGGAATGATGAGGGCAGGTGGGTGGAAGTGCCCGACTGGGTCGACCGGCTTGTCAATAGCGGAATTGCGGAAGAAGAGGAGGTGGCCGAGTGGAAGCGAACGTACTTATCGGTTGCATAGCTGCGTTATCGGGGTTCGCGTGTTTCTATGCGAGCGCGGTCGCGGCGACATCCGTGCTGAGGAAGCGCAGGGCGGCCATTGCCGCCCAAGGCGAGCAGCCAAACGCCAAAAACCTGGTCTTCTGGCGTCTGAGGAACGGTTACGCGCCGCTCGTTCCTGCGGCGGTGGCGCTCATGAAGATAGCTCGCGTGCGGAAGTTCGCGCAGGAGCTCGGGGCGCTGTGTGCCCGGCGCGGGAGACCGTCGAGCCCCCAGGCGGTACTTTCGGTGGTCATAGCCGCAACGCTGTGCCTTGCGGCGATTTCCGCTGCGGTTACGGGAGGGCCGGTCGGCGCCGTTGCGGTTCCTGCTTGTTGCGTGGCATTGCTCGCCGTTTTCGTGGGGAACGAACGCGACAAGCGACAAGAGGCGGTGCGCGATGCGGTGCCGGCAGCGCTGGAGTCGATGTCTGCCTGCTTTGGTTCGGGTTTCACCTTGCTTCAGACGTTCCGCCAGGTGGCAGATGATGTTCCCGACCCGTTGGGGGCAACCTTCGCGCGCAGTGCCCACATTTTGGAAATGGGCGGGAGCGCGGAGTCTGCGTTGTCGGTTCTCAGAGACGGCGCACATGCCTCGGAGCTCGCCTTCGTCGCGGTTGCCCTCGACGTGCAGCATCAGAGCGGCGGCGCGATGCGCCAGGTGCTCGACGCAGCGACCGACACGGTGAAAGGCGAGCTCGCGCTTAGGCGGTCCCTGCGTGTGCAGACCGCCCAGGCAAAGCTGTCGGCTCGGGTCGTGGCAATCATGCCCTTCATCCTCGTAGCTGCGTTTTCGCTAGCGAGCCCTGACTTTCTTTCGCCGTTCTTCTCGGGGCCGATTGGCTATGCGTTGCTGATGTTGGCCATTGTCATGCAGGTTGCCGGGATCTTCCTGGTGCGCCGGGCGTTAGCCGTCGAGGGCGTGTCATGAGCGCCGCGGAGGTGGCCTGCGTGGTCGGGGCCTGCTTGGGTGCCGGTGGAGGTGCTGCGGTGATGTCCTGGCTGCTTGCGGCACAGGTCGCCCGCAGGCGCAGGCGTGCGGTGGCGTACGGAAAGGGTTCCGGCAGAGGAGGGCAAGCTGATGGGCGGGCCGATGAGCATCCCCTGGCCCTGCGCTATGCAGAATCGCTCACGCGGCAGCTTTATTCAGAAAACGCCATGCCGATTTCGCCGTCGGTGCGGTCGGGCAAGGCTGCGGACACGAGGGCGGGCGGCTGGTTTTCGGGGAGGTCCCGGCTAGCCGGGTGCTCGAAGGAGGTGAATGCTGCAGGCTTCGTCGAGGCGAGGGCCAGATTCGCCATGGCGGGGGCGCTTGCCGGCGGGTTGCTCGGCACAGTGCTATCCACCGAGTTGGGGATCTTGCTCGGGTTAGCTGGCGCGGCTTTCGGGGGCAGTGCGCCGAAGCGGGCGGTCAAGGCGGCTTGCCGGGCCCGCACGGCAGAAGCCGAGCGGCACTTGTCGGAAATGCTCGAGGTCGTGGCGCTCGGGTTGCGAAGCGGGCTCACGTTCGATCGCAGCTTCGCGCTCTACGGATCGCATTTCGACAACCCTTTTGCGCGGTCGTGCGCCCGAGCATATCGAAGCTGGTCCTTGGGTCTGGTCACGCGCGAGGAAGCCTTGCGCGAGCTCGCCTCTTCGTACGGCTGCGACCAGCTGAGGCGCGTTGTCGAGAGCGTGGTGCGCAGCCTCAGGTTCGGTTCGTCGCTCACCGATTTGCTCGAGGAGTCGGCGGCGCAGGCCAGGGCAAGCTATCGGACCGCCCTGGAAGAGCGGGTGGCAAAGGCGCCTGTGAAGATGATGCTTCCCACGGGAACGCTCATCCTGCCAGCCATGTTGCTGTTGGTGATGGGCCCGATCTTGCTCGAGCTAGCAGGGGGGTTCGCGTAAGCGAAAACCAAGGCCCATCTGGCCGACCATGTTGCCGAGTTTGCGCGGCGGCGTGGGATTCAAGTGGAAGGAGCGCATATGCGCTTGAAGGTACGGAAAGGGAAAGGCGGTAATCATGAATCTGGCGAAGCGAATGGCGGATTCGGCGGTGGAAGAATCAAGGAGGTTTTGCGCGTGGGCGGCGACAAGGGCCCGCAGTCTGGCCAGGTCGACGGAAGGGCAGGGTACGACCGAGTACGCGATTCTCGTGGGCGTGCTCGTAGTCATCGCGATTCTGGCGATCATGGTGTTCAGGCCGAAATTGCAGGAGCTCTGGAACGCGATAGCCGAAGGCATAAACGGCTTGTAGACCTTGCCGTCGGGCGTGCAAGCAGCCTTGCGCCTTGGGTCCCTCGGGGGTGCTCCCGGGCGCAAGGCTGGGAGCAAAGCGGCCAATCAACCGTTGAATTCGCGGTCATAGCCGCTGGCTTCCTCTCGCTCACCGTGGCCCTCGCTTCCCTTTGGCACCTGTTCGACGGCGGGGTCATCGTCGAACATGCTCTGTCGGTCGCGTCTCACCACATCCAAGCTGTCGCGCCTGCGACCATAGCGGACCTGTTTCTGTACTGATGCGAAAACGAGGAGGTGTTGGCATGAGAAACGCCCTCGATAACCGGGGTCAAGGCAGCGTGGAGGCAGCTATTGCGATCCCGGTCATGTTCTTGCTGTTGCTGTTGCTCATTCAGCCGGGAATTGTGCTGTACGACCGTTTGGTCATGGGCAATGCCGCAGCTGAGGCATGCCGGCTGCTTGCGACGGCGACCGACTCGTATGGGTCGATGGAGCGCAGCTGCGAGGCATTTGTGCGGCATCGCCTGGCAGCCGTGCCGAGCCATGAATGCTTCCACGTGCACGACGGGCGGTGCAGCTGGGATATCGTGTTGAGCGGCAGCGAATCGTCTTCGCAGGTTAGTGTGACTATAGGAAACGAGCTGAGGCCCCTTCCGCTGTTTGATGGGGCGGCTAAGCTCATGGGCACGACGAACGCGCGAGGCAACCTCGTCATAACCGAGAGCGTGACGATGCCGACGCAACCGTCATGGGCGGCGTCGTCGAAACTCGGCCTTGCGCCCTCATCGTGGCCGGGAGGCTGGTTGGAATGAGGGGAGATCGTGACTTTCTGAGGGACGAGGAGGGCTTCACGACCGCCGGGATGGTGCTGGCCCTCCTCATAACCTTGTCTCTGCTGTTCACGGCGGCCCAGGTCTACCGGATTCAATCGGCGTCGGCGGAAGTTCAGGACGTAGCCGATGCGGCGGCGCTGTCAGCCGAGAATCAAGTGGCGGAGTTCATGCTCATCGCCCGCTTCTGCGACGCCATCGTGCTGTCGCTGACGCTGACGAGCGTCGCCGTAACGGGCTTGGGCATCGTCGCGCTGTGCACGCCGGTTACCGCGGAGCTTTCGGACGCGCTCGTGAGCGCGGGGCGCAAGCTGATGGAGGCGAGAAATGCCTTTTCGGAGCGTGCTTCTGCGGCGCTCGACAAGCTCCAGGCGGCACTACCCTATTTCTCGGCGGCTTGCGCGGCTAGCGTTGCGCGCGCCAACGACGGGGATTCTGCGGGCTCGAGTTACGTGGGCATCGCTATGCTCGTTCCCGACGAGGGCAAGAAGCTAGTTCCCGACAAGGCGCAGAAGGCCCAAGACCTCATCGACGACGTCGATGAAAATTCTGATGAGATAAAGGATGACGCGGAGCGTGCCGAGGAGGCTTCGAAAAGGGCCGACGAATGCAAGTTGAGGGCCTTCCAGCACGATTGCGGACTCAACCCCGATTACTGCATGTACGAGCGTGCTGCACGGCTGGCTGGTATGGGCGGGGCGGATAACCCCCTGTACAGCAGCGTCGACGCCTGGTCGTTCAGTGTGGCCCTCGACCGCGCCCAAAGGTATTACCTAGCGCGCCTCGAGCTCGAGTCGCCAGAGGGCGGATCGGTGCACGAGCAAGCGAAGTCTGCGCTGCGAGAGCGCTTCTACTCGTACGCAGTCGATTTGCTCGACGAGGGATACGTTCATGATGACGAAGATTCTTTCGAGGCGCACTTTCCCCTGCTGCCCGCCAACACCGACCAGGTGCGCTCCACCGAGCTCTACACCGAGCACGTTTACCCCGTGACGGTCGACACGACCGAGACTCAGACTCAGACCGAGGTGGTGACCGAGGTGGACGGTCAGCTCGTTACCGAGACCGTGGTCGAAACGCAAACCGAGCAGCATTACACGATGCATGCCTGGTCGGGATGCCCGAATGCGGGCTCGCCGGCGACGTATGGCTCG
Organism: Eggerthellaceae bacterium UBA3686; assembly: GCA_002371495.1. Classification (GTDB taxonomy): domain Bacteria; phylum Actinomycetota; class Coriobacteriia; order Coriobacteriales; family Eggerthellaceae; genus UBA9715. The sequence goes on from DFIX01000035.1 coordinate 14,526, forward strand.
ATTCGCATGCTGGACGGCGGGGGCTTCGAAACATGCCCGCTATGCGAGTTCGAAGTGCAGAGCATGGGCAAGGTGGCAGCTGCTTCGACGTCGATCGAAAACGGGTTCGAATACCACTACAAGATCGTGGCCGAGGAAGCCGAATCGTACGAAGAGGCCAGAAAGGAGGCGCAAAAGCCAAAGGAAGAGGTCAAGAGCAGCGTTTCGGATTTGCTCGAGGAACTGGTCGAGGCCCTGAAAGAGGGAGCCGAAAAGCGAATAGCCCCAGAGCCGCCGGGGCGCTACGGGGCTATTGCGTTCGTGGTCAATACGGGCACGACCTCGGCTGCAGGCGGGTTTACGAGCGCGTTCGCGCCGAACTCGGGCACGCTTGGCCCTCGTGCTGCCATCGCCGCCGCGACGCTGGTGGACGAGGGCTCGGACGAAGGGCGCACGGTTCTTAACTCTGCGCTCGACGGCCTAAAAGACGGCGGGGGAATTGCCGTCGGGGCAGCAGGGATGGTGCTCGATGCGTGGTCCTGGCTCGTCGTTGCCTACGGGAATGGTCAGACGGCCCTCGTTAGCGCGATAGAAGAGGGCTTGGACGGGATGCCCCTCATGGGCTCGAGCGGGCTTGGCACCTGGGCTGCCGAGAAGCTTACTGGGGCGATTGAGGCGGTGGGGCTGCAGCCTGCAGAGGTGGGCGCTTTGAAGGCGGTGCTCGTGAATACGGGCCATGTGGCCGGGAAGGGCGATGGGCAGGCGTCGGGCCTGGTCGAAGTCAAGAAGCGCGTCATTACCCATCCGATGATGTCGACCGATTTATTCTCGTCGGTCCTTACCGAGGCTGAAAGGGCAGCGGTGGCGAAAGTCGAGGGGCTCGGCGACAGCGTGCAGATGGCCTCGATAGAGTTGCTCGGCGAAGGCGGGCCGTCCATTCCGGTGACCATCCCTATTCCGGAGTCCGCCAAGGAATACGGCGTGTCGGCAATTCAGGGCCTGATCGGGCGCATCCGCTCGTATTACGTGCAGACGACGGGGGTGAGGATATGGGAATAGGAACCTGGTTTTCGCGCGGTTCGTCAGGGCAGATGACCATCGAGCTCGCAGCAGCGCTGCCGGCGATGATAGCGGTCGCACTCATAGCGTCGAATGCCCTGACTTTCTTTGGGCAATGCGCAGTATTTGACCGCGCTGTCCATGAGTCTGTGCGGGTGCATGCGGCGAGTCCCGCCTACGGGCAGGGGCCAGGGCAGAGCTGCGCGCTCGTCGAGTCCGACGTGCGCGCGGCGCTTGGCAGCAACGTCGAGGTTTCGGTCAGCTATGCGCCGGCTGCCCGCGACCTCGACTGCTATACGGCAACGCTGTCGTTTTCGCCGACCTTGTTCGGCGCGGGTCTAAGGTCGAGTGCTTTCGGCGTCTCGATGCCGCAGCTGACACACACGACCCAGTACGTTGTGGACACCTATAAAGCAGGAGTGATTGTATGAATGGGAAAACGAGTCGGACCCAGGTTAGGAGGCTCGCGGCGGCGGTGTTTACCGTGTGCGCGCTCGTAGCTGCCGTGCCGGCAAGCGGAGCGCTTGCAAATGGGCTTGATGCAGCTCGAGCTAGCGACCTGTCGGAGGGGATCGACGCGCGTGCGCTCACGGGCATCAAGGATCCGTTCGCGGTGCTTGCCGGAATCGAGGAGCTTGCTGGCGACGAGGCGGTGCTGCCCGAGTATTTCGAGCGGGAAATCGGGATGCCGGCGGGTGCTCGGGCTGCTCGCGCAAGCGAAGATGAGCTGGTGGTCGGATATCTGCTCGACGGCGACGCGGGATCTGCACTCGAGACCGTGAAGGACCATATGGGCAGGCGCGGCTGGTCGGAGGTTCCGCTGGGCGATGTATCGGGCGCAACGTTCGTGAAGCAAGGCGGGGCGTGCAGCTGGACGCTTGCCACTTGCACGCAAAGCGGGGATGAGACCTGCGTTGTGTTCAGGAGCGTGGTCGAATGAGCGTCGAAGTTGCGGCTACGCTGCGCGCACGCCTTGTCGGTCTGTATGGGCGTCGAGGTTTCGAGGGAACCCTTCTGCTCGTGCCTTGCAACGATGTTCATACGATAGCCATGCGACGTCCCATAGATGTGGCATTCGTCGCTGCCGATGGAACCGTAATCGAAAGCAAACGCGCCGTGCCGCCCAACAGACGGCTCAGGAATGGCGGGGCTTCGGCGACGCTCGAACGTTTCGCAAGCGACGAGCCCTGGTACGAGGAGGGCGACAAGGTTCAGCATAGCATCGGGATAACCATCAGGTCGTAGAACCGGTAGTCAATCTGGCGCCTATCGCCGGGCCTGCAAGGATGGCTCGCTCGGCGCCGCCGCGGAAAAGCGACGCAAAGGAGAGCGTCCGCCAGAACTAGATAGAAAAGGAGTTGCGTTATGAAAACATGTCCGATATGCGGTTCGGTTGCCTTCGACGATCAGGCGCTCTGCTTCGGATGCCTCCACGATTACCGTGATGTCGAGGCCGAAGAGCAAGACGCTGCGCCGTCTGGCATGCCCTTGACAAGCGGTGTCGGTGCCCGGGCGGTAGCCCAGGCGAATCAGGTTGTGTTCAGGCTGACCTTGGAGCCGCTTGGAGGCGAGGTGCCCCAGGGTTTGTCTTGGGCATGTTCGGTTGCGCCTGCGTAGCGCTTGCACGAGCGCATGAAAAAGGGCGGCGCATTCCCGCGCCGCCCCGGCGATGTTGTTCTCTTGGAGCCAGAGGCTACTTCATGAGCTTGGCGAATTCCTTCTCGGCGTACTCTTGCAGCATCTCGTCGACTTTCAGATAGGCGTCGAGCAGCTTGTCGCCCTCTTCGGTGAGCGTGGAGCCGTGGGCTCCGTCGCGGTCGAGTAGCTGCATGCCCAGGGCCGCCTCGGTCTCTTTGATGATGCGCCATGCTTTGCTGTAGGCCATCTTCATGTCTTTCGCGGCGGCGTTAAGGGAGCCGAGCGAGCGGACTCCCAAACAAAGGCTCGCGACGCCGCGGCCGAATTGGGAATTGCTCTCGGCGCCTTTGTTCGCGATTGCCAGGCGGATGATTGGTTTCAGCTCTTTAGCCTTGCTCATGCTGCAAGCCTCCTTCGTTCCAGGTAAGCTGATTATAACAATCAGTAGATAATTCTCAAGATGGATTATTCGCTCATATTGCCCAAAAAATCGCAAACCGCAGCGCGAATCGCATCGGCGTTCCCGTCGATTACCTCCGTGAACCTGATGGGGAGGTCGTCGAGCTCGGCAAGGCCCGCCGGGATGTCGGCAAGTCCCGTCTCGTCGGCGATGAGCCGGTTGAGCTCGCATCCGGTCAGGGCGGCGACTTCGGCAGGTAGCTCCTCGGACAGGGCTATGCCGTGCAGCGCCCGATACACGTTGTTTCCGAATTTCGCCCAATGGGCGGTTGAGGCGACGATGACAGGGATGCCCTCTTCGCGCAGGTTCTCGGCAACTTGCCAGGCAACTGCGGTATGGGGATCCATAAGGTAGCCGCAGCGCTCGAACACGTCGCGTATAGCGGCCAAGCATCCTTCGTTGTCGACCGAGTCGGCGGCGTAGAGCTCGCGCATCTTCGCAAACGTGTCGCGGTCGACGCGGAAGCACTTTTCGGCGCCCAGATCGCGCATCCACCCCTTAATGGCTTCTGCGTCTCGGCCGGTGAGCTCGAAAAGCTGTCGTTCGAGGTTCGAGGAAACCAGGATGTCCATCGAAGGAGACGGGGTCTTGACGAACGTGCGCTCGGAAATGTCGTAGGTACCGGTGTTTATGAAGTCGGTGAGCACGCGGTTCTCGTTCGAAGCGCAGAGAAGGCGCCGAATTGGCGTGCCCATGCGCTTGGCGTAGTAAGCGGCCAGGATATTGCCGAAATTGCCCGTAGGCACGCAGACGTCGACGGCGCTGCCCGCCTCGATGCGCCCGTCGGCTACCAGGTTGGCATAGGCCGAGATGTAGTAGACGACCTGGGGCATCAGGCGGCCCCAGTTAATCGAGTTGGCGCTCGAGAGCGCGATGCTGAACCGTTCGTGAAGCTCCTTTGCGAAGCTCTCGTCGTTGAACACGGTTTTCGCACCCGTTTGGCAGTCGTCGAAGTTGCCGCGAACGCCCCAGACGGTGACATTGCCGCCACGCTGGGTAGCCATCTGTTTGAATTGGATGTCGCTGACTCCGCCGTCGGGGTACATGACTCCGATCGAGACGCCTTCGACATCGCGGAAGCCCTCGAGGGCTGCCTTGCCGGTGTCGCCGGACGTGGCGACCAAAATCATGTGGGTGTCATCGAGCTGACCGCGGTTGCGCAACTCGGCTGCGCTCGTGCTGAAGAAGCGCGGAAGGCATTGCAAGGCCATGTCCTTGAAGGCGCTCGTCGGGCCGTGCCATAACTCGAGCAGGTAAACGTCGCCCGGCAGTTTGGTGAGTGGACAGATGTCGGGCGTGTCGAAGTTGCTCCCGTAGGCTTCGCCGGTAATAGTTGCCAGCTGGTCATCGGTCAGGTCTACGTCGAAAGCGCGGTAGATTCGTGCTGCGCGCTGGGCGTAGGGCAACTGCCCGAGGGCGCATATCTCGTCGAGCGAGAGTTCGGGGATGCGCTCGGGCACGAACAGGCCGCCTCCTGGCGCCAGCCCGTCGACGACCGCTTCGGTGAAGGCAACTGGCTCCTCGACGGCGCCACGGGTGTCGATGTATCGATTATCGCTCATATTCGTGCTCCCTGCTTTTCGGTTGTTGACCTTGAAGTATCAGACTCCGTCAGTATAACAGTGCCTGGCGCGCATGCCCCATCGGGAGGTGGGCTGTGCCGTGGAAAGCAGAAATGCGCCAGCGAGGACGGCGAATGTGCGACAAAGAAAGTAAAAGACGAAGAACTTGTGGAGAGAAAAGTAAACTGAATATAACTATTGACAATGATTATAAGTAACCCTAAGATAACAAATGTCGCAAGGCGAAAGCCGATACGGCAAATAAGCTGACACGGCGGTGAAGATTCCTCTCGTCTGATCGTTCACCGCAAAGAAGGTCGGTGAGGGACCCACCCCCCTCTCTCTTCCCTCACCGACCGCCCTCAAATCGGAGCCGCCCTTTGAGGCGGCTCTTTCACTTGCACAGTCATTTAGAAGTTATCCCAGGTAAAAATATATTTATGATAAGATGTGCAAAACCCGATTCTAGGAGCGCTTTATGCAAAAGATATCGATGTCGCACGAGGATTACCTCGAGGCGATAATCATACTTGGGGGCACAGACGAGAGCCCCGTGCGTTCCGTCGACGTCGCCAAACAGATGGGCGTCTCGAAGGCTTCCGTCAACAAGGCCATCGGCTTGCTAAAAGAGCGCGGTCTGCTCGACCAACCCTACTATGGCGACATCACGCTCACCGCCGAAGGCTACGAATACGGCAAGGCGATTTACAAGCGCCATCGCTACCTGACCACGTTCCTCTCGAAGGGGCTCGGCATCGATCCCGAGGTGGCAGAGCAGGAAGCGTGCCTTATGGAGCACGCCATAAGCGATGACTCCTTCGAGAAATGGGTTACCTACATCGAAAGTTTGGGCTTGGTCGAGTAGCGCTTCGCCCTTAAATCATTAAATCGCATACCAATATTGCTCTGGTCCTGCACTCGCGCTGGGGCGCAAGTGCCATTTGCGGCCAAATTGCAGCGCGTTCACGGAATCTGCTTCTGAAGATATATTAAAGAACCCGCAAGCGACTCCTTTCGTGGTATTCTGAAACCGTTCCGCGCATCAACACACTACAACCGCACTCGGTGCATGGGGAGCAAGTTCTTGGCAAGGTATACGAATATCGTCTCGTTCGACGACGCTCGCGAAGCGTCGCGGCAGCGGCGTATCCGCGAAGCGGCCGAAGACCAGCGACTCAGGGCGCTGAGCGGCGGGCCCATTCATTACGATTTGAGTCTGTTCGCAGGACCCGAATCCCGCAACAAGAATCGCGAGCCCGAAAGGGAGGTTCACGACGGCGCGCCTGAGCGTAGCCCCCTTGCGGCAAGCAAGAGCGCCTTCTCGAAGGTGCGCGCATTCGCGTTTCCAGGCATATCCGAAAAGCCAGCGCCCGAACTGGTTGAAGCCGATGCCGAAGACGAGCCTGCGTACGAACCTGTGCCCGATGCGCGCGAGCGCCGCCGTCGCGAACGCGCCAAAGCGCGTGCGGACAAGATGTTCGACCGGCAGTTCGCCGATTCCGCTTTGGCGGATTACGCAGAAGACGCCCCGCGAGCAGCCTTGTACGAAGGGCAGATGGGGTCGAGCCAGCGTCGCGCCGCTCGCATGCAGCGAGCCTCCCAGGCAACGCCGGCGAGCGCCAAGATCAACCCGCTTGGTTGGTTCGCGGGGCTCAACGTGTCACCCGGTCGCCTGAAGGTGGCGACAGCCCTGCTCTGTCTGGTGCTGACGGCGGTTTTCCTGTACACGCCCGCCCAGCATTACTACCAGTCGGTTCGCGAGCACGATCGGCTTGCAGCGGAGTACGCCAGCATCGAGCAGCGCAATGCGGTGCTAGGCGACCAAAACACCTCGCTGGCGAGCAATGCCGGCATGGAAGACGCCGTGCGCCAGAAATACGGCTATGTCGTGAGCGGTGAGGAGACTGCCGTGGTGACGGGGCTCTCGGAAGGGGCTTCGGATACGCACAAGGATGGAGTCGAGGCAAACGTGCTGGCCAGCAGCGTAAAAGCGCCTGAAGAGTGGTACACGCCGTATCTCGACGCCCTTTTCGGCGTATCATAGCCTCGTAAAGGCGAGCACGCTTGCCGAGGATCCGTCCCTTTCCATATAGGGGGAAATCATGACGAATACCGCAAATTGCTACGTCCCCGGTCGCTATGCGGCTATCGATATCGGCACAGTCACGGCGCGTTTGCTCATCGTCGATGTGCAAGGGAACGGGTCGATGACCGAGCTGCATCGCGATCATGCTATTTGCAATCTTGGGGTCGGCGTGGACAAAACGGGTCGCCTTGCGCCAGCGGCCATTGCGCGCGTCGGTGAAGTGGTTGAACGTTTCATGCGCACGATCGACGAGCTGCAGCCAGCCGATGGTGGATCGGTGATTGTTACGGCGAAAGCCACTTCAGCATCGCGTGACGCCGAGAACGCGGCAGATTTTGTGGCTACGCTGGCCGACTTGGGCGTGGAGCTGTCGGTTATACCCGGTCAGAAAGAGGCGGCGCTTTCGTTCGCTGGAGCTACCTCGGCCTTTCCGGGCGAAGACGTGGTGGTGCTCGACGTGGGCGGCGGCTCGAGCGAGATCATCGCCGGCCATGCAGGCGGCGAACCCCGTTTTTCCCATTCCTTCAACATAGGGTGCCGTCGAGTGACCGAGCGGTACTTCGAAAGCGATCCTCCGGCGCCTGCCGATATCGAGGCCGCCGGCACATGGATTGCCGCCGAGATGAAGGACTTCTTGGGAAAACTCGTGGCAGGAGGCTTCGATGGGTGCCGGGTGATCGCCGTCGCGGGTACGGCGACGTCCATCATCTCGATGCGCGAGCGAATGGAAGTTTACGACTCGGCCCGCGTTCATGGCGCTATGGCCTCGCGCGCCGATGTCGATGCGCTCCTCGGGCGTTTGTCGGCCATGTCGCTTGCCGAGCGAGAGCGCGTAGTCGGCCTCGATCCCGGCAGGGCGCCCGTCATCGTGGCCGGCGTCCTCATCATCCAGCAGATCATGCAGCTTTTAGGAGCTTCCTCGTTCACGGCCAGCGAGCGTGACATTCTGCACGGGATCGTCCTCGATTCTGCGCGCAAGCTCGGGTAATCGCTGTCTGCGCCGCGCCGGAGGGATGGCATGAGACAAACCTTGCGGCTCGTCGCGCGAGCATGCGCAACGCTGGGTCCGCGCTTTGCGCAAGGACGCGGTCTTGATGGCGTATAATGCGCGTGGGCGCGACCATGGTGCCGCATGGGGACGTGGTGGAATTGGCAGACACCGGAGACTTAAAATCTTCTGCGGAAACGCGTGCGGGTTCGAGTCCCGCCGTCCCTACCAGCAAACCAAAGGGCGCCGCATGATTGCGGCGCCCTTTTGCTTTTGCATCACTTAGAAAATGTGAAAAAGGGGTCTGACCCCTTTTTCACATTTTTCGTTAGAAGCCCTCGTACTCGCCCAGGTTGACCTCTTCAATCGCCTCGGGGCGCACGACCAGCACGTCGCAGTCCATATGGCGGACGAGGTAGGTCGAGACGCTGCCCACGAACGCGTACTTGATGCTCGAGAGGCCACGCACGCCGCAGATGACCAGGTCGGGCTTGAACGGCTTGATGATTTCCTCGACGAGCGCCTCTTCGACGCGGCCGACGCACACCTGGACCTCGACAGAGGGGATGCACTCGTCCTTCGACGCGCGGTTAAGGTAACGGGACAAGGCTTTTTCGATGGCTTCCTTGTTCGCTTCGGAGATTTCCTTGCGGCGAACGCCGCCGGTCTCGAATACGGAAGAGTCGATGACGTGGCCGAAGAGCACCTCGGCGTTGTTGTCATGGGCGATCGAGAGCGTGCGTCGCGCGACGGCTTCCTGCGTATCGCCCCCGTCAAGCGCAGCGAAAATCCTGTTGTACCTTGCCATTCTTGTCTCCTTTGCTGCTCGGCCCGGCGTGTTTGCGCATCCGCCGTTGCCCCGTTGCATTCGTCGATGCCAGTTATGGTAGAGCCCGATGTCGAAGTTGGCAAGATGCAGTTGGCGCTAGATTTTCGTCTGTGCGCAGCCCCCTTTGCCCAAAGATTACATCCGTTCGGCAAGTGAGCTACTTTGCAAATAGTGTCGCGCGTCTACAATGGGCGCATTGGGGAGGCTGCGCTCGCTGTTGCGGGCGCTGCTTAGTTAAGGAGTCCAGGAGGAGAGATGTTCCAAGCGCTACTTGATCCGGTTGCGGGTAACCTGGGTTTGTCGGCCCTGGTGGCTTGCATACCACTTGTCACGTTCTTCATTATGCTGCTCGGCGTTAAGGCCAAGGCTCATATCTCGGCCGTAGTCGCCCTCGTTGCGGCTGTTCTGGTGGCTGTCATCGGCTTCCAGATGCCGGCGGGCCTCGCGCTTGTGGCGGCGACTCAGGGTGCTGCGTTCGGCGCATTCCCCATCGTGTTCATCATCTGCATGGCGGTTTGGTTCTACGAGGTCACGGTCGTCTCGGGCCGCTCGGAGGACCTGCGCAAGTTCTTCGACCAGGTTGGCGGCGGCGACATCCGCATCCAGGCCATGATGATCGCCTTCTGCTTCGGCGGCCTGCTCGAGGCCCTGGCAGGCTTTGGCGCGCCCATCGCGGTTACCGCCACCATGATCCTGGCTCTGGGCGTCAAGCCCAAGAAGGCCGCCCTGACCGTCCTTTTGGCCAACACGGCTCCTGTGGCTTACGGCGCCGTCGCAACGCCGATTACCACGGCGGGCAACATGGTTGCCAGCGTCACGGGAGACGCGGCCGCAACCGCCCAGCACGTCGCAGCCATCGTTGGCTACCAAGCACCGCTGTTCGCCGTGTTTGTGCCGTTCCTGCTCGTCATCATTCTCGACGGCAAGCAAGGTGCGAAGGATTGCGTCGTTCCCGCTTTCGTGGTGGGCATCTGCTTCGCCATCACCCAATGGTGGTGCTCTAACCATTTCGCCTACGAGCTAACCGACGTCATCGCGTCGCTTGTCGGCATGATCGCGTGCGTGGCCTTCATGAAGGTCTGGAAGCCCAAGGGCGTCGACGGCGTGCGCGAGCGCTTCGGCCTGCCTCCCCTGGCCGAGTCCGAGTCGTCGGACCTCAATGCCAGCCGCACCTTCATGGCCCTCGTTCCGTATCTCATCGTCGTCGTCGTGTTCGGTATCTGCAAGCTCGGGATTCCCGACATCCTTGCCCAGACCGACATCAAGATCGCCTGGCCGATCATTTCCGGCGGCGCCATTCTCAGCGCTGCGGGCAAGGACCCGGGTACGACCTTCAACCTCAACCTGCTTTCGACTCCCGGCACGATGCTATTGGTTGCGGGCCTCATCAGCGCGCTCGTCTACACGCTTAACACCGAGAACGGCCGCTATAAGATGACGATGGGCGCTGCCATAAAGGCCATCGGTGCGACCTTCTACAAGATGCGCTTCTCGGCCCTGACCATCGTGCTGGTGCTCTCGCTGGCCTACGTCATGAACTTCAGCGGCCAGACCATCAGCATCGGCGAGTTCCTTTCGGGTTCCGGGTCGATCTTCCCGGTCATCTCGCCGACGCTCGGCTGGGTCGGCACGGCCGTGACGGGCTCCGACACTTCTGCAAACGCCCTGTTCGCCGGCCTGCAGTACTCGGCCGCCATGGCCAACCCGGCATTGCAGAACGTTTCCCCCGACCTGTTCCTGGCCGCCAACACCATGGGCGGCGTGGTCGGCAAGATGATCAGCCCGCAGTCGCTGGCCATTGCCGCCGTCGCGACCCAGGTGCGCGAAGCCGACATCATGAAGCAGGTGCTTCCTTGGTCCGTCGCATTCCTGATCGGTTTGTGCGTGCTTGTGGGCTTGCAATCGACGGTTTTGGCGTTTGTGTTGCCGTAGCTTCCGTAGCGGCTAGCGCTGCCGGCCATCAGCAAACGGGCGCGCGGGATTATCCCGCGCGCTTTTTAATGCGCAGTGTCGGGTTGTGGAGCAAAACAGGAATATAATCAATGAGTTCATATTCTGAACAGGTTTTGGTGGGGTGAATTGCGGTCTTTCTGCTTGCCGGGTGGGCAGGCGGGGCGCATTCATAGGCAAGTAAGGGCGACTAGGGGAAAGGTACATATGAAAATAGCATTCTTCCCAATGTGCATGGTTGACATGATGTATCCGGAAATCGGCATCGCAGCGGTCAACGTGCTCGAGCGACTGGGCTGCGAGCTCGAGATGCCCGAAGAGCAGATCTGCTGCGGCCAGGGACTCATCAACTCGGGCTATACCAAAGAGATGATTCCCGTAGCCAAGAAGATGGTCGACGCGTACGACAGGCTCGAATACGAAACCATCGTTTCGCTTTCGGGTTCGTGCATGAACGCGATTGTCAACGACTATCAGGTTCTGTTCAAGGACGATCCGGAGTACCTGGAACGCACGCGCGAGCTGAAGAAGCGCTTCTTCGAGTTCACGGACTTCATCGTCAACGTGCTCGGCGTGACCGACGTGGGCGCAAGCTTCCATGACACGGTTACCTACCACAAGAGCTGCCATCTGACGCGCATCCTCGGCATTTCCGAGCCGCCGCTGCAGCTGCTCAAGGGCGTCGAGGGGCTCGAGTACATCGAGATGGAACATGCCGACCGCTGCTGCGGCTTCGGCGGCACCTTCTCGTTCAAGCAGCCCGTCATCGCCGGCGAAATGGTCTACGAGAAGTGCCAGACTATCATCGACACGGGTGCGAACGTGGTTTGCGGCGCCGATGCGCCTTGCCTTCTGAATATCAAAGGTGCGCTCGGGCGCATGCGCTCCGAAGGCAAGCTCGACCGCGATATCCGCGTCATGCACATCGCGCAGATCCTCGATTCTAAGGAGTAGCCCATGAGCATCCTCTACAACACCGAGGCGACTCTAGCCGAGCGAGTGGACGAGTGCCTCTCAGACGACTTCAAGCACAATGCCATCAAGACCGCGCAGGAAGTGTTCTACAAGAAGCGCGGCGAGCTCGTCGAGGAGATGGGCGAAGGCTGGCAGCAATTGCGCATGCACGCGATGGAAGTGCGCAACCACGTGACCGAGAACCTCGACTACTACGTGAAGCAGTTCGCGCAGAACGCCGAGAAGAACGGCTGCATCATGCACTACGCGCCCACAGGCGACGACGCCCTGTGGGAGGTGCTCGACATCTTCGAGCAGCACAACGCCTGCTACGCCGTCAAATCCAAGAGCATGATGACCGAGGAAGTCGGCCTCAACGAGATTCTCGAGGAAGCCGGTATCAAGATCACCGAGACCGACTGCGCCGAGAACATCCTGCAGACCGCCGAGTCCAAACCGTCGCACATCGTGGTGCCGGCCCTGCATTTCAACCGTTCGGCTATCGCGGACATCTACCGCGAGAAGCGTGGCTACGATGGAACCGACGTGCCCGAGGAAATCACCCACTTCCTGCGCAAGATTCTGCGCGAGGAGTTCCTCGAGGCCGAAGTCGGCATCCGCGGATGCAATTTCGCCGTCGCCGAAACCGGCTCGGTCACGCTCGTCACCAACGAGGGCAACGGCCGCATGGTCGATACCTTCCCCAAGGTGCAGATCGTCTTTGTCGGCATCGACCGCATCGTGCCCGACCTCGATGCGCTCGACACCATGATGGCGCTCCTTCCGCGCAGCGCCGTCGGCGCCAAGATGACCGCCTACTTCAGCCTCGACAGCGGCCCGCGCGGTGCCGGCGAGGTCGACGGCCCCGAGGAAGTGCACATCGTCCTTATGGACAACGGCCGTCACGAGCTGGCGAACAGCGAGTTTTCTGACATGCTGCGCTGCATGCGCTGCGGTGCTTGCCTCAACATCTGCCCGGTTTACCGCCACATCACCGGTCACGGTTATGGCTCGATTTACCCCGGCCCCATGGGCCTGGTACTGACGCCCGGCCTCGTTGGCTACGATGACATCGACAACATGGTGTACGCGTGCTCGCTGTGCGGCGCATGCACGGAGCACTGCCCCGTGAGCATCCCCATTCATGATTTGGTGCGCCAGCATCGCATCAACATCGTTGACCAGGGCAAGAACCATAAGATCGAGGTCCCCATCTTCAAGGCGCTCGGTCTCTTCTGGTCGAACATGCCTATTTACATGGCGGGCATGACGCTCGGCGCGCCCATTATGGAGCTATTGGCGCACGATGGTGCCCTGGATGCCGACTCGACGTGGATTCCCGTCGTGAAGAACTGGACGTCTACGCGCGATTTTGACATTCTTTCGAAATCGCGCTTCCGCACCTGGTTCAAGGAGCACAAGGAAGAACAGGCGAAGAATGCGGAAGGCGGTGAGCAGTAATGGCTCTGGGTAACAAGACTTTGGACGATTTGATCAACCCGATCTCGAAGCAGCTCGGCAATGCGAAGGTTGCCGACCACGTCGACATGCCGGAATGGGAGTTCAAGGCTCAGCGCGTGACCGATGGCAAGAGCCATGACGAGCTTGTGAGCATGTTCGAGGACGAGGCCGAGAAGATCCACATCAGCGTCGCCCATTGCAAGGCCGCCGACCTGGCAGCCTGCTTGGCCAAGATCGTCGGCGCAGGCGTGCCCGAGACGGGCGAGCCCTGCACGGTCGTCTACGCCGCCGACGAGCGTTTCCGCGCTGCCGGCCTGGCCGATGCGCTGGCTGCAGAGTCGCTGGTGACCAAGGCTACCGAATGGGACGAAACGGCGGGCGAGGCGTGCATCGAAGCCGCCAGGGTCGCTACGTACGGCATCACCTACGCTACGGCCGGCATTGCCGAGACCGCTACGATTGCGCAACCGACGTGTCCCACCTGCGGGCGCGCCATCAGCCTGCTTCCGCTGTGCCACATCGCCGTCGTCGATGCGGCGGCTATCGTGCCGACGATGGGTGAGGTCATGGCCGACTTGGCCAAGGAAGAGAAGCTTCCCTCTCAGGTCTGCTTCATCAGCGGTCCGTCTGCTACGGCCGACATCGAGCTCGTGCGCGTCGAGGGCGTGCACGGCCCCATGTACGTGAACTACGTGATCGTGGAATAGCTGCCGAACATACGGCACCTTAACCGCAAAGGCTCGGGATCATGCTGGTTCCGAGCCTTTTACGTTGTTGCTGTTTATTCTGGCCTCTTGGCCGTTCGCCCAGTTCGACGGCAGGGCGCTAAGCCTACAGCTGCTCGCGTTTTAGATTATTTGTAATTAGTAGCTGCGCAAGCGGCTAAGCACCCTGCCGTCGAACTGGGCTGCGGGGGGCGCGAGCAAGATCGTGCGTTTTCGTATATCGGCCTGACGCCCGGCATGGTGCACCTCGGGCTTTCGCGGGCTGCGACAAGCGCAGGCGCGGCGGGAGCGAGGACTGTCTGAGCGCCCGAAGGGCGCGAGTTCCGCAGCTGCCGCGCCGGAGCGCAGGAGCGGTTAGCCCGCGCTTGCCCGAGGTGCACCATGCCGGGCGTCAGGCCGCTGGCGGGTATACGTTGGTTATTAAAGCGCCGTAGCCTTGTATCCGACGCCTCGGACTGTTTCAATTTGAAAGCTTTTACTTGTCTTGAAGCGGTCGCGCAGGCGCTTGATGTGCACGTCGACCGTGCGCTCGCCCGATTCGGTGTGGATTCCCCAGACGTCGTCCATGATATCGCGGCGCGTGAAGATGCGGTCGGGGGAGGCGCAGAGCTTGAAGAGCACCATGAACTCCTTGGGCGGCAGCACCACCGACATCGAGCCCTCGACAACGGTGAAGGAGTTGCTGTCGAGTACGGCATCGCCGATGACGATTTGGCGTTTCGAGACGGAATGCGATCGTCTGAGCAGTGCTGTCATGCGCAAGTCAAGCTCGTTGAGGTCGACCGGCTCGACCATGAGATCGTCGCAGCCCGCCAAAAACGCCCGTTGCTTGGCCCTGAAATCCCCGGTTTTGGATATCGCGATGACTGGTACGTCCTGGTCGAGGTTGCGTAAGGACTCGACGATCATGGGTCCGTCGATGCCGGGTAGGTTGTTGCTGCAAAGGACGATATCGACATGGCCGGACTCGAAGGCTTCGAGCGCGGTGTTGGCATCGCGTGCGGGCGTGGCTTCGTAACCTTGCTTCATCAGAAAGGCGCAGTACGAAGAGCTCTTTTTCCGGTCGTTCTCGACGACGAGGGCCTTAAACATATGCTGACCTTTCTGGCCAATGAACACCAGCAAGATACCAGGAATAGATTAACTGAGCATGAACAATTTAGAAATCGTCGTTCACGATGAATTTTTAAGCGCTGCTTACCATTCTAGGTTGTGGTTCTGTCCTTGCGCCACGACGTCAGAGCGGTATCAGGCTAGCGGAATAGGTCTGGTATGGGTGCCTGTTCAAACTAGGGGCGTTAACCCGATGCCGCTTAACTGCGAGCTGCTTCGAAAGGGGGCAAAAACGGAGGCACGAGCAGCCTTTACCCGTACCGGCTCGACGCATATGGAAAACCGTAAAAGGAGGGATGATGGATAACAAAGAGTGGACAATCTCCGAAGTTATCGACTCATTCGGCATCAACGGTCATACCTGGCTGATGTTCATCCTGCTGGGCTTGGCCAACATCTTCGACGGTTATGACTTCATGATCGTCAACTCCACCAATACCTACCTCGCTCCGTCGTTCGGTCTGCAAACAGCCGCCCAGGTTGGCTCGCTGACCACGTGGGGCCTGTTGGGCATGGTTCTTGGCGGCGCCGTCGGCGGCGCTATGTCCGACCGCATCGGTCGTAAGAAGATGCTGATCATCGCAGTTATCTTCTACGGTCTGTTCACGCTGCCGCAGGCATTCTCGTCTTCACTCGGCGTGTTCGCCGTTTGGCGCCTGATCGCCGGCTTCGGCGTCGGCTCCTGCATTCCGATCGTCACCACCTGCTTCTCCGAGACCATCCCCTCGAAGAACCGCGGCGTGTTCGTGACCTTCGGCATGGCCTTCATGGTCGCTGGCTGGGTGCTCGCAGGCCTGATCGCCGCCCCGATCTGCACCGCTGATACGTCCATCCTGGGCGACCTGACCGGCAAGCAGATCACCCTGGCCTCCGGCCTTACGTACTACGAGAACTGGCGCGTCTGCTACCTGATCGGCGCCCTGCCGATCATCTACGGCATCGTGCTGATCTTTGCGATGCACGAGACCCCGCACTGGTATGCCAACTCCGGCCAGAAGGAAAAGGCCGTCGAGGCCCTGGCCCAGATCGAGCGCCAGCATCACAACACCGTGACCGAGCGCGACCCCAACTTGCTGGTCGTCCCGCCCAAACCGGCCCAGGCCGGCCCGAACGTGCTCTTCTCCAAGAAGTACATCGTGGCCACCGCCGCCATTTGGTGCACCTACTTCGTCGGTCAGTTCTGCGTGTACGGCATGAACGCTTGGATTCCTTCCTGGTTCCAGGCCATGGGCTATACCCCGCAGCAGTCCGTCAACCTGCAGACGTGGAACAACTTCGCGGCTATCCTCTCGAACATCTCCGTCGGTTTCGTCTCCGACAAGATCGGCCGCAAGAAGAACCTCGCCGCTTCGTGGATCGCCTGCATCGTCGTTATCGTCGTCTGCTCGCTGGTCATCAACTACGACCCGTCGCAGTCCAAGATGATCCTGTACGTCGCCCTGATGCTGCTGTTCGGCTTCGCGCTGAACTACGCCATCACCGCCGTCCAGCCGCTGATGCCCGAGTCTTATCCGACGGCAATACGTAATACGGGCGTTGCCTGGTGCCAGGCGTTCGCCCGCTTCGGTGGTTCCGGTTCCTCCATCGTCCTCGGCGCCTTCGCGACCGTGTTCACGATGTCCAACCCGGCGCTCGGCAATCCCGATGCAGTCGCAGCCGCCGCTGCCGCTGGCACCCAGCTTGCCGAAACCATCCCGGCTTGGTCGACCGTCGTTCTGACGCTGTGCATCCCGTTCGCTCTCGGCTTCATTTGCACGCTCGTATTCGTGCGCGAGACCGGTGGCAAGACCATGGACCAGCTGTCTGCCGAGGCCTCTGGCGACATCGGCGACACCGGCACGACGAAGTTCATCATCATGATGGTCATCGTTGCCTTCCTGGCCCTCATGTGCATCGTCTTCCCGCTGCTCCCGGCTGGCACTTTCGGCGTCGGCCCGGACGGCGCGCCGCTGGCGTTCGCCAAGACCCCGATGGCCCTGCCGCTCATGGCAACCGGCATGTTGCTGCCGTTCGTGTTCTTCTTCGTCTTCGCTGGCCCGCTGGCTCTCAAGAAGGACTAACGGAAATTGTGCCGTACCATCGTTTGAGCCTGTAGGCCACGATGCGAAGAGCCCCCGAGCACTCGGGGGCTCTTCTTTTCGGGACGGCCACGCTGGACAAGCGAGACCAGGGATGCAGATTGTGTTCAATGGGGTATTTACCCAGGTGCGCTTGAGCTGGGACGTGGTTCAAGCGCAGCGCCGCCCTCCTGACGTGGGATTGATGGAAAGGCCGTCAGGAGGGCGGAGCCGACTCTCCTGCGTCGGGGATTCCACTAGATCGAAGGAAACCGTGCGTTGCGGTTGAGAGCCAGGCGGAAACGCAGGCATCGGGCTGCCTCGAATCGTATAGGGCGTCCGTTAATTGGGCATGAACGAAACAACGCTATCGAGTTCATCTTGCCAAACAGCTTGATAGTTGCGTCCCGCGAGGTAAGCCCATGCAGTACAATACGTTGCTGTGTCGATGCTTGCACACGCGTTTTGGAGGAGATGGCCGTGGACAAGATTTTCAAGCTGAAGGAGAACGGCACCTCGGTGCGCACCGAGGTGATCGCGGGCCTAACCACGTTCATGACGATGGCCTACATCATCGCCCTGAACCCCAATTTGCTGACCGGCTGGCGTGCCGGCGGCGACGACCTTTGGAACGCCGTGTTCCTGTCGACGTGCCTGGCTTCGGGAATCGCCATGATATGCATGGCCTTCCTGGCCAACAAGCCGTTCTGCTTGGCGCCCGGCATGGGGCTCAACAGCTTTTTGGCCGTCGTCGTGGTGCAGATCGCGACCATAACCGGGGCGTCCTACGTTGCCTCGTTCCAAGCGGCCCTCATCATCGTTTTGGCCGAGGGCATCGTCTTCGTCATCCTGACGCTTTTCAATATACGCGAGAAGATAATCGATGCCATACCGTATGGCGTGCGCATGGGTATTGCCCCGGCAATCGGGCTCATGTTGCTCAACATCGGCGTGGGCAGCAACGCGGGCGTGTTCGACGTCGAGGGCAATCCCTTCTATGTCATGCGTGACTTCTTCGGCGCACTCACGGCGAGCAGCGCGGCAACAACCATGACTACGGCCTACCAGCCCATGGTCCTGACCGTCGTCACGATGTTCGTTGGCCTGTTCGTGATCCTGTTCCTAGAGCACCGCGGCGTCAAGGCGGCGGTGATCCTGGGCATGCTCGTGGCGTCGATCGTCTACTGGGCCGGCGAAGCGCTCTTCTTGGGGACCGACCCGTTTGCGGGCCTTGCGACGGCTTCGTGGGTGCCGGCGTTTGGCGATATGGTAAACCTGACCTTGTTCAAGTTCAACTTCGCGGGATTCCTCGAGCTGGGCTGGTTCACGGCCATCACGCTGATCATCACGTTCTGCATGATCGACATGTTTGACACCATCGGCACTTTGGTGGGCACGGCTGCTCGCGCCGGCATGCTTGACGAGAACGGCAAGATGCCGCAGATGAAGGAAGCCCTGCTCTCGGACTCCATCGGCACCGTCGTCGGCGCTTGCACGGGCACCTCGACCGTTACCACCTTCGTCGAGTCTGCTTCGGGCGTCGCGGCTGGCGGCCGTACGGGCCTGACTGCCCTCACCTGCGGCATCATGTTTTTGCTGTGCCTGTTCTTGGCGCCTATCGCCGCCATCATTCCGGCAGCGGCAACCTCGTCGGCCCTTATCTACGTCGGCATCGTCATGCTCTCGGGCCTGAAGAACATCGATTTCGACGACATGGAGCAGATGGCCCCCGTGGCGCTCATGCTTATCGCCATGCCCATTTCGGGTTCGATTGGCCACGCAATCGGCATTGGCCTGATCGTGTTCTCGGTCATCAACATCTGCACGGGTCGCGGTTCCAAGCAGTACCTGCTGACTTACATATTGGCTGTTATCTTTCTGATCAAGTTCTTCTTGGTGGCGTAACCGATACAATTTGCAAAATGGCTGAGCGCTGACCGGCCCGTTTTCAGGATAGGAGAAACATCCATGGCAGAGTTCGATTTCGAGAGCCTGATCGAGGACATTCGGGACTTCCCCAAGCCCGGCGTCGTGTTCAAGGACATCACGCCGCTCATGGCGGATCCCGAGGGCTTTGCCGCAACGGTGAAGGCGCTTGCCGAGCCGTATCGCGACATGGGCGTGACGAAGGTCATCGGCGCCGAAGCGCGCGGGTTCATGATGGGCGCCCCCGTGGCCATAGAGCTCGGTGCAGGCTTCGTCCCGGCACGCAAACCGGGCAAGCTCCCTCGCCAGACCGCATCGCAAGAATACGACTTGGAATACGGCACGGCAGAGCTGCATATTCACTCCGACGCGATCGGGCCGGACGACAAAGTGCTCCTGATCGATGACCTCATCGCCACCGGTGGCACGATGGTGGCCCAAGTGAAGCTTGTCGAGCGCTTGGGCGCCGAGCTCGTGGGAATCGCCGGCGTTTTGGAGCTCGAATTCTTCGAGCCGCGCGCGGTGCTCGCAAAGGTCACCGACAAGCCCGTCCATTCGCTCGTGAAGGTGGGCTAACCACCTGCGGTCCCTCGCTTGGGGCCCCTGAGCTAACTTTCATCGGAATCTTGCGCACCGATGAGCGTTTTGGTGCGACAATGCTGCTCGTGTTGAAATTGGCGCAAGGCCAGTGCGGAAAAGGAAAGGGTGTCTAATGGCAAAGATCGACTTGAGCGTCTACGGTATCGAAAACGTTACCGAAATCGTTCACAACCCCTCGTTCGAGATGCTTTATGAAGAGGAGATGAACCCCGAGCTCGAAGGCTTCGACAAGGGCTATCTGAGCGAACTTGGCGCTGTGAACGTCTTCACCGGTGAGTTCACCGGTCGTTCTCCCAAGGACAAGTACATCGTCATGG
>DFIX01000035.1:34338-34519 GCA_002371495.1 Eggerthellaceae bacterium UBA3686
GACAACCACCCGATGACCGAGGAAACCTGGGCAGTGGTGAAGGCGAAGGCCAAGGAGGAACTCTCTGGTAAGCGCCTGTTCGTGGTCGACTGCTTCTGCGGTGCGAGCAAGGATTCGCGCCTGGCCGTACGTTTCATCGTGGAAGTCGCGTGGCAAGCCCACTTCATCAAGAACATGTTCA
>DFIX01000052.1:0-3280 GCA_002371495.1 Eggerthellaceae bacterium UBA3686
GTCAGACCCCTTTTTCACATTTTTCGGTTTTTTTGGGCTAGGAGTCTCGATATAGGCAGATGTAAAGGCTGTTGAGGTTAGGGGTTTCAGCAGCTATTGCCGTAAAATGCTTTATGCAACATCAACTGGACGAGGATCGTATATGGGAATTCAATTTAACCGGCGAACAGCGCTGTTGCTGCTGTGGGACATCGCCGCTACGTTCCTCGCGTATTTCTTAGCCTCATGGCTTACCGACATGCTGGGCGAAGAGGTCTTTGTCACGCATGAGATCTATTTCATCGTCGGTACGGCTGTCGTGGTAAACCTTCTTTCTTTTGCGCTGTTCAGGCTGTATAACAACCTCTGGGAATACGCTTCGATCGACGAGGCGTTGCGCATCGTGCTTGCCGTAGGGCTAGCTACGCTTGTGACGGCCGTGTTCCTATGGGCTATTGGGCAGTGGTTCCCGATACGGATTTATTTCGTGTCGATGATCCTGATGATGGCGTTTGCTGGATTCTCACGGTTTGCCTTCAGATACGCGAAGAACAAAAAGCACGATTTTGTAAGAGATAAGCGAAACATAGAGCGCCCACGTACGCTCATCGTCGGTGCAGGCGAGACGGGTTCGATGGCCATCAGCCGCATGTCGAACAAAGACCCCAACATGCCGGGCACCCCGATAGTTGCCGTCGATGATAATCCGGCTAAATCAGGTATGAGAATCCATGGTGTCCGGGTCGCGGGCACGAGCGAGGACATCGAGGAGCTCGTTGACCGTTACGATATCGAGCAGATTGTCGTTGCCATTCCGTCTGCTACTATCGAGCAGCGCAAAGTGATCTACAATCGCTGCGTGCAGACCGACTGCCTTCTTAGGACGCTTCCCAACATCCGCGAACTGCGAGTCGACGAGGTTAACGACGTGTCGTTGCGCGAAGTCGACGTGGCGGATTTGCTCGGACGCGAGGAAATCGTGCTGAACACGCGCCTTGTATGCGGCTACATTTCTGGGAAGACGATTCTCGTAACCGGCGGCGGCGGCTCAATTGGGTCTGAGCTGTGCAGGCAAATATGCACCGTTGCCCCGCGTCGCGTCGTGATCTTCGACATGTACGAGAACGATGCGTACTTGCTGCGCGGCGAGCTTCTTCGCGAGTACGACGACATTGACGTGGACGTCGAGATCGGCAGCGTGTGCGATATTGATCGGCTCGGCGATGTCTTCAAGAAATACCATCCTAACGTCGTGTTTCACGCGGCGGCTCACAAGCATGTACCGCTGATGGAGATCTGCCCGCGCGAAGCGATTCGGAACAACGTGTTCGGGACGCTGAACGCCGTGACGCTCGCCGACCAGTTCGGGGTCGACCGCTTCATCTTCATTTCGACCGACAAGGCGGTAAACCCGACATCGGTTATGGGCGCGACCAAACGAATGGGCGAAATGATTGTGCAGCACTACGCGCAGGAGTCCAAGACGGTGTTCGCGGCTGTGCGCTTCGGCAACGTCCTGGGGTCGAATGGCTCGGTCATCCCCATCTTCAAGAAGCAGATTGCCGAGGGCGGCCCGGTAACGGTCACGCACCCCGACATCGAGCGTTTCTTCATGACGATTCCCGAGGCGTCCCGCTTGGTCATCCAGGCGGGCGGCATGGCCCACGGAGGCGAGATTTTCATCCTGGACATGGGCGAGCCGGTGAAGATCGTCGACTTGGCCCGCAGCCTCATAACGCTGTCGGGGCTGCGCGTCGGCCAGGACATACAAATCGAGTTCACAGGCTTGCGGCCCGGCGAGAAGATGTACGAAGAGCTCCTCATGGACGAAGAGGAGACTCTTCCTACGAAGATGCGCAGCATCATGATCTCGACGGGCAAGAGCGTTGGCTTCGAAGAGGTCGAGACCAAGCTCGCCATGCTGCATGAAGCGATCAGCCAAGACGACGAGACTGCGCTGCAAACGCTCGGGCGTGCAGTTCCCACGTATACGGTCACCAAGAACGAGTAGTCGAGAGGGGACGTGCCCTTTTCGACTATTGTCCGAGCGAAACGAAAGGGAGATTCAGATGGCACAGTACGATTACCTGATTGTCGGCGCCGGGCTTACGGGTGCGGTGTTTGCTCACGAAGCCAAGCAGGCGGGCAAGAGCTGCCTGGTCATCGACCGTCGCAATCATGTTGCGGGCAACGTGTACACCGAAGAGGTCGAAGGAATCCAGGTGCACAAATACGGTGCGCACATCTTCCATACGTCGTTGCGCAACGTTTGGGATTACGTGAACCGCTTTGCCGAATTCAACAACTACGTGAACAGCCCCATTGCCTACTACAAGGGCGAGACGTACAACATGCCCTTCAATATGAACACGTTCAGCAAGATGTGGGGCGTGGTAACGCCGGCAGAAGCCAAGGCCAAGATTGCCGAGCAAATTGCCGCCGAGGGAATCGACGAGCCCAAGAACCTCGAGGAGCAGGCGCTCTCGCTCGTCGGCCGCGACATTTTCGAGAAGCTCGTGAAAGGCTACACCGAAAAGCAGTGGGGCCGCGATTGCAAGGATTTGCCTGCTTCGATCATCAAGCGCCTTCCATGCCGCTTCACGTACGATAACAATTACTTCAACGACCGCTACCAGGGTATTCCGATCGGCGGCTACACCGCCATGGTCGAGCGTATGCTCGAGGGCGTCGAGGTGCGCACGGGCGTCGAGTACCGCGACCTCGTCGCCGAGCAGCCCGATATCGCCGAGCGCGTGATCTACTGCGGCCCTGTTGACGATTTCTACGACTTCAAGCTCGGCAAGCTCGAGTACCGGAGCTTGCGCTTCGAGTCCGAGATCCTCGATGAAGAGAACCATCAGGGCGTGGCCGTCGTCAACTACAACGAGCGCGAAGTGCCTTGGACGCGTATCATCGAGCACAAGCACTTCGAGTTCGGCACCCAGCCCAAGACCGTCATTACGCGCGAGTACCCGGCTGATTGGAAGCCCGGCGATGAACCGTATTACCCGATTAACGACGAGCGCAACACGAAGCTGTACGAGCAGTACAAGGAGCTCGCCGACCAAGAGGGCCGTGTCGTCTTCGCGGGCCGGTTGGGCGGCTACAAGTACTACGACATGGACAAGGCCATCGCTGCCGCATTCGAACTCGTCAAATCCGAACTTGGCATCGAGCTGTAATCAGGCGGCAGAATACGGTATTATCGTTCAGGTAAAACGTTCAGCTTTTTCGGAAACCCCGAGGCAATTGAACGCCTCGGGGTTTTTGGTTTAATAATGTGAAAAAAGGGTCAGACCCC
>DFIX01000052.1:3324-49394 GCA_002371495.1 Eggerthellaceae bacterium UBA3686
TCAGACCCCTTTTTCACATTTTTGGGAGGCTCAGCGTTAAACCAGCGTTGGCGTGGCGGCAAATGAGTTTCGGGAGCGTCCAGTTGCTCATTGCCGGCGGGCGTATGACCCGACCCTCTGTCAACGTCGGTTTAGCAGAGGAGCAAGGGAATGGAGGCCCGATGCTTACCAAGAATCAATTCGCCGTGCTTGCCGATATGATGATCCACGAAGATGGGTCGCAGAGAGCTCGTGCGCAGCGGGCCGGCATATCGCTCGGAAGCGTCAATGCCGCGACCAAGCAGCTGAAAGAACTCGGCGCCCTAGACGACGAAGGTCACCTGACCGAAACCGCCCCCGGAATGCTGGCGCCCTACAAGGTCGATAACGCCATCATCATGGCCGCCGGGCTATCGTCGCGTTTTGCGCCCATTTCGTACGAGCGTCCCAAGGGAATGTTGCGCGTGCGCGGGGAAGTGCTGATCGAGCGTCAGATTCGTCAGCTCAAAGAAGCCGGCATCGACGATATCACGGTGGTCGTGGGCTACATGAAAGAGCAGTTCTTCTACCTCGAGGAAAAGTTCGGCGTCAAGATCCGCGTGAACGAGGAGTACGCGCACCGCAACAACAACTCGACGCTCATGCTCGTGCGCGAGCAGCTTGGCAATACGTACATCTGCTCGTCGGACGACTATTTCACCCAGAACGTCTTCGAGCCCTACGTGTACGGCGCTTATTACGCTGGCGCCTTCTTCGAGGGGCCCACCGACGAGTACATCATGCACACGGGTACGGGCAAGCGCATCGTCAGCGTAACCGTGGGCGGTGCTGACGACTACGGCATGCTCGGGCATGCGTATTTTGACCGCCCGTTCTCGCAGGGCTTCGTGCGCATACTCGAGCAAGAGTACGACCGTCCCGAGACTGCCCCCAAGCTCTGGGAAGACCTGCTCGTAGACCACTTGGACGAACTGCACATGGTCATGCGGCCGTACGAGCCGGGAATCATCTACGAATTCGATTCGCTCGAGGAAATCGGCGATTTCGACCCGACCTTCATCGAGAACGTGGACTCCTCGATCCTCGACAACATCTGCAAGACGCTCGACGTGCACCGCTCTGATGTATGTGGCATCGTTCCCATAAGCCAGGGCCTTACCAACTTGTCGTTCAAGTTCGAGGTGGGGGGCGCCCAGTACGTGTACCGGCATCCGGGCGCGGGCACCGATGCCATCATCAGCCGCGAAGCCGAGACGTTCTCGCAACATGTCGCGCAGCGGCTCGGGCTTGACGATACGTTCGTCTACGAAGATGCCCAAGAGGGGTGGAAGATTTCGCGTTTCCTGCCGTCATGCACCGAGCTCGACTACCACGACCAAGAGCAGGTGGCTTGCGCGATGCGCATGGCGCGCACCCTGCACGGCAGCGGAGAGCAATCGCGCTGGACGTTCGACGTTTATGACAAGACGCTCGAGATCATAGCCCTGCTCGACGAGCGCCAGCGTTCGTCGTATGCGGATTTCAAAGAGCTCTTCGACCTGATAGAAGGTCTAGCCAACCATGTGAGGGCCGATGGGACCGAGCCATGCCTGTGCCATAACGATTTCTACAGCCCCAATCTCCTGGTCCAAGACGGCAAGATGTATTTGATTGACTGGGAATACTCGGGAATGTCCGATTACGCGAGCGATCTGGGCACGTTCATCTGCTGCAGCGATTACGGCTACGACGAGGCCGTTGCCGTGCTGAGGGAATACTTCCAGCGAGAGCCGAGTCCTGCCGAGCTTGCGCATTGCCTATCCTACATTGCCTTGTCGAGCTATTACTGGTTCATCTGGGCCCTGTACAAAGACGCTTGCGGCTCGCCTGTAGGCGAGTGGCTCTACCTGTGGTACAAAAATGCGAAGCTGTTCGGGCGGGCCGCCCGCGAAGCCATCGTCGCATTGGGTTAACCGGTTGTTTATCCGCTGGGGAATGAGTCGGAAGAACTGCTTTTCCGACTCATTCCAAAGGCGTTGTCTCAGATAGGGCGGCCATATAGCGAATGAGTGGGAAGAACAGTTCTTCCCACTCATTCGGGCTACCGCTAACGAATCGCTTCTCTCGTATGGCCCGCAGGACGTTCCCTCGACTCGTTGGGGTATACTTCGTCGCATGGATGGTTACTACACATATCCCGATTCGGTTCAGGCGGCAAGCGCCCGGCGTAAGCGCATTGCGGTGGTCACCCAGGGCGTGAAGCTCGGCGACGAGACGCGGGGCTACACGCGGTTTCGCTTTCTGTCGGATTTGCTCGTGCGGGAAGGGTTCGAGGTCGATCTGATCACCTCGACGTTCCAGCATTGGGAAAAAGCCCAGCGCAACACCACGCGCGAATGCTACCAACAGCTGCCGTACCGTGTGCAATTCGTCTACGAACCGGGATACGCCAAGAACCTCGACATCCGCCGCATCGCGAGCCATCGCGTTTTCGCGCGCAACTTGCGGGGGTTCTTCAAGAGTCGCTTCTCTGATAATCCGCGGGCGTACGATTTGATCTACTCCGAGATTCCGCCAAACGACATGGCACGTGCGTGTGCCGAGGTTGCAAGCGCGCACGGCATACCCTACGTTGCCGATGTGAACGACCTGTGGCCCGAAGCCATGCGGATGGCCGTCGACGCGCCCGTGGTCAGCGATGTGGCGTTTGCGCCCTTTGCGCGCGATGCCAAGCGCGCCTACTGCCTGATGTCCGCTGCCGTCGGCACCTCCGACGAATACGCTGCGCAGCCTGCGAAGTACCGCGATAAGCCCTACCCCAAGCGTACGGTGTATGTGGGAAACCAGCTTTCAGTGTTCGATGATGGGGCGCGTGCGCGTGCGGCGGAAGTTGAAAAGCCCGATGGCGAGATCTGGGTTACCTACGCCGGCATGCTCGGCGCGAGCTACGACATTGCCACGCTGATTCAAGCGGCAAAGCTCGCCAACCAATCGGATGCGCGCATTCGGTGCAAGCTGCTCGGCGACGGACCCGACCGCCAGAAACTCGAAGCCCTTGCGACCGACTTGGATGCGCCCGTCGAGTTCGTCGGTTACGCACCCTATGACCTGATGGCGGCCTATTTGTGCGCATCGGATGTGACTGTCAACTCGCTCGTGAAGGCCGCTGCGCAGAGCATCGTGACCAAGATCGGCGACTACTGTGCAGCGGGTATTCCCATGATCAACACGGGCTCGAGTCCCGAGATGCGTGGGAAGGTCGAGGAATGGGGCATCGGCCTGAACGTCGTTGCCGAAGATGCAGAAGAGCTTGCACGCGCTATCCTCGAGCTTGCGGCAGACCCCGAACTCCGCGCCCAGATGGGCACCCGCGCCCGCGCCGTCGCCGAAGAACGCTTCGACCAGGAGCACTCGTACCGCACCATAGTCGACCTCATCCGCTCGCTCGTGCACTAACCCCGCCAGGAGAAACGCGGCGGGACGGAATCAGTTACTGCTCCTTCCCGTGAACGAGCGTGAGTCCCGTTGTACAATAGGGCGAATCGAAATGACGGCAAGGAGCGCTTGTGATTCCTTTTTCACCCCCTGATATTACCCAAGAAGAAATCGACGAAGTGGTCGATACGCTGAAGAGCGGCTGGATAACCACTGGGCCCAAGACCAAGAAGCTCGAATCCGAGCTTGCGGAGTTCGTGGGCACGAACAAGGTCGCGTGCCTGGGCTCTGCCACGGCAGCGCTCGAATGCGGGCTGAGGCTCTT
This sequence comes from Eggerthellaceae bacterium UBA3686, assembly GCA_002371495.1. Taxonomy (GTDB): domain Bacteria; phylum Actinomycetota; class Coriobacteriia; order Coriobacteriales; family Eggerthellaceae; genus UBA9715. Next base: position 7,043 of record DFIX01000052.1, read on the forward strand.
GGGCGTCGGACCGGGCGACGAGGTCATTACGAGCGCTTACACGTACACGGCCTCGGCTTCGGCGATATGCCACGTGGGGGCCAAGCCAGTGCTCTGCGACGTTGCGCCAGGGTCATACGAGATGGACTACGCCGCCTTGCCCGCGCTCGTGACGCAGCGGACCAAGGCGGTCATTCCGGTCGATATCGCGGGGCGCATGGTCGACTACGACGCCCTTGCGGGTGCGCTCGGCGAAGCGGCAGGCAAATGGTCCGCGAGCAACGAGGTACAGGAATCGATTGGGCGCATCGCGGTGCTGGCCGATGGAGCGCATTCGCTGGGGGCGCGCCGGCACGGCAAAAACGCCGGCCAGGTGGCCGATCTTACGGCGTTCTCGTTTCATGCGGTAAAGAACTTCACGACGGCTGAGGGCGGGGCTTTGACCTGGCGCCCGGGCGCGTTCGACGACGAGGCTGTCTACAAGCAGGTCATGCTCATGTCGTTGCATGGCCAAACCAAAGACGCGCTCGCCAAGGACCGCGCGGGCGCATGGGAATACGATATCGCCTTCCCCGGCTGGAAGTGCAACATGACCGATATACAGGCATCGTTGGGCTTGGCGCAGCTGCGTCGCTACCCGGGGTTGCTGCAGCGCCGCCACGAGCTCGTAAAGCGCTACGAACAGGGCTTGGAAGGTTTGGGTGTGCAGGTGCTCGCGCATGCGCAGGGCAATCCCGATACCGATGGCTTCGCGTCGAGCGCCCATCTGATGCTCGTGAGGCTCGAGGGGCGCAGCCGGGCGTTTCGCGATGCGCTCATCGAACGCTTGGCGCTGGCGGGCGTTTCGTCGAACGTGCACTACAAGCCGCTCCCGTTGCTGACGGCGTACAAGGATCTCGGCTTCGACATCGCCGATTTCCCCAATGCGCTGGCCCAATTCGAAAACGAGATAACCTTGCCCTTGCATACGCTGCTGACCGACGACGACCTGAACACGGTCGTGGGCGAGTTCGCGCGATGCAAGGCAGAGCTGGAAAGCGAGGGCATGCGATGAGGGGTCGTTTGGGGGCTATTGTCGGCGTCTGCGCAGGCGCTATCGCGGCAGCTTCGGCTGTGGGCGCGCTGGTCGACCAGGTGCGCAATCCAACCTCGGGGACGTTTTACGAGCGCTTTGGCAAGCGCGCATGCGATATAGCCGTCGGGCTCGCGGCGCTGCCCGTTGTGGGCGCCGTGACCGCAGCATGCGGGGCGGCCATACGAGCCGAAGACGGCGGCCCGGTATTCTACAACGCGCCGCGCGTGGGCAAGGGCGGCAGCGAATTTACCATGTACAAGCTGCGCTCGATGAAGGTCGACGCACCCGATTTGGTCATGGATGACGGCTCGACCTACAACGGCGCCGACGATCCGCGCATGACGCGCGTGGGCGCATTTATGCGCAAGACGAGCCTCGACGAGATCCCCCAGTTCCTCAATGTGCTGAAAGGCGACATGAGCGTGGTGGGCCCGCGTCCCGACCTCAAGCGCGAAACCGAGCTGTACCAGGGCGAAGAGGCCCGAAAGCTCACCGTGAAGCCCGGCGTGACGGGTTATGCCGCCGTGTACGGGCGCAACTCGCTGCCGTGGCATGACCGGCTGGCCCTCGACGTGTACTACGTCGACCACCTGAGCTTCGCCTTAGATGCCAAGGTGTTTGCGCGAACGTTCGCAACCGTATTCGCCCAAGAGGGCATTTACGTCGAAGATGCCGAGGAAGCCGCTCCTGTCGTCGAAGCCGCGCAGGTGGCGGCAAAGCCAATGCCCGCGACGACGCCGTCCGATATGCTGGCCAACGTCAAGGCGGCGCTCGGCGACGGGGAAGACGGCGAGCTTCCGCTTGACGGAGACGACTTGCGTTCGGAGGGCGGCAACGTGGCGCGCCTGCGGCAGTGTCTGCAGCCTGCAGGGTAAGACTCGCGAGGAGGAAAAGCTATGACGCGGTTCTCGGTGATCGTTCCGGTTTTCAACGCCGAAGATTATCTCGACGAATGCCTTGATTCGCTGAGCGCGCAGACATTTGACGATTTCGAGGTCATCTGCGTCAACGATGGGTCGACCGACGATTCGCAGCGATTGCTCGAGGACCGCGCGTTCGCCGACAAACGCCTGCGGGTCATCGACAAGCTCAACGGCGGGCCTTCGAGTGCCCGCAACGACGGGATCCGCGTGGCCCAAGGCGAGTTCGTCTGCTTCGTAGATGCCGACGACGCGCTCGAGCCGCATGCCCTCGAGCGGATCGACGCGGTCATCCGCGAGGGGAGGGAAACAGTCGATGCAGTCGTCTTCGGCTGGTCGTACCACCCTGCTGCGCTGGCGGACCGTTTCGTGCGCGAGCGTTCGCGCGTGCGCGACGCGAGTTACGCAGCGTTCGAGCCTGCAATCCTGTTCGAAGAGATGTCGAACCCCTACCTGCGCCTTGCGGTCAGGCGCGAGGCGCTCCTGGAAAGCGGCGTCCTGTTCGACGAGTCGCTGCGCGTGGGCGAGGACGCGCTGTTCTTGTTCTCGCTGTATCCGCGCATCGGCGGCGTGAGGCTCGTTTCCGACAAGCTGTACCGCTACCGGCTTCCGCACGAGGGCTCCATCATGGCCGATTACAAGTACGATGTGCCGCACCTGTGCATCTGCGACTTGAATGCGGCCATCTGCATTTTCGACAATTGGAAGAAGGGCGGCTTGCTCGAGCAGTACGGCTCGCAGCTCGTGCGCTGGTTCGTGCATGGGCAGCTGTACACGATCCTGCGCCAGCCCGTGCCGCTTCGCGATGAGCTTGTCAGCTTGGTTAGGCAGATGTGGCGTGCGAATTTCAGCACGTCCGAGCTGACGCAGCTCGACGTGAACGAGCCGACGGCCCGTCTGATTCGCATCGTGTTGGCAGCAAACGATGACGGTCAGCTCGTCATCGACGACAAGGAGCTGTCTCGGGCGCTCTTCGCCTGGCGCATAGCCGAGTACGGCGTTGCCGACCTGGCGGTGACCGCAGTCGAGCGCGCTGGCGCCAAGCTGCTGCAGAACCGCGAGATGCTGCTGCGCGCGCGTCGCATCGACGATGATGCGCTGCAATTCCTGCCTGGACGCGATGAAGCGCCCCCTTGGGGCGCCGGCGAAGGGGCAGACGTTTCAGATGAAGACGACGAAGACGGCGAAAGCGGCAAAGTCTGCGAAGGCGGCGGCGCATCCGCAGACTCCGAAGCGGCGCCCGAAGGGCCTGCTGTGTCGGTCGTCGTCCCCGTATACAACGTCGAAGCCTTCTTGGACCAGGCGCTTCGCAGCATCGAGGAGCAGACGCTGCGCGATATCGAGATTATCTGCGTAAACGATGGGTCGACCGACGATTCGCCGCGCATTCTGCGCGAACACGCCGCCCGCGACGGGCGCATCCGCATCATCGACAAGCCCAACGGCGGTTACGGCTCGGCTTGCAACCGGGGCATCGACGAGGCCCGCGGCACCTGGGTCGCCATCGTCGAGCCCGACGACTGGATCGATCCTCAGATGTATGCGGCCATGACCGGCTTCGCTTCGACGTTCGAAGGACAGGTCGATATCGTGAAGACGCCCTACTGGCGCATCTGGATGCCCGATACCGACCAGCAGCGGCGCATCAACTGCAGCTACCGCGGACGCATCAGGCCCGCTTCGCAGCCGTTCAAGCTGACCGATCCGGGCGTGACGCACCTGATCATCCACCATCCGTCGATCTGGTCGGCGCTCTATCGGCGCGAGTTCCTCAAGCGTTGCGGCATACGCTTCCACGAGATTCCCGGGGCAGGGTGGGCGGACAACCCGTTCCTCGTCGAGACGCTCGCGCAGGCAGATGCCATCGTCTACCTCGACGAACCCTTCTACAGCTATCGTGAAGAGACGCCCCAGAAGACGGCGTCGGTTGCCAAGACGGGCTGGAAGGTCTCGCTCGACCGCTGGCACGACATGCTCGACGAATACGAGCGCCTGGGCGTGACTGACGAGAACATTCGCCGCGCTCACGTACGTCGGGGCTTCACCTACGTCGGCCTGATACTGGAGTACCACGACCTGAAGCAGGAAGAAGACGTGCGCCAGGAAATCCATCGCGTGTTCGCGCGCATGGACGATGCTCTCGTGTTCTCGGAGCCCAACGTGTCGCCGGGATCGAAGCGGCTCTATGCCGAGCTGAAGGGCGTCGACCTGCCCGATGTCAGCCCTGTACCGTATGCTCTGCAGGTCGTGAAGGGCGGAGCGTACAACATCGTGAACACGGGTCTTGCCATGACGCTTGACACGTTCAAGGCGTTCGTGGCCGCCCATGCCAAGCGCGAGGGCCGTGCCGACTCGTAAAGAATTCGTGGAAAGGGCCCGACGGGCTCAATGTTTGGGAATTCGGTAGAGTATTACCGTAGTTCGAAACACTGTTTTTTAGAAGGGACGGCCCATGAATCCCGAGCTCGATTTTGTGCTGAAAACCATCAAGAGCCGCGACGTGCATTTCGTTCGCCTATGGTTTACCGACGTATTGGGCACGATGAAGTCGTTTGCCGTTTCGCCTTCCGAGATTGAGGGCGCGTTTACTGACGGTATGGGCTTCGACGGCAGCTGCGTGGCGGGCTTCAGCCCGACCGAGGAATCCGACATGTTGGCGTTTCCCGACCCCGAGACGTTCCAAGTGTTGCCCTGGCGTCCTGCGTCGAATGCGGTAGCGCGCATGTTCTGCGACATACGCACGCCCGATGGCGCTGCGTTCGAAGGCGATCCGCGCAACGTGCTGCGACGCATGGTCGACAAGGCGGCGGATTCCGGTTACATCTTCAACGTAGGTCCCGAAGTCGAGTACTACTACTTCAAGACTCCCGACGCGCCCGAGGTGCTCGACCATGGCGGGTATTTCGATCTGACGAGCCTTGATTATGCGTCTGACCTGCGACGCGATACGGTGCTTGCACTCGAGAAGCTGGGCATCCCCATCGAGTACTCGCATCACGAGAACGGCCCGTCCCAGCACGAGATCGACCTGCGCTATACCGACGCGCTTTCGATGGCCGATGCCGTGATGACCTACAAGCTTGCCGTGAAAGAGATCGCCATCGAGCACGGGGTCTTCGCGTCGTTCATGCCCAAGCCCCTGATGGATGCTCCCGGAAGCGGCATGCACGTGCACCAGAGCTTGGTCGACTTCGAGGGTCACAACCTCTTTTTCGACGAGAGCGATCCGCTCGGATACAACCTTTCGGACCTGGCGAAGAGCTACATTGCGGGCATCCTGAAATATGCGCCAGAGTTTTGCCTGGTTACCAACCAGTATGTGAATTCCTACAAGCGGCTTATCGCGCAGGGCGAGGTGCCCGCGCGCCTGTCGTGGGCCCGCACGAACCGCTCGACGCTGCTGCGCGTGCCGGGGTATCGGCCGAATCGCCCTGATGCGTGCCGCATCGAGCTGCGCAGCCCCGACCCAGCGGCCAATCCGTACCTCGCATTTTCGGTCATGCTCGCCGCCGGCCTTGCGGGTATCGAAGAGGGCCTGCAGCCGGCCGACCCGATCGAGGATCGCAACCTGTTCGACTGCTCGCCCCGTGCCGCCCGAGCTGAGGGCGCACGCCTGTTGCCGGCAAATCTGGGCGAGGCGGTGGATTTGTTCGAGAAATCCGAGCTGATGAAGCAGACGCTCGGCGAGCATATCCACTCGTATCTGGTCGAGACGAAGCGTGCCGAATGGATCGAATACCTGCGTAACGTCAGCCAATGGGAACTCGAGCGTTATCTGGCGGTGCTGTAATGAAGAAGAAAGTCGCCTTCATAGCCGACAGCCTCGATAACGCCTACAAGTTCCAGCAGGTTCTCTCGGGTTTCAATGTCGAGATTGCGGCGGGATCGACGGTGCAGATTCCCAAGCTCCTGGCGCCCGGCACCAACCACGACCTGGTGATTTTCGAAGCGCGCGGTTCGGCTCTTTCCAGTTTGGCGGATGTTGAGTCGCTCGTCGAGGACCGCAATTGCCCGCTTCTGGTCATCGCCGAAGCGGCTGGCCTCGAGCGATTGAAGCTTCCCACCATGGTGGCGTCCGACTTCGTCGTCCACGGGGCGAGTGCCGAGGAATGCAGCGCTCGCGTTGGTCGTTTGCTCGGGTCCGATGGGGCGGCGGGGCAGTCCGATGTCATCGCCGTCGACGACATGACCATCAACCTTGCCACGTACCAGGTCGCCATTGCGGGCAGCCCCATCGATTTCACCTATCTCGAATACGCGCTGCTCTCGTTTTTGGTACGGCACGCGGGCCATACGTTTTCGCGCGACGCCTTGTTACAGCACGTGTGGGGGTTCGATTACTACGGCGGGTCGCGCACCGTCGACGTGCACGTTCGCCGTATCCGTGCCAAGCTCGGCCCCGATCTGTCGCAGCGCCTCGAGACTGTCCGCGGTGTCGGTTACCTCTGGTCGGCGCGGTAATCCCTGCCGATTGCTCGGTCATTTCGTTTGCGGTTACTGCAACGACCCGCGAAAGCGCAGGTGGCGACGCGCCTTCGCTTGGCTTCGCTTAGCTTTTGACCGTTTGGAAGTATGTAGCTGCAGAATCGCTCAGGTCACGCCGCCACCTGCGCTTTCGCTCTGGCCCCTTGCTGGCCGGCAGGATCGCCGAGGCGGTGGTGGCATAAGCCAAAAAGGCAAAGAGATTGTCTCGGGGTCACAGGGCTTGTCGTTCGGTGACATGCAACGACCCGCGAAACCGCAGGTGGCGACGCGCCTTCGCTTGGCTTCGCTTAGCTTTTGACCGTTTGGAAGTATGTAGCTGCAGAATCGCTCAGGTCACGCCGCCACCTGCGCTTTCGCTCTGGCCACTTGTTGGCTAGCAGGATCGCCGAGGCGATGGCGGTGCAAAGCAAGAATGAGGCGAAGCCAAGCCGGAGCGCGTCCCTGCCTGCGAAAACGCGGTGGGATGATACCTTGGGTTTCTCTTGCCGCCACGTAACGGCATTCGTCCCTAGCTGCTTAGATGTGGCAAGGCGTGGTATGATACCTACTCACACGAAACGAAGGAAAAACGCGCCATGGCTACGTATCTCGCACATTACAAATCTCCCGCTGCCGCCGACGTGCGGGGCTCGGGCGTGTTCGAATTCGAGAGCGACGCGCGGGCCAATACCAAGGACAACCTGCGCGATGCCCGTCTGAAGATGCTCGAGACGTTCGGCAAGGATGCCGCATCGTGGAACATCGAGAAAGTCGAGAAGAAGACCGCCAAGAGCGAGGCTCTGGACGGGCAGCTGACGCTCGATTTCCGCCCCGAGAAGAAGCGGCGCCGCAGGCGCACTAAGGAGTACTGGTAATGGCCGAGTGGACTGGCAAGAAGCGCGAGCGCAAGCCCATCGCCAAGAACCGCCGCGCGTTCCACGAGTACGAGATCCTCGAGACCTACGAGGCTGGCATCGAGCTGACGGGCACCGAAGTGCGCTCGCTGCGCGAGAATAACTGCCAGCTGACCGACTGCTTCGCGCTCATTCGCGGCGGGGAGGTCTGGCTGCACAACGTGCACATCGCGCCCTATAGCAACGGCAATATTGCAAACGTCGACCCCGACCGCAAGCGCAAGCTGCTGCTGCATCGTCGCGAGATTCGCACGCTCGAGCAGAAAACGCGGGAAAAGGGACTGACCCTCGTGCCCGTCAGCATGTATTTCAAAGAGAACGCGCTCGTGAAGGTCGAGCTTGCGCTCGCTCGTGGCAAGAAGCTTTACGACAAGCGCGAATCGATTGCCAAGCGCGACGCGCAGCGCGACATCGACCGTGCGATGAAGACGCGCTATCGCTAGGTACACGCCTTCCCGTTCTTTCCCGATTCTGCAAGGAGCGACTTATGGCTGAAGAATTCGAGACCGTCGAGCTGGAGTATTCCGAGGACGATATCCTGTACTACATCGTCGACGAGGACGATAACGAAATCGGGTTCGCACTCGAGGAAAACGGCGAAGAGGTCGAATACTATTACGAGGGATTCGACGGCGGCGACTACGAGGTGGTCGAAGAGGTCGTCGAGGAAGTCGTGAAAGAGCCTGCGGCAAAGCCCGAGCCCGAATCCGAGTCCAAGCCCAAAAAGACTGAGCCCGAGAAGGCGCAAGATCACGGATACCTTTACAAAATGGCCTCGATTGCAGGTCACCAGGGCAACAAGGCCCGCAAGAAGGCCGAGGTGCAGCTCGACAAAGTGCGCGGAAAGGCCGAAGAAGGGGTCGAGAGGGTTCGTGGCAAGGCAGAAGAGGGCGTTGACAAGGCAACCGAGGCGGTCGAGGCGGGCGGCAAGAAGCTGAAGGAGAAGACCGACGATTTCGACCTGGGCTTCACGCGTAAGGATGTCGCCGAGACCACGGCGGACCTGAACGCCATCGCAAAGGAGGGCGCCGAGACGGCCAAGGAGCTGAAGGAAGCCTACGACGATATCATGGACTCCCTCGGGTTCCTCGTTCCCAAAAAAGTCCGGCGTCGCCTGCCGTAGGGCCGGCATCGCCCAGTACCTTCGAAAGACCCCATGCCCGTCTGCGCGGTGCGTGGGGTCTTCGTGAATTATGGCCACAGTTTCGTTGCCGATTGCGGTTTTGCGGCAGTTTTCATTGCGGATTGCTACAATTAAGGGCTAAAAGAATACCAGTAGCCGACAACAAGGTAGAAACACAGCATGGGCTTTTTCAATAAACACGACAAGGGCAAGCACTCGCCGGATTCCCCGGCCGAGGGCGCTTCCGAAGAAACTCAGGCACTAGAAACCACCAGCGCAGACGCGACCGAAGCCCTGCCGAGCCAGGCACAGGGCCTGGCCGATTCGCAGCCTACTGCCGAGGAAACGGCAGTCATGGCGGCGGTTCCCGGTATGCCGGGCTACACGCCGCCAGACGAAGCGTTGTCGGGGCTCGATGTGGATACAGCCGGGTATCCGCTGAACGCTCCTGCCGCCGAAGGCGGATCGTACGTGTCTGCCGGGTTCGGCGAGGTGCCGTCGAAGCGCCGTTTCAGGGGGCTGAAGGCTTTCCTGATTACCTTTGTAATATTGGCGGTAATTCTGGCAGGCGTGTACGTCGGCGTTGCCATGATGTTCCAGACCCAATTCATGCCCAATTCGCGCATCGGCGACATGGACATCTCGATGAAGCACGATGACGAAGTCGCCGAGATGCTGAAGGATATTCCGCAGGGGTATCAGATCGACGTGGTCGGCGGGAAGTTCGCCCTGCGCATGACCGGCCAGGAAATCGGAATGTCGATCGATACCGATCAAATCATCGCGCAGATGCATGCCGATCAAAATGCCTGGTATTGGCCTTGGTACGTGCTTGAGCCGAAGCATGACGAAACGCCTTTCCTCAAGACCACCTTCGACGAGGGGGCTTGCGACAAGCTGGTCAAATCGGCGGTCGGCACGTTCAACAAGAAGGCCACCGCCCCGGTGGATGCGTCGATCATCTTCGACGAAAAGACCCAGACCTTTACCGTTAAACCCGAGGAAATCGGTACGCAACTCGACGTCAAAGCCGTTCAAGGCGTCGTCAAGCAGGCCGCTACCGACATGGAGCCCAAGCTCGAGCTAACTGACGAGCAGCTGAAGCAGCCGTCGCTGCTCTCGACCGACGAGAAGCTCAACGAATCAGCCAAAATGGCGACCGGCCTGGTGTCGGCGCATCTGAACCTGATGATTAACGGCAAAACGGTCGACGAGATCGGCAGCGAGGTCCTTTCGGGTTTCGTGAACATCAACGACAAGTTCGACGTATCGCTCAACGAGGACGAGCTGGCAGCTTGGGTTGCGCAGCTGGCTGCGAGCTACGATACGATCGGGTCGGAGCGCACCTACACGCGTGCCGACGGCAAAGTCATCACGGTCCGCGGCGGTTCGTACGGTTGGGAAATCGACGAGGATACGCTGCGCGCGTCGATCATGGACGCCATCAAGGCCGGCAAGCAGGCCGATATCGAGATTCCTTGCGTGGATTCGGCTAACTACTATGCAGGCCACGGCGAGCGCGATTGGGGTAATCGCTACATCGATGTTGATCTTTCCGAGCAACATGCCCGTTTCTATGGAGATGATGGCAGCATCATTTGGGAAGCGGACATTATTAGCGGTTCGCCCGATGCGGAGCATGCGACCCCGCAGGGCGTTTGGTACGTCATCATGAAGCAGAGTCCGTCGAAGCTGATAGGCTACCTGCCCGACGGTAAAACCAAAGACTACGAGGTCGAAGTCAAGTACTGGATGCCGTTCAAGGGCAATAGTGTTGGTTTCCACGACGCTAACTGGCAGCCTTCGTTTGGCGGCTCGATGTATGCCCAAGGGTACGGTAGCCACGGTTGCGTGAATCTTTCGACCGACAGCGCTAAAAAACTCTATAGCGTCATCGAGCCTAACGACGTCGTGGTTGTTCACGAATAGGGAGGCAGGCCGATGGGTCAATCTACCTGGTAAGGTGACTCATTCGTGTTATAATGCGCTTCCGCGGAGGCGGCTGCTTCCGTGCGTACTTTGAAAAGGTGGAGCCGGTTCGGCGAAACCCCGTTTGGGGGCGACTGGTTTCGACATGGTGGGTCTGAGGTGAGGAGCAGGTCGTGGTCTCCTTTCCACGTAAAACAGGGGTACTGTCAAAATTAATTGGCAAAAACAACTTTGCTGGGCGTCAACTCGCCCTCGCCGCATAACATAAGTCGGCGCGTCAAACCCAGGAGTTTTCCCGCCCTGGGCGCGATGTCATTTTAGGGAAATGCTCTTGCGCACGTAGCCGGTATGGCGCAAGCTAAGATCGAACCGACTAGGGCCAGCAACGCGCGTGGCTGTGCCGAGCTGTCCCGAGACTAGAACAGCAACTAAGCTTGTAGAGCCTGACCAGGGATCCAGTATGGACCGGAGTTCGATTCTCCGCGCCTCCACCAACACTAAAAAGCGTCTGCCCAGGTCAGGCGCTTTTCTTTTTTTCGGAATTTGGTACAGCTCGTTCTGCGCATTTGCACATTATTTGCACTCGCGTGAACACTTTGCCCTTGGGGTAAAGTGTTCGGGGGTTCGATTCCCGTCATGCGCCCGAACTAAAAAACAGCTGCAAGCCCAAACGACCTGCAGCTGCTCCTTGCTTGGAGCGGGTGACGGGAATCGAACCCGCGTTATCAGCTTGGAAGGCTGAAGTTCTACCATTGAACCACACCCGCGTATGTAGGGGGTATTGTACCCCATTCTGCTAGTGGTCGGGACGACAGGATTCGAACCTGCGACATCCTGCTCCCAAAGCAGGCGCGCTACCAAACTGCGCCACGTCCCGACGCATTTGCAAAAGAGTACTTTACCTGAATGTTGAAAGCGTTTCCAGTGAAAGCGCGTTATCTGCACATGATGCACGGCGTAACAACTAAGAAGGCGCGTATCCTTTTGGTTGTTTTCGGTCGATGTAGCGCATGGGGTATTATGGTTGAGCTGACTATCACGAACGGAGCGAGCATGAAAACGGTTATTCTGGCCACGAACAATGCGCATAAGGTATCTGAGATTTCGAACGCGCTGGATTTTCCGGGGTGGGAGTTCAAGACGTTGCGACAGATGGGGATTGAATCCGATCCGGAAGAAGATGCCGACACTTTTTTGGGCAACGCGCGCATCAAGGCACTTGCGGCGCACGAGGCGAGCGGCGGCATGGCCGCGCTTGCGGACGATTCGGGGCTTGCGGTCGACGCGTTGGGTGGCGCACCGGGCGTGTACTCGTCGCGCTATGCAGGCGAAGATGCAACTGATCAGGACAATAACGATAAGCTTCTCGTAGAGCTGGCCGATGTGGCCGATGCCGACCGCACGGCGCGGTTCGTTTGCACGCTCGTCTTCATCGACGAGGACGGCAGCGAGCAGACGGCTCACGGCACAGTGGAAGGTCGCATCGGTTATGCCCCGCAAGGCGAGGGCGGTTTCGGGTACGACCCACTGTTCTGGCCTGATGTTTTCGAGGGAACGTGCACGCTGGCGGAAGTACCCCAGGCGCGAAAGAACGAGGTTTCGCATCGCGGTAATGCTCTGCGCGAGCTGCGTGCGAAGCTCGAGCAGGGGCTGTAGAGGCGCAAAAGGGTCAGACCCTTTTGCACTACGGCACTTTTGCACCTTTAATCAGGGGAAGGCTTATGGCAAAGCAGAAGGACGCAGCCAAGAAAACTAACGCCGTGCGCGAAGTCGAGGCGGCGGGTGTTGCGCATACCGTCATAAATTTCCAGACCGAGGGCGCGCTTTCGGGAGTCGAGGTTGCACAGCTTTTGGGGGAAGACCAGGACCGGGTTTTCAAAACGCTGGTCACCCAGGCTAAGTCGGGCGAGCATTACGTGTTCATGATTCCGGTTGCCTGCGAGCTTGACCTGAAGAAGGCTGCTGCAGCGGTGGGCGAGAAGGCAGTCGCGATGATCAAGGCCCGCGATCTGCTTCCGTTGACGGGCTACGTTCATGGCGGTTGTTCTCCTATCGGCATGAAGACGCAGTTCCGCACGGCTATCGACGAGACAGCGCAGCTGTTCGACACGATCATGTTCTCGGGTGGGCGCATCGGCTGCCAGATTCAGATGAGCCCCGATGACCTGGACTCGCTCGTGGGCCTGACCTTCGCCGACCTGACGGTGTAGGTGCGCGTGGAAGGCGGGCGCCCAAATGGTCGCTTTCGCGCGGCCTTCGCGAACACTTCGCCTCAGGGGCGAAGTGTTCGCGGACCCGGTTGCAGGTTGCATATCGTGGGATTTGTCTGCGGCGCTTCGAATCGGGCCGAATCCTTGGCCTAACCTTGGCATAATGTAACTTTAGCTGCGCAATTGAACGCGAGAGCGAAACCAAGAAACTGACTATTCGCAGCACCGAAGGAGCAATTATGTGCGGGATTGTAGGTTATACGGGCCGTGAGTCGGCTTGTTCGATTCTTATCTCGGGCCTGGCGAGGCTCGAATACCGAGGCTATGATTCGGCGGGCATCGCCGTGTTCCAGGACGGAGCCCTGCAGGTCGTGCGCAGGCGCGGAAAGGTCAGCAGCCTTGCGCATACGGCCGAGCATTTCGACCTGACCGGCACGTGCGGCATCGGGCACACGCGCTGGGCTACGCACGGCCGTCCTTCCGAAGTCAACGCGCATCCGCACACTTCGTGCGACGGTTCCATCGCCGTCGTGCACAACGGCATCATCGAGAACTTCGCCGAGCTGCGCGAAGACCTCGAATCGCGCGGGCACACCTTCCATAGCGAAACCGATACCGAGATAGTGGCCCATCTGGTCGAGGAGCAGCATGCGAAGGGCCTGGACCTGCTGACGTCGGTGCGTTATGCCACCGAGAAGCTCGCAGGTTCGTACGGCCTGGCCGTCACCTGCGCCGACGAGCCGGGCGTCATCGTCACCACGCGCAAGGATTCGCCCATCATCGTCGGGCGCGGGGCCGAGGGGTCGTACGTGGCTTCCGATGCCATTGCCATGATCGACGCCACGCGCGATGTGGTGGTGCTGGCCGACGGGCAGTTCGCGCGCCTCGACGAGGCAGGCATCGGCTACTTCGATGCGCGTGGAGGCGCCATTCAGCCCGAGGTCACGCACATTACCTGGGACATGGACGTTGCCGAGAAGGGCGGCTATCCCGACTTCATGCTGAAGGAAATACACGAGCAGCCCCGTGTCATCCGCGACACGCTGGCGGGTCGTTTGGTGGGCGGCCAGCTGCAGATCGACGAGCTGGACCTTTCGCCTGAAGAGCTGAACCTGATCGACCGCGTGTACGTCATCGCATGCGGTACGAGCTACCACGCGGGCCTCATCGCCAAGGAGCTCATCGAAGGATGGGCGCGCATCCCGACCGAGGTTGAGGTCGCAAGCGAGTTCCGCTACCGCAATCCCATCATCACCCCGACCACGCTGGTCGTGGCCGTGTCGCAGTCGGGCGAGACGGCCGACACGCTGGCGGCCATCCGCGATGCGCGCATCAAGGGCGCCCGCGTGTTCGGCATAACCAATGTGCTGGGAAGCCCCGTCGCCCGCGAGTCCGACGGCGTCATCTACACCAAGGCCAACAAGGAAATCGCGGTCGCCTCGACCAAGTCGTTCCTGGGCCAGGTGGTAAGCCTGACCCTGCTGGCCATGCTGCTGGCCCAGGCCAAGGGAAAGCTGCGCATGAATCAGATTCGCCTGCTGTTCCGCGAGCTGGCCGACACGGCCGAGCAGGTCGAGCGCATCCTGGCCGACACGTCGGCGGTCGAAGCTGCCGCCATTGCTTGCAAAGACGCCGCGAGCGCGCTGTTCATCGGTCGCGGCATGGGCGCGGCGGTCGCGCGCGAGGGAGCGCTCAAGCTCAAGGAGATCAGCTACCTGCACGCCGAGGCCTATGCGGCCGGCGAGATGAAGCACGGGCCCATCGCGCTCATCGACGAGGGGTTCCCCGTAATCGCCATCGCGACCGAGAGCCCCGTGTACGACAAGGTCATCTCGAACCTGCAAGAAAGCCGTGCGCGCGGCGCGCTCATCGTCGCCGTTGCGACCGAAGGGGACGAGACGATCCGCGAGCATGCCGACCATGTGATCTACATTCCCAAGGTCAACGACAAGTTCAGCGCCATCACGGCGAGCGTGCCGCTGCAGCTGCTGGCCCGCTCGATCGCCGTTTTGCGCGGATGCGACGTGGACCAGCCGCGCAATCTGGCCAAATCGGTCACGGTGGAGTAGGACATGGCAGAGCAGGAGCAGGCAACGGGCGTCGTGCCCGAAGATGGTTCGCGTGCAAGCTCGCGCACCGAGGAAGTCGCGCAAGTGGCGGCACAGGCGGTCGACGACGCCAAGCAGGCGGCGGGTGTGGCGCTCGGCGAAGCTGCCGAGGCGGCCTTTGCCGACGGGTCTGTGGGGCTGGGCGTCGACATCGTCGAGATCGAGCGCATGAAGCGCATACTCGAGCGCACGCCCTCGTTCTCGCGTAGAGTGTTCTCGCAGGCCGAGCAGGAATACTGCGACTCCATGGCCAACCCGGCCACGCATTACGCGCTGCGCTTCGCTGCCAAAGAGGCGGTGGCCAAGGCGCTCGGCACGGGCTTTTCGCAGGGCGTCTGGGTGCGCGATATCGAGGTCGAGCGCGCCAAGAACGGCCGGCCGTCGGTCAAGCTCTCGGGCGGTGCGCTGCAAATCGCCCTCGAACGCGGCGTGCGCGAGATGAGCATCTCGCTTTCCTACACCCACACCGATGCCGTTGCCTGCGCCATGGCGGTCACGGAATCGGCCGTGCGCGCTAGCCAGAAACGCAAGGACCCGATGCAGGAGCTGGCCAAGAAGTTCAAGGAAACGCGGGGGATACTGGATGAGCTCTAAGGGCGAAGACGAGCAGACTCAAGAGCGTTCGATGGAAAATGCAAATCCTGAACAGGGCGATTTCAAGAGCGAAAAGGGGCAACAGGCGACCGCGCTGCACCAACCGTGGACCGAAGATGAGCTGCGAGCTGTTCTTCCGCTGTTGGCAGAGGACGCCAACAAGTACTCGCGCGGCGTCCTGACGGTCATCGCGGGCAGCGCGCGCTATCCGGGCGCGGCGTGTTTGGCTTCGCGGGCGGGGCAACGGGCGGGTGCCGGGTACACCGAGCTCGTCACGAACAAGTCGACCGGCCGTCTGGCGCTGGGCGCGTATCCGTCGCTCGTCGTGCACGACGTGGAAGTCTTCGATCTGGATGCACTGGCTTCGCAGGGCAAACCCAAGCGCGCCATCTGCATTGGCCCGGGCTTCGAGCCCGGCAGCGAGCCTGCCGACAAGCTGGTCGTGAAGGTGCTGAAGAAGGCGCAGTGCCCCGTGCTGGTCGACGGTGGCGGCCTTGGGGCGCTCGGTTCGAAGAAGGCACGCAAGGTCCTGGCCGCGCGAAAGGCGAGCGGGCGCGTGACCGTCATCACGCCCCATGGCGGCGAGGCGCGCCGGCTTGCGGCGAGCCTGGGCTTGGGCCTGGGCGTAAAGGCGGACGGTTTGGGCGAGCGCGGCGGAGCGTCTTGGGAGCCGTGTGATCTGTCGGCGGCGCTTTCCCTGGCAACGGGGGCGGTCGTCGTGCTGAAAGGCCCTGATACCTACATCGCGCAGGGCAATCAGGTTCACCCGATGTACGAGGGCACACCGGCCCTTGCCAAGGCGGGCACGGGCGACGTGCTGGCCGGCATCATAGCCTCGCTGCTCGCGCAAGGTGCCGACCCGTTTGCTGCTGCCGTGTTGGGTGCGACACTGCATGCCCGCGCCGGCATCGCCGCCGCGCAGGCCTACGCCGACGCGAGTGTCACCCCCGAGGACCTGCTCGAAACCATCCCAGCTGCCATCCGCTCGCTTGCTGAAGTCGAGTAACCATTCGGGGACTGTCCCCAAATGGTTGCTATTCGCAACTGCCTCTCGACCGTCCGCCCAGGTCGGCGGCAGGGCGCTAGGCCTACAGCTCCTCGCGTTTAGCATATTTTAAGTCAGTAGCTGCGGAAGCGGCTACGCACCCTGCCGTCGATCTGGGCTGCTGTGATCTGAACAGTAACCCAAATGGTTATTCGAGACCCCAAATAGTTATTCGATTCCCAAATGGTTCCACGCACGAAGCAACCATTGAGGGATACTCCCTTTTTGGTTGTTTTCCTGTGCGGTCGGCATCATTTACAATGGGCGAATGGCGTTTTCGCCTTCCAGATGATAGGAGATTCCATGGCCGAGACGTTGAGCCTGTTCGACGATGACGTACGCGGACGCATCGAGGCGCTGCGCAAAGAGATCGAGCATCACACGTATATGTACTACGTGAAGGACGCGCCCGAGATTTCGGATGGCGCGTTCGACTCGCTGATGCGCGAGCTGCGCGACCTCGAGCGCGAGCATCCCGAGTTCGCCGACCCCAATTCGCCGACGCAGCGCGTAGGCGGTGCTGTGGGCGACCAGTTCGCGCCCGTGCAGCACGAGCGGCGCATGTACTCGCTCGACGACGCCATGGACATATCCGAGCTCGACGCGTGGATGGACCGTGTGGAAGAGGCACTCGGCGAACTCCCCGAGCTCGTGTGCGAGCTGAAGATCGACGGCTCGGGCATCGCACTGACCTACGAGGCCGGCGCGCTCGTGCGCGCGGCCACGCGCGGCGACGGTACGACGGGCGAGGACGTGACGGCCAACATCCGCGCCATCCGCGATGTGCCGCTCCACCTGCGCGAAGCGGGCATGCCCGGCATCGTGCGCGACGGTTCGGTCGAGCTGCGCGGCGAGGTGTACATGCCCAAGGCCAGCTTCGAGTCGCTCAACGCCGCCGCCGAGGCCAACGGCAAGCAGGGTTTCGCCAACCCGCGCAACGCCGCCGCCGGCAGCCTGCGCCAGAAGGACCCCACGATCACGGCGGGGCGTGACCTTTCCACCTTCATCTACGCCGTGGCCGACGAGGCGGCGCTGGCGGCCGATGGGCAGTTCGAGCTTCTGGAATGGCTCGGCCAGGCGGGCTTCCACGTTAACCCCGACGTGGCGCGCGTGCATTCACGCGAGGAAGTGCATGCGTTCTGCGAGCGCGCGCTCGAGCGACGCGATGCGCTGCCCTATGACATCGACGGCGTGGTCGTGAAGGTGAACTCGTTCGTGCGCCAGGCGGCAATGGGCTACACCGCCCGCGCACCGCGCTGGGCCATCGCGTTCAAGTTCCCGCCGGAAGAGAAGGCGACGCTCTTGCGTGATATAACGGTGCAGGTGGGACGCACGGGCGCGCTCACGCCGGTAGCCGAGCTCGAGCCCGTGCGCGTGGCTGGCTCGGTCGTTGCGCGCGCGACGCTGCACAACGAGGACGAAGTTCGCCGCAAGGACGTGCGCATCGGCGACACCGTCATCGTGCGCAAGGCCGGCGACGTCATCCCCGAGGTGCTGGGGCCGGTCGAGTCGCTGCGCCCGGCCGACGCACAGCCCTGGACGATGCCCCAAGCGTGCCCCAGCTGCGGTTCGCCCGTCATCCGCGAAGAGGGCGAGGTCGCGTACCGCTGCATTTCCATCGATTGCCCGGCGCAGTCGCAGGAGCGCCTAGTGCATTGGGCAAGCCGTGGCGCCATGGACATCGACGGCATGGGCGACGAGATCGTCGGGCGGCTGGTCGAGAGCGGACGCGTGACCGATGTGGCCGACTACTACACGCTCGACGAGGTGGAGCTCTCGCTTCTGGACATGGGGCGCGTGAAGCAGGACGGCACGCCCGTGCGTCTGGGCCAGACCGTGGCCGCCAAGCTCGTGGCGCAGATCGACGAGAGCCGCACGCGCGGGTTCGCACGGGCGCTCTTCGGCATCGGCATCCGCCACGTGGGAAAGACCATGGCCGAGGCCATCGCGCGCGCGTACCCCACTATCGAGGGGCTCATGGCCGCCGACGAGGAGGCCCTTGCCGCCATCGAGGGCGTGGGCCCCAAGATCGCGCACAGCATCTTCGTGTTTTTGCGCACGCCCGACAACGTGCACGTGATCGAGCGGCTGCAGAAGCACGGCGTGGTGCTGGCCGACGAGCCGCCTGAGGCGGGCGAGGAGCTGCCGCAGACGCTTGCAGGGCTGACGTTCGTGCTGACCGGCGCGCTCGTGCAGTCGGGCATGACCCGTGACGAGGCGGGCGCGGCGCTGAAGGCGCGCGGCGCGAAGGTCTCGGGTAGCGTCTCGAAGAAGACGAGCTACGTCGTGGCGGGCGAGGCCGCGGGCTCCAAGTACGACAAGGCTGTCGCGCTCGGCGTGCCCGTGCTCGACGAAGCCCAGCTCCTGCAGATCCTCGAAACCGGCGAAGTTCCCGAAATGTGAAAAAGGGCCCTGACCCTATTGTTGGCTTCATTCAATCCCGCCGCGAATGCGCAGGTAGGAGCGCGCATTCGCTTGGCTTCGCATCAGCCTCGACGGCCCCTTAAGTATGCACGGGGGCAAGCTGAAGCTTGCCCGGCCTCGCTGAAAACGAGCCACTGGCTCGTTTTCCGGGCGCTCGGCCCCTGCAGAATCGCTCATGTCACGCTCCTACCTGCGCACTCGCTACGTTGCCAGCAAATAAGGGTTAGACCCCTATTTCACATTAAGGCATTATTTTTTCGAGGTAGAGCATGCTCAGGGCTTCGCCGAAGAACTGGCCGGCGCCGTTCTGCACGGCGAAGCGGGCCTTTTCGGGGTCGGCGACGACGCTGCCGGCCAGCATGTCCACGCCGCGGTCGAAGAGCGCGGGCGCCATGACGACGCTGGGGCCGACCATGACCACGCGTGCGTCGCGCGCGAGCGCAAGCAGGCGCGGGGCGGTCTTGTTGATGAGCGTCACGCCCGTGTAGAAGACCAAATCAGCGCAGGGGACGACGTACTCGCACGCCGGGTCGGGCGTGTCGAGCTCGTCGCGGCAGTTGCGCTCGAGGATGGTCAGGTCGGCACCGTACTCGACCAGGCGCTCGGGGTGGGGGAAATGCCCCACCATCACGACCTTCTTGCCGTTCATCCGGTCGGCGTGCAGCTCGAAGGCGTCGAGCTTGCGGCGCGTGCCGTCGGGAAGGTCGACCGGCTCGTCGTAGCGCGCGCCCAGCGGATCGAGCTTGTCGCGCTGCGAGTACCAGGCGTTGAGAGCCGCGATGCCGAGCGTTGCCTCCTCGAAGCACCACGACTTGGCCAGCTGGGCCACCTCGCGCAGCGGGCGCCCGCGCAAATCACCCTTGTAGTGGCGCTTAGCGCCGCCGCCGGCCGTCCAGGCGATGCCCATGCCGCTGTCGGCCTCGACGTAGGACCAGTGCGTGCCCAGGCAGTAGTCGCGTACCGCGATTCCCTCGGGAATGCCGTCGATCATCTGGTTGTACAGGCCCCAGGGGCCTTCGAGCCCTTCGGTGCCGGCGAACGCGATGGGCGTATCGGCTCCTGTGCCCATTCCGCCCTTCAAGTCCTCGATCCGTCCCATAACCTACCTCCTTACCAGGCTTTATGCCGTATTGATTCTTGTTTAAGCATTATCCTATAAAGAGGTACGAATTGGTGCCTAAAAGAAGGAAAATATATGGCGCTGGTGCAATAACGGAATCGCATACCCTTGCGGCTGCTCGCTCGAGCGCTCCCGCACCCCACACCCTGCACCCTTCACCTTTCGTTTTCCGTCCGTGTTCGCGTTTCCGCGTTCTTGCTAGCTCTCGTAGATGACAGTGCCGAGTTTGGACGGGTCGCATGGCTCGAGCACGCGCAGGTCCTGGGCGAAGCGGGGGCTCGCGAAGAGCTCGGTCAGGCGCCGGATCGCGGGGCGGGTGCGCGGCGTCTTGGCGACGACCAGGTCGACCCATTCGGTCTGCAGCGGCACGAACTCGACGTTGGCCTCGCGCCGCGATTCACGCTCGGTGCCGATCGCCACATCGGCCAGACCCGACGACACGCGGGCGATGGCTCCAGTGGCCACGGTGGCATGCGAATCGTAGCCTTCGATCTGCTCGCTGCGCGCCTCGAGCGCGCGGAGCTTCTCGTCGAGCAGCACGCGGGCGCCGCTGCCCTTTGTGCGATTCGACAGCTGTACGCCATCGCGCAGAAGCGATCCCCACGTAGTGAGGCCTTTGGGGTTGCCGGCCTGCACTATGAAGCCGACCCGGCGTCCGTACAGCCGAAACACGACGACCGAGGCGCCAGGCGCAAGACTGCGCACGTAGGGGATGTTGTAGCTGTTCGCGCGCTGGTCGTACAGGTGCACGACGGCTGCGTCGGCATCGCCGGCATATAGGTTGACTAGGGCGGTGTAGCTGCCTCGCACCAAGCGCGTAACGGGCATGCCGATTGCATTCAGGTTGCTCGCAATAAGGTCTGCCATTGCATCGCCGCCCGCAAGCACGAAAGCGTTGCCGGGAAGCTTCCCAAACGCCGCCGCATCCGATATGCTCTGTGCGCCTGATTGCGAAACGGGCTTTGCGGATTGCGCCGCTTGCGTTTGGGGTGTCGGCTTCGAGAACGGGGGTTGCAAAATGGCGCCTTCGCTCGATTGGCGAGTCGATGCAACGTAGGCTTCGACGTCTTCCAAGGTGAAGCGCAGCTTGCGCCCCACGTGATACGACGCCAGCTGCCCGGTTTTCGCGAGCTGATAAACCGTGTTCTTCCCCAAGTGCAGATACCGTGCAACGTCCTCTGCATTCATTACGCCATTTGGGAGCATGCTTTTCCTCCGGTCAATCAGTTTGCAGTTACGGTTTCGCTTTTCGTGGCTTAGCCAGGTGTTTTATGGCAATTTGCCATTTCTTGGTCGATGGCGAAGCCCAAGACTCTTCGGTCGAAATGGCCTTTTGTTCGTATTCAGGCGAAACCGAGCCTACAAGTCTGCGTACTGCGAATTCAAGTTTTATTCTTCGCAAAGTTTATTTATTCTTGCCTTTTATTTCAAGATAAATATTATTCTCATAGAAGTAATTCCGCGTTTGATGGAACGTGACGAAACGTGACGGCAATTGTGCGGAAGCGCCCAGTGCGGCAAAACTCGGGTCGGCTGGGCGCATACTTCATGTCGTCGCAAGGAACGAGGGCCCGCACCTGCGGGCCAAGGGAAAGCCGGGACGCTCGGCGGAAAGGAATCATCATGAAGATCAGCGCACGCAACCAGCTCAAGGGCACCGTCAAGGCAGTCAAGGAAGGCGCCGTGAACGGCGTTGTGACCATCGCCTGCGGCGACGAGACCATCAAGGCCGACATCACCATGGAATCCATCAAGGAGCTCGGCCTGGCCGAGGGCGTCGAGGCCTACGCGGTCGTCAAGGCCACCAACGTCATGTTCGCCACCGACAAGATCGCCGGCATCAGCGCCCGCAACCAGCTGGCCGGCAAGATCGTCGCCGTCAAGGAAGGCGCCGTGAACGGCCATGTGGCCATCGAGCTGGCCGATGGCAACCGCATCAGCGGCTCCATCACCAACGAGTCCATCGAGCAGCTCGGCCTGAAGGAGGGCGGCACGGCAGTCGCCATCATCAAAGCCACCGACGTCATGGTCGCTGTCGACTAGGTGCAAAAGGGTCAGACCCTTTTGCACTATGGCACTTTTGCACCTTGGGTGGCGCCAGCCAACCGATTGTCCCGTAGCCAACTGATCGCCTACGGGGTCGTGATTCCGGGGTTGCATTTCGAATTGCCCGCTCAGACAACAACTGGGTGGGCTTTTTGCTTCGCGCAAGGTGCAAAAGGGTCAGACCCTTTTGCACTATGGCACTTTTGCACCTTGCGCGGCGCCGACCGGTTGTTTCCCTCAATGCTCCGATGAGCCAAGATTTACAAAATTCAATGTTATTTGCGTCCGAACATCCTCAAAGGGCTTCTATAATTACCTGTAAATTATTCAAAGAAATGAATAATTTTTGGAAGAGATTGAATAGGAGCGGAAATGGTACGTAAAGACAATCGCGTTACGCCGGAAAGTCAGGGCATGTCTCGTCGATCGTTCTTGAAAGTCGGAGCGGCCTCGGTCGGTGCCGCAGCGGTCTTCGGCATCGCCGGATGCTCGCAACCTGCGCAAACGTCATCGAGCGCCTCGAGTTCGCAGGGCTCGGCCAGCGCCGCGAGCGCGCAAGCCTCATCGGCGTCTGCAAGTGCGGCGTCGGCTTCGGCCGCAAGCGGCAAGACCCAGATCTCGTTCAAGGATCAGAACGACTACGATGTCACCGTCTCGATTCCGTGCGAGCGCATGGTGGTCTTGCAGCACCATTCGCTTGATATGCTCTGCCAGTTGGGCGCTCAGGACAGCATCGTGGGCATCGTGGATAGCTGGCAGAAGAACCTGGGCGATTACATGAACGACGTTTTCCCTGGCATCGATCAGCTTCCCATGCCTGGCGGGCTCGACACGTGGAACGTGGAACAGATCGCCGAGCTGAACCCCGACGTGGTCATCGCCGCCTCGCAGGCTCCCGAAGATGCCATGCAGCAGGTGCGCGACCTGGGTATTC
Organism: Eggerthellaceae bacterium UBA3686; assembly: GCA_002371495.1. Lineage (GTDB taxonomy): Bacteria > Actinomycetota > Coriobacteriia > Coriobacteriales > Eggerthellaceae > UBA9715. The sequence continues at coordinate 29,928 of DFIX01000052.1, forward strand.
CCGTAGTTGTCGTGTCGCTTCGCGGCGAGGGCAAACAAGCCGAGGCGCAAAACCCGCGCCTTGCGGATGCCGACGCCGCCTACACCGAGGGCTGCGAATGGGCCATCAAGACCCTGGGCCAGCTTTCCGGCAAGGACGATGTGGCCGAGGAAATCTGGAACTTCTGCCTGGACAGCCGCTCCATCGTGGATGCGGCCGTTGGCGACATCCACGATGACGAGCGCGTGAAGGTGGCCGTTCTCGCTAACGGCATCGCTTACGGCAACGACAAGTACGTCGGTTGCCAGCTTCTGCGCTCGGGTGCGGTCAACGCCGCCGCACTTGCCGGCGTGCAGGGCAACACCGATTACAACGCCGAGCTCGTGGCCACTTGGAATCCCCAGGCCATCATCACGCAGGATCGTTACCCCGACGATTACAAAACCATCACGACCGACCCTCAGTACGCCGAGCTGCAAGCCGTCAAGGATGGCAAGGTCATCGAGGCGCCGTATTGGACCAAGCCGTGGGGCAACCCCGACACCGACTCCATCGCGCTCGGCGAGCTGTGGCTTGCGCACACGTTCTACCCCGAGAAAGTTACGGCCTCGCAGGTCGAAGAGAAGGCGAAGAGCTTCTACCAGCAGTTCTACGGCATCGAGTTTACAGGCAAGGTCGAATAAGCCTCGAATAACCACGCGCCTGCAAAAACCGACCTGGTCGGTTTTTGCAGGCGCTTCCCTTGTAAAGAGGTGTTCATGACGGAAAAGAAGCACGCGGGCTTCTGGATGACGCTCACGGGAATCGTGCTCATAGCCTTGCCCGTGGCGTTTTTCCTGTTTTCGCTCGCACTTGGGTCCTATGATGTGGGGCCGGTCGACGTGTGCCAGATCATCTGGTGCAAGTTCGTCGGCCAGACGCCGCCGCAAGATGCGCTGACCGTCAACGTTATATGGCAGGTGCGCCTTCCGCGCGTATGTGCCGCCGCGCTCGTGGGGGCGGGGCTCTCGGTGGCGGGCGCGGTGTTCCAGGGCGTTTTCCGAAACCCGCTCGCCTCGCCCTATACGCTCGGCGTCAGCAACGGCGCGGGCTTCGGTGCGGCGCTCGCCATCGTGCTGTCGCTCGGCGCGGCGGGCATTCAGCTGTTTGCAGTGGCGTTCGGCTTGTTGGCGGTGGCGCTCACCTTCCTCATCGCCAGCCGCAGCCGGCGCAATACCGTCACCCTCGTGCTGGCTGGCATGCTCATCGGCGCACTGTTCTCGTCGCTCGTCTCGCTGCTGAAATTCACGGCCGACCCGCTCGAGAAGCTGCCGCAGATCGTCTACTGGCTCATGGGCTCGCTCTCGGGCTCGTCGTTCGAGGCGCTCGCTAAGATCCTGCCGTTCTACATCGTGTGCATGGCGGCGGTGTTCTTGCTGCGCTGGCGCACGAACGTGCTGTCGCTGGGCGATCAGGAGGCCAAGTCGTTCGGCCTAAACGTCAAGCGCGACCGTGCGCTGGTCATCGGCACGTCGAGCATGCTCACCGCGCTCGTCGTTTCGATTTCGGGCATCATCGGCTGGGTGGGCATCGTGGTGCCGCATCTGGCGCGCATGCTCGTCGGCCCCGATTTCCGCAAGCTCATACCCACGTCGGTTTCTATCGGCATCTGCTACCTGCTCGTGGTGGATGACCTTTGCCGCACGCTCACGGCTTCCGAGATTCCGCTCGGCGTCATCACGGGCATCATCGGCGTGCCGCTGTTCCTGTACTTCATCTACAAGAAGAAGGTGAGCTGGTAGATGAACCTCGCAGTAGACGACATCACCTTCGGGTACGATTCGCAGCGCAACGTGCTCGAGCATCTGTCGTTCACCTACGATTCGCCCGAAGTGCTTTGCATCTTGGGGTCGAACGGCATGGGCAAGTCGACGCTTCTGCAATGCCTCATCGGGGCGTTCCAGATTTCGGCTGGCTCGATTACGGTCGACGGGATTCCTGTGGGCAATTACAAGGCCCGCGATTTCGCGCGCAAGGTGGCCTACATTCCCCAGTCGCATACGCCTTCGTTTGCCTACAAGGTCATCGACATCGTCACCATGGGGCGCACGTCGCGCATCGGCTACTTGGCCAACCCGAGTGACGACGACGTGGCGTTTGCGCACGAGCAGCTCGACTACCTGGGCGTCGGCCACCTCGCCGAGAAGCCCTACACAGACATCTCGGGAGGCGAGCGCCAACTCGTCATGATCGCGTCGGCGCTTACGCAAGAGCCCGAAGTCATGATACTGGACGAACCTACGGCGCATCTGGATTTCGGGAATGCCTACCGCTTCGTCGAGCTCGTCGAAAAGCTACGCGAACGGAACATGGGTGTGCTCATGACCACGCATTTTCCCGACCATGCGCTCATGTTGGGCTCGCGGACCGCCGTGCTTTCGGGAGGGCGCATCATCGCCGAAGGTCTGGCGCAGGACGTCATCACCGACGAGAGCATGCGCGAGCTTTACGGCATCGAGGTGCACGTGCGCCGCATCGAGGACCGCGTCATATGCATCCCGGGGCCGCTGCGAGCAGGCCAGACGCAAAGCGAGGCGGCTCAGCATGGCGACGACTAAAGAACGCCAGTCGTTGGAGTACTGGTCGGGAAGGGCCGCCGAATACTCCAGGCTTCATATGGATTCGTACGAATCGGACAAGCGCAAGGCGTTTGCCGAGCAAGTGGCCATGAGCATTCCCGACTGCGACAATATCGAGGCGCTTGACCTAGGGTGCGGATCGGGATTCATGTCGATGATCCTAGCCGACGCCAATTGCCGGGTCACGGGCATCGATTTTTCCGAAGACATGCTCGTTCTGGCGCGCCAGAATCTCGCGCAGAGGGGCTATGAGGCGACGCTTTTGCGCATGAGGGCACAGGAGCTCGCGTTTCCCGACGGGAGTTTCGATTTCGTCGTCTCGCGCAACGTAACGTGGATGCTCGAGGGTGTTGATTCGGTATATGCAGAGGTCATGCGCGTATTGAAGGACGGCGGCGTGTTCTTGAACCTCGACGCGAACTATGGGCGTTGCTTTAACGAAGCCGATGCGCGCGGGGAGGTTCCAACGCATCCGACTCAGACGCTTGCGCAGTTGAGGCTGCGTAACCAGATTGCGAGCGATCTTCCCATAACGCTTGTCGACCGTCCTTTGTGGGATATCGCCCAGTTCTGGCAGCTCGGTGCGAGCGAGGTTTCGTGCAGGAGGGTCGGTGCAGGGCAAAACGTATCGGGTTCGCAACTGTTCGCCTTGGAAGTGCACAAGGGCAAAGCGGTCGGCAGGGAATACGGTTTGGGCGTTGTGGGCGCTCTCGAGACGCCTTCCCAGGCTGCGCTCGTGAATGCGGGGTCGGCACGCGACGATGCTGGGGAAGGCGTTGCGCACGCCAAGGTCATGCTGGTCGATTACATGCGCATGGGCACGTTCGAGTTCGATCCGCGCAAGTTCGTCGTGCGCAAGCAAGGCGTTCCCATAAAACTCACGCCCAAAGAGTTCAATATTTTGCTGACGCTCGCGCGCAATGCCGGAAAGTCGTTTTCGCAAGCGGAGCTCAGGGCGGCCGTCTGGGGAAGCGAATTCGCCGAGGAGGGCGGAAACGTGGCCGTCTACATCCGTCGCATCAGGAGCAAAGTCGAAGAGGACCCGTCCCACCCGAGGTATGTATTGACCGATCGGGGAAACGGCTACCTGTTTGCCCCCTAAGTGTGCAAAAGGGTCAGACCCTTTTGCACTATGGCACTTTTGCACCTTGCGCGGCACCCGCGAACAATTCGCCCCTGGGACAAAACGTTCGGAACCAGTTCGAAGAGTCTAACGGGGCGGCGCCCCCGGTCTCATGAGCCAATCGCGCAATATGCTTATGAACAGCTGTTCTTCCTGCGACGGATTGCGGTCGTGGCGTCGCACGTAGCGAAGCACGTTTCCTGCTTCGATTCCGTCGAGCTCGAAGGCGCGCAGGTCCTGCTGGCCGGTAAGCCACGTCGAGGGCGCGAGGGCCACACCGAGGCCGTCGCGTACCATCGCAAGTGCCATTTCGGCACTGCAGTCGCGAACGACTATGTCGAGCTGCACTCCGAACACGTCGATCATGCGGCTTATGAGTGGATCAAAATAGTTCCCGCAGGTGGGAAGCACAAATGGAATGCCTTCAAGCTGTCGTAGGCTGACTTTTTCCAAAAGCGCGTTCTCGAGCTGCGGGACGCGTAGCTGCGACGACACTACCGCCATGAGCCGTTCATGGCAAAGCACCTCGGTGTAGTACGCGTTGGGGTCGGGCGAGATGGGGGTCAGAACGGCAAAGTCGATTTTGTCGGTGATGAAAAGATCGTGCATCTGCTTAAGCGAACTCAACTCGCGCAGTTCCAGGGTACAGCCTTGGTGTGTCTCATAAAAAGAAACAATAGGTTCGGGCAAAAAGGCGTTGGCTCGGGCCATCGAAACCCCGATGCGCAGGCTGCGCCGACCCTGATGCGCAACGCTGAACACGTCTCGGCGCATCGAATCTTCAGCAGCAATAGCCTTGCGCGCGTAGTCGAGGAACACCTCTCCGGAAGCTGTGGGGCGCAACGGGGACGTGCCGCGCGTGAAAAGTTCGGTCCCTAGCTGGGTTTCCAGTCGCTTAAGACGCTGTGAAAGCGCAGGTTGCGAAACGTGGGCGGCCCGCGCCGCCTTGCTGATGGAGCCGTGTTCGGCGATGGCAGTTATATACCTGAAATCCTCGTTCAAATGAAGCTCCTGTGTGCGGGTCTCTAGGACCCATAAGCATAACCAATAATTATTCTGTTTTAGATATTATAGCGAGTTCATATAATACTGTTATCGCGGAAGAATAATAGACCGCGTCTTACTAAGCAAGAGAAAGGAACGCATCATGGAAAAGCTCTACACGGCCATCGGCGGCTTCTACAACGAGGAGGGCGTCGAGCTGATTGACGTCCCCGCCGACGAGCAGGAAATCTACGCGAAGATCGACGACATCATCGCCCGCAACCCTATGAGCACCGTCCTTTCTGACGAGGACGTCGCCATCCTGCGCGCTTACCTGCCTGCAATCGGTTGTGACGAAGCGACTCGTGACGGCAACGGCTCGCTGCAGGGCAAGGGCGAAGTCACGAAAAAGGCTGCGGGCAAGGGCATCGAGGTCGAGGCGACCGGCGTGCTGGATGTCGAGAGCCGCTGGCATGCCGAGCGCAAGCAGTGGACCGACCATATGTACGTCAAGCGCACGGGCGGCGAAGCCCAGGTCAAGGAGCTGACCTTCGAGTTCTACAACCTGTCGATCGGCCAGAACGCCGAGGGCCAGTTCATCGTCCTGTATTCCGCGCACTTCACGCGCACGTTCAACGATCCGTATCATCTGGCGGACCTCAACGGTGGCGGCACGGCTCAGGCGTCGCGCATCGATATCTCGAAGCACAACCAGTGGGGCTTCTACATGCATGCCATTTGCAAGATCCGCACCGACGAGGGCACGCTCATCGTGTAACCAACGCTTCGGCGACAGCGTATCGACAGCCCGCCAGGCATCCAGCCCGGCGGGCTTTTTTGCGCGCCGATGCCACCTGGCTTCCCGCAACCGCGAACAGTTCGCCCCAGGGGCAAACTGTTCGCGGTTCGATTGCCTGCATAGACAACCATCCCGTAGGCAACCGATTATCTGCAGGGCAACCGAGTGGCCAATCGCGGGACGTGGCCTTCGCGCGCTTTGACCGCGGTTGGGTTTCAGATGGCGTTTCCGGCGTTGCGGAGGGCATGCGCGCGGAAGAACTCGATTGCCATCCCGAGCGCCCGTTCGTGCAGTTCGGGCGGGGAAGTCCGAAACCCGTGTCCGAGTTCCTCGAACACTTCGAGCGTACAGTGCCCGGGGAATGTGGCGGCGGCCCTGTGCGAGTATTCGACAGGGACGATCCGATCCATCGCGCCGTGGACGATGAGGACGTCGCTCGGGTACTCGCGCATCAGCTCGAAGACGTCGACCGAAAGGGCGTCTTCGATGTAGCGGCGCCCTACCATATGGGGGCCGACCTGCACTTCGTCGGGGACGGCGCCACCGAACTCTTCCAGCTTGGCGCGCGCGTCGTCTTCGATGCAAAACGCTGGGAAGAACAGGGCTAGCGCCGCGACGTCGTCAGGACGGCGGCTCGCCACATAGGTGCTGACGTAACCGCCTTGGCTCGAGCCGAGCAAGAACACGCGGCTTCCGTCGATGCGCGCGAGTCCGCGCGCCCAGTCGATGACAGCTTCGAGGTCGTCCGCTTCGGTGAGGACCGACATTTCCTTCATCGTGCCGCTGCTTTGGGATTCGGGTCCGCCGCCGCAGAAGTCGAAGGCGGCGAAGGCGAAACCGCTCTCCACGAACGGGCGCTCCATGCCGCTGTCGTATACGTGGCTCGCTCCAAAGCCGTGCGAGAACACGACCAGGGGATGCGGCCCCTTTCCTCGCGGGAATGCAATCTTTCCGTATATGCGCTTGCTTCCGCGGACAATCTCGAATTCTTCCATTGCGTTTGCGCTCCCAACTTTAGAAACGGCAGAGCGTCCCGCGCCTTGGTGGAACGTGGTTGACGACGTTTCTCGTTGACTATAGTTTCATGAGTATAACCCGACCGTGCAGATCCTGCTGGGCTAACTTCAACACCCGCCGATTGCTTCTTCAACGGAGGCGTGCGTGGGTGGAAATTATGATTGACGAAGTACTGGGTCGACCTCCCGATGTCCAGGCTCTGCTTCCATCTGTGGAATCTGGCTTGCGTCGACAAGACCAACGTCTTGGAGGTAGCCAAATGTCTGCGCGGTAACCACCGCGTGCAACCGCTTTCCCAGGAGAGGCTGATCGGGTGAACAGCGGATGGGGACTGCATGCTTTCTGCCATTTCCACAATCGTGCTATACTTAACAAAAAATAGTTTTCAATCAGGATAAATCATGCGAACCAGGTCACGCATGAGTTGTACCGTGTTCCACAGATGGGGGCAGTCGGGCATTGCAAGCGGGACGGAGGCCCCCATGAGCGACGTCATAGACGCAATCGAAAAAAGCTTCAAGAACGAAATAGCGCTAAAACCGTTTCGTAGCGTTACGGTCAAAGACATTTGCGAGGGCGCGTTCATCAGCCGGCGCACATTCTACGCCAACTTCGTCGACAAACGCGCAGTGGTGGCGTACTTGATCAGGCGCGATGCCATCGAGCCCATGAGCAGGGCGCTCGAGCTGCTCTCAGCCGAAGAGACGCTGGGGATAGCGCCAGCAATCCTCGAGAGCTTTTATGGCGGCATCTACGATAACGCCGATTTCTATTCGGCTTTGGTTAAGCCAATGTGTGGGGTTGACCCGACGTTCGAGCTGGTAGTGGCTCGTGCCTTGCGCAAGGTGGTTGAAGAGGGCCTGCTCAGACATTGCCCGTCCGGCATTACGGCCAACGATAAGAAGCAACTCCATTTTGGCGCCTACTATCATGCGGCAGCGCAGGCCATCGTAGTCGAAAAATGGATCTACGACAATTTCGATCCGCCCGTTCAGCAGATGGCAGAATATCAGGCGCGCATCATAGCGCCGAGCTTGGCGCAGCTTGCCGGTTTGCGGTAAGCCAGGTGGTCCGTGATGGATGTTGAGGGCCGTTCAAGCCGCGCACTGCGCGAGGCGGTGATGGAGCTTCCGTACCGTAGCATTTCGGTGAAGCTCGTCTGCGAACGGGCGGGCCTAGCGCGCAAAACGTTCTATCGGCGTTTCAACGGCAAGTCCGACGTGCTGTTCCTGATTTTCGATACCGAAATCGTGCAGCCCGAGCTGGAGCTGTGCCGTTTGCTCACGTTCGGGAAAATGAACTCGCATGCGCCCCTGATGGAGCGCCACATGTTCGGCGCGGTGGCGCAGGATGGGGCCTTCTACCGGGCTCTTGTGTCGACGTCCGAAGGCGCCGATGCGTTCTTCCAGGTAGCGCGCAGGGCGTTTGCCGATTTCAACGCTGAAATGCTGCGCGAGGCGGGTTTTGACGGAACGCCGGGTCGGGCCGACTTGGTGGCCGACTACTTTGCCGGTGCGAAGGCGCTCTTCATGCAGAAGTGGGTGAGCGAAGGTTTCGCGGTTTCGGCTGATGATGTGGCCGATCTGTACTCGCGCATGGCCCTGCCGTTCTGGCGCGAACTCGTATGAAGTCAAGCGCCGCCAGGCGCGAGTAGTTTCTTGAACAGTTACCGTAAACGTCACGAATATTGACACAGATAGGAAAACCGTTCCCCGAACTGTCATCTGTCGGCGCAGATGTAAATTGAACGTCCCCGCGCGCCTTCCTAGACTAGCACTCGGTTTGTTTGAATCGAAGAATAAACTAGCGGAGCTATAAGGCTTGCAAAATGTCGCAAGCCGCAATGGGAAGGAGCGTGAGCGATGCAAACTGTGCAAAAGACAATTACGCGAAAGGAGGGGTTACCGGCACAAGCGATAGCGCTGCTGGTCTCGCTCTTTTTCGCACTGGGAATTGCGCCCGGTTTTGCCGTACAGCAAGCATGGGCAGAATCACCGACAATAACATTGGTATCTCAGGGTGAAGGAGCTTGCGAGCTGGTGGGCATTCAGAGCAGCTCGTATAAAACCCCATACAGTGCCACGTATGATCAATGTGTCAAGTTAGCTCCTAATGCCGATGGAAAGATCGACGTGTCGGATTATTCGTACGTTGTGCTTATTGCTAAGAGTGGCACGATTGCGGATGCGAGTTGGAATCCGGAACTGCGTAACGGAAGCGACTGGGTTACCACTGCTAGCTGGATGTCCGAAAGCCTTCAGACGGCTGGTGCCTACGGTTACTTGCAAAGTGCCCCATCGGAAGCTTCAGACGGACTTACGCTTAAGGTGTCGATGACTGGTGGTTCAAGCCAGGGCGGTACGACTGATAGCGAGCAATCATATGTCTTGTCCTTCGGCTTGAACTCACCGTCTTCTTCGGCTAATTGGGAAAGGGCAGCTGGGGAAACGGTTAGCGCTTCGCCGTCATCTCTTTCCTATACTATCGACGGACAAACGCCAGCCGCAAATGCTGACGGTAAGATCAGCTTCCAGCTGCAATATAAGGCAGAATCTGCTTCCGAATGGATTGCTCTTGGCGAACCCGTTGAGGTGACTGAGCGCAATCCGTATAACTCAGACAAATGGAAGGCGCCGTATTCCATTTCGAGCAAAGTTCCTGATGATATTCAAGCTGGCGTGTATGACGTCCGTCTCCTGGGAACATGGGAGATCGATGAGAAAACCATCGAACAGCCGTCTTCGTATTCATGGAAGATGACGATTGGCGCGACTAAGTATCAAGTTTCCAAAACTGCACCCGTAAACGGCAAGCTTTTCATCGGTAGCGCATCGCGCGACAGCCTAACCGAGGCTTCTGAGGGTACGCAGATAGAGTTTTATGTGGAGCCTGATTCTGGCTATGAAGTCGATACGGTTTCAGTGAAAGACGCCGATGGCAAAGACGTAGCGTGGGAGATTCCAAATGCGGGCATGAGTCGTTGGTATGCATTCACTATGCCTGCATCTAACGTGAATGTTACCGTTACGTTTAAGCAGCAGACAGCAAAAACTCAGGAGATGACGTTTGTAGTAAAGAATGCGGCGGGCGAACCCCTTACTGTCGGCGAATACGACATAGCCATAACCGTTACCAACTCGTCTGGACAAGAAGTTTACTGCAAGGATGTTTGGACTGCAGATCAGACATATATTCTGAATCAGGGTGAATCATACTCGGTAAAGATTATCGACAACAAGGGGAATACCTATGCCGACTATCAGGAGAGCTTTACCGTGTCTGCTGATGCAACTTCGACAAAAGAAATAGTCATGCAGTCCGCCGCCGCTCCCGAGCCCACGAAGACCAAAGTTGCAGCGCCTGTGGCGGCTGCGGGCCTGGTGTATACAGGTTCCGAGCAGACGGGCGTCGCAGAGGGCCAGGGCTATACGCTTTCGGGCGACGCGAAGGCCACCAACGCGGGTGACTACACCGCTACGGCCACGCTGGCAGAAGGCTACGTTTGGGCCGATGAATCCACCGAAGCGAAGACCATTACCTGGTCCATCGCAAAGAAGGAAATCGCCGTTCCCGCAGCTGTAACCGGGCTGGTTGCTAACGGCCAGGAGCAGACGGGCGTCGCCGACGGTGAGGGCTATATGCTTTCGGGCAACAAAGCCGTCGATGCCGGCGATTACACCGCTAAGGCAATCGCCGATGCCAACCACAAATTTGCCGGCGACAAGGATTCCGTAGAGATTGCCTGGTCCATCGCAAAGGCCTCATCGACCGAGCCGACCCAGCCCGGTACTACGGACGGTAACAGCGGCAATGCCGGCAACACCGGTGCCGCCGCTGGCAGCAACGCTGGCACGACCGGGGCCACCACGGGTGGAACCTCCGCTACCGCCGGCGCAGCCAGCGGATCGACGCAGCTCGTAGCGGGCACCGTCGCTGGGGCTAGCAAGCCTGCCTCTTCCCAATCCGCGACCAGCAAGCCTTCGGTCAAGAAGACGACGCCGGCCAAGAACTCGGCCAAGGTTTCCAAGACCAAGATCACCAAGAAGCTCAAGGCCAAGTCGCTGAAGAAGAAGGCGGCCACCATCGCACTTCCCAAGGTCAAGACCACGCATGGCAAGGCCAAGTGGAAGGTTTACGCCAAAGACAAGAAGAAGGTGCTGACCCTCAAGAACGGCAAGATCAAGGTGAAGAAAGGCGCCAAGAAGGGCACCTACACCATCAAGGTGCGCGCCTACGTGGCCAAGACGGCCAAGTACAAAGCTGCCAAGACCAAGGTCGTGACCATCAAGGTTCGCGTCAAGTAGCAACTTACGGCAAGAGCGCGGGAAGGGAGCCGAGCGCGGCTTCCTTCCCGCATGTCAATCATTACCCCAGGGGTGCTTAATCGCCAATCAGCACCCCTGGGGTAGTGATTGGTTTGACGGGTGAAGGGGACAACAGCATGGGAAAACTGATACGCAGCCTGACATCGGGGGCATGCGCTGCGGCGCTTGCTTTCGGCATGGTGCCGCAAGCGGCGCTTGCTGCCGACGACCTGCGCGCCGGTACGGGGGCGTCGACGCAGCAAGTGCAGGCTCAGCGGCAGCTTCAGGCGCAGGAACGCGCGCTTGATTTGCGTGCGCAGCAGATCGATGCCCACGAGGGCACGTTTTCGGACGACGGCATCATCGTGGTGTACCGCGACGGCGCAGCCGAGTCGCGGCAGGCGGCGTCGGGCATGTCGGCACAATCGGTTTCGGTGGCGGGCATACCCGATGCTACAAGCGAGCTGCTCACCGAGGACTCGGGCATCCCGGGCGGCGGCGCGGCCGTGCGCGTGGAGTTACCGCAGGGCATAAGCGTCGGTCGGGCCGTGGCCACGGCCGAGACCGATCCGATGGTCGTGCACGCGCAGCCGATATACCGCTACAAGCTGCTTTCGCTTCCCAACGATCCCGTGCTGGCCAATACCGAAAACGCCGCCGAGAATCCCAACCAATGGTGGATTCCGGCCGTGAATGCCGAGGAGGCGTGGGACGTCGTCCATGCCGATCATAAGGTCAGCGTGGCGGTGCTCGATACGGGCATCAACTTCGACCACCCCGACCTCAAGAACAATATCCTGACCGACTACGCCTACGACTCGTATGCGAACGCGCCCCTTACCGAGTCACCGCTCTCGAGCGAAATGGCCCACGGTAGCCACGTGGCAGGCATCGTATCTGCCGAAGCCGACAACGGGCAGGGGATCGCTGGCGTATCGTATAACGCCAACATACTTCCCATCTGCGTGTTCCACGAGGAGGAAAGCTATGAGGGCAGCAAAGCCACCTGCGATGACGAGGACTTGATCCGCGCCTACGATTACCTGCTGAGCGACCCCGACGGCAACGGCCGCACCGTCGCTCAGGAGACCAACACCCATGTGGTCAACATGAGCTTGGGCGGCTACTTGGCCGACGATCCGGAATACGAATACGACTACGCTTTCGAGGCGAAGATCGAGCAGGCGCAGGATGAAGGCATTCTGACCGTGGCGGCTGCCGGCAACGGCGACGATTACGGGCAGGGGCGCAGCGACGCGTCGTATCCTTCTGACTACAAGGCCGTCATGTCGGTCATCGCGCTGCAGGATCAGACGACTCGCACCCCATGGTCGGACTACAACGACAGCAAGAACATCAGCGCTCCGGGCGCCGATATATATTCCACCTGGTACTACGATGATAAGTATCAGTTCTCGAGCGGAACGAGCATGGCGAGCCCTATCGTGGCGGGTTGCGCGGCGCTGCTGTGGGCCTACGACCCCGACCTGAGCGTCGACGATGTAAAACAGGCGCTGTATGCCACGGCGGACGACCTGGGCGCACCTGGGTTCGATGCGCGTTACGGCTGGGGCCGCGTGAACCTCGGTGCGGCGGTGAAGTCGCTCGGCACTGCATCGGTCAAGGCCGAGCGCACGACCATGATGCGCACTGCCTCGCAGCAAATGACGGCGGCTTCGATTTCCAATTCTGCCGAAACGCACAGGTGGGAGTGGTCGGTCTGCGACCCCTCGACCGGTCAGGAGTCTGCCATAGCGCGCATCAGCCCCAATGGCGTGCTGACGGCGCTGGCGGCCGGCACCGTGGAAGTGCGCGTGCGCTCGACCGATACGGTGACGCCGCTCGAAGGGCGCCGCACCATTCAGATTTCCGAAATAGAGATACCGGGCGGCGCAACTGCGAGCGCCAACCCTGGCGAAAACACCATCGCCGTCCGCTGGGCCCGCGCCGAGGCGGCAGTTGGTTACCGCGTGTTGCGCGCCACCGAAGATGACGGCACGTTCGAGCAGATTGCCGAGCTTTCCGCAGCCGAGTTGGGCGAGGGCGAGAGCCTGAGCTACCTGGATCGCACGGCCAAGCCATCGGTTCCGTATTGGTACCAGGTCGTGCCGGTGGGCGAGCTTGACGGCGACTCCGTCGTGGGCGCCGCCGCTACTTCGAACCGCTGTTACTTCACCGACAAGTCGGCGCTCAAGCGCCAGATATCCGCGGCGGAAGAGCTGCTTGCCAACACCAAGTCGAGCCTCGACGGCGCAGACGTGAACGAAGACGAGTTTTGGACGCTCGCTGCCGACCGATCGGCGCTTAACCAGGTGCTGAGCCGAGCGTACAACGCTTTCTACAGCGGCTCGATGCTGCAGGAAGCGGTCGATGAGCGCACGGCGCAGCTCGCCGAGGCGCAGGCGGCGTTCGAGGCAGCGCGCCAGCCGGGCAAGATTGCCGTGGCACCTAAGCAGGCAGAAAAGCCAGCGGCCGAGGCGGGGGCTGGTGCGGGTGGCTCGTCCGCATCTTCCGGCTCCGATGCTGCCGTTTCAGGCGGCGCGGCAGCGGCGGGAACGGTTGCGGGCGCCGCTGCGGGCGCGGCTTCCGCAAAATCTGGCGCCGGTACAACGGCGGGCGCTTCGTCTTCCAAATCGCAAGCATCCGAGCCTGCAGCCGTGAGCTTCGCCAAGGCCAAGGCGGCCAATCCCATGCGTGTCAAGGCCAAGGCAGCCAAAAAGGCGCTCGTGGTCAAGTACAGCAAGGCCAAGAAGCGCACGGTCAAGGCAGCTAAGGCCTTTAAGGTCATGCGCGCCCAGGGCAAGGTCACGTTCAAGAAGATCCGCGGCACCAAGAGGATCGCGGTTTCGAAAACCGGCAAGATCACCGTCAAGAAGGGCACGCCGCGCGGCACTTACACGCTAAAGGTCAACGTCACCGCCGCCGGTAACGCAAAGTACAAGGCCAAGACCGTAAAGGCCGTGAAAGTGAAGATCCGAGTCAAATAGCACGAACGTGCAAAAGTGCCATAGCGCAAAAGGGTCTGACCCTTTTGCGCGTAAGCGAGAGGAAGGGCATAGAAGTGATGAAACGATTAGGAAGCGCGGTGCTGGCGGTTGTTGTGGCGCTGGCGTTGGCGCTGCCGGCGGTCGGGCTCGCATGGGCCGACGACGAGCAGGAGCGGGCGTCCGTCCAGCTCGGCGCGGGGTCGATACAGGCTTTCGACGCGGACGCCGAAGTGTGGGATGGTGCGATCGACGTTTCGTGGTTCGTCGGGCACGAGGACGATTCCTCGTACACGCTGACCAAGCCGGCGCAGCTGGCGGGGCTGGCGGCCATCGTCAATGGAACAGCAGACGTGAAAGGCGTTGATGTGCAGGGGCAGGTCGGCTTGAAGTTCACGGGCAAGACCGTGCGCCTGGGCGCCGACATCGCGCTCAACGCCGCGCCAGCGACGGGCTTCGACTCGACAGGCACGCAGCGCAGCTGGACGCCCATCGGGGATCTGATCCTGACCGGCACCGAGCCCAGTTCCGATGGCGGCACGATGCCGCACTACGATGACCGCAACTATTTCGACGGCACGTTCGACGGCGCGGGCCATGTGGTGAAGAACCTCTACATATATAACAATGTGGAAGGCACCTATGGCGGCGTGCAGGCGCTGTTCGCCAACGTGGGCGGCAACGCTGTCATCCAGAACGTCGGCATCGAAGGAGGCTTCGTGTCGGGGCGCGTTGCCGCGGGCCTCGTGGCCATCTCGCATGCGACAAAGGACGCTTACCCGCATATCATCGGATGCTTCAACACGGCAAACATCGCCGGCAACGGTTCGTCGACGCGCGGTGTCGCAGGTATTTTCGCCGGTGAAGAACAGTACCGTAGCGCCGAGGACTATCATGGCGGCGCCTACATAGCCAACTGCTACAACACGGGTACGATTTCGCGCTACTCGTCGAGCAATGCGCCAGCGGGCGGCATTGCGGGCACGGGCAGCGTCCAGATTTACGGCTGCTACAACACGGGCGTCGTCAACGCCGCGAGCTTATACTCGGGAGCCCTGGCCGGAAACCTGATTGCCGCTGGCAGCAAGGTGGGGCAGGGCTCAGCCGCGGCGTTCGAGGGCGCCTCGTGTGTGCGCGACAGCTATGCGCTGGAAGGCAGCATCCCGGCTGACGAGCGCGGGCAGGTCAAGCTGTACAACCTCATCGACGCGACGCATTACAAGGGCGGTTCGGGCGAGAACAGCCCCGCGGTTTCGAACGCCGAGACCGCGGCGTTCAAGGATGCCGCGTGGTTTGCAGGCGACGAGTGCCCGGGCGCGCTGAGCCAATCGTTTGTGCGCAGCGGCGCTGCGCCTTCGCTGTACTGGCAAAGCGGCCAGGTGCAGTGGGACTTCGAGCGCATCGACACCACCTACAACGTGTCCTTCTACGAAGTGTGGGCCATTCCGAATCAGACTTACACCGGTTCGGATCTGAAGCCCGCCGTGACGGTCAGCTACCGGACCGGCTCCGGCGACGATGCTGCGATGTGCTACCTGCACGAGGGTTCCGACTTCACGGTAGCCTACAAGGATAACCGCGAGATCGGCTCGACGGCCACCGTCACCGTGACGGGCATGGGCCGCTTCTTCGGCAAGCAGGCGACCACGTTCAAGATCATCGACTCTTCGCTGGCCAGCACCGAAATCGAGCCTATCGGCGCGCAGTGGTACTACGGCGAGCCGGTCGTTCCTCAGGTTGTGGTGCATGCGAGCAACGGGGATGTGCTGACCGAAGGCGTCGATTACAACGTCGAGTTCGCCGGCAACGTCGTGCCTGATGGCAAGCAAAAGTCCACCGCGACGGTTACGATCGCGCCCACCGACAGCCAGAAGTTCACGGGCAGCAAGAGCGTCGAGTTCACCGTGCTGCGCGCGTCGAGCGACCTTCAGGATGCCGACGGTGACGGCTACTACGAGATAGGCTCGAAGGCCGACTTGCAGTTCCTAGCATGGGCCACGTCGGATGCCGAGGGAAGCGCCGTCTGGGGCGAGCGCAACTTCGAGCTGACGGCCGACATCGACGCGACTTCGAGCGACGCCACCTACATGCAGGACCGCCCGGCCGACCCCCTGTTCACGCACTATGCCATTAACGGCGATGTGCGCACGGGCGGTTTCGGCGGCACGTTTGATGGCGCGGGCCATACGGTGACGCTCGGCCTCGACGAGCAAGGCCCTTCGCTCGATCTGCACCCGACGCTCGCCTTCATGGTCTACACCAAGTACAACGGAAGCGCCACCTTCAAGGATTTGACGCTCGACGGCAGCGTCAAGTGCCCGCATGGTGCGGCGGCCGGTTTTCTGATCATGGGCCAGCCCGGCACTATCGCGTTTTCGAACTGTGCGAATAGAGCCCAGATTCAGGGCGACGCATACTACAGCGGAAGCGCCTCAGGCTTCATCACCCAGACGAGCACGCAGACCGACCTGCTCATGGAAGGCTGCGAGAACACGGGCACCATCGCTTCGGCCAGCTCGCGCGCGGCCGGTTTCGTGGGCGCGCTCGGCGGGCAGAATGTCAAGTTTCGGGATTGCGCCAACTCGGGCTCGGTAACGTCGGGCTCGATGGACGGCGCAGCCGGCTTTGCGTGCGTGGCGCTCGGCGCGGCTTCCGACAAAGAGGCGACAGGCCAGTTCAGCTTCGTCAAATGCGTCAACTCGGGACGTATCTACGTGCGCTCGGGCGGCGATGTGGGCGGCATCTTGGCAAACTGCGCCCAGAAGCTCAAGTCGCTCGAACTCGTTCGCTGCGTCAACACGGGCGAGATCAGCTACACCGGATCGGGCGATATCGGAGGCGGTCTTGTAGGGCGCACGTACAATCCGACGACGATCCTCAACTGCTACAACAACGCCGCCGTCAAGGCGCGTGGCAGCGAGGCCAACCAGCCGGGCGGTCTTGTGGGCTACATTGGCAACGGCGACAACGAGAAGGTCGAGGTCAGCATTCGCAACGCCTATGCCGCAGGCGACCTCGGCAAGGGCGATTCGCAGGGCGGCGGCCTCGTGGGCACGCTGTGGCTGCATACGACGCTCTCGTTCGACAACGTCTACTATGATTCCGACACGGCAAAGGTCGCAATCGCATACAACTTCGGTGAGAAATGGCCCTCGGCGGTCGATCCGCCTATTGTGAACGGCCAGGCCGCAGGCGTTGACGGCAACGCGATGAAGGCCGCTACGTTCGCCACGATGCTCGGCGCGGCATTTGGCCCCGACGCTGAGCAGGTCAATGGCGGGCTGCCGGTGCTGCTGGCCGCCGATGCCGCGTCGCGCAACCTTGCGGATGGTGCGATCGAAGCTCCCGATACGCTGGCCTACACGGGCGCGCCTGTGAGGCTCGAGGGCCTTACGGTGCGCGACGCCGAGGGGGCGTTGCTTGAGGAAGGCACCGACTACGTGGTTTTCTACAGCGCCGATGGCGCTCAGGGGCGTGCGATCGTCGAGGGCATCGGCTCCTACTCGGGTTCGATCGAGCATACCTTCGCCATCCAGCCGTGCTTGATTCAGGCATGTACGATTCCCCAGGTCAATGCCGTCAATTATGCCGATTTCGCGGGCGGCGAGGTCATGCAGGACCTGCATCTGACCAGCCCGTCGGGGCGGCCCATGGTGCAGGGAAGCGACTACCAGGTGTCCTACGCCAACAACGTCGGCGCCGGCGTGGCCTACGTGCGCATCGAGGGCAAGGCGCCCTATTACGCAGGTTCGGTCATGCGCCTGTTCACGGTTGCGCCGGGCGACTTGGGGGCGATCGCGGTGCGCGGCATCGACGCTCATTACCCGTATTCGCAAGGTTCGGGTGGCCTGTACGTTTACGAGGAGCTGTACGCGCCTAACGGCTATCGTCTGTCGCGTTCGGATTCGCCGACGGACAAGAAAGACTATATACGCCTGTTTTTCGATGACGGCGGAAACCTGGTTACCGACTCGAGCGGTGCGGCGGCGGTAAGCCTTCGCAAGGCGGGGACCTACACCGTAGTCCTGCGCGGCTCGGGAGTCGATGCGAGCGGAACTAACTGGAACAACGGCAATTGGGCCGGCGAGGCAAGCGCGACGTTCACCTACGGCAACCGCATGGCGCTCGACGCCAACGTCACAGGCGTGGATGCCACGTACGGCTTCACGGGCGAGGCGATTCAGGTCAAGCCGAACGTCTCGAACAAATTCACGGGCTATGCGCTGACCGAGGGCTCCGATTACAAGGTGTCGTACAAGCTCGATGGCGCCGACGTGCCCGAGGTGCGCGACCCAGGCGACTACACGCTGGTCATAACGGGGCGCGATGCATGGTTCGGAACCAAGGAAGTCAGCTTCACGGTGGTTCCCTCGCAGTACTACATAGGCGAAGGGGTCCAGGTCCAGGGTATTCAGGGACGTTATTTCCATACCGGAGAGCCCATTTGCCCGAAGCCGACGAGCGTGTCTATTGGGGAAAAGGCGCTTGACGCGCTTTCGGAATACGCGGTTTCGTACGAGAATGCTGTAGGCGATGCCGTGCCCGCGCCGACCGAACCCGGCACGTATTACGTGGTCGTTGCCGGTTTGGAGCCCTACAAGGGCGCCAAGCGCGTGCCGTTCACCATCGAGGAGCCCTTTATATCGGTGTACACGCGCCAGGGCGACGAGCCGGCGAAGCTGGTGCGTTCGTTTGCCAAAGACGAGTTCGTGTCGCTGAAATCGGCTGGCGGCGCAGTGTCAGCGCTGTACTGCGACCAGGAGGGCTCAAACTGGCGCGTGGCGACGGCGGCGGACTATGTGACGCTCGATGACCTGCTGGGCGCTGCAGGCGTTGCGTGGACGGCTGGCGAATCGGTGACGTATGGCGGCGATGGCTCCAAGTCCGCAACCACGTTCACTTACGAGCAGGTCCAGCAGATGAAGTTCTACCCGGCCACGACGGCCACCGCGACCGAGACGCTCGGCGGTGTGCCCGCGCCGTTCGTGCTGTCGATCTCGGATGCTTCGTCGCGCATCGGCGACGGCGGTACGACATATGCCTCCGAGGCCGAACTGGCCAATCTGGCGTCAGTTAGCTCCGAGAACGCCCCGCGCGCCATCATGGGCGTGCTACCGGGCGATTACGTTAACGCCAAGGCTAAGGCGGCCAACATGCGCGGCCAGCGCCTGTGGAACAAGACGCGTGCGATTACGGTGATGCTGCCCGCGGCTTCATCGGGCCAAGGCGCTGGTCAAGCGGCTGGCGGCAACGCTGGCGGAGCTGGCGGGGCGAGCGGCTCGAATGCTGGTACGGCGAGCAGCGGCGGGAGTGCCGCCGTCGGCGCGGGCGGCGCAGGTTCGGGAACGGGAACGGCCTTGGCGGGAGCGGGCGCGGCGTCGGTCAAGGCGCCGAGCGCGGTCTCGACGCCGGCCAAAGCCAAGGCAGCCAATCCGATGACCGTCAAAGGCAAGACCGTCAAGGTTTCATTCTCGAAACTCAAGAAAAAGAACCAGTCATTCAAGGTGTCCAAGACGCTCAAGGTGAAGAAAGCCAAGGGCAAGGTCAGGTACAAGCTGGTTTCGGTCAACAAGAAAGCCGCCAAGAAGAAAGTCGTCATCAACAAGAAGACTGGCAAGCTTACCGTGAAGAAGGGCCTGAAGAAGGGCACCTACAAAGT
>DFIX01000042.1 GCA_002371495.1 Eggerthellaceae bacterium UBA3686
ACAATGCTCTGCTCATATTAAAAAACCAGCGAGAATTAATTAACTCCAGTTTAGGTTCGCTAGGCATCGATTACGACGGAAGTGCTGCGTCTAAATTGAAGAATGCTGGCATCGGGAATTTGACGGAATACGGCAGGATGGTTCATGCCGAAATGGAAGCACTAATGATGTGCGCGAGAAATGGCATCTCGACGAGGGATGCTGTTATGTATGTCACCACGTTTCCCTGCCATAACTGCGCAAAGCACATCATTGCTGCAGGGATCAGATTCGTCTTTTATATCGAGCCTTATCCAAAGAGTAAGACATTCGATTGCTATTCAGTTGAGACATCGTTGGATGAAAGCGAAGAAGGAAAAGTGCTTTTCAAGCCTTTTTATGGTGTTGGTCCGCATCGATTCGTTGATTTGTTCTCGATGAAATCCGTTAAATGGCGTGAACGTGAAAGAAAGGGCTCGGGAGGTAACAAGCTCGACTGGATGCGAAGCGAAGCGGCGCTAAGGAATCCGATGTCGCCGTTGAGCTACATTGCGATTGAAAAGGCTGCATATATTGACTATCTTGATAAAGTGAGGGCGATTAAAGGAGGCGCTTGATGGCCAAAACGAGCGATGGAACGCATGCGAGTAAATCAGCCTGGATGAGTGGGGCGACATACGACAAGATCAGCCGTGAGGTTAATAGCTGGCCGCAATGGAAGCGGGACGCCTATACCAGCATCGGCAGAAATACTTACCAACAATACGGAATGCCAGAACCTGGGTTTGCCCGATCGAGCGAATAAGAAACCCAACACCCGAACGGCCCCGCAAACGCGGGGCCGTTTCACTGCCATTGCGCGCGTTCTGCCGCATGGAAAAAGTGCCCATGGCACTAGCGGTCTGAGTCAATGCTTTGGATGCGCCAAAAATAGGGCGCTTCGTTGGGTGGCATCTGGGCATTTCGATAAGCAACATGCAGTCTACCGCTATCTGCCAAAGAGGCTGCTGCTGGTTGCGATGGCCCAATGAAGCAAAAGGGATTGTCGCTATGGCAGACTTAGCGCACTAAAATGTGGCCGCCAACCCCGCCGCGCGCAACCCCAACCCGAGTCCATGATGGTCCTTACGGGCACGTCGCCGATTTGTCGGAGGGAGGAAGAAAGCGGCGTCTAGGTCGTGCCCTTGACTGCGCTGGAGCCCCAACTAGTTTGCATGCAGGATACCGAAGTCAGGATTTTGCCTAGCGGCGGGGGATGGTTTTCGCTATGAGACGACATTCGCTTTGAGGGCTTTGAGGCGGGTATAATATCCACAAGATTGCTGGTGCTAAGTTCATGATTGGCGGCATGCCATATGAGGTTCAACCGAGAGCTCTACCCTAAAATCGCATTGCTGAAAAGCGCCTACTCGTTTACCAACAGGGCGTATGTGCATCTCGATTGCGATGACGGCTTTTACTATGTCGACCTTACTCCAAAACCGGGATGCCCGATTATTACCGAAGAAGAGTTTTCGAACGAGATGCTCAGCCAAAGCGTACGCCACGAGATATACACGCAGACGAAAACGCTAAGGGAACTGCTCGTAGCTCGTGCAATGGCTTCGACGGTGATATACGATACGTCAGAAGATACCTACGAGCCAACGACGGAAGTCCAAAACGATGCAGCCAAGCAGATACTCACGGATTGGTTCGAGGCCCATGATCAGGCTTAGTCTCTCGGATGAGCTGTATCCGTTTAGGCTTGTGAAGCAGGCCACCCAGGCATTTGACCAGATCGCCCACATTGAAGTGAACCCTAGCGAAGGGCGCACGGTATGCTCGTTCTCTCAGTGCCTCTACGATGACGATCAGACGGCGCGCGAATTCGAAAACTATCTAATAGACCTTATGGGAACCCAGCGTCCATGAGCCCTTTGTCTGTAATATCGCTTGCCGTGCTCGTGGTTGTGAGCGTGTATTCGGCGTTTTCGGATCTTAAGACCGAACGAATTCCTAACAACGTTTTACTTGTCGCCGCAATCGTTGCAGCAGGAATTGACGTGTTGCACTATGGATTCCTTCGAAGCGATCTGGCGGTTTCGTTCGCGCTCAATGCTGGGCTTACGGCAATCGTGGCGATTGTGCTGTTCTACACAGGAACGTGGGCCGGGGGCGACTGCAAGCTCGCATGCGTGTTAGCCTTGCTGTATCCAGCCCCGTTGTATGCGCCACTAGCAGGCGCTGGGGTTTCGCTACCTATCTCGCTGGGGCTGTCGTTTGCTCTTGGCGCCCTCTATCTGTTGGTATGTCTGTGTCTTGCCCTCTTGCGCGGGCGCGAGAGGATTTCGTTGGCCAATGTTGGCAAGCAGTTGTTGGTTACCGTACCATCGTATTGCTGCGCGCTATCGTGTGTGTGCGCAATCATGCTGCTAAACGCCGTGTTCGTTTCGCCTTATTTGCAGTTGAGCCCGATTGTCATAGCGGCTATCTGTTTCTGCTGTATATGGCTTCTCTCGAGTCGAGGATTGCTTGGGAATCGCTTGTTCCTTATCGTAATCGTTACTGCAGACATTGTAGGCTGCGTGCTTGTGGGAGCGTTTCCCTTGGGGGCGAATCCTCTGCGGTATCTGCTCGTGCTGGCTGTCGTGCTCATTAGGCCCCTGGTAGTACGCCAGCAATACGTAACGGTTCCGACGGAGGAAGTGCAAGAGGGCGCGATTCTGTCGACCGCGACGACGCTTCTATTCGCGGGCTCCAGAGTTAAGGGTTTGCCTTCATTGTCGACGGAAGGCCTGGACAGTCGGTTGAGTGCCGCTGAGGCTGAGAGCGTTAGGCGCTGGGGCAAGTCTACGAAGGGTCGGTCCGAGGTTCAGGTTGTGCGCAAAATGCCTTTTGGCGTGTTCATATCAATGGGGTATGTACTGTTTTTTTGCCTTTGGGGGGTGTTGGCATGATTGCCAGATTGACAGGCTACGATGGCATGCCGATGCTTGCTTGCTTTGCACATGATGAAAACGTACGTGGCAAACTTGCGTGCAAAGGGCTGAACGGCATTAGCGTAAGAGGTGGTCGTGCATTCATCGAACCATTAGGCGTATCGTACCCAGTAGAAGAATGGTCGCTTGGGAGATTGCTTGCCTGCGATGATTATGATGTCCTCGAGATCGAACCAGATGGACGAATGCGTTTGAGGTTTGGAAATTCATCCAGGGACAACACGATTTTCATCACCGGGCGATGTAATTCAGCATGCGTAATGTGCCCCGATTCCGATTCCGTGCGCGCACGGGCGGGCATGAGGGATATACGGGGGTTGCTTCAGCTCGTTCGCTACCTTCCATCGGATGCAAGGCATCTGACCATAACGGGCGGCGAGCCGTTTTTGCTAGGCGAGGACATGTTCAAGCTACTCAGTGCGCTATCTCGCAAATGCCCTCGCACTGAATACCTGTTGCTGACCAACGGGAGGGTTTTCTCACTTCCCGATTATCTCGATCGCTTTATTGAGTCATCGCCGCGAAGCATGTTGGTGGGCATACCGTTGCATGGTCCCGATGCACAGAGCCATGATGCCATAACGCGCGTGTCGGGAAGCTTCCAGCAAACCTTCGACGGTTTACGGGGGCTGCTTAAACAGGGTGTAGCCGTCGAGCTCCGCCTTGTTGTGAGTAAGATTTCGGCTCCAAATCTTTTGCGGACGGCCCAGATTGTCGCCGAGGAGTTGCCGGGCGTTCGTTGCGTGAAGTTCATTGGCCTCGAGATGCTCGGTAATGCCGCTTTGAACGCAGACGACGTATGGCTGCCATATTCTGAAGCCTTCGCAGCTAGCAAGCCGGCAATACGTTTGCTCATTGAGCGCGGAGTCGATGTTGGGCTTTACAATTTCCCGCTGTGCTCAGTTGAGAAGGGCTTTTGGTCGTTATGCCAGAAGAGCATATCGGAGCACAAGGTGCGCTATGCCGACGAATGTGAGAACTGCTACGTGCGCACATCTTGTGGCGGAATTTTCGCAGGTACACGCCGATACGCGGTAGCTGATGTCAAACCCGTAGAGAGGCCCTTCTCATGATTGGCTATTTCAACTTCAGGCAATTCGAAGACGACTATTTAATCACGAACGATTTGGGGCGCTATGCTTTCGTGACCGAGGATGAGTTGGCGCAGCTCGTAATGGGGCGCATAGATTCTGGCTCCGACATCGGCAAACGCCTGTGCGATGCTGGGTTTCTTTTGGATTGCTCCGAAGAGGAATACCTTACTCGTCACGTATCGAGCCTTCGGGGCATGAAACGCCCGCTTTTTGCGCCGACGTCGCTGCATATCGTCGTTGTTTCAACGGCGTGCAACCTCGACTGCGTGTATTGCCAGGCGCATAGCTTGGACTCGACTTGCAGTAAGCTTATGTCGACGGAAACAATGCGCGCGACGCTAGACAGGGTTTTCGAATCGCCGGCTTCGGGCATCTCGCTTGAATTTCAGGGGGGCGAGCCGCTTGCGAATTTCGACGTCATAAAGCAGGCGATCGAATACGCCGAAAGCCGTAAGGACGGTCGTTCGGTTCGTTATTCCATCGTGTCGAACCTTTCGCTCGCGACCGACGAAATGCTCGAGTTTTTTACCGAGCATCATGTTGGGCTTTCGACATCACTCGATGGTCCGCAGGCGCTTCACGATTCTAACAGGCCGTTCAAAACCGGCGGCGGCTCTTTTGAAGCCGTAGCCGAAGGCGTAGCGCGAGCACGGCAGCTTGGTGTAGACGTAAGTGCCATACAGACGACCACCAAAGCGAGCTTGAAGCATGGGAAAGAAATTGTCGAAACGTACTGCGACTTGGGGTTTAGAAGCATGTTCGTGCGGCCGCTCACGCCCCTTGGGGTGGCAAAGGAACGTTGGGCTGAAATCGGATATACACCGCAAGAGTTCGGGGAGTTTTACAAAGACGTGCTGACGGCCGTTTTGGCAAAAAACCAAGAGGGCTACTCGATGGACGAAGGGCACGCTCGAATTCTTCTGCAAAAGCTGCTATTCGGGAATGCGCCGAACTACATGGAGCTTCGATCGCCGTGCGGGGCGGGTGTGGGGCAGCTGGCCTATTACGTGAATGGCGATGTTTTCACCTGCGATGAGGGCCGCATGCTTCACGAAATGGGTGATGATTCTTTTAAACTCGGCACTGTGTTTAAGAATACCTATTCCGAACTAATCAGCCATGCAGGCTGTCGGGCGGCATGTGCGGCGAGTGTCTTGGAGACGATACCGTCCTGTTGCGATTGCGCGTATCAACCATACTGCGGCGTGTGCCCGGTTGTAAATATGGCGCTCGAATCTGATATCATCGCCCGCGAGCCAAATGGGTATCGTTGTGGCGTATATTCCCAGATATTCGACGCAATTTTTGGTATCATTAGAGGTGCTGACAAAGACATCCTTCGATTGATGCGAGGTTGGTTTGAATAGCACAGTCTTAACTTCCATGCTCAAACAGGTTTCCGCCGCTTTCTTGATTGCTTTAATGGTTCTGATTGCGTGTGGTGTTCGGCCGGCGTATGCCGCTTCGGATACGGCTGCGCCCGAAGACAGCTCCTCATATGAAGCTGCGTTCGTTTCTGCTCCGCTTACGGCATACGACCAGGTTATTGCACCATCCGGAGGCCATTTCGTGCAAGTGCAGGCCGCTAAGGTCACGGCGGGCAGCGCCGCCAAAACACGTACGTACAAATGGCCGAATGGCGATGTCTACAAGGGTGCGTTCAAGGGTAAAGCAATGAACGGCAAAGGCACTTACACGTTCGCGAACGGGGCGACGCTTAAGGGGACGTTCAAGAACAACAAGTTCTACACGGGTACGTACAATGCCAAGGTCAAAGCTGGTACGTTCAAGATTTACCTGAAGAAGGGCGCGTCCTACAAAGCAAACATTCGCACGAAGAAGGGTTTTAAGTACTCTGGGGCCTTCAAGAAAGGCAAGCTCAACGGCAAGGGTAGCGCTACGTATGCCAAGGGCGGAAAGTACACCGGTACATTCAAGTCCGGAAAGCGCTCGGGGGAGGGCACCTATACCTGGAAGAGCGGCGCCAAGTACAAGGGTTCTTGGACAAAGGACGCCATGAAGGGGAAAGGGACCTACACCTATCCCAAGAAGTCCAAGGCCAAAAAGCTCGTCGGCAGCTTTTCGGCCAGCAAACCCACTGGCAAATGCAAATACACGTTAAAGAGCGGGAAAACGTATACAACGTACTGGAAAAAGGGAAAGTGCTATAAGGTGACGAAATGAGCGAAGAGAACAAGAGCCCGTTTCCGCGTGTGAGGCGTTCGATCGAACACCTGATTGAAGACGAGGGCGGTACTATACCGGCAGGCAAGATGCTCACCATTGGCACGTTTATGGTGGTGTTCGGGGTGCTGTTCGCTTCTGAGGCATTTGCGGCGCATTCTTCCCATTCTTCTCACTCCTCCCATTCGTCGCACTCGTCGCATTCTTCGGGGTCGTACGGGGACCATTCGAGCCACGTTTCGCACGAGTCCCATTCGTCGCACTCGTCGCATAGCTCAGGATCGTATGATTATTCGGGTGACGATTACAGCTACGAAGATGACGCTGACTATTCCTATGACGAAGACGATTACTCGAGCCATAGCTCGCACTCGAACTCCACTCCCAAGCCGAGCGATATCATAGCCCCCGAAAAACCCGAAGCTACACCGGCCACGAAGATCCCGAACGGCAACCTTGCTACGCAGGTTCCCGGATCTAAGTAGTCTGCCCGTGTGCGGTGCTGCGGCTGTAAAGAGTAGAAACGCACTCTAACCGTCGATCCGGTGCATCGCGGGCCACCCGGATGCGTCAAAAGTACGGTTAGGGCGTGTTTTGAGGAGCTGCGGAATTCCCGACCTGGCTTTTGAGTTGGTTGTGGCCGGAAAACACGCCCTAACTGTCGATTTGGTGCGCTAAGGCCATGCGTCGTACAGGCAGCGCATCGCGTGAGGCCGTGTCCCGCGTAAACTGAGCGTCGCGTAAGGCTGCGACTGCGCAAGGGCATGGATTGTGCTAGCCGGGCGCCGCGTAAGGCTGCATATCGCGTAAAACAGCACGTGACGCATGCGTACGCGTGCGCTATGGCGAAACGGCCCAATACTCAATTGCATGTCGATGATGCATCGCGCCCAAGGCGCTCGGGAGGCCCGTGCTTCCGTTAGCATGCAGGACACCATTATCAGGGCTTTTGCCTAACAGAAGAGGGGGTTTTGTCTAGGGTTTCGGCTGCAGATACTGGCAAGCCGAAAGTCGAAAGGCCTTTAAATCAGTCGGCGCAGGAGTCACCCGTAACCCTCCTATTTGGACAAACCGGCGCCCAAGGTGGGGGTTACGGGTGGATTTGCCTGTTGGGATTCCTGGCTTACGGGTGAGTGGAATACGTTACAGCTGTTCAGGGCTTTGGGGGTTTCGGATGCTTTCTCTGAAATTCACCCATAACCCCCGATTTCCGAATCCGCTTGTCGATTTTTGTTGGTTACGGGTGAAAGGATGGTTCTTCCCGCCCGAAAGAGCTGGTTGCGGGTGAAAGAAGCCCCATTTCCGTTCAGCAACATGGGCTACGGGCGGAGTATGGCCGCGTTCTTATCCCAGTAGCGCAGGTTGCGGGTGTTCTTAGGAGCGGGCGAATGGTTGGTTTGGTACGGAATCTCGTCAGCGCCCCGCGCCTGGCCCTATTGCGCATGGGACATGGTACGATTGGGCGCATGAAATCGCTTCCCAGAACAATCGTTGCCGCAGTTGCGCTTGCGGGCGTGTGCGTCTTCGTGTTTGCGATGTCGGCCATGCCGGGTGGCGAGTCCGGCGGTCTCAGCCTGAAGATCGCGAAGGCGATTGCGCGCTGCGTCGTGGTGGGCTACGACTCGCTTCCGCTTGCTGGCCAGCTCCTATGGCAGGATCGGCTGCATTTTCTGGTGCGGAAGGCCGCGCACTTCACCGAGTATGCCGTGCTCGGCGCGCTGGCCGCGAACCTTTTGCGGCAGGCTTCGCGCGACCCCAAGTGGGCCTCGCGCGTGGCGGTAATCGAGCCTGCGTTCAGGCTGGTACTTGTTAGCTGGTTCTT
Organism: Eggerthellaceae bacterium UBA3686; assembly: GCA_002371495.1. Lineage (GTDB taxonomy): Bacteria > Actinomycetota > Coriobacteriia > Coriobacteriales > Eggerthellaceae > UBA9715. The sequence continues at coordinate 8,061 of DFIX01000042.1, forward strand.
CAGCGTCGCGTACGCTGCGAGCGACGAATTCCACCAGCTCTTCGTGCCCGGTCGCGCCGGCGCCGCGGGTGACGTTGCCATCGATTCGGCCGGCGCCCTGGTCGGCATCCTCGTGTACGCGTTTTTCGCCCTGCGTACCCGCAAGGTATGACGACGTGCAAAAGCGCCATAGTGCAAAAGGGTCAGACCCTTTTGCACGTATGTGCAAAGAAAACCGCCTCCCCCCGTAAACGGAAGGTACGGGGGAGGCGGCGTACTCAGGCTATGAAGGCCGACATGAATCCAGGGACAACCAGGATGTTCGAAACGCTCGGCTGAGTCGCCTAAAGCATGGTCGTCGTCGAGCGTTTGGCCGAGCCATCTAAAGCATGGTAGTCATCGAGCGTTTGGCCAAGTCTCCTAAAGCGAGGCCGCCTTCAGGGCGGTCGAGCCGGTTGAGGCTTTCCGTACGGTCGTGCCGCCTGCGTACACGTAGAGCTGCTCTCTCAGCGAGCCCTTCTGCACCGAGACCCACACTGCCTGCGCCTTGGTTACCTTGCCGCCGTTCTTGATGAAGTGGAGCTTATTGTTCTGCCAGTACCAGGCCTTTCTGAGCTTCCATCCCTTGGCCAGCTTCAAATTCAGCTTTCCCGTGAGGGATTTTGCTTTCGTCACGACAACGGGGGTCGGGTACTTCTGCTTTGCGGCGGCGAAGCCGGCTGCGTAATTCTTTGTGCCTACCTTGAATGTCTTAACGGGGTTCGCGTAGCTTTTCACCACGTATTTGATCTTGTACTGTTTAGCTCCCCATTTGAAGCTTAGCGTGGTCTTTCCCTTGCCCTTGAGGGCGATCTGCATGTTGTAATAGTGCTTCCCACCGTACTTGTGGTGGAGAACCTTGACCGTGGCGACCTTCTTGTTGGAGCTCTTAGCGTTCGAGATCTTCTTGCTCCACGATTTAAGAGACGAGAGGTCGCGATACGTGTCGTCTGAGCTCTTCATGGTTGTCGTTATGGTGCTCGTGGGCTTCAGGTCCTCGAGCCGTTGCGCCCCGTCTGGCTGTCCACCAGCCCAAGCCTTGTCGGCGCCGATTGCCAAGCTGAACGCAATGGCGATAACGCCTGCCAAAACGATTGCCAACAACAGGCCTTGGTTTCTCTGGACGCTGACGTTCGGGTTCGTTTTCATAGTTCCTCCTTCAACGAAACACCGCTTACGTTGCCTAAAGTTTACCAGATGTGCAGTATGCAACTAATTGCCTGATGCGTATGATTCGCCCGAGGGTAACTGTGCGATTGCCTTCGAAAAACCTGTCTGAGTTTGTGGGGGAGACGGGACCGTATGGCTGTTCGACGGCAACTCTGAGAGGTTTCGTGCTCCCCTCTGCATTATCCCGAAATTTTGCGCTACTCTGAGCTGGGACGAACTTCGCTTATGGCGAGTTTTGCGAACGGGAATCCGCCTCAGCTTCCGCCGTGTGGCATATGTGTCTTTGTTGCACAAGTAAAGAGGGAATGCTGTCGTGAGGTGTCAGCGGTCTGCGGTCTATAATTATGCAGTCGATAGGCTTATGTAATAGAGGAAGGTTTGCGGCGCTGTTTTGGGCCTAAGAGGGAAGGCTCTGGTTTTCGGGCCGGACAAACAGGTTGGCGTGAACGGGCTCTCGCTTGGCGTGCGAAGGATGATCTTGGTTTTCGGACCGAACGAACAGGGCGAATGAGAAGAACTACCGTATGAGCGAGCACGGGAATAGAGAACACGAGCAAGTATTCTCCGAAGTGCGGGATGTCTCTATTACCGGGGCTCCCGAAACGCAGGCGGACGGGCGTCAGGGTCACAGCCATACATCCGCCGAAGGGCGAAACGCCACCAGCGCCGAGGCTTCCGAGCGGCAAGCGGGCGGACGCCGCGGACGGGGGCGCCGCAGGCGCTAGGCTGCGATCGCCGCGGGCGTGCTGGCAGGCGCCTTGGTGTTCGTCGGCGTCGCGGCGGCGGCCGCGGGTGCGCTCATGATGCACAGGGTCGACTCGTCGATGTCGCTCGGCGACGAGGCGGTGGCGGTCAAGGCGAACCTTGCTGTGCCCGAGCACGACGAGCCGCTTTACGTCCTCGTC
>DFIX01000055.1 GCA_002371495.1 Eggerthellaceae bacterium UBA3686
GTCAGACCCCTTTTTCACATTTTGGTCATTCGAACGTGGAGCTGAAAATGGCGCGGCCGATGCGCACGATGGTGGCGCCTTCGGCAACGGCCTCGCGCCAGTCCTCGCTCATGCCCATGGAAAGCTCTGTGAACAGGGCGGCGCGCTCGGCCGGCAAGTCGGCGGCCAGTTCGTCGCGTAGCGCGCGTAGGCCGGCGAACGTTTGACGCGCCACTTGCGCGTCGCCCTGCGGGGCCATGGTCATGAGGCCGCGCACGCGGATGTTCGGCAGCTCGGCGCAGGTTTCGAGCATGCGTTTCACTTTATCGGGTGAGAGGCCGCTTTTCGACTCTTCTCCCGAGACGTTGACCTCGAGCAGCACATCCTGCACGATGCCGTGCTCGGCGGCGATTTCGCTGATTTTGCGGGCATGGCGTTCCTCGAAAAGCGAATGGACGAGCGAGGCGCGCCCGACGATGTCGCGGATTCTGCGCGATTGGATGTTGCCGATGAAATGCCAGTTCTGCGTGGTGAATTGGTCGGCCTTTAGCATGAGCTGATCGGGCCGGTTCTCGCCGAAATCGGTCGCGCCGCCTTGAACAGCCAGGGCCACGTCTTCGGGCCCGACTGTCTTCGAGACCGCAACGAGCACAACTTCGCCCGGGTCACGGCCGCAACTGCGGCATACTTCATCGAGTTCGGCTCGCGTGCGTTCGTAGCGTTGCTTGGTGGTCATCGGTCAGTCCTATCTGTGCGTCAGGCATTCAGCGGCTCCGACGAATTGTAACACCGCTCGGCTTGCGCGGCCGTATGCCGCGAATGCCAACAGGCAGCCAACATGAGCGTTGGTACTGCCAGTGCGCTTCGCGTTGCGCATTCGGCCTGGTTCGAGGGGGCGAAGGGATGTTTCCCTCGTCTGCAATTTCGCTTCACATCGCCATGCGTTTCTAAGGTATCCTAATAGGCGGGTGCATGAATGCACCCGAATGCAATGTGGGGGAAGGAGAAGGGTATGAAGAGGCTTTTATCGTTGTTGTGCGCTGCTCTGTTGTGTGCCTGCTGCATTGTGCTTGTAGCGTGCGGTGGGTCCGCGTCGGGCTCTTCCGCCGCAAGTTCTGCCGCTGCGAGCAGTGGCGCTTCGTCGGCAGCGGAGCCGGCTGCCGATCCCGCCGACCAGTTCGTAGGCGACTGGAAACTTGCAGCTGTCGAAGCGCAGGGCTTGACCGTTTCGGGCGACTTCAGCGGATTCTTGGGATCCAACGTCGAGGCCAAGTTTACTTTTGAAGCTGGCGGAACGGGCAAGGCGGTCTTCGGCGAGCAGTCTAATGACTTCTCTTGGACGGTGAACGAAGCCGGCGAGGCCGTGGTGACGATGCAGAAGGCCGCAGATGATGCCGCGTCGAGTGCAAGCGCCGAGGCGCCCGAGGGCAGCGAGGCGGCGGCTGCAGCAGCAGAAGGGGCTGCCGATTCCCTGATGGGCAATTCCGCCGAGCCGATCACCTTCAAGCTCGACGGTGACGTGCTGAGCGCCCAGGGCGAAACGAACGGCCAGACCATGACGCTTTACTTGACCAAAGACGGCAAGCTTGCCGGTGCGAAGGAAATCAACATGGCCGACGCGACGCCGATTACCAGCGCTGCCGACCTCGAGGGCGAGTGGACCCTCGTCGGCATGAATATGTTCGGCATGACGATGTATGGCGACGCCGATTCGATTGCGCAGATGGCCAATGGCGCCGATATGACCCTGACGTTCAACGCGGACGGCACGTGCGTGATGTCGGGCAGCCAGGCCAACTATAGCGTTGGCCCAGAAGGTGCCGTCATCAGCTCTAACGGTACCGATATACCCGTTGCGCTGCTTGACGACGGCATTGCCATCGACGCAGGCGCTGCAGCGGGCGCAGGTATCCAGATGGTGCTGTACTACGCGCGCTAGGTCAAACCGATATAGGAAAACCCCCGATGGGGATTTAGCCGCATTATGACAAAGCGGTGGCTCGGGACCAACCGGGCCACCGCTTTTGCGTTGCAACGTGCAAAGAGGGCTGTTCCCTATTCATGTATCGTCCCGCGAAAGGCCTGGTGGCGGTACGCGTGAGCGATTCTGCAGCCACTGTTCCTGCAAATCCATATAGGTTAGGCGAAGCCAAGCGAACGCATGCCGCCACAAGGCCTTTCGCGGGACGATACATGAATAGGAGGAGCTCCTTTTGCACTATGGCACTTTTGCATATTCGGCTGCCAGCGGGCTGTGCGCGCCGACGCTTTCACCATACATGGGGATTTTGCCAGATTGGGCGCAGGTCGGGCGCGTTCGGGTAGTATGGCAGAATATGCCAGAAACGAGTTCCGGTAAGAAAAGCAGGTGATTCGATGCCCAGGGACTTCTCGATAGGGTCGGTCAGCGATTCGGTCGGTGGGATGCTCGACGGCTTGAAGTCGCGGTTGGGCTTCTCGCATGATGAGGAGCGCTATGCGCCCGGCGAATACGATGACGACTACGGCGAGTACGACGACTACGGCGAGTACGACGATTACGCACCCGACAGCAACGTCGGGGGTTTCCGCCCTGCTCAGACCAGTTCCAGCTCGTCGCGCACGAGCCGTTTCGGACGGGCCGACAGCTCGCCTGCACTGGTGTCGTTCGACGACGTGAAGTACTCGACGCCCCTTCCTGAATCCCGTCCCGAACCGCAGCCGACGCGTACGACCGGGGCGTATTCCTCGACGACGAACGTTGGCGGGCACACGGTCATCGACGCGACGGTCCCCGTTCCCTCGTCGCCTGCCTACAAGGCAGCGGTGCGTGACGGCGCCGTTCGCCCCGACTTGACTGTTTCCGGCGTCGGCGCGGGCGCCACGGGTGCCTCGACGGGCGGGTTCGACCCGTACGAGGCGTATTCCAGCCCCACGCCGAGCACGTATTCGAGCGCGCGCAAGCTCACGGTCATCAAACCGGTTGCCTATGGCGATGTCGAGCGCGTCGCCCGTGCGGTGAAGTCCGGCGACGTCGTGGTGCTGGCCATGCGCAACACGCCCGACGACCTTTCCAAGCGCATTCTCGACTTCTCGTTCGGCGTGGCCAGCGCGCTCGATGCCAACGTCGAATGTCCGGGCGACAAGGTGTTCGCCATCGCCCGCGGTAACGCCCTGAACGAAGACGAGAAGCGTCGCCTGCGTACGCAGGCGGTCCTGTAGGAGGTGGCGCGCATGGGCGATGCAAAGAGTTTCTTGGTCGTCGGCGGAGGCAAGATGGGCGAGGCCATCCTTTCGGGCTGGATCGTGTCCGATAAGGGTCCCGCTCTCGACATCTGCGCCGAACAGGTCAGCGTCGTCGAGCCTTCCGAGGACCGCCGCGCGTACTTGACCGATACCCATGGCGTCAGCTGCGTGGCCGACGTTGCGCACGCGCCGTGTGCCGACGTGATCGTATTGTCTGTAAAACCCCAGGTGATGATGGGGATGCTCGAAGACCTTTGCGCGAACCCCGCTTTTGCGGGTGCTGATGGCGAATCTGCGCGGCCCCTGTTCGTCAGCATCGCCGCAGGGCTCACGACCGCCTCGATCGAGGCCGCGCTTCCGCAGGGCAGCGCGCTCGTGCGCGTCATGCCCAACATGCCGCTTTCCATCGGCGCAGGTGCCTCGGGCGTGTGCGCGGGGGCATATGCCAGTGCCGAGCAGGTGCAGTACGTCGCCGACCTGTTCGGGTGCCTGGGTGCGGCGGTCGTGGTCGACGAGGCCGACATGGACGCCGTCTGCGCGCTCAGCGGTTCGGGTCCGGCCTACGTCGCGGCCATGGTCGAGGCGTTGCGCGACGCCGCGGCTGACCAGGGTCTGGCTGCCGATCTGGCCGAGACGCTCGCCTTGCAGACGGTGCTCGGCACGGCGCGCCTGATAGCCGAGACCGACCTTACTCCCGCCCAGGCGCGCGAAGCGGTTTGCTCGCCGGGCGGCACGACGCTCGCCGCGCTCGACGCCATGAACGCCGCCGGCTTCAGGGACGTGTTCGAAGCGGGCGTCGCAGCTGCCGTGCAACGATCTAAGGAGCTTGCGCAATGTCGTTGATCTTCATGCTGAAAAGCCTGATCGTGTCGCTTGCCAATGCGTACACGACCGTCATCTTCATCTACGTGCTCATGTCGTGGATCCCGACCAGCGCGGGCATCATCGGCGATGTGTACCGCATCCTTGGCAAAATCTGCGACCCGTACCTTAATCTGTTCAAGAAGCTGATTCCGCCGATTGGTGGAATGATCGACATCACGCCCATAATCGCATTGCTCGTTTTGCAATTTGTCGTGCGATTAGTGGTGAATATCCTTTAAATACCAGTATACTGGCTGTATATTTTTGAATTAACGTCCGACGAGTACATACGAAGGGATTGAACATGGCCATCACCGCAGCAGAAATCCAGAACGTGAGCTTCTCCATCGACCGCAAGGGCTACGACGTCGACGAGGTCGACGTCTTCCTCGAGCACGTTGCCGAAGAGATCGACACCATGAACCAGCGCATCGAGGGGCTTGTGGCCGAGCTCGATGCCAAAGAGGCCGAAATCGCCGCCGCTGCCGAAGCAGCTGCAGCTCCTGCGCCCGTTGCCGCCGCCATCGACGTTGCTGCGGGCGATGACGATACCGACGACGCTGCTACGCTGAAGGCTCGCATTGCCGACCTCGAGGCCAAGCTGGCCGAGAAGACCGCCAACGATTCCGCCATCTCGCAGGCCCTCATCGTCGCCCAGCGTTCCGCCGACGAGATCGTCGCCAACGCGCGCGCCGAGGCTTCCAACATCATCAAGGACGCTGACGAAGAAGCCGACCGCATCGTCGGCAAGGCCGAGGCCGACCGCCTGAAGATCACCGATTCCATCCGTACGCTTGAGGCCGATCGTTCCGACGTTCGCGCCGAGTACCGCGAGATGCTGTCGAACTTCATGGCCGACGCTCAGCGCAAGCTCGCCGAGATCGACGGCGATGCGCGCCGCGCAAACGTTACCGCCCAGGCCCGCGCCGAGGCCAACGCGTCGGCATATGCTGCCCCGGTCGCTGCCCAGCCCGCCGCCACCGCTGCGCCCGCAGCAGCCGCCAAGCAGGCTGCGACGCCCGCCGCTTCTGGTTACATCGACAAGGACTTCAGCGGCTACGGCGCCGCCGATTCCGACTTCGCGTTCGACGACATCGACTAGTACGCGTAAAAGGGTCAGGCCCTTTTACGCGTTCCGATTTGCAACTGAAAATGTGAAAAAAGGGTCAGACCCTTTTTTCACATTTTTGTATGGAAGGGGAGCACATGGAGAAGCGAGACCTTCAAAAGCTGCTAGAAGCGGTGGCTGCCGGCGAGCGGACGGTCGAGCAGGCTGTTGCCAAGCTGAACGTCGAGCCGTTTTCCGACCTGGGGTTTGCCAAAGTCGACCATCACCGCGGCATCAGACAGGGAGTGTCGGAGGTCATCTACGGCGAAGGCAAGACGCCCGATCAGATTGCGGGCATTGTAGCCAACATGCTCGACCGCGGTCAGGAGCGCATACTCATTACGCGCATCGGGGCACAAGCCGCCCAAGAGATCGAGCAGCTGCTTTCGGAAGGGCTCGCCTACGGCGTCGAGGTTGACGAGGCTGATGCTGCAGGTACTTCTTTGGAAAGCGTCAAAGGCGAAAAGGCTGCGAACGAAGGCGCGCTTGGCGCTACGGGTGCGGACGTTCCGATGTTCGGTGCCGAAGAAGGTGCTGAAGATGACGTTGAAGCCGAAGCTGCGGACGTTCCCGAGCTGCCCGTCTTCACCTACTACGACGTGCCCCGCGTGGCGACGGTCGGCGAGGCGCCCGAGCCTGACGGGGCGGGCACGATTGTCGTGGCCTGCGGCGGCACGAGCGACCTGTACGCGGCCGAGGAAGCGGCGCTGACCGCCGAGATGCTCGGCAACCAGGTCATTCGCTTGTACGACGTGGGCGTAGCGGGTCTTCACCGCCTGCTGGCCCACCAGGAGGAGCTCGCAAGCGCGCGCGTGGTCGTGGCGGTCGCGGGTATGGAAGGCGCCTTGGCTTCGGTCATCGGCGGCCTCGTGTCGTGCCCGGTCATCGCCGTGCCAACGAGCGTGGGTTACGGCGCCTCGCTTGGCGGGCTTTCGGCGTTGCTGGCCATGCTCAACTCGTGCGCTTCGGGCGTGTCGGTCGTCAACATCGACAACGGCTTCGGTGCCGGCTACCAAGCGAGCCTCATCAACCACCTGTAATGCCCGAATGTCGCAAAATGTGTAAAAAGGGTCTGACCCTTTTTACACATTTTTGCTCTTGGTTGGCTCTTGATATGAAAAAAGGTCGTCTTCATACGGCTATCCCATATGGTTATTTGCGCAGGCGAAGTCATGTATCGTTACCGCCTTCGGGGCGTTAGGGTACTATGGTTTCGACCATTTACGAGATGGCTAGGGGGCATTATGCAACTGCACTTCGATTTCACGAAATCCGCGACGCGCGAGGTGATCCTCGAGCAGCTCAAACAGAGCATCGGCACATCTTCGGGCTGGTCGGCCGTCCTTGCAGATGCCGCCGCTGCCGGCGTTCCGAAGGGGCATCATCACGGCATCGTCGAAGTGCGCCAAACGATCGATAATCTGGCTGTCAGCCAGGTTGTGCGTGAGCACATGCATGCGGTCTACGAAATCCTGGCGCAGGCCGAGGCCCAAGTGCACGGTGTCGAGGTCGACCACACCCATTTCCACGAGGTGGGCGAAGGGCAGGCGATCTTCAATACGCTGCTCATCTGCCTGGCCTTCGCGCAGCTGGGCCCCGACCATGTTGTAGCCACGCCCGTACAGACCGGCTCGGGCAAGATCGAGTGCGCCCACGGCCTTATGGACATCCCTGCGCCCGCAACGGCGGCAATACTCGCTACCGGCATCCCGACATGCGAGGAAAAACTCGAAGGCGAGCTCTGCACGCCCACGTCGGCTGCGATCATCAAGCATTTCGTCAACGAGTTTCGCGAGCTGTAAATGTGAAA
>DFIX01000023.1 GCA_002371495.1 Eggerthellaceae bacterium UBA3686
ATCATCATCGTGACGCACAACTTGGGTGTCGCGGCTTACATGGCTGACTACCTCGTGGTTATGAAGATGGGCAAGATGGAAGACGAGGGTACGCGCGAGCATATCCTCTACGAGTCGGAAAACGAGTACACCCAGAAACTGCTGGCTGCTGTTCCGTCGATAGGAGGCGAGCGCTATGTTTAATCCTGACGACCTGGTGCTCGAAGCCAAGCATGTCACGCGTAGGTTTCCCGCCGCGGGCGGTCGTGAGCTTACAGCCTGCAACGACATCAACCTGAACCTGTACCGGGGTAAGACCCTCGGCCTCGTGGGCGAGTCTGGCTGCGGCAAATCCACCTTCATGCGCTTCATCGTGTCGCTCGATACACCCACCGAAGGCGAAATCCTGTTCAAAGGGCGCGATATCACCAAGATGAAAGGCGAGGAGCTGCGTCAGGTGCGCCAGCACATCCAGATGGTCTTCCAAGATCCGACGGGCTCCATGAACCCCAAGATGCGCATTCGCGACATCATTTGCGAGCCGTTGCTGAATTTCAATCGAATCGATAAATCGGAAAAAGACGCCAAGGCGCGCGAGCTTTTGGAAATGGTTGATTTACCTGGCGATTTCGCAGACCGCTATCCGCACAACATGTCTGGTGGTCAACGCCAACGCGTTGCCATTGCGCGCGCTATCGCGCTCGAGCCCGAGATTATCATCATGGACGAGGCCACGAGCGCACTCGACGTGTCGGTGCAGAAGACGGTCATCGAGCTTATCACGAGGTTGCAGCGCGAGCACAATATAGCCATCGGTTTCATCGCGCACGACCTGGGGCTCATCCAATCCTTCGCGCATCAGATCGCCGTCATGTACCTCGGCAACATCGTCGAAGTTATGCCCGGCGCCGATATCGACAAATGCGAGCATCCCTACACTCATGCGCTTATGGGAGCCATCTTCGACACGAAGATGGATTTCACGAAGAAGATTGAGAGCATCGAGGGCGAGCCGCCAAGTCCGCTCGACATTCCACCTGGATGTCCGTTCCAGAATCGCTGCGCGGAATGCGAGGATATCTGCAAGCAAAAGCATCCGCATCTGGTCGATGTTGGGTCGGACCATCAGGTGTCGTGCCATAAGTTCGCATAGCGTTTGTAGGAGTGCGTACTTTGAGCTGCTTCCGTTTAGGAGTGAGTTATGTCTGACATGAGTAGAAGGTCTTTTCTTGTGGCGCTCGCTGCGGCTACTTCACTCGCCGTTGCCGCGTGCAGCAACGGCGGGGAAAGCGCACAAAGTGCGGGCTCGTCGACGAGCGGGTCTGCGAACGGCGGGGATGCGGGCGACCGGGCGGGAGGCGAGCACGTCATCGGAGTTGCCGTGTACAACGTTGCCGACAACGAGGTCTTGATGTTTCGCGAGTACTTGGTGGACTACGTTGCCAAGGTGTGCTTCGAAGACGTGCGCTTCGTGTATTCCGATAGCATCACCTCCGAGGACGAGTTAATCGCCTTCATCGACGAGGTTGCCGCTATGGGCGGCGAAGGCCTCATGAGCTTCTACAACATCGACCTTCAAGCCGAGGTCGAGCGATGCGCCAGTCACGGTATGTACCACATCGTGGCTTCGGGCACGGTGAGCGAAGAGGATTTCGCGAAGGTCGAGAACAACCCGTTCTTCCTCGGCGTCATCGGCCCCATGGTCCAGATGGAATACAATGCCGGCGCAAACATGGTGTCGAGCTTTATCGCCAAGAAAGCGGGCGACCGCTACTTCATCATGAGCGGCGGTGCCGGGGTGGGCAACGAGATGCACTACCAGCGTACCCTCGGTATGCTCGACACGCTGCAGTCCAGTTACGGTGTCGATTTGGGTGACACAAAAACGGTGGCCGCTACGACTGAGCCGCTTACCATCCAAAAGGACCAGTTGTCGGTTACCATCAGCCCGGGATATATCAGCCGCCCAGAGATGCGCGAATCGGTCGTCGAGTCTTTCGGGAACGGGGCCGACTTCGACATCGTGCTCTCGACGATTAGCGTTGATTCCATTCGCGACCTGTTGAACAAGGCAAAGGTTAAAATCGCAATGGTGGATTGCTATAGCCAGAACAACCAACTCCTGTTCGCCGAGGGGCGCTTGAACTACCTCGTGGGCAAGTACGGCTCGCTCGTGGGTCCGTCGTTTGCCGCCCTGTACAACGCAGTCACCGGCTACGCCGATGTCTTCCGCGACAATGGCAAAGCGTTCAAGATTTCCCAGAATTTCTGGGCTTCGGACAGCGAGGCGGACTTCAACGAAAAGTACGAGTTCGCCTCGAACATCACGCAGCCGGCTTACAACTTCGAGGATCTGTACTCCATCTGTCGCGCCTTTACGCCAGACGCGACGTTCGATGACCTGCGCAAGCTAGCCGAAGCGTGCTCGTACGAGGATGCGAAGCGTCGACGTTCCTCGAACTAGCCCAATTTCGGGTCCCTCGGCGGATAAGCTCCTTCCCGTCCGCCGTTTCGAACCGTGGTGCGCAGCCACCCCCCTTCCACTGGCTGCGCACCACCTGCGATGATAGCGAGCCGGGGGATGAGTCGCTGGACTGTCCAGCGACTCATCCCCCGGCTCTTCTCGTGTGCCGTGAATCAAAAAGGGAGTCTCCCCAATCGATTGGGGAGACTCCCTTTTTGATTGGGGAGTCGCTGGACAGTCAGGCGACTCGCTGGAGTGATGGAGGTGTGCTTCGCTAGCTCTCGTCCTGGTCGGGTGCATTTGCATCGGGGAATACGGGTTTGTCGATGCAATGGCTGGCAAAGTAGTAGATCATGAGCATGATGCCGGCGGCTGCCCAGGTGGGCGGGTAGACCATCGCGATCGAGCGGATGCCGCCGATGAGGTTGACGAACACGAACAACAGCACGAGGCGCAAGCCGCACATGTTGCCAAGGATGATCGCCATGGGCTGCCAGGATCTGCCCGAGCCGCGCGCCGCGTTGCTGAAGGTCTCGATGAACACGTAGAAGAAGTAGAAGGGGAACGTCGTCTGCATGACGATGATTCCTGCCGAGATGGCCTCTGGATCGGTGCTGAACAGGCTGAACGCTTGCGGAGCTATGAACAGCATGATTGCCGCCACGGCTATGGCGATGCCAATGCCGATGCCCATTGCCGTGCGGATGCCCTTGCGCGTTCGGTCGGGCTGCTTGGCGGCGAGGTTATGGCTCGTGAACACCATGACGGTTTGCCCGATGGCCAGAATGGGGTTGTAGATGAAGTTCTCGAGCTGGAAGTAATACGCGAAACCTGCGATTTCGGGAACGCTGAGGGTGTTGATCTGCGATTGGATGATGAGGTTCGAAAGCGTGATCGACATCATCTGTACGCCCGCCGGGACGCCTATTTTAAGAATCCTTGCCAGCATTTCCCCATGAAAGCGGGCCTTGTTCAGATGCAGCCTATGCTCGTCTTCCAAGCGAAGCAGGTAACGCGTGGCCAGCACTGCGCTGAGGAGCTGCGCAAAGACCGTCGCAATGGCCGGTCCGACAAGACCGAGCCCCATAATAGTTACGAGCAGGATGTTTATGAGCAGGTTCAGAAGGCCGCCGATGAGCTGGTAGTACATGGGCGATTTCGAGTTGCCCAGCGCGCGTATGACGCCCGATAGCAGGTTGTACATGACCATGGGAAGTGCGCTGATGAAGAAGATGCGCAGATAGAGCACCGCATCGTCGAATACGACTGCAGGTGTTTGAAGCCAGGAGAGGAACAGGGGAGCGCCGAGGATTCCGATAAGGGAAAGCGCCAATCCGCCTACGACGGCGAGCGCGAACGTGGTATGGAGCGCTTTCGAATAATCCTCGTGATCGTTCAGCACGAAGTGCCGGGCCACGATGACGCTGGCTCCGACGCCGAGGCCGTTGAAGAAGTTGACGAGGCAGGCGACGAGAAGCGCGCTCGCGGCGATGGCCGCCGATGCGTTCGTGCCGATGAACTGCCCTGCGAAGATCTGGTTCACGAAATTGTAGAGCAGCTGGATCAGGCTTGCCAGCAAAAGCGGAATGGCGAACGAGACGATCTGTTTCCAGATCGTCCCGCTCGTGAGTTCTCGGGTAGTTTTCGCCACGGTGCGCTACTTTCAGAGGAGGTATCGAAACGTTAGATGCTATGAAAACGCCCCTGCATCGTGGAGCAAACAGGGGCGTTTATAAGTTTTATTAGCTAGCTCAACGATTAGACCAGAACTTCGCAATCCGGCTCGATGTCGGCGAAGAGCTTGATCGACTGCTTGAGGGCGGCTTCGAACTTGTCATCGTCGCAGTCGAGCGTGAACTTGTAGGTCATGGCGTTGACCGACGCGCTGTTAACGCCGTCGAGCTTCTCGACCGCATCCTTGATCTTGCCAGCGCAGTTGGCGCACAGTTCTCCGTCCAGCTTGTAAACCTTACGCATGATTGTCCCTTTCATCTCAATATATGATTGATTGTTCATACGTTCAAAAGAATCATAAAGGACGTGCGCACGCTTGTCAAGCTCATTTCACGACAAGGTGTGGATTTACTGTGACCTTCGAGTGGGAGCGAACCGCTTCATGAGCTCTGCGCCCATCGTGAACATTCCTCCGTCCCCCCATATGCCCATCGTCCTGTCAAGAGGGAGTTTTCAGGCTCTTCAGAGAATAAACGGCCTACCCCGGGTAGCTACTCCTGGGGTAGGCCTCATCTAATCTGCCCGAGGCTGGACAAAAGCGCATATCCTTCGCGGGGCTTGGCCCTCGAATTTACGGACGCTCAAACGGGTTCACTCTCAGATGCTTGGTTACGGCCATGGGGCCGCCCATATTTCGACGCTCTGTGTCAGGCAGTGTCGCTTGTCTTGTCAATGAAGTCTGCTGGCGCATGTCTTCGATGCGCGGGACGGCCGCGAGTTGCCTGTGCCTGTTCGAGTCCGCGCCCCGGGCGGATGGGATGTCTCGGCGACTCTACGAGTCTATGTGCTTTCCTCTTCCGCGATTGCCGGCGTCACGCTACGCGGCTGCCTCCTCTCCCCGCAGCTCGTCCCGCACCTGGAGTCCGATGACCCATATCCAGCGGACGAGCTCGTTCACCACGGCGACCTTGGCCTTGTTCGCGTTCTTGCGCTTCCCGCGGGCCAGGTGGTCGTAGCGCGCGTAGAGGCGATCGTTGGCGCGCGACGCGATCGACCGGCAGGCTGCCGAGGGCTCGGCGCCCTTCGGCGCCGCCTTCTTCCCCGACTTCCACGCCGCGATGCCCGAGTAGCCCTCCACCAGCGCCCGCCTCAGGTACCTGTCGCCCGCCTTGGTGATCTTGCCGCGCTTCTCGCTCCCGCCGCTCGACCCGTCGGCCGGCACCGCGCCCAGCCAGCACGACACCTTGCGCCCGGACCCGAAGCGGGAGAAGTCGCCGATCTCCACGCGGGCGAGGACCGCGTCCTCCACCTCCACGCCCTTCAGGCACCTCAGCGCGTCGACGTAGGGCTTGTGCTCGGGCCGGGAGGCCAGCTCGCGGACCTCCGCCTTCAGCGCCTTGGCCTCCCGGCAGGCCTCGCGCACCTGGCGGCGGTACGCCGCGAAGGCCTTCTCGGCGGACGGCTCGGCGAAGCCGATGAGTGTAGAACGTCACTTTGACGCGCGTGATTTCTTTGATTTTCGGTCGACTTATTTAATGTGACGCGGCCGGTCATATTCATTAAGAATCCTTCCTTGCAGTGTGTTGATACTCCAAGCTAATCCGACCCACGCGAACTGGGGCGTACGTTGTAAAACTCCCTAAACCTCAGCGTTTTAGGACAACGCATTGCCCGGTCGAGTACCATTGCGGCCTTCTCGAGCTTGTCTTCCGGCTCGTTCATCGTGACGAAGAAGACATCGAGCCACCCGTCGAGGTCCTCGCGGTCAAACCCGGAATGCGAGCGCAGGAACTCCTTGAGCAGGAAGCACATGCGGTTTACCGGCCGCAGAGGGTTCTGCTTGTCCGGGACGCCCATGAGCGCCTTGCCGTTATGCGTTTCGCTTACGAGCTTCAGCTCCTTCACGAGTTTGTTGTGCGCGGTTTCCATATCATGGATGACGTGGGACCCAGGCTCTATCTTCGCCCCCAGCGCCGCCCACGTCCTCGCGGTCGTCGTTATGCCCTTGCCCTCGTTGACGAATATCGACCTGCCGCCGCTGTCGACGCCCACCGCGATGCGGATCTTGTTGCGCGACAGGCCGCGCGGCAGCTTGCCGTCGGGGCGGTGCCACAGCTCGCCCGCAACTTCCGACACGTAGGTCTCGTCGAGCCAGACCGTGCCCGAGAGAACGACATCGTCCTGCACGCCCTCGAGCACGGAAAAGAGCTTGGCCATCCAGTACGGGATGGTGGTGTCGCTCCTCCTGTCCTCCCAGGTCATAAGGGACATGCTCGCATACGAGAACGTTTGGGCGAGAAAATCAGCCCAAGCCGATAGCGGAAGCTTCCGGTCTTCGAATATGGTTCCAGTGACCGGAGTCGAAGTCTTCCTGCACGACGTGCAGCGGTACCGCTGCAGCCCCGACCTGTCGTGCCCGAACCTCACGAGTTCGCCACCGCAGAACGGGCAGCTCTCCCTCTCGTAGCCGTTGAAGAAGGCCACATCCCCCTCGTGGGCTTCGTGCCTGAAGCTGTAGATGCTCCTGTGGCTGTCGCGCACTAGGAGTTGTGCCGGCGTCAGCTCCGCCGCGTCGACGTCATCCCAGGGCGTCTCGGACGCAGCGAGCTTGCGCCTTTTCTCTCCGCCCATGGTGGTAGTCCTCGTCCGGCCGGAAGGACGGCGACGGCACCAAGGACTACCACATCCGCGAGAAGCCATCGCCGCCCCTCCGGCCTTTCTCGCGGGTGGTTGGCGCTTCGTTTCCGATTATAAGGTCTGGACAGGTGAGTAGCTAGGCTACTCGATTATCAACACACTGCAAGGAGGGATTCTTAATTAACGTGACGTTTGAGAGGGCTTATAAAGTGACGTTCAACAGTGTAGAGGCTTCCGATGTTAACCCACGCGCCTAGAAGAGGCTATCTGTTAACAAGCGGGGCTTCCTTTCCTGCCCGTCTCACGATGGGCATATCGTCTGTTCACCAAGGAGGAGCCTATGTGCCAGACATGCATAAACTGCGGGAAGTGCCAGGGCGAGGTGCGCCCCATGCCGCCTGCGGGAACGTGCCCCATGTGCGGCGGCGCCAACGCAGCCGACGCGACGCGGTGCGCGGCATGCGGTGCACCGCTTCCCAAGCCGGCTGGCGTGCGCAGCAACTGAACGAGCTCTCTTCAAGACGAGACGGCGGATACGGCTCCCCAACCGTGCCCGCCGTTGTATGCCAATACCGATTGATTCCCGGGTCGGGTTTCGTTTCGGCGGATCGTCATCGCTCGGCTTGTAATCGCGGCTCGCGCGCCGCTTGCGTTGCATCATCTGGGAGGAGCGCCACGGAAAGCCTCAGGTAAAACAGCTCGTCTTGGTCTTTGAAGTCGATTCCCGTCAGCTCGCAGATGCGTTTCAGGCGATACTTCAGCGTGTTCAGGTGAATGTGCAGTTGGCGGGAGCATTCCGCTTGGCTGCAACCCGATGCGACATAGGATACGATTGTCGCCAGCAAATCCGAGTGGGTATCGGCATCGTAGGCGGCGAGCGTCGAGAGCGCCGGATGCAGCAGATCGGGCGTTGTGGGCTCGTTCATGAGCGTTCTCATCAAGAAAGGCAGCGCCAGGTCGCGGCAGTAGCGCACGCCGGGCTCGGTTGACGAATCGCAGGAAAAAAGCGCTTGACGCCATGCTGTGGGTGTCTGTGCGACATCGGCCATCGGCATCGAGATGCCGATGGCTGCGCTTTTCACGTCGAATCGACGGGCAATTTGGCTGACCAACTCTTCGACGGCGCCTTCGCTCGACAAGAACGCGACTGCGTCTTCGATTTCGCACGACAGGCACATGGCGGGGGATTTCTCGACCTCGGTTGCCAGGAGCAGGCGTTGCGTGCGGTTGCGGACGGCAAGGCTCTTGACGCAGATCAGATAGTAGCTCTTGTCGTAGCCGACTGTCTCGATGAGGCGTTCGCGCGTTTTCTCGGCAATCGGTTTTCCGTTAACGAGGTCGGTCAGGGCGAGATGCTGTGATTGATACGGCGAGAGTGCGCCGGTGAACTCGGCGGCTTGCGCCAGATAGGGAGCGAACGCTTCCTCGATGCTTACGGCAAGTTCAATGAGCGATTCGTCATGCGGGAAGCACATGATGAAGCCGATGCGCTCATCGTTGTGGTTCAGATATCGGCTTATTGCGATTTCGCCATCGGGGTCATAGGTTGCTTGCGCGAAATCAGAGAGGTCGTGCTGTACGACTCCCGTCTTGTCGGTGAAGTATCCCCCGATGAGCTCGGCACCGAGGCTGCCTTGTTGCTTGATGCTCTTCCGCAGCTTGGCGTTGGCCAGCTCGTTTAGGCGGCACCCCGCAAGAAGTGTCCCGTCGATACCGAACACTAAGAGTGGCTTGCGAAGCACTTCGCCAAGGCGTTCGAGCATTTCGGCGAGCGGGCGGCCGGTTGCCGCGGCTTTCATGAGCTTCTCGTCGAGGGCGTTGAAGTAGTCGAAGGCCGATAGCACATCGTTGAGCAGTTCCTCGTAGTCGGAGCCCCGGCACAAGATGTGGTTCTTGCCGTTTGCCAGGATGAGCGCGTCGGCGTACTCGGGGTCCTTGAGGTAGTCGCCCGCCTGTCCGATGTAGACGTACTCGCGCGACGACTGCCCGCGTCCGCTGGAGAGGAACCTCATGCCATGGATGGAACGCTCGTCATCTTGGATGTTGCTCTCGGTGTCGTAGCGGGCCAGGTAGCTTCTTATCATCGACATGTTCAGGTTCATGCAATCACCAGAAATTTGTCTAGTATGGCTAAAACAATGCTTAATGATACGTGAATTATCGTACGCGCTAGACGTAGATTACTTGCATATAAACAAATAGTATAAGGTCACCGCATGCGAAATAGGTTGCATTGATTAAAGATTCTTCATTAGTCTTAACCATACAAAGGAGCGTCCATCATGAGCGATCAGCCGCAATTCGACTTCAAGGCCAACTACTTCAAGTTCCTGCGCCACGAGCCTACACCGCTCATCCCCAACTACTTCGTCGGCAACAAGGAAATGGGTTTCGGCGCCATCAACGGGCCTGCCATCGAGAAGGGTGCGCAGTTCGGTGATTGCATGGACGGCTTCGGCAACAAGTGGGAGTACCCGGCGAGCGGCGGTGGCGCGGGCGTGCCCGACGTGACGGTCGTACCGCTCGACGACATCTGCGAATGGCGCGACCAGATCACCATCCCCGATCCGTCGAAATTCGACTGGAAGGCCGCCTACGCCATGGAGTGCCAGATGATCGGCGAGCCCAACCGCGACTTCGAGGCCGTCGGCTTCGGCTTCGGCAACGGCGTGTTCGAGCGCCTGGCCGCGCTGATGGGCTTCGAGGAGGCGCTCGTCGCCATGGCCATGGAGCCCGAGGCCACCGAGGAGCTCTTCACGGCCATCACCGACTACAAGATCGCCTCGCTCGACTACATCATCGACGCGTACCATCCCGACACCATCACCTACTACGACGACATCGCCACCGAGAAGGACCTGTTCATGTCGCCCGACATGTACCGCGAGCTCGTCAAGCCCCACCACAAGCGCTTCGCCCAGGCTTGCCTCGAGCGCGGCGTCCTCCCCATCTACCACTGCTGCGGCCATGCCGAGGCCATCGTCGAGGACATGATCGACTGCGGTTGGGTCGCCTGGTCGTCGGTGCAGATCAGCAACGACGTGGAGGGCCTCATCAAGAAGTACGGCGACCACTTCGGCTTCGTCGGCGGCTTTGACTCCAACGGCCCCGTGGCCCGCGAGGACGCAGCCCCCGAGCTCGTCGACGCCGAGGTCGTGCGCTGCCTCGACACGTACGGCAAGTACCATCGCGGGTACTGCTTCTTCGGCTTCCGCTACCCCAACTCGGTTGACCCCGCGGTCATCGCCGCGTTCATGGCGCCCATCGCCCAGAAGGCCACTGAGTATTCGTTCGAGCTGATGATGGCCGGAAAGTAGCGGCAAGCACAAACTTGTAGGTTGTCTTTCTTGCGGGGCGGCGGAGCGTGTTCGCCGCCCCGTTTTCTGCAATGCTCCTCGTAATGGCACGTCGAGCTGATGCGGGAGTTAGGGGCCTCCGTTTCGCAAGGTGCGCTGCGCGCAGGCGCAAGCTGCTCTGCAGTCCGGTTATCCTGTCGGATAAAACTGAGTGTGGCCTGCTTGTGGCACACCTCGCGATGTGTCACACTCGGTACCATTCGACTCCTGGACGGGAGGTTTTGCATGGCGGCTGAGTTCAAAAACGACGAGGAGCGCGGGAACGACTTCCTCGATCCCAGTTCGAAGGAGCTGCGGGGCATCCATCGTACGCTTCGTGCGGAACCTTTGCGCGTCGTGCTGGCCGACGACGACCGCCTGTTCGTGGAGGGCGTGGCGTCGCTTCTGTCGGGTTGGGAAGAGTTTCAGCTCGTGGGCAGGGCTTACACGCTCGAAGACGCCCTCATGCTGACGCTGAGGCTCAAGCCTTCCGTCGTCATGATGGGAGCGACCATGCACGGCGTCCCCTGCGCCGACGTCGTGAGGAAAATCTGCGATGACAATCCCAATACGCGCGTCATGATCTTGGCGAGCATGGGCGAGAGCGGGTTCGTCCTGGACGCGCTGCGCGCGGGCGCGCGGGGGTTCGGGTCGCGCGACGAGCTGACTTCCGACAGGCTGCGCTCGCTCGTATGGGCGTTGGCCTGCGGAGACATTGCTTTTTCTGGTTCGCTCGGCACGCAGCTGCAAGGCGCGCTCATGGGCAAGGACGGCAAGGTGTCGGGCTATCTTGAAAGCGAGGCCTATATCGCCGCCCTGGACGACCGCGAGCGCACGATCCTGGCGCTGCTCGAAGAGGGCCTTTCCAATGCGGAGATCAGCAACCGGCTGTACCTGAGCGAACCGACCGTCAAAAAGGCTATCGGCTCCATCCTTCGGAAGCTTCACGTCAACAACCGCGTGCAAGCAGCCGTCATGTACGCGAAATACAGCCAGTAGAGCTGCGTCAACTATGGTTAGGAGCGCAGGCTCCATGCCCGGATGCGGGCATGGAGCCTGCGCTTTATCAGCGCGCTACCGTGCTCGCGATGCCCTCGATTCGCGCACCCGCAACGCTGCCAGACCGCTTGCGCCCCTGCGCGCATGTCGGGCTCGATCAGATGCTTCGTACCAACGGATAGGAGGCACGAGCATCTCAAGAGCCTTTTTAAAGATGGTTAATACGGTCATGGTATCGATAGGATATTTTTCCGTTCAGCTCGGTTCGGTTTGGCGTACCCGTTCGCACCGAAGACGGCTCCTTGTGGAGCTCGCTTGATACCCACGGAACCCCGGTTGGAATTCACACTTCACGGTATCGGAAAAGCGCGCGTTGCGATGGCGCGCGAACCTCAGACCGGGAAGGAAGTGCCCCATGATCAAGGCAGAGCTCAACCGCGTGGCGGTCATCGTCAAGGACGTCGAGGCGGCGGCCAAGGAATTCGAGGAAATGTTCGGCATCACGTTCTACGGGCCGTACAAAGACGACCATGTTGGCGTCGACGTAGCGCTGCCGCGCCATGGCGGTTTCGAGATGATGAGCCCCAACCGTCCCGATGACGGTGTCATGGCCACCCAGAAGCTCGCCGAGAAGGGCGAGGGCATCACCGGCATCGCGCTGCGCGTAGACGACCTCGACGAGATGAAGGCCC
>DFIX01000025.1:0-46162 GCA_002371495.1 Eggerthellaceae bacterium UBA3686
AGCGAAACGACCTAGTAGAATACGCGTAGGGGCGGATTCCTGCGCGTCCGACGAGCCGAGTTTGCAGACGTGCAGGAAACCGCCCCTACCAACCGTTACCGATCGCAGACGGCCTAAAGCCGCTTAGCCGGGATAGCGAACGATCTTCATGCCTGCCTGCACGGGACCGATGATGACGCCCACGCCATAGGTCGCTGCATGAATCATCTCGCCATTGCCGATGTAAACGCCGGTATGGCTCCAGTTGACGGCAATGTCGCCCGGCTGCGGGTCGCTGACCGTCGGCCACTCCATGAACGTGTAGGTCGTGCCCAAGCGCGTATGGCTGCCGGTCAGGGCGTAGCTGACGAGGCCCGAGCAATCGTAGCCGCCCGGCCCCACGCCGCCCCACACGTACGGCGCGCCGAGGCACGCCTGGGCGCGGCTCACGGTATCGGAACCGCCCTCGTAGGCGGGTTCGGGCTGCTGCGCTGCAGGCTCAGCCTGCTGGTCGCTCGATTCGGCATTGGCAGAGCCGTCGCCATTGGCCGCATCGGCGTTCTCATCGGTCGTTGCGCCGGCATCGCCGTTCTGCTGCGTTTCGTCGTTAGTGCCATCGCCCGCCTCGTCAGATGCCTGGCCGTTCTGCTCCTGCTGGGCAGCCTGCGCTTGACGCTCGGCTTCCTCCGCCTCGGCGGCAGCTTGGGCGGCAGCCAGCACGGCAGCAGCACGCGCGGCTTCCTCGGCCTCGCGCGCCTTGCGCTCTTCCTCGAGCAGCTCGGCCGCCTCTGCGCTCAGGCTATCGTAGGTCGCCTGCATCTCGGCCACCGTGGCCTGAGCCTGCTCGGCAGCCTGCTCGGCTTCGGCAGCCTTCTTCGCGGCAACTTCGGCCTGCTCGTCGAGAATTGCCGCCTGCTCTTCGGCTTCAGCCTTCAGCTTGCGCTGCGTATCGACCATGTCGGCATCGCTTTGGTTTACGCGATTGGCCATCTCGAGGCTCGTGGCGAATTCCTCGAACGAGTTGGCGCCGAGCACCATATCGAGAAACGTCACGCCACCGGCGCGGTACATTTCGCGGGCACGTTCGTTCAGACGCTCCTGCAGCCCGCCCAGTTCTTTCGTGATCTCGCCGATGCGGGCTTCGGCCTTGTCGCGCTTCTTCTCGGCTTTTTCCTGAGCAGACAGCGCCTCACCGTACTCGGCCGACAGACGGTCGAGTGACTCCTGCATGGCTGTGAGGTTGGCCAGAGCCTCCTCTGCCTCGGCCTGCTTCTCGGCGGCGGTCACGGCATGGGCGGAAGGCGCGAAGGCGAACAGCGCCAATCCAACCGATATCAAGCTGGCAACGATGACTGCACGTATCTTGTGAGGGAAAACAGCGGTAACTTGCGTCGTATGCTGCATCGTTTAACCTCCATTTGCATAACGTATCGCACGCTAAAAGATTACCACATATAGGGAAACCTCTGGTAATCCTGTAACCTTGCGCACACAAAACCCGACGTCAGGGCCATACTTTGCCCTTGGAAAATGCACAAATCGTTCGTATAGCACTATATGTTGTATACACAAGCTCCGAATGCACTACAAAAAGAAGCAGGAGCACCAAGTGCCCCTGCTTCGCTTCGATGAGTGCAAGAAGTTACGGACGGACGTAGATCATGTCGGATTGCACGTTGCCGACGACGACGCCGTGCTCTTCGTCTTGCGCGTGAATCATCTGGCCGTCGCCGATGTAGATGCCGGTATGGCCTTCGCTTACGACGATGTCGCCAGGCTGCGGGTCGCTGACCTGGTTATAGCCCATGAACGTCGTCGTGTTGCCGATGCGCTCGTTCGTACCCGTGATGGCATAACCCACCAGGCCCGAGCAGTCGAAGGTGCCATCGGAGCCCGTGCCGCCGTAACGGTACGTGCTGCCGAGCATCGAGCGGGCACGATCGACGATGCTATTGCCCGTCGAGGCCGAATACTCAGATGCAGACGAATAGGTTTGACCGGTCGAGGTGTCGGTGACGGTTCCGTCTTCGTTTTCCACGGCAGCCGCAGCCCCGTCGCCCGCACCCGCATCGCCGGTTTCACCCTGAGCCGCGACAAGCGTCGCCTGCTCGGCGGCGGCAGCCTCGGCAGCGGCGGCTTCAGCGGCAGCTGCTGCGGCAGCGGCAGCCTGCTCTTCCTCGTACAGGCGCTGAGCTTCGCTGCTGAGGTTCTTGTAGGTTTCCTCCATCTGGGTGACGAGCTTCTGCGAGTCCTTGTAGGCCTTGTTCGCCTCTTCGGACTTCTGCTCGGCGATGCTCGCCTGCTTGTCGTACTCGACCTTCTGCTCTTGCGCTTGAGCGCGCAGCTCCTTGGCCTTAAGCGACATCTTCGCATCGCTGTCGTTCAACCGGTTGAGGATATCCCAGCTCTTCGTGAACTCGTCGAACGACGCGGCATCGAACAGCAGGTCGACGAACTTCAATTGGCCCTGACGATACATGTCGCGCGCACGATTGCCCAAGCGACCTTGGATGTCGGTGATTTCGGAAGAGATCTTGTCGATCTTGCCCTGCGCCTCGTCGCGCAAGGTCACCGCATCCTGGTATTCGGCCAGCGACTGGTAGTACTGGGCCGAGCGCTGCTGCAGCGTATCCTGCAACGAGTACAGCTGGTTGAGGGCCTCTTGCGCTTCAGCCTCTTTCTCGGCGGCGGTAACGCCGTAGGCCGGCGCGGTCGCGAGGGCGCACGACAAGAACGCCGCCATGACGAGCGCAGCGAACATGTGCACGGGCTTAATGATAGAAACAGAACGAACCATTCGAATTGAACCTCCGAATCTCGTTTAAACAGCGTAACAATACGCCGGAAAAGGTACCGCAAAACGGTGCGCCAATAATTCGACGCCTGCATAGAGTACCACGGTTTTTCGGAATCCTAAACCCCGTTACGGCACGTCACAAGCGAAAAAGCGCCGACTTCTAGCCGTTTATCTCGCATTATGTGAAACTCGTTAGTTTCTGGTTACAAATTGCGTCTCCACACGACCTAAACACATTGCCAGGATGCCAAAGAGGATACTCCCTTTTGGCATCCTGAGAAAACAATCCAGAGTGTCGAAGGAGGCGCCAAAAGGGACAGTCCCCTTTTGGCATTTTGACGACACCGATTTCGCTGCCGATCAGCGATGCTAGCGAAAGCGCAGGTGGCAGCATGTGTGAGCGATTCTGCAGGCACTGTTCCTGATAATCCATATAGGCTAAGCCGAAGCCAAGCGAGCACGTGCTGCCACCTGCGCTTTCGCGGGGCGTAACCTACATCGGGGCGATGCGTTTACCCAAAGGGGTCTGACTCCTTTGGCACCCCCATGGCACGTCCGAGTGCTAGAAGAAGTCGTAGCGCGGAGGCAGCTCCAGAACGGCATGGTCGGCAGCATCGTCGAGCTCGGCGAGCGAGGTGAACCCGTGGTCCCAGCTGAAAAACGCGTTGGCATCGAAGGCGAGCTTTGCACAGATGTCCTCGCAACCGTGCGGGACGACCGGATGCATGAGCAGGGTGCACACCCACAGCAAGTAGGCCGCATCTGCCAGCACCTGACGGCGCGCAGCAGGATCCTCGGTGCCTTCGGCAGCCGAAATGCCGTCAGCCCACACCTTGTTCGCATAGCGGATGAACTCGTCCATGAGCGACATGATCGAGTGCAGCTCGGCCTTCTTCATGATGCGGTCGTAGCTGGCAAGCGCCGCCTGCGCACGCTCCACCACGGCGGGCGTGGGCGCGTCAAGCGGCACCTTGCAGTCGAAGTTTCGCTTGGCCTCGTACAAGACGCTGCGCGCAAGGCGATTGAACACGTTGCTGAGCAGCTTCGATTCCTTCAGCGCCGGATCGGCCACGCGCGTATCCTCGCGCACCTTGGGATCGGGCTCGAACGCCTTGGGCTTGAAACCGACCGACTTCTGGTCGAGGCCCAGCGCCAGGAAATGGGCGCGCAGCTGCTCGACCGTGTAGTGCTCGAGCAGCTCGTCGGCCGTCGGCGGCTTGACGGCACCCGACGAGGAGGCCTTCTTGTTGCCGAGGAGCACATGGTAGTTGGCGATGAGCCGTGTCTGTTTCAGCGGGCGGTCGGTGGCTTCGTGGAAGAAGATGTCGCCGGGACGCAGGGCCTCCCACAGCGCCGGCTGCACCACGCCGTAGAAATACAGGTTGTCCTGCCCGATGAACTGATAGACTTCCGCATCGTCATCGCACCAGAAATCGCGCCAGCTGCCCTCGGGCAGGCCGAGTGCATCGTTGGCTGCGATGGTGAACGAAATGGGTGCCCACAGGCTCTCGGGCCAGCACCACACCGTAAGCCCCTCCACATCGTCGATGACCGGGGCCTTCACGCCCCACTCGATGTTGCCCGTAATGCGGAACGGCACGAGCGCCTTGCCGGTGCGAAAACGAAGGCCCGCGCGACGCAGCACATCGCGCGCCACGTCGCGGTCGTCGATCGAGGAGAACTCGACCTCGAACGACGCCTTGCCCTTTTCGGGCTCGCGCACCGTATGGGCCGGCAGCTGGTCGGCCACCTGCAAGAACAGCTCGCGCTCGTCGTTCTTCACATAGATAATGGGCGCACCGAGGAATTCGGCGCAGGTCTGGGGAACGATCGCGCGGATATCGGGGTCGGCCTCGAGGCCCCTCACGTGCTGTATCAGGAAATCACGGAACGCCGGCAAGTCGAAGTACCAGTTGTCGACCGGACGCATCTCGGGCACTGTGCCCGTGACAGTGGACTTGGGGGCGATCAGGTCCTCTGGCGCATAGCTGTGGCCCAGGTCGCATTCGTCGGCGTAGCCCTTCTCGGACTTGCAGCCCTGTACGGGGCAGCGGCCCTGGACCTGGCGCCCGTTAAGGTAGATGCCCGCCTCGGCATCGTAGAACTGCAGCGTCGAGCGTTTGTGCAGAAAGCCGTTCTCGTGCAGGCGGCGGATCAGGTTTTCCGAAACCGCCTGCTGGCACTCCCCCGCATGCCCGATTCCCGAACCCTCGTAGATCGAGAGCGAGATGTCGTACGCGTCGAGCGTCGCTTTCTGGGCGTCATGGTTGCGCTGCACGTACTCGGCGATGGTGCCGTCGAACTCGCCGGCTTCCACGAGCTTGCGGTAGCCTTCGTCTATCGGCGAGCCGAAGCAGTCGGTGCCGCTGATGAAGCGCACGTTCTGGGCGCCGATTCGATCGCGCAG
Source organism: Eggerthellaceae bacterium UBA3686 (assembly GCA_002371495.1). GTDB lineage: Bacteria > Actinomycetota > Coriobacteriia > Coriobacteriales > Eggerthellaceae > UBA9715. The sequence goes on from DFIX01000025.1 coordinate 5,184, forward strand.
GAATCGCGCATAGCAATCAGCCGGAACGAAAACGCCTGCAATATGGCCGAAATGCAGCGGCTTGTTGCCGTACGGCATGCCGGCCGTCACGACCGCGCGCGCAGGCCATTCCTGGCGCTCGAACGTTTGTGAAGTCATGTGGTTTCTCCCCTCGGTAACCTGGATGAATCGTGGTTCATTCTACAGCAGGCCGGCGGTCTTCGCGTCCTCCAGAAGGTGCTTCAACCTGGCCAAGTCGCGCTCCTGCGAACGGTCCTCGCCGAGCAGATAGGCAAGACCTCCCAAATCGTAAGTCGCCATCTGCAGGTCGACCGTCGTGTAGTCCGAAATGCCGGCAAGCTCGGCGGCCTTCTTCACGGCGTCCTCGCGCGTGCCCACGGCATCGGCAAGGCCGTTGCCGACCGCATCGACGCCGGTGAACGCCAAACCGGTGGCGAGCTTGCGCACCTGGTCCATCTGCATATTGCGCCCTTCGGCGACGTTCTCGAGGAACATCTCGTTGATCTTGTCGACCATGTCCTGGTAGTACTTGCGCTCCTCGTCGGTCAGGGGCCGGTAGCCGTACGACGAGTCCTTGCTGTCGGCCGACGTGATGGTCTCCATGCTGATGCCGAGCTTCTCGAGCAGACCCGACAGGTCAGCCATCTGCATAGCCGTGCCGATGGCGCCAATCTCGGTCGACTTGGCTACATATATGTAATCGGCCTGGGCCGAAATCTCGTAGGCAGCAGACGCGTTGATCGAAGCGCTCGACACAACGACGGGCTTTTCGAACTGGCGCAAATATTCGGCCATCTCCTCGCCCGCCGTCGCCGTTCCGCCGCCCGAGTTGACGCGCAGGACCAAAGCCTTGACGTGCTCGTTGTCCTGGGCTTCGTCGAGCAGCTCTTTGAAGCCTTCAGGACTGCAAGCCGTGCCGTCGTACTGTATCGTGCCGTCCAAATCGAGGATGGCGACCGCATCTTTGTCGAGGCCCGACAGGCCGCCCGTGCTGAGCGAGCCGTACGACGAGAACTGCGACAGCGAATCGGTGCAGGACTTCACGCAGAAGCATGCGAAAAGAAGCAGGCACACCGTGACCACGATGGCCACGATCCAGCCTTTGCCCTGCTTGCGCGCCGGCGCCGCCGCAGCGGCAGCAGCGGGCGCGGCAGGAGCGGCGTACGCCGAATGCGCCGACGGCGCGACCCCCGACACCTGCGCAGTCGGCTGGGGCTGCGCCTGAAAAGGCTGCTGCTCGAAAGCGACCTGTCGAGCGCTGGGCGCGCCCTGGGGTTCGACCTGCGCTCGAGACTGCGCCGTACTCGCCTGTTGGGCATCGGCTACAACCTGGCCGACGGTTTGTGGCTGTGGCTGAGACTGGAACTGCGACTGGGGCTGCATGGCGTCCTTGGCCAGGTTGGCCTCGGAAACGCTTGCAGGCACCTGCCCCACCGCATCAACCGGCACGGGCTGCGGCTGCACATTGATCTGCGGCTGTTGAACGACAGGCTGCGGCTGCGTTGCAGGCTGCGCAAAGGGCTGCGGCTGCATCTGGAAATCAGTCTGGCCCTGCGCCTGCTGTGGGTCGCCCGGCACCCTCATCTGGTGATTCCAGTACTCGTTGTTCTGCGTCATGCTAAACCTCTTCTGGCTATTCAGCACCTTCGATGGGCTCGTCGGAAAGCGTCGCGTACATGATGGCCTTGATGGCGTGCATGCGGTTTTCGGCCTCTTCGAAGACGCGCGACTGCGCCGATTCGAACACCTCGTCGGTCACCTCGAGCTCGGTCAAACCGAACTGCTCGGCAATCTTGGCGCCGATGGCGGTCTTGGTGTCATGGTACGCGGGCAGGCAATGCAGGAAAATCGCATCGGGACCAGCCAATTGCATGACGCGGGCATTCACCTGATACGGGCTCAGCGATGAGATGCGCTGCTCCCACACCTCATCGGGCTCGCCCATCGACACCCATACGTCGGTGTAGATGGCATCGGCTCCTGTGCATCCGCGCTCGACGTCGTCGGTCACGAGGATGGTCGAACCGTTCTCGGCGGCAATCTTGGTGCAGGTTTCGACGAGCCAGGCCTCGGGCTGGTTCTGAACCGGCCCGCATGCCACGTAGTTAACGCCGAGCTTGGCGCACACGACCATGAGCGAATTGGCCACGTTGTTGCGGGCATCGCCCATAAACACCAACGTGCGCCCAGACAGGTCTTCCCCGAAGTTTTCCTGCATGGTCAGCATGTCTGCAATCATCTGGGTCGGGTGCCATTCGTCGGTAAGCCCGTTCCATACCGGGCAATCGGCATATTCCGCCAATTCCTCGACGATGCTCTGGCCGAAGCCGCGGTACTCGATGCCGTCGTAGAAGCCCGAGAGCACGCGTGCCGTATCGGCGATGGACTCCTTCTTGGACACCTGCGAGCTTGCCGGGTCAAGGAACGTCACGCCCATGCCTAGGTCATAACCCGCCACCTCGAACGAGCAGCGCGTGCGCGTCGAGGTCTTCTCGAAGAGCAGCACGATGTTCTTGCCTTCCAGGAAACGATGGGACGCGCCGGCGCGCTTGAGCGCCTTGAGCTTCCGCGCAAGGTCCAGCAGGTGCCGGATGTCGTCGCTCGTGAAATCGAGGAGCTTCAGGTAATCGCGCCCTTTGAGGCTTGCCATGATCGTATCCCTTCGTGTAGGTTGCGGGCCCTGCCCGATTCCGCGGCCAGGCACATATGCCCGAGCGCGGCTCTTGGGCCCAACGCTTCGACAATAAGAAAACGAACCGCCAAAAGGTGGTTCGCGTTCCAACATACTGGCGCCCCCAGTAGGACTCTAACCTACGACCCGCTGCTTAGAAGGCAGCTGCTCTATACAACTGAGCTATGGGGGCGCGTATGCGCCATAATACCACTTAGCGTATGAAATGGGGAAATATACGATAGAATCTAGCGAAATGGCACGGACTGGCTGGTTGCTGTCCGCGGGCTGGTCAGGTGGCGGGGCGGGTTCCGCTCGACGCTTCGTCGTCGCGAGCTAACTCCTCCGCCAAAAACGGGCGGAGGAGTGGATCTCGCTCCTCTTCTGGCTTGACCTCGCTCCACCCGCCCCGCCACCTGACCAGCCCGCTCCTCTATCTGACGCATAGGCCCGTAGGCGTTTGAAAGGCAGAAACATGATGCAGTACTCATACTTCGAGCAGACAGACGAGAAGCTATTGCAGTTGGCGCAGATGCCGACCGAGGGCGGCATCGCAGTGGCCATGCGCACGACTGGCTACAATGTCGAAAATGACGAGATCGTTGAGCTGGTCATATGCGATCTCGACGGCAAGCAGCTCTTCGCGCAGCGCGTGAAGCCGCAGAACGTCGAGACCTGGGAACCTTCCGAGGCATCGGGAGGCATATCGCCCGCCGACGTCGCGGAACACCCCGAGCTCTACCAGTTCGAAGACGAAATCATGGCGCTTTTCGATCAGGCCGACATCGTCGTCTGCGAGCATTTACCGTTCACGCAGGCGCTTGTCGAGGGAAGCTGGGTCACCTTGCCGAATTTCGAGGGATTCGACCTCGACGAGGAATTCCGCCTGTCGCATTGCACGACCGACTACCGGACCGAACCGGCGACGGCCGTCTCGCTGGCCGGCGTGGCAGAGTACTACGGCCTGCGCGCTGACGATACCTCGTGCCTTGGCCAGGCAGCGCTCACCGCGCAATGCTACCGCGCTCTTGTCGCCGAGCACGAGGCCAAGCGCGTCGAGAAGGGCGCTGCCTACTGGGAAGCCCGCGACAAGCGCCTTGCCGAGGAGAAGGCGGCCCAGGGCAGAGCCGATGCGACCGCCGCCCTTCGCGAAAAGCGCTATCGGCAGATGAACGGCCTGCTCTGGATCGCCGGCGCCATCATATTCGCCTCGCTCGTCATCCAGATGTACCAGCGCGGATTCGACGCCGGCCTCATGGTCCTGGCGGGCATCGTGTCATGCTTCTGCCTAGCCAGGGGCATCATCAACCTGAAGGGGTAAGGGCCGGTTCGAGTCCAGGCGATGGGGTCTGATACGAAAAACGCCTCCTGGTGGGAGGCGAGTTTGTTTCGTGGTGGACCGGCGGGGACTCACGATTTCCCGCTTCGCGGGAAATCAACGTCTCGGGCTTACGCCCTCGACCGAAATCCTAAAAACGCGCCACTGGCGCGTTTTCTTAACGGATTTCCACCTCATCGGTTCGAGTCCAGGCGATGGGGCCTGATACGAAAAACGCCTCCTAATGGGAGGCGAGTTTGTTTCGTGGTGGACCGGCGGGGACTCGAACCCCGGACCTTGGGATTAAGAGTCCCCTGCTCTACCAACTAAGCTACCGGTCCATGGTAAGTATGTCTTGCGCCCGAAAGCGCTCGAATATATTACGCGAACTTGAAACCGTTTGCAAGCGAATTTCAAAACCGCTACATATACTCGCGCGCTGGGGTGGGTGAAGGGACTTGAACCCTCGATCTCCAGAGCCACAATCTGGCGCCTTAGCCAACTAGGCCACACCCACCATCTGCAAGCGCAAGCCGATATTTTACGGGTTGTTCCCCGTGTGCGCAAGCCGTTAGAACGGTTTTTTCCGCCTTCGCGAAAAATGCGCAATGTGCAATGGGCGGCGATCGGCCGCGTCTACACCGTCGTTTTTCGATACCGATTGATTCGGCGCCTTGCAAAACGTTATAATAAAGGTCAACGGCACCCCGTAGGGTTAGCGGGCAGCGCCGTTCAGGTTATTGAAGAAGGACCGTGCTAGCGGTCCTTCTCCTTATTCTGACGATTGCCGTCCTGTGCCTTGGGCACGAACCGCAGCATCGCCGCAACCAGCCCGATAACCGAAGCCACGAGCTTGATGATCGCGTTCGCTGTGTCCATGGGCATTCACCTCCTTCCTTTAGAAGTAGGCGCTGCCGGCACACGGGGCTTTCGCCGTCGACCCGACACTTATTCTAACATCGAACTGTTGTTCGCTCAATCAAGCAATCTGTTTTCAAGAAGACCGGGCTCCTTTCGAGATGTTCAATCGACAATCAATTGGCGCCAAAAGAAGAGGGCACCCGGTTGGGTGCCCTCCTCGTTTCAGTTGATTACCTTACGGTCAATCACTCTGTGCTTATGCAGCGCTCGGAGCGTAGCCGGCGGGCTGCTGCTCGTCGTCCTGCGAGTCGTCGTCGGCCTTGCGGCGGCGCGATGCGATTAGCAGTACGATGTTCACGATGGCAATGATCGCGAAGACGAGCGACCACATGTCGAACCAGACCATCGGCTGGGTGAGGTCCTGTGTCAGGATGAACAGGATGATGGCGCCGATCGCCGGCACGACGCTCGCGACGCGCAGGGCGCGGCGGCGCTTGTAGATCGTCGACTCGGGATCTTCCTCCTCGTCGCCCTCCGCGTTCATCGTGCGGACGGGCGCGCCCTCGGCCTCGGCGTCCTCGTCGTCCTCGCCGTGGCGCTTGCGACCGATCGCGCGGACGAGCATGACGATGGCCAGAAGCGCGGTCAGGATGGTGCACAGCAGGTCGAACAGCGACCAGGCGCCGAGGTTCGCCAGCGGGTTGCCGTCGTCCTCGATGGTCTCGGCCAGCGGGTTGGCGTCATCTGGGATAGCCGTTCCGGCATTATCCGCGAACGCGCCCCGCGCGGCCCCGAAGGCTCCAGTGATAGCCGCCGGTGCGGGAGCTACAACAGCTGCAGCCGGAGCCGCAGGCACAGCAGCTGCACCGCCGCCTGCGGGTGCGGCAGGCTCAGGAGCTTCAGGTGCAGGATCCGGATCGGTATTAGCGGGCGGATTGGGCCTAGGCGTAGGATCAGGGTCCGGATTCGGGTTCGGGTCGGGGTTCGGCGTAGGCGTCGGCTCCGGCTCAGGATCGGTGCCGGGCGTGGGCGTAGGTGTGGACTCCGTATAATGCACCTTCGGTTTCTCGAAAGTAAACGTGCCCTCATATTCGCCATCGCTCGACGTGTATTCTAGATAAGCGAAATTGTTCGTATCGTACCAGCCTGTGGGCTTACCATCCTTCAGAACGAGGCCGTAAGAGAGCGAAGCTCTCTTAGCGTTCTCGACGGGTACGTTGATGTCCCAAATGATCGTATGCTCGTCGGCGTCGTAATGGACGACGTACTTATAATCACCTTTTTCATTTATCTCGCCGAAATACCAATTCGACTCGGAGTATTTGTCGAGCTTGATGATGTCGTCCCCGACCTTCAGCTGAAAGGCGCCGGACTCGTTGGCCATGTCCAGATCGAAGTCATTATTGATCTTGTCAGTCACAGTGCCCCTGCCGATGAGGTAATTGATATCGTTGCTGATACCATTAAACATTTTTGCTACATCGTCGGAATTAGAAAGAGTTGAAGAGTAATCGCTGTGCGTCAATATCCAATTATAAAACGAATCAACGATCAGACCTCCATTTCCAGAAACTCCGGCTTTACCATTAAATGCAACTACTCCACATCGATACTTTTCATTCATATCAGCCCATAAATGTCCAGCTTGATACAGACCCTTCATTAAAGCATCGTGCCGATACTCATAAAAATTATCATTAATTTTATCGAGATCGTACGTTACGGTTCCGTCTGCATTCTTAGCTACAGTTCCGTCTGCATTCCTTACAACTTCATAAGGATTCGCCTCGAAATACTTTAACCCTTCCCACTTCGATCCAGGAGTAGGTATGTACTCATAGTATTTCTGATAGCCAGGTTTGGTCGAGATTTCGCTCCCGTTCGCTACTTTATACTCTATAACAGTCCCTGTGGGCTTGTCGTTTCTGTCTTCAGCGTAATAACAATGTTCGTCAAATTCGGTATTTGTGTTTACAAGATCATCATCTTTACTTGCGAATAATAAATCATAGGAGAACTCATTATCCGAACCGTACCATTTGCTTTTCTGCTTATCAAAAGCATTTGCCGATACCCTTGCATACGTGCCAGCAGTTTGGTTGCATTCTGGTATTCCGCCATTCTGTATTACAACACCTTGCTTTGACACCCATTTGAGCCATTGCGTGTAATACGTTGTCGGCTCATCGTTTTCGTTATTCCAAATATAGCTCTTACAGTCGGTGAGCACTACAACGTACTTGTTTTCGTTCTTCGCGACTTCGTCTTCTGAGAGCCATTTGTCAGCCAAGCGTAATCCGCTGTGAAGATTTGATCCGCCTAGTTGTTTATAATCGGCGAAATTCATTGGGTCAAGCGCACCCATTATTCTGTCTTTTACGCTATCGGTATATCTCACGAGGCCCTGCAATATATCCTCATTATCCTTGCGCGCCTTTTCTATTGCATCGACTGCAGTACCTTTGAACTTTATGATTCCAACATTTAGGTTCACATTCTTGTCGAGTTCTAACACATTCTCAAGTAAACTTTTTACGTTAGTCGAAAAGTTGATCTTGCTGTTTTCCGTTGATTTGGAATCGTCAATTACAAACACGATATCGATCTTGTTCTGATACTCCGCCGATGGCAGCGACAGGGTGACAGTTGTCTTCTTGTCATCGCCAAGTTCGACGGGGTCAGCGGTCTTGGAGCCGTTCACCTGGTACTTGTTGTCCTCAGCTTGCACTCCGGCTTCGGAAGCAGGCTCATCGGCGCTCGTGTCAGCCTGCGCCTGCATAGTACGAGCGGCCGTGGTGGTCTTCGCTTCCGTAGAAGTAGCGTTCTGGTCGGCGGCCTTCGCGTCGACGGCGGCGTTTTCTGATTGCTGGGCCTGTGCGACGGAATCAGCGGCGCCTTGCTGATTGCCCTCAGCGCCAGAAGCGCCCGAAGTCGCAGATGCGACCTCGTCGGTTGACTTGCCAGCTACCTCGCCTGCAGTACCCTGCTGCTCGCCCGAAGAAGCCTGGCCATTAGCCTCGGTCGCAGGCTGCTGGCTTCCTGTAGTCGCAGCGCCCTCCGTAGGAGACGAAGTGTTTCCTTCAGTTTGAGTAGCGTCCGCACTTTGCGACGCGCCACCAGCCGGAGTTGTCGACTCGGCTTGCGTGCCGCCTGTAGTGTCAGACTGCTGCGTTTGGGGCGCCACTGACGTAGGAGTGCCGTCTCCATCGCCCTTCGTCTGCTCCTGCTGCTCCCCTCCTGCAGGACCCTGGGCATACGCCACGCTTGCGACAGGCAGGCCGTAGAAAGCAAGCACGAATGCCAAAAGCGCAGCGAAAAGCGTCTTGGCTACTTGCCGCTTAGTGCAACCTCCTCCCGCAGTTACATATCCACTTTTCATAGTATCCTCCGTTCCCCTTTTCAGTCAGTTACACACATATATAATGAGCTGACTATACTATATGTAAATGCATGGTAGCACTTTCGAATTGCGCAAAGTCATTTTGTCAGAATTGCGTCATTTTTGGGCGTAAACGCGATCTTTGTCAACGTAGTGCACGCCCTGCGCGAAAAACGCGCGCCGCACCCTCATGCGACTCCGAATAATATGGCAGGGCAACAAACCCTGCCATATTCCGTACTCTTCCACATTCGCTACGCGGTTTCCTCGGTGTAGACGGGCTCCTCTTCGTAGACGGGCTCCTCTTCGTAGCCCGTACCGTCGTCGTAACCGGTACCGTCATCGTAGTATTCGGTTTCGTCGTAGGTTTCCTCGCCCGTGCCGTCGTCGTAGACCACGTTCTCCTCGTACACCTCTTCGTCCGTGTACTCCGTACCATCGTCGGTCACCGTAGCGTCAGTGGTCGTGGTATCGGTCGTGGACGTGTTGGCGTTGGTCGCGTCGGTCTGGGTGTCGGTCGTGGTGGTCGAGGTCGAGGTCGCGCTGGCGCTAGCCGCAGACGGCGCGTTCTGCACGACTGCCGCAGAGCTCAGGGCCGACGCCCCGGCGCTCGCCGCCGAGTCGCTCGAAGCGCTTGCCGCGCTCGAAGAAGCCGCTTGCGAGCTGGCTGCCGCAGCCGAAGAGCTGCCCGCCCCGCTCGTGGCGCCTCCGATGGCGTTTGCCGTGCAGGTGACCAGGTTGAACAGCAGGAAGATGACAATCAGCAACGCCGCAACGAGAATGCCCAGGCGCGCCCAATCGTTTTCGGGAAGCTTGTTTATAACGTTTTGCGCAGGCTCGGGAAGGCTCTCGACGGGGATCTTCGGCGCGGTCAGCTTCACGTTGCCGAGTGGGCCGTCATCCATCTCGCGGCTCGGAATGCCCTTGTACTTGATGCCGCCGAAGCCGTCCCCACCTTCAGATTGGCTCTTCTGGGACCGCTTGGCGCTCGGACGCGAAGAAGTCTCGGAAGAGCTGCGGCCTACGCGCTCATCGCGCGCAGCGGAACGCGAGGCGGAATCGCGGGCCACCGACGGGCGCGATGCGGAAGCGCGGGGCGCACGCTCGCGCACGCTGCCCGACGCTACGCGCCTGCCCGCAGTGCCCTTCTTGACCGACGGCCGGGCGCTGCGCCGCTCGGGCGCGGGCTCAACCTCAGACTCGGCAACCGCTTCCGCAGCTGCGACAGCGGCTGCGCCCGCTGCCTCGGCGCCTACGGCAACCTGGTCGGCTTGGACTTCGGGCACTTCTTGCTCTTCAAAAACACCGGCAGCGATCTCGCCCGGAACATCGCCGACTTCTTGCACCGCCTGCTCGATGGGCGCAGCCTGCGCTTCGGGCTCGACTTCCAAAGACACATGCGGCATGGCCTGCGTCGCGAAAGCAGTCGTATCGAGCGCTTCGAGCTGCGGAGCCGAAGCCGCATCATCGACAGGCGACATAGCCCGCGTTGCTTCGGCATCGGATGCGGAATACTCGGATTCAAAATCGTGTTCGCTCATGGTAGCCTTTCTCACCTTCTGGTCGGCGCCGCGTACGTAGCGGACCTGCAGCTGCGCCTGATTCTTGAAGGCGCGGCAACGGGGCTTGGGGCTTGCATACGTGCGCTGTGCTGCATTTCGTGTTCTTCTAACGCGCGTTTAAACTATGCGGTTTACCTAGCCGTAAATCATAGCATATTCGCTTGCATTACAACGAACGCCATGTGGGGTTCTCGACCATACGCACATTGATGTAAGCGATGCCGTCGGGATTCTCTTCCATGATCTTCAGGACGGTGCGCTCCTTGTCGCGAATGTCGTCAGCCGAACCGAAGGCTATCTCGACACCGCTCTCGAGGTACAGCGACGTCTCGGCGGTGCTGGCAGCCGATACTTTCACCACCTGGCCAGAAAGCTCGGTCGTCATCTGCTGCAGGATGTCAAGCGCGTTGTTGACCACCGTGTCTTGGCAGACCTGGCCGATTTCGGCGCTGGTCCCGTAAGGCAGGTTGACGATGTGGACGACCGCCTCGGCATCTTCGTAGATCTTCGAAGACGTGGTTTGCGCTGCCTCGGTGTTGGCATCGGGAATGGGCATGAGCCATATGCGGTCGTCGGCAATCGCCCAACGCCTGGTGGCCGTTCCCGATTCGTTGGGCATCTCGACGACCGCGTAAATCTGGCGCTCGGTGACGTTTATCTCGAGCGTATCGGGGAAAGCCCGGTTAATCTGCACGTCCTTGACCCAGGAGCTCTGCTTTACGCGCGACGCGATTGCGTCGGTATCGACGCGCAGGAGCGTCGTGTCGGCAGGCACGGCCGCCAGCGTCGCCATCTCTTCGCTCGTCAGATGCTCGACACCGTTGACCTGCACGTTCTGGATGCTGAACAGAGGCGAGTTGTACGCCGCCGCCCAGCCCGCCAGAAGCGCCACGATGATACCGATTACGGCGACGATCTTCATGACGTAGCGACGAGACGACTTGCGCATACGCTCGGCGCGCTCTTGACGGCGCAGTTCGCCAACGCTTGTCGAAACGAGCTCCTGCTGCTCTTCGCCTGATTCGCCCACACCCTCGGAATCGAGGGCTACCACCTGCACCTGGGCGGCAAGCTCGTCGGTGTCGCTCGATGCTATCTTGCTGACCGACGGCTTCTTCCTGCGGGTCGGGCCAGCGGCTTTGCGGCCGCTCGCAGACGAGCGCACGCCTGCTGATTTTCGCGCAGGCTGGGCTGAGGCGCCCGAGCCCTGCTGTGGCTGCGCGGCTGCGGCGGCTGCGCGCGTGTTCGAAGTTCCCGCAGGGCCCGTGGCGGCTGCTCCCCTGCCCGTGCGGGTAATGCCGCGGCCCGCAGCCGACCCCGTTCGGATCGCCCTGAAGCCCGCGGTGCCCTCCTGCTCGGCTCCGGCGCCCCGGGTGGGCTGCCCGTCGCGCGCCCGTCGTGCGGCATCGGCTTCGCGGTTCGCAAACGCGGAAGACCGGGCGTTCGCACGGCCTTGGCCGCGGGCGGGCTCGGGCTGCTGCGCAGGCGTCGGAATTCCCAGACGGTCTTCGGGCGTCATCGTCTGCTCGATGCGCGGCAGGCGCGCCCGCAAATCGATGTTCGAAGGGTTCTTGCGCGTCGTGCGCGAACGTATGTCGCGACGGTCGGCCACTTACAGAGCCTGCTCTTTCAGGTAGTCGGCGAGCTGGCCGCCGATGGCGGTCACGTCGCCGGCGCCCATGGTTATGACGATGTCGCCGGGCTTCGCAAGCGCGGCCATATGCGGCACGACGTCGATGCGCCGCGGCACGTAGTAGGCCGTCGGATGCCCCGCGTGGTCGAGCACGACCTGCAAGAACGTCTTTCCCGACACGCCGGGCACCGGCGCTTCACCCGCAGAGAACACGTCCATGAAGGTGACGGTATCGGCGGCGTCGAACGCGGAGCCGAACTCGTCGCGCAGCACCTCGCAGAAGAGGGGCGCACGCGAATAGCGATGCGGCTGGAACAGCACGTGCACGTTGTTGTAGCCCAATTGGGCTGCCGCGCGAATCGTCGCCGAAATCTCGGTCGGATGATGAGCGTAGTCGTCGACTATCGTGATGCCTTCGACCTCTTCCACCAAGTCGAACCTGCGCTTCACGCCGCCGAACGAACGCATCGCCTGCGCCGCATCGGCAACCGAAAGGCCCAGAGCGTCGATGAGACCCAAAGCGCCCGCTGCATTCAGCACGTTGTGGCGACCCGGGTTCTGCGGCACGCACGTCTGCACGACCTGACCGCTCGGCAACGTGACCGAAAAATCGCTCCCGATGCCATGCGCCACGTAATCGGTGATCCTAATATCATAGCCATCCCCGAAACCATAGGTCAGGAAATCGCGCCCTGTCGATTGAGCCACGCGTACGAGCAGCTGGTCCTCGCCGCATATGACGATGGGGCCGCCCGAGGCGGTCGAGGTTATGAACGCGGCGAACTTCTCGCAGATCTCGTCGAGGTCGCGGTAATGGTCCAGATGGTCCGCCTCGATATTGGTCACGAGCGTCGCCGCGGGCGACAGGTACTTGAACGACTTGTCGGATTCGTCAGCTTCGACCACGTAATAGCGCCCCGAGCCGGAATGCGCGTTGGAACCGTACGAGCGCACGATGCCGCCGATGAGAAACGTCGGCTCGACGCCCATGGCGTCCATGACGCTTGCAACCATGGAAGACGTCGTCGTCTTGCCGTGCGTGCCCGCGACGGCAACGGTATCGAGCCCCACGCCCAGCCGGGCGAGCATCTGCGCGCGATGCCAGATGGTGAGCCCGCGCTCTTTGGCAGCCATGAGCTCGGGGTTGTTCTCGAGCACGGCCGTGGTGACCACGACGACGTCGGGGCCTTCCCCGCCGTCTGCGCCCGGTATGTTGGAGGCGCTATGCTGACCGGTAATAACACCGATGCCCGCCTCTTTCAGCTGCTTGGTGTAGCGGCTCTCCTTCATGTCGGAGCCGGTCACGCGCATGCCCTGGTCGTGCGCCACGCGCGCGATGCCGCTCATGCCCACGCCGCCGACGCCGATGAAATGAACCGACTGAATCGGTTGAATGGTTTCGTTCATGCAATCCCCTGCTTTCGATGTATTCCACCGATTATAGAATGCGCAAGCGCGCGCCATCCAATAGCCACACAGAATGCGTCTAAAATCCGATGAGTTGACGACGCAAACGCAAAGAGACGCCCTTCCGCGCATCTTGTATCATGCAAGACGATGACGCAGGCAGCTGCGTACCAATAGACAACGCGAACAGGCAATGACGATGTAGGGAGGTCCCCATTCATCAGCCATAGTCCATCCCACCGCGAATGCGCAGGTAGGGGCGCGCATTCGCTTGGCTTCGGCTAACATTAGAATGTTTTAAGAAGGTGCCTGCAGAATCGCTCATGTCACGCCCCTACCTGCGCATTCGCTTCCCGTCCAGATTGAACGGGAAAACGGAACGCAAAGGGCTTGCAACCTGGTAAACGAAGCGTTTCCGCAGGCGGGGGCGTGACTCCGGCGATTCTGCAGCCACTGTTCCTGTAATTCACATAGGTTAGGCGAAGCCAAGCCGGAGCGCGCCCCCGCCTGCGGAAACGCGGTGGGACGGCCGAATGGGGGTCGCAAGTTGTGGGACTGCACGAAAGGTGGAACGAGGCATGGACCGCATGATGGTGTACGACATAGCTTATGCGCTGGCCGCACGGAGCGGGCGCGAAGGCGTGCTGTTCGGCGATTGCGCTCCCATAGCGCGCGAGGCGGTCGAGCGCAGCTTGGCAGGCCCGAATCTTCCCGAATTCTGGTTCGAGATACCGCTCAAAGGGAGCCCGTGGTTCGATCTTCACGCGCTTATCTCATATGAAAGCGTAACGGGAACGCAGGCTGCCTTCGCAGGGCAAGGCGGAGCGTACGCCGACGCGCTTTCGTGGTTCGCGGCTCAGCCGGCAAATACGGTGCGCCAGCTCGCGCTGAGCTACGATACGAGCGCAGGCGACGTCGATCACCCTGCAGTGCAGCTGCTCGTAAGCGGGACCGATGTGTCTGTGCCGCTCGGTTTCCTCGATGCTGCAGGCCGCCCGGACGCAAAAGAACCCTACCGAACGTTCGTCCAGGCCATGCCTAAGCAATGGTTCGCCTGTTACGTCGGCGTGTTTCCGCAAAGGCAGAGGGCAGAGGCCTCGCCCTGGGTGCGCATTGAATGCATTGTCGGGGACGAGCTGCAAGAAGCCTATGCCGACGATGCCCAAACGCTGCGCGAGCACCTGGCGCAAATCGGGCTCGGGGGCATCGGCGAGGAGGCCATTGCCGGCATTCGGGAACTCGCGCGCTCGCCTTTCCCGCTCGAACTTCAGTTCAACGTGGGCCCAAACGGTACTGCGCTGCCGGTCATCTCTGCCAGCGTGCGTTTTCAGCCCAATGAATGGGCAGACGAGGCGTGCAAGAGCGATATCAAGCACCTGATGTACTGGACCCAGAACCAGGGCCTGGCAGACGATCGCTGGGTGCAGCTGGAAAACACAGCGATCGCCAAGCGCCTGCAACGCGGCGACGAAGGCATATCGTTGCTGTGCTTCCCCGCCTTCCTGAAGCTGCGCTGGCAAGCAGGCGGGCCCGCATGCGCAAAGGTCTACTTGATGGTTTTGGGCGAATAGCAGCTCATCTGCGCAACGCTTTCGCCTCGCGCAGCAACGCGTCAACGCAGCAGTACGGGAGTGCGAAGAAATCGCGTCGTTTCGCGGGCACCTTATCGGCCAGAAGCGGCTGCCATGACGACATCGGCCAGTGCGGCGGCGGCATCTGCGGTCTTCTGGGCACGTGCGGCCTCGCGCATGCCGGCGCGCACGCCCGCATCGTCGACGAGGGTGGTAACCAGGTGCTTGAACTCGGGCGTCTCGACGTCGGCGTCGGCAATCATGTACGCGCAGCCGGCTTCGACGTAGGAGCGAGCGTTCATCGTCTGATGGTCCTCGGTCGCGTACGGGAACGGCACGAGCAACGCCGGGATTCCGCGTGCAGAAATCTCGGCGAGCGAGGTGGCGCCGGCGCGCGATACAATGGCGTCGGCAGCAGCCATGCAGGCGCCCATCTTGTTGGTGTAGCCGATGAGCTGCCAGCGTTTTTGCTGATCGGGCGTAAGGACCATGGCTTCTGTCGTGGCATCGAGCTCTTTGGGGCCGGTCACGTGCACAACATAAAGGTCCTCGCGCGAAAGCAGCTCGTCTTTCAGCGCGGCCATGCCCTGGTTCAGGTGCCGCGCACCCAAGCTTCCGCCCGTCACGAGCAGCATCGTGGCCTCTTCGGGTATGCCGAACAAGGCGCGCCCCTCCTCGCGGGACGATTCGAACACCTGCGACCGCACGGGATTGCCCGTGATCACGACCTTTGATTTGTCGTCGACCGCCGAGGCGGCATGGTCGTACGTCAGACATACGGCAGCGGCTTTCTTCGACAAGTACTTGTTTGCCATGCCCATGACGGAATTCTGCTCGTGCACGACGAGCGGCACGCCGAGCTGGGCGGCGGCGCGGCCCACGGGAATGCAGACATAGCCGCCAAAGGCGACGACCACGTCAGGCTTGATCTCGGAAAACCATTTCTTCGCAGCGCCCGTGCTCTTCTGAATGAGCCCGACGCCCTTGAAGATGGTCGTCGGATGGTTGCGGTTAAAACCCGATGCCTCGAACGGCGTGAAGGGAATCCCCGCCTCGGCCACCAACCGCGCCTCGACGCCGCGTGGCGTGCCGGCGTAGCGCACCTCGACACCGCGTTGCGCCAGAACCTCCGCAAGCGCCAATGCCGGGTTTATGTGACCGGCGGTTCCGCCGCCCGAAAGCACTGCAAGCATGTTTTCATCCTTTCAAACGATGAGTCAGGCTACCTGGTAAAGCGACTCATTTAGCGCGAACGACGCGCAGGTCGTCGCGACGTCGCTCGTAAACCTTCTTGGGATTGGCGCCTTCCGAGACTGCCAGGATTATGCCGACCATCATGAACGAAGCGATGAGCGAAGAGCCGCCGGACGAGATGAAGGGCAGCGGCTTGCCGGTCGTGGGGAACACGCCGATAGCGCAGCCGATGTTCAGGAACGCCTGGAACACCAGCATGATGGTGAGCGAACCGGCGACCATGGCACCAAAATCGTCGTAGGCAGAGCGCGCAATTCGCATGCCGGCCCACAGCAGCACCAAGAACAGCACGATGACGAACAGGGCTCCTACCAGCCCCAGCTCCTCCCCGATGATGGCGAAGATGAAGTCGGTCTCGGACTCGGGCAAGTACAGGTACTTCTCGCGGGAATTGCCCAAACCCGCGCCGAAGATCCCTCCTTCGGCGAAGGCGTAGTACGAATGGATGATCTGGTAGCCGTTGCCGTAGCCGCCCTCGCCGTCGTCCCACGGGTTCAGGTACAAGAACCGGTCGGAACGGTAGCTCGAGAACAGCGTGGCGAACACGGCGAACAGAACCATCGCGATGATCACGATGATGATTGTCCTCAACGGCACCTCGCCCATCCACATGACGCTGATGACGCCAAGGGCGATAATGGCAGTCGTCCCCAGGTCCGACTGCGTCCCAAAAAGAAACCCGGTCGGAATGACGATGAAGACGAACATCTCGACAACGAAGGCGCGGGCGTCTATGGCGTTCACGCGCAAATCGCTGAACAGGCGCGCAGCCACGAGCACGATGGCTATTTTCACGAATTCAGAAGGCTGCAAACTGATGGGTCCCAAGATTAGCCAGCGCTGCGCACCGTTCTCCGCAATGCCCACAGCTGCAGTCAGCAACAGGAGCACCACCGCAACGCCCCAGATGACCCACACCGCATTGCCGGCCCAGAACCGATACGGGATGAGTTTCCACAGCACGAAGGCGGCCGCAGAGCCGATGACGGCGAAACGCACCTGGTCGAGCATATAGCTCATGGCATCCGCGTCGGAAGCGATGGCCTTGATCGAAGAAGCCGAGTAGATCATGACCAGCCCGATGAGCACGAGCACGAGCACCGTCAGCAACATGAGCAGCCGCGGACCCAGATCACCGAGCGACACAGCAGGCTTGGACGTCTGTTGATTCGGAGCCGCCATGCGCTACTCCCCAACGCCACGACGGGCGGCTTCGGCACGAGAGCGCACGAGTTGTTTGAACACGCGACCGCGCTCTTCGAAGGATTTGAATTCGTCGAACGATGCGCATGCCGGCGAAAGGAGGACGACCTCGCCCGGCCGCGCCAGCTCGAGGGCGCCGTCAAGCGCGTCTTCGAGATGCTGTTTGGAAATGACCTGGAAGCCCTCGGGCGCATCTGCGGACGCTGCGTCGAAAGCCTGCTCGAAGCGCTCGCCAGCCGCGCCGAAGCACACTGCTGCCCGCGCATGCACGTGCGTCTGGGCAACGAGCTCGGACAAATCGGTGCCCTTGTCGTCCCCACCGAGCATCACGACCAGGCCCTTCCCCGGGAAAGCCTCGAGCGCCTTTAGCGTCGCGTCGACGTTGGTCGCCTTGGAATCGTTGTAGCACGCCACGCCGGCAACATCGCCACAAGGCTCGATGCGGTGCTCGAGCGGGGCAAACGTCGTCAGCGCGCGGGCGATTTCCGCATCATCGGCACCGAGCGCCACGGCCACAGCTGCCGCCGCAAGCGCATTCGACGCGTTGTGCGCGCCCTTTATCTGCAGTTCCGAAACGTTGACTATCGCATGCTCGGCCCCATCGAGCGCCACGACGAGCATGCCGTCGGCATCGATGAACGCCGCGTTGCGCGCACCGCACCGCGCGCGCATGTCGCCGCCGATGCCGTCTGCCGTGCCCATGGGCACGTAATCGAACCCGCGCTCGTCGTCAGGCAGCGCCCTGAGCTCGCGCACCTTCGCCCGCACCACATCGTTAGTAGCATCCAAGATGGCAATCGCCCGTTCGCGCCCGCACCCGGCAAAACCTTCGTCCGACGCCTGGCGAGCGCGAGCTGCCCGCGGGGACGGTTGGCAGCCTTTCTGAGGCTGTGAGGAGCGAAGGTCGAGCGGGAGCGAGGACTGTCTGAGCGCGCGAAGCGCGCGAGTTCCGCAGCTGCTCGACCGGAGCGACGAACGGTCAGCCTCAGCTTGGCTGCCAACCGTCCCCGCGGGCAGCTCGCGCTCGCCAGGCGTCGGCAGCGCGGCTTCCAACCCAGAGGCGCAAGTCGCTTTCCGCATGTTGTCGAGCATGCTGAACTTGGCATCGCGGTAAGCTTCGAACGTCTTGTGCCAATGCACGTGGTCGGGCGTGATGTTGAGCATCACGGCGACGTCGGGCACGAAGGTCGGTGTCGAGAACAGCTGGTACGACGAGAGTTCGGCAACGTACACATGTGTTTTGCCGGCGATGACGGCATCGAGGCACACATCGCCAATGTTTCCCACGGCATTTGCCGCCAAACCGCATTCCTGCAGGATGTGCGCGCAGCACGAGGTGGTGGTGGTTTTTCCGTTCGTGCCGGTTATGGCAACCCAGATGCTAGCCGGATCGCTTTCGAGCCAAGAGAATTCGACTTCGCTCATGAGCTCGTCCGAGAGCTCCTTGCCGTCCACGTACAGCTCGTGCCAAAACGGAATGCCGGGACTTGCGATGCAGAGCGAGAACCGGCGCCCTGCCGCACGGAGGGCGTCGAGGGCGTCATCCCCGAAGGCGTAGTCCACACCGGCGCCGGCAAGGGACTGGACGAAGGCCTCGGAATCGTCGTTTCGCGCACCGGCCGCGATGAACAGCGAATCCACGCGGGACCCGATGAGGCCGGCGCAGTAGCGCGCGACCGACTTGCCGGACTTTCCCAAGCCCAGCACCAACACATCGCCGAGATGGCGCATCTACATCACCCCGATCATGCTGTGCGCGAAGTAAATCGAGAATCCCACAGCCGCGCAAGCACCCGAGATGATCCAGAAGCGGATGACGACCTTCGTCTCGGACCAGCCCTTCTTCTCGAAGTGATGGTGAAGGGGCGCCATGAGGAACACGCGCTTATGCGTGCGCTTGAAATGGGCGACCTGAATCATGACCGAAAGCGCCTCGGCTACGAACAGGCCGCCGATAATGATGACCAGAAACTCGCTTTTGGTCAGCACGGCCAGACAGCCGAGCCCCATGCCGAGGGCAAGCGAGCCCGTATCGCCCATGAAGATATCGGCCGGATACGCGTTGAACCACAAAAAGCCGATGCATACGCCCGCAAGCGAAGCTGCCACGATGGCGGGCTCGAGCAGGTCGGTGCGGTACGCGATGGCGGCCATGACGACCATGACGATGAGCACCGTGCCCGACGCCAGGCCGTCCAGCCCGTCGGTCAGGTTGACGGCGTTGCACATGCCCACGAGCAGTATGTCTGCGAACACGAGGTAGAGCCACGGAATCGCGAGCCCGCCTTCGCCGATGGGAAGCACGGTGGTCAAGATTCCAAGGTCGAAGGTGATGATGAAGGGGATCTCGACCGTGGGCGCGATGTCGAAGTAGTTGACGGACACGATGACGAACACGGTGGCGATCGCGAACTGCCCGATGAGCTTGGCACGCGGCGTCAGCCCGAGCGAGCGCTCGTGCACGACCTTCGACATGTCGTCGAACAGGCCGAGTGCGCCTGTCAGCAGGATCGCCACGCCCAAAACGAAGGTCTCGGGCGTGGGCAGACCCACGATCAGCACGGTCGCGGCGCAGGCGATGAGCATGATGGCGCCGCCCATGGTGGGCGTGCCCTGTTTGACCAGATGAGTCTCGGGACCGTCGTCGCGCACCTGCTGGCCCACATGAACCGAGCGCAGAAAGCGGATGAACGGGGGCATCATCAGAAGCGTCAGGACCATGGCCACGAATACGGCCAGGAACACCAGAAATGTTGGGTATTGAGCAAACAGCGGCGAAAGCATGCTACCTCACCAACCCTTCGGCCACTTTGTTCAACCCGATGGAATGCGAGGCCTTCACCAGAACGGCGTCGCCCGCCCCGAGGGTGCCCTGCAGAAACGACAGCGCCTCGGCGGCATCGGCGCAGGTGCGCACGGCCTGCGCGGGCATTCCCGCCTCGAGGGCGGCACGCGCCATGTGCTGCGACAGCTCGCCGACGCAGACGAGCTCGTCAAGGTGCGAGGCGGCGGCGATGCGCCCTACCCGCTCGTGGCATTCAGGCGAGAAATCGCCGAGCTCGAGCATGTCGCCCAAAACCGCGATGCGCTTGCCCGCCACTTGCATGGCGGCGAACGTCGCAAGCGAGGCGCGCATCGAATCAGGGTTTGCGTTGTAAGAATCGTCGACTACGGTCGGACCGTCTGCGGTGGCGAACACTTGCTGACGTCCCCGCTCGGGCTGAGCGGCCGCGAGCGCTTCGCAGCACTGTGCGAGCGTCATGCCGCTCGCAAGGCCGACGGCAGCAGCAGAGCAGGCATTCGAAACGTTATGCAAGCCGCGCAGCGCCAGCGTGCAGCGCTGCTCCCCATCTGCCTGCGGCGTTCCGATGGCACCGAAGTGCGCCGCATGCATGGTGAAACTCGGGCAGCCCTGGTCGTCGAGATCGATATCGCTTGCCCAGACAAACGGGTCTCCATTGGAGAATATCCCCAGTTCGTCGACGTTTTTCCAAGAATCTGACCCCTCGAAGAACACGGTGCGCACGCCGCGCTCGTCGAGCTTGGAGCACGAAACGAGCTCAACCGCGTAATCGTCGGCGGCATTCACGAAGGCAATGCCGCGCCCGTCGGGCAGCGCCGAGAGCAGCTCGGCTTTTGCGTGCGCTATGGCCAGACGGCTGCCGAGCAGCTCGATATGGCTCTCGCCCACGTTGGTGACGAGCCCCCAGTCGGGCTTGGCGAACGAGCAGAGCTCGGCAATCTGGCCGGTGCCGCGCATGCCCATCTCGACGACAACGCTTGCCGTGTCGGCGTTTGCTGCGAGCAGCGTGCGGGGCACGCCCAGCTCGTTGTTCTGGTTTGCCCTGGTTGCGACGACGCTGCCAGACGCGGCTAGCACGTCGCGCACAAGGTTCTTTGTGGTGGTCTTGCCCGTCGAGCCAGTCAGCCCGATGACCGTGCCCTGCAGGCGAGTCCTCCAGAAACCAGCCAGATCGACCAGGGCTTTTGCGGTATCGTCCACGTAGATTACGGGAATGTCGGCGCTCACTTTGCGCGAGGCCAGGATGCAGGCTGCCCCTGCGGCTTGCGCAGCGGTCACGAAATCGTGGCCGTCTACGCGCTCGCCAGGCAGCGCCACGTACAAATCGCCCGGTTCAACCTCGCGCGAATCCCACGTGACGCCCGTCACGGGATCCGTAGCTTCAAGGGTTTGGGCGGCATGTACGGCAGAAGCTATTTCGGATACAGTCAAGTGCATGGTTTAACCTTTGGTGAGTTTAGCGGCTCCTCTTCGCAAGCTCTTCGCCCGCGACCTCGCGATCGTCGAAATGGCGAACTTCAGAGCCAATAATCTGATAATCTTCGTGACCCTTGCCCGCAACGAGCACTGCGTCGCCGGGCTGAGCAAGCGCGATGGCGCGCGCAATGGCTTCGCGCCGGTCGCTCAAGACCTCGTAGCGGTCCTCGGCTCCCGCCATGCCGCTGACGATGTCGGAAATGATGGCAGCGGGATCTTCGCTACGGGGATTGTCGGAAGTCACGATGGCGTAATCGGCTTCGAGCGCGGCACGGCCCATGATCGAGCGCTTCGAGGCGTCACGATCGCCACCGCAGCCGAACACGACGATCGTTCGGCCCTTGGCAAGGGCCTTGATCGACGAGATCGCCTTGGTCAGCGCATCGGGCGTATGGGCGTAGTCGACGAAGGCCGCGATGTCGGTCTGGCCGCCGCCTGCGGGCTTTACGCGCTCGAGGCGCCCCGGGACCTGCGGCGCTTCGGAGAGCGCGCGCACGATGGTATCGGTCGGGATGCCCAGCGCAAGCGCGATTCCGAACGCGCACATGATGTTCGACACGTTGAAGCGCCCGACGAGCGGGTAATCGAAGGCGATGCGTTTTCCTCGCACGTCGAGCTCGACGGAAGTGTGCGTCGGCTGCAGGTCAACCGACACGGGGTGGATCTGCGCCGACGGGTCGAAGCCCGTCGTGATGACCCACTCGTCGGCGCCGGCGCAGCGGCGATGCAGCTCGCGACCCCATTTGTCGTCGATGCAGATGACGCGCTTAGCCGGATAGTCGGCCGAGAAGAGCAGCGCCTTGGCCTCGAAGTAGGCCTCGAAGGTGTGGTGGTAGTCCAGATGGTCCTGCGTCAGGTTCGTGAACGCCGTCACGGCGAACTTCGAGTGCCAGGTGCGCAGCAAATCGAGCGCATGCGACGAGACCTCCATGGCCACGACGTCGCACGAGGCGTCGCGCATGAGCGCGAGCGTATGCTGCAAATCGGGCGACTCGGGCGTGGTGTGGTCGGCTTTCAGGTGCTCGTTGCCGATCTGGATGCCCACGGTACCGATGACGCCCGTGCGCTTGCCGGCGGCGCGCGCGATTTGCTCGACCAAATACGTCGTCGTGGTCTTGCCGTTGGTGCCGGTCACGCCCACGAGCGAGAAGTCACTCGAAGGCGATCCGTAGAACCGATCGGCTACGTGCGCCATGGCCTTGCGCGTATCCTTCACCACGATCTCGGTGACGTCGGTCGCATCAGCCAGGTAGATCTTTCGTTCGACGACGATGAACTTGGCTCCGCGGTCGATTGCGTCCTGGGCAAACGAATGCCCGTCGACCTTCAACCCCACGATGCAGAAGAACATATCGCCCGGCACGACCGCATCGCTGCGGTACGCCAGACCGCCAACTTCCTCGGACCCATTGCCGATGATGGTGCAGTTAAGCCCTTCGAACAGTTCTGAACAGATTGCCATATGCTATACGCCTCATTCCGGCACGATGTTGTAACGCTCTATTGCGTCTGCCATTATATCGTGAAACATGCCCGTGACCTTGCGGTCGCCCGGCACTTCATCGGCTCCGCAATAGCACACAAGCGAGCTGTTCGATTCGGCTACGAAACCGCAGAACGCGATGTTGTATATGTTTTCGCGGTAGCCGCCGTTCTCTTCGTCGTAAATCTCGGCAGTCGAGGACTTGCCGGCCATCTTGTAACCGTCGATGGCGGCATCCTTGCCCGTGCCGTCGGTGACGACCGACTCGAGCATGCTGACCATAGGCGCAAGCGCTTCTTTGTTCTGGATGATTTCGTGGGTTTCCCATTCGGGCACTTCGCCGGTCTGCGGCTTGCGCAGCAGGAAATGGGGCGTCGTCGCGACGCCATCGTTAATCAGTGCTCCATAAAAGCTGACAATTTGGAAGGCGTTGACCGAAATGCCCTGGCCGAACGTGACGTTGTAGCCCGTAACGCGCGACCAGTGGTCGAAGTCGAGCAGGTATCCCAGCTGCTCGCCCGGGTAGTCGATGCCCGTCAGCTTGTTCAGCCGGTACCGCTCGATGGCGTTGTACAGGCCCTCGAAGCCGAGGTTCTTCTCGACCGAAAGGGATATGCCCACGTTCGACGACTTGGCGATTATCGTACGCAGGTCCATGGTCTCGTCGCCACGCGCCCAGGCGTCAGACACCTCGTAGCCGTCAGCTTCGATGTAGGAAGGGCACTTGATCTTGGTCGAGGGCGTCATCGTGCCCTCCTCGAGGATGGCCGTCGCCGATACGGTTTTGAAGACCGAGCCCGGCTCCAGCAAGTTGGTGGCGGCCTTCAGCTGCATCGAGCCTTCCGGTACCTCGGTGCGGTTGCCCGGGTTGAAGAACGGGCTCGATGCGGCTGCGTAGATTTCCCCGGTCTTCGCATCCATGACCACGGCCGTACCCTGCTTCACCTGAACGTTCTTAAGTCCGTTCTTCAGGTTGCGCTCAAGCTGTTCCTGAAATTCGATGTCGATCGACACGACGATATCCTGGCCCTCGACCGCACGCTTCGATTCGTGCACGCCGCCGGGAATAGGCGTGCCATCGGCGCCGACCTCGGCCTCGTAATAGCCCGCGGTGCCCGACAGGATGGTGTTGTAGTACATCTCAAGGCCGCAGATGCCGACGTAGTATTCCCTGTTGGCCTCTTCGTCGACCTCGACGCTGCAGGCGCCCACGACCTGGCCGCCCGTCTGCCCGTACGGGTACTCGCGTCGCGTGTCCTCGAGGAAGTAGATACCCGGAAGCTCTAGCTCGCGCAGACGCTCGGCAGCAGCCGCGTCGGCCTTGCGCTTGACGAACGAGAACGTCGCCGAACCGCCCGACGGCGTCAGCGCGGCAACGTAGTCCGACGCCTTCCCGCCGAGCGCCTGCGCAATCGAGCGCGAAGTCGCGTCGGGTTCGGTTATCTCGGATGGATTGGCGTAGATGGTCGTCGCGTCGACGCTGATGGCCAGGATATGACCGTTGCGGTCGTAGATTGTCCCGCGGCGGGGCTCCACGGCAAAGCCCACCGTGCGCGATTCCTCGGCCTGGGCAGCGTACTGCGGAGCGATGATGACCTGCAAGTACACCAGGCGCACGAGGAAAATCGCGGCGAGCGCCAGGAACAGGGCCACCACGACGAACGCGCGGTTGCTACCGCGCGAAACGTAACGTTCGATATCGGATGCGGCGGAAGACGACCCGCGTTCGCCGCGCGACGTTCGGCTGCCGCGAGTTGCGCCAGCCATACCTTACTCCTGAGCTCGGACGACGTTCTTGACCGACCCCGACAGGGACAAGCTTCCCGCCTCGTCAAGAACGACGACGTCGGGACCGAGGGCGATGGTGCCGACCTCTTCGGGGGCTGCCATGCCCAAACGGTTCACAGCCTGCTTGATGGCCGACGGGCTCGTAAGGACGCTTTGCTCCATCTCGAGGCCTACGCCGGTCGCGCGCGCCTCTTCGATTTGGGTCGAAATAGAATCGCTTTCGATCATGGTTGCCACCGTAGCGCTCGTCAGGCCGATGCGGATAAAGCACAGCACGGCCACGACTGCAATGAGCACGGCGGCGAGCTTGGCTGCGGTTACAAGAAGCGACGCGTCGGTGCCGGTCTGCGCTGCCCCACCTGTGCGAACGACGCGCACGTCTGCCCGCTCGCGCTGTTGGCGAGGCTCAGGCTCGTACAGGGGGAAAGCGTCCAAGCGATATGCCGATGTGCCGTACGCCACGGCCTGCTCCTTCATCGTTTCTGCTGCGTTTGAGCATCAAAAGCGCGCGAGCCAGGCTGCGCGCTTCATAGTTTCTGTGCCACCCTCAGCTTCGCGCTTCGGGCACGCGGATTCCGTTCAATCTCTTCTGCCGTAGGCACAATAGGCCTGCGGGTTATGACTTCGAGTATCGGCTGTCTCCCGCAGGCGCATACCGGGAAATCCGGCGGACACGTGCAACGGTTCGCGCCCGCTGCCATGGTCTCTTTCACGATGCGATCTTCCAGCGAGTGGTACGAGATGACCACGAGCCTGCCACCTGGATTAAGCCAGCGGACCGCAGCATCAAGGCCAGCCTTGAGCACAGTCAGCTCCGAGTTGACTTCGATCCTGATAGCCTGGAAGGTGCGCTTTGCCGGATGCCCGCCCGCGCGTCTGCTCGCGGCGGGTATAGCTGCCTTTATGACGTCGACCAGCTCCTCGCTCATCGTGATGGGCTGCTGTTCGCGACGCTTCACGATGAACTCGGCAATGCGGCTCGCCCATTTCTCGTCTGAGTTCTTACGGATGATCCGAGCGAGATCTGCTGCGTTGTAGGTGTTGATGATCTCTGCTGCGGTTATGGTTTGTTTACCCGGATCCATCCGCATATCAAGGGGGCCGTTCTCCTTGAAGGAGAAGCCGCGTGCCTTCCAATCGAGCTGGGGGGACGAAACGCCCAGGTCGAACAAGAACGCGTCGACGCCGGGAATCTCGCACCCAACCAGCAGCTCATCCATATCCCCGAAGTTGCCATGCAGGAGTTCGATGTTCGGGCGCTGCTCGTCGGGTAGTTGGTTTAAGCGTTGGGACGCAGCGGCGTGCGCCGCGTCGTCCTGGTCGATTCCGATAAGCGTGCCCTGTGGTCCAAGTTGCCTGGCAACTTCGAGGGAATGCCCTGCCCCTCCGAGTGTGGCGTCAACGAACGTGTGCTGCGGTTGAAGGTGTAATTGTTCGATGACCTCGTTAAGCAGGACGGGGATATGCCGATATTCTTCTGTCACGGTGCGGAGGCCTAGCTCAGCAGGGCAGCGAGGTCGATGCTCTCGACGGCAGCGCTGCGGCGCTCGGCGCTCCAAACCTCGAAGTAACCCGTGTTGCCCACGATGACGACTTCCTTGTCGATACCCGCCTTCTCGCGCAGGTCGGCCGGAAGCAGGATGCGACCGGCGGAGTCAGTCTGCACGTCGTAGGCTTGGCCCTTCAGGGCGCTCCGAAGCAGGAGCTGCTGACGGTCGGTGGAATTGAAACCGCCGAACTTGTCGACGAAAATCGTGTCAACCCACGCGTTGTAGCTGTCCTGGCCATCGAAGACCTGAAGGTAGTCGCCCGATAGAGCGCATGCCACTACGAGATCTTCCGACAAAACCTTGCGAAACTTAGCTGGAAGGGATACGCGGCCTTTTGCATCGGTCTTGAAGCGGTACGAACCGTTGAGATCAACGGTTGCCCTCGCTTCATCCATATCCTTCGTCGCCTTCTCCCGCTCAGTTTTATCGAACGGTTGACATTCTATCCCACCGTCTACCACTTCGCAACACATTTTTACATTCTCGCCCCAATTTATGCCCTAAATGCAGTGAAATCAAACTCTTTTCTTTGAGCAGGGTCTATATGTTGTGGTCGCAAATAGCGGGTATACAAGTCATCGTCGTGGGGCACCGTCCCATCCCCGCGCTACTGAAAACGGGGGCTTGCCCGTTGTCGCATTTTTTGCAATCCCCCCGCGTTTCCGCAGGCGGGAGCGCGCTCCGGCTTGGCTTCGCCTAACCTATGTGAATTACAGGAGCAGTGGCTGCAGAATCGCTGGAGTCACGCTCCCGCCTGCGGAAACGCTTCGCTGCCTTTTAATGTGACAGCGCTACAAGCCCTGTCACGCGAGCCCCGTCATGTAATGGCTTTGGTACAATCGCCGCATGAAGATGCAGCGGGCCATAGACGAGTACCTTACCTATTTGCGGGTCGAGCGCGGCAGCTCGCCCCTTACCATCGACGCATATGCAGCCGATTTGGCTGACTACCTGCTGTTCTTGGAAGAATGCCGCATCGACGACCCCGATCGGGTCGATCGCGATGCCATCATCGGGTACGAAGCCGACCTGCACGAGCGGGGTTATGCGGCCTCGAGCGTAGATAGGCACATCTCGGTGCTGAAGGGCTTCCACCGTTTCTGCATGCGCGAAGGTTACGCCAAAGACAACCCCGCTTCGACCGTGCGACTTCCCGCCGCACCCGACCGCCTGCCCGATGTCCTAACTATCGAGCAAGTTAACAAGTTGCTTGACCAGACAGGCGGCGAGCTTCCCGCGCAGAAGCGCGACCGGGCGCTTTTGGAAGTGCTCTATGGATGCGGGTTGCGTGTGAGCGAATGCGCAGGTCTTGATCTGGGTGATTGCATTTTCGGCGAGGGATTCCTTCGCGTCGTCGGCAAAGGCAGCAAAGAGCGCATCGCGCCCATTTCGGGTACGGCGCTGCAGGCGCTCGTTGACTACTTGCAAAATGCTCGCCCAGCTTTCACGAAACCAGGCAAACCCACGTCGGCAGTTTTCCTCAACGCGCGCGGCGGCCGCCTTTCGCGGCAATCAATCCATTCGATCGTCGCGAAAGCGGGTATCGGAATCGGCGTTGAGAACCTGCACCCGCACACATTGCGGCACTCGTTTGCCACCCACATGCTGGCAGGCGGCGCCGACTTGCGCGTTATCCAGGAGATTCTGGGGCACTCTGACATTTCGACCACCCAGATATACACTCACGTGAACCGCACGCACATCCAAGAGGAATACCTCAGCGCCCACCCGCGCGCCAGATTATGATTGCATAGGCTACATCTTTCAGCTTCGCCGATCACGTGAAGCGTCGCTTGTCGGTTGCGTTTCCTGCCACCAAGCTGGTCTGTTGTGGTTTAACAATAACAGCATCCATGCCTACCGTGTTTTGACGGCGCTCCCTCCCTGTCTCTAGCGTAGTTTCACGCTAGACTATACGCATGAAAACGATTGAAAGCCGCAACGAATCAACCGAGGGAATTCGCGGACGCAAGAGCGGCAGGGCTCAGCACCCGCCCGACACCCGACCCTACGTGCGGGATGTCGGCCGCGCATACGAAAACCCTATCGACGAAGCGACTGTAACCTTCGGCATGGTAGTGCTCGCCCTTGGCGTGGGTTTCGTCGTCGGTTTTGCCGTGTTCTGCGTAATGAATCTCTCTACTTGGTTGACGACACTTATCTGGCGCGGCATAGGCGGCGCCGTGCAGTGGCCGGCGTTTCCGCTTGTGACCTGCACGGTTGGTGGCGTTGTCATCGGGCTGTGGACCTGGTGGTCGAACAGTCGCGTGCGCCCGCTCGAGGAGGTCATGGCCGAGTTCAAGAGAACCGGGTCATACAGGACAGACGGAGCCATCAAACCCGTTGTAACGTTTCTGCTTCCACTCGTGTTCGGAGGTTCGATTGGGTTCGAGGCTGGACTCACAGGGCTTATAACCGCAGGCTGCTGTTGGATCCGCGACAAATTGAAAGCGGCCGGCCTACGTGCAGGAGCCGTTGCGGAAGTGACGATAGCCGCCAGCCTCTCGGCCATTTTCGGAACGCCGTTCGCAGGCATCGTCGCCGGCGCTGAAAGCGCTCCGGAAGATGTGAGCCGCGTCTCAGAAACGCTAAACGTTGACGACTACAACTTGCGGCGCGGCGCGAAGATCGTGCTCTACACCGCTGCAGCGTTCGGCGCCTTCGGCGGCGTCATGCTATTCTCGCATCTGTTCGGCGCCGCAAGCGGACTTCCGCGTTTCGAACCGATAACGGCCACATACGCCGAGCTTCTGTGGGCGCTGCCCTGCATTGCAGTTGCCTACGCCATGACGTTGCTCTTCCACGGTTCGGCGCGGTTATTCGCAAACATCGCGACGCGTTTTGGCAACGGCGCGCTCGGCACGGTAGCGCCTCCCATCATTGCCGGCGTCGTTATGGGCGCAATCGCCTGCGTACTGCCGTACGTGCTGTTCCCAGGTGAAGCACAATCCGAAGAGCTCATGGCGTCTTGGACCACCTGGACTGCCGTGGCGCTTTTTGCTACGGGGATGATCAAAGCGGTCGTAACGCCACTCTGCCTGAACATGGGCTGGGTCGGCGGCAGCCTATTCCCATCAATCTTCGCCAGTGTAGCCGCAGGTTACGGCCTAGCCGCACTCACTGGCGCCGACCCCATGCTCATGGTCACGGTCACAACTGCCGCGTTTCTCGGCGGCGTTACCCAAAAGCCACTGATGACGCTCGCGATTCTGTTCCTATGCTTCCCAGCTCAGGGGCTCATTTGGATGGGTCTTGCCGCCATCATAGGCTCGGCGCTGCCCGTGCCCATACCGAAGGGCAAATAGAGGGGGCTTAAACCCTGCGCTACCAAGGGGCGCTCGTCGCACACGCGTGTGCGACGAGTTTTAAGAGGCAAGTATGCCAAAAAGGTGCCAAACAGGAGTATCCCCTTTGGCCCTCTCTTTCACCCTCCTTGGCACCATGACGTTGCTGATATCATATACTTTGGCATCTCTACCAAGCAGTGAAGCAGGTTCCTATGCAGCTTTCGTTCGAAGAATACGATGCGCCTTACGAGGGGCGATACGACGACGCTGAAAACGAAGCGGCCATCACGGGCCCTTTGGCAGCGCGCATGCGTCCGCGCACGCTCGACGAAGTTGCCGGGCAGCAGCACCTCATTGGCCCCGGAAAGGTGCTGCGACGCATCATCGAGGCCGACCAGGTGCAGTCCATGATCTTTTGGGGGCCTCCCGGCGTGGGCAAAACCACGCTCGCGCGCGTTATAGCCCACCAGACGCAAGCGACCTTCATCGACTTCTCTGCCGTTACGAGCGGCATCAAAGAGATTCGCGAAGTCATGAAGCGCGCCGACAGGCTCAGCCGCTCCGGCGGTCGCACCATAGTGTTCATCGACGAGATCCATCGGTTCAACAAGGCGCAGCAAGACGCGTTCCTCCCTTTCGTGGAAAAAGGTGCCATCACCCTCATCGGTGCAACGACCGAGAACCCCTCGTTCGAGGTCAATGGAGCGCTTTTGTCGCGCTGCAAGGTATTTGTTCTCAAGGCGCTCGCGCAAGACGAAATCGAGTGGCTGCTTCGACGCGCCCTTGAAGACCCGCGGGGGTTCGGAGATCAACAAGTGTTGATGCCAGATGACCTCATAAGCGCCGTGGCCACGTTCAGCAACGGAGACGCGCGCATAGCGCTCTCGACCCTCGAGATGATCGTCCTCAACAGCAGCGAAGCCGACGGGATGACAACCGTCACGCCCGAAACCGTCGAGCAGTGCACCTCGCAGAAAAGTCTGCTCTACGACAAGCTGGGCGAAGAGCACTACAACATCATCTCGGCACTGCATAAATCCATGCGCAATTCCGACCCCGATGCCGCGGTCTACTGGCTTGCCCGCATGCTCGAATCAGGCGAGGACCCGCTCTACGTCGCACGGCGCATCACGCGGTTTGCCGCAGAGGA
Source organism: Eggerthellaceae bacterium UBA3686 (assembly GCA_002371495.1). Classification (GTDB taxonomy): domain Bacteria; phylum Actinomycetota; class Coriobacteriia; order Coriobacteriales; family Eggerthellaceae; genus UBA9715. The sequence goes on from DFIX01000025.1 coordinate 35,580, forward strand.
CGTGGGCCTTGCCGACACCAATGCCTTGAACGTCGCCGTCAACGCGTTTCAGGCTTGCCACTTCATAGGCATGCCCGAATGCTCCGTCCACCTTTCCGAAGCGGTCATCTACCTGTCGCTCGCGCCCAAATCGAACAGCGCCTATCTTACCTACGAGCACGCAAAGGCCGATGCGTTGCACAGCATGGCCGAGCCGGTGCCGATGGCGATCCGCAACGCACCGACACGCCTGATGAAGGACCTCGGGTACGGATCGGGCTACCGCTATGCACACGACGAGGAAGGCAAAGTCGCCGCCGGCATGCAATGCCTGCCCGACTCCCTTGTGGGCACCGAGTACTACAAGCCGACGGAAGAAGGACGCGAAGACCTGTTCAAAAATCGGTTAGACCAGTTAAAGAGGCTCCGGGAAGATGCCCGGGGATGAGTCTTGGGAACGCCCCGTAACTCATCCCCAATCGTGCTGGGTATTCTTGCGCGCTATTCGTCGTCGTCCTGCATGCTCTCGAACATCTCAGCTGCCCATAACCCGTGCTTGTTGCAATACGCGTAGATGTTCAGCGGTACATCGCCGTTAAGGGCGAACTGAGCGTAAGGCTCTATGCCGGGACGCAGCTTCACGAGCTGCGCGCCCATCTCGGTTGATATGTAAATCCACTCGATGGAGTGGTCCGGATCCATTGGGTGCTTATTGTCGTCCTCGCCCACACGAACCGTAATGATTTTCCCGCGCTCCATGATGGGAAGGTGCTTTTCGGCAGATGCCTTGCCGGGATTGTCCTCGGTATACGGCTCAAGGACCTTCATCTCTTCCCCGCAGCACGAAGGTATGGCGCCCTGCGTGCCGAACTTCATGACGATGCTCCCGCATTTCTCGCAGTGATAGAACACATCTCTCCAAATGGCCATGGCTATGCTCCCTCCCAGAACAGTCTGAACCGCTACAAGGTTATAGTAAGCGAACGGCTCTGGCAGGTTTCTGCCATTTGGTCGAGAAATCGCGCTGAGCCCTTTTTTTCATGCAGCTGAACTAACCTTGTTCCGCCGATTATGGCGACTTCTCTTCAATCGCCCGACAAAATGTGTAAAAGGGGTCTGACCCTTTTTACACATTCTGCTGTGCCGTGTGTCGGCTCCGTTATAATTAACGGGTTACATCAAAGGGAAGAGGTTCACATGCCCAAACGTATCGGTTTCGACAACGACAAGTACATCGAGTTGCAGACAGCGCGCATCCGCGAGCGCATCGCGACGTTCGGCGGAAAGCTGTATTTGGAATTCGGGGGAAAGCTGTTTGACGACTACCATGCCTCGCGCGTCCTCCCCGGTTTCGAGCCCGACACCAAGCTGCGCATGCTCAAAAGCATGGTCGACGAAATCGAGATTATCCTGGTCATCAACGCAAACCATATCGAGCATTCCAAGGTGCGCGGCGATTTGGGCATCACCTACGACGAGGACATGCTGCGCCTCATGGACGTCTTCAAGGGCCTGGGTTTCTTCGTGGGCAGCGTTTGCATCACGCAATACCGCAACCAGCCAGCTGCCGACGCGTTCCGACAGAAGCTCGACGCGCTCGGCATCAAGAGCTACCTGCACTACCCCATCGAGGGTTACCCCTACGACATCGACCATATCGTCAGCGACGAAGGCTACGGCAAAAACGAGTTCATCGAGACTTCGCGCCCGCTCGTCGTCGTCACAGCGCCGGGCCCCGGCTCGGGCAAGATGGCCACCTGCCTCTCGCAACTCTACCAAGAGCACGAGCGCGGCGTCGACGCCGGCTACGCCAAGTTCGAGACTTTCCCCATCTGGAATCTTCCGCTCGACCATCCGGTTAACATCGCCTACGAAGCCGCGACGCTCGACCTTTCCGACGTCAACGCCATCGACCCCTTCCACCTTGAGGCGTACGGCGAGACCACGGTCAACTACAACCGCGACATCGAGATTTACCCGGTGCTCAAGGCCATGCTCGAGAAGATCCTGGGTGAAAGCCCCTACAAGTCGCCCACCGATATGGGCGTAAACATGGCAGGGCTCGCTATCATCGACGACGATGCCTGCCGCGACGCCGCAAACCACGAAATCGTTCGCCGATACTTCCAAACGGCCACCGAGGCCAAGCGCACGGGCGTGGGCGACGAGTTCGTCGCAAAGGCCGAGATACTCATGAAGAAGGCCGGCATCGACACCGACCTGTCCCCGGCTCGCGCAGCCGCCCTTGCCAAAGCCGAGCAATCGGGCGGTCCCGCCGGTGCCATGGAGCTACCCGACGGGCGCATCATCACGGGAAAGACGTCGACTCTACTCGGAGCCGCGTCATCTGTGCTGCTCAATGCCTTGAAAGCCCAGGCTGGCATCGATGACGACATGATGATCATCAGCGATGCGGCCCTCGAGCCAATCTGCAACCTGCGCACCGAGCAGCTCGGGCACAAGAACCCGCGCCTCCATCCGCGCGAGATGCTCATCGCCCTGTCCACGAGCTCGCTCACGAGCCCCATGGCCCATACCGCCATCGCTGCCGCCGGCGAGCTGCGCGGATGCGACGCCTATTTCAGCATCATCATCCCCTCCGACGACGAGCAGCTCTACCGTTCGCTCGGAATCAACGTCTGCTGCGAGCCCCGCTATGAACAGCACCGTTACTACCAAGGCTAACCACTGCTCCACCACGTCCGCAAAAACCGTCGGCAACCTGCCGGCGGTTTTTCTATTACCGCCTCTCTCCGTGAACGCTTTCCCCTGGGGCAAAGCGTTCACGCTGCACCGCCACTATCACGGCTAATGCCTGTGATAGAGCTCGCAGCCCTGCCGCATGCGGGCTAGTCGGCTGCATGGCGCTGTCGCATTTGAGACTACGAAGCGAAGCCGCAGGCGGAGATGCGACATCGGCGAATTGCAGGGGCCGAGCGCCCGGAAAACGAGCCAGTGACTCGTTTTCAGCGAGGCCGGGCAAGCTCCAGCTTGCCCCCGTACATTCTTTCAGAACTATTACCTGAATACGCGAAGCGTATTCAGGTATAAATTCGCATAGGTTAAGCCGAAGCCAAGCCGATGCGCGTCCCCGCCTGCGGCTTCGTGGTGGGATAGATTAGGCAGTACGCTTCAGGCGACCGAGCACTTTTCCGATAAGCGCGGTTACAAGGCGCATCTCGGGAACGCGGAAGAGCGCGCACAACCCGAAGGCCACGACCAAGCCGATTCCGCCGGCCACGACAAGCCGGACGAAACCGCCCAGCATGCCCGTGCCCACCGGAAGCCAAGTTGAGATGAGGTACGACAACGGTGTAGCCACGGCTGTTGCAGCCACCACTCGGATAATGAGCCAGAAGACCGACCTCAGCTTGAAAGCACCGATCATGCGGCGCAACATGACAATGAGGATGATGCAGCAAGCGCCATAATAGATGATATCGGCGATAGGCACCCCGACCAGCCCAAGAACACCCGGCCGGCACAGCACGTAATACAGCACGCACTGAACGATAACCATTACGCAGCTCACCGCGGCAAAATGCATGAACTTGCGAATCGATGCGTAAACGTTGTACAAGAAGAAGAGCACCGCGTAAAACGGCAGCGAATAGAGCCAGGCGGCGAGCACCGTCGAGACGTACGCAACGTCGCCCGATCCGAAGGCGCCAGCTTGGAACAGCTCCATAAGGGGGATGGCCAGGCCTATCATGATGCCCGCCATCGGGATGACGAGCATGAGATTACCTGAAAGGCCAGCGCGGACGAGCTCGCGCAACGCGGGCAGGTCATCTTTGGCAGCCGCCTCGCCCATCTCGGTAAACAGCGCACGCGAAAGCGAAACGGACACAACGCCATACGGAAGCTGAAACCACGTCCAGGCGTACAGCAACGTCGACGGACCGTTGTCGCCAACGGAGAGCGAAAATGCGTTGCGGCACGAGAACGCCACGAGGGTGCCCACGATGTAGAGCATGGTGGGAAGCGCGATCTTCATCGCCTCGACGAGCGCCGGGTCCTTGAGGTTGATATACGCCCGATACCTAAAGCCCATCTTGGCCAAAGCCGGAATCTGCACGATTGCCTGAATAGCCACGCCGAGCGTCGTACCGACGCCCAACACGAGAATGGCGAGCTGCTGGTTGGTCGGTGCGATGAAAATGTACGAGAAGAACGAGACTATCACGCACACGTTGTTGAGCGCGGGGGCGATTGCCGGCAGAAAGTACACGCGGTTGGCGTTGAGCACCGCCGTCACGATACCGCTTATGCCGTAGAACACGATTTGGAAGGCGAAGATGCGGAAGAACGCGACCGACAATTCCACAACCTCGTCGGTCTCGCCCACAGTAAACGTCTGCGTCGCGATGAGCTGCGGGGCGAACAGGCTCGACAGTAACGTAAGAGCCCCGAGCACGATAATCGTGAGGTTCAGCAGATTGTTCGCGAAATCGTCGCTTCCCGACTCTCCCCGCTTTTCTTTCTCGAGCAGATACACCGGGATGAACGCCGCCCCCAGGAGGCCGCCCGCAACCAGGTCAAACACGACATTGGGCATATTGTTGGCCACTTGGTAGGCACTCGTAATCAGCGAGTTTCCCAGGGCGAATGCCATGGCCCACGTGCGTACGAGGCCCGTTACGCGCGAGATGAGCGTTGCGGCAGACATGAGCGCTGTCGATTTGGCAACCGATTCGTGCGTTTGCTCGTCGACCGCCGGCTTCGCCTGCTCGTCGCCCGGGGATGCCAGTTGCTGATCCGTCCCCTGAGCTGACTGCTCGTCTTGCGTTTCTGCTTGGTGCTGGGCCATCATCCGTCCATTTCGAATCCGTCGCTCCGACCAAACGGGAACAACGCGCTTTTATTGCAGGCTTGTATATAATGAATCAACTACCGCTACACGGAGTGCGATTCACCCGAAATCCCGAAAAGGGGCCGCAGGTTATGAAGATACTGATAGTTGCCAACAGGCAAAATGCCACGACCATCGATTCGATGTTTCAGATCGTGGCATACCTGGATTCTCAAGGCATCGGGCATGCCGAAATCGACGTCACCCAGCTTCCCGACAGCGCGTTCGTATTCGGCGGTCACCCAGCATCTGAAATAGCTCCTGAGCTGGAAAACGGCATCGACCTGATCATAACGCTCGGAGGCGACGGCACTTTGCTGCACACCGCCCGACTTGCCTATGTGCTTGACGCGCCCATTCTGGGCATCAATTTCGGGCATATGGGCTTTCTGACCAACACGGTCGAAAACGGCACCATCGCGCTCATCGCCGACGCCTTGGCTGACGAGATTGTGCGCGAGCAACGAACCAACCTGCATATTCAGGTTATCTGCGAAGGCGACGAGCTCGAGCCTCCAGAGGGTCCGCGAGAGTTCTTCGCCCTAAACGAGATAGCCATAGCCCGCGGCGCCATGGGTCATATCGTCGAGTTCGACCTGGACGTATCAGGCGACCGCGTGGCGCACATGCGCGGCGACGGCGTCATCGTCTCGACCGCCACCGGCTCGACCGCCTATGCGCTGTCGGCGGGAGGCCCGCTCGTCGGCCCGAGCCAACGCTGCCTTATCGTCGCACCGTTGGCTGCTCATACCCTGAACTCGCGCGCCATCGTAACCGAACACAACGACGTCGTGGAAGTCGCGCTCGAGGAAGGCTCCGCGAGCGCGCGCGAAGTTGCCCTGTTCGCCGACGGAGACGCACTCGAATTCGAACGGCCCATCTCGACCGTCATCGTACGCGCCGGCGACTACCCCACCGTGCTCCTTAACCGCCGCTCAATGAGCTTCTACAAACAAATCGCTCGCACTTTCTTCGAATAAAAATGTGAAAAAGGGGTCAGACCCCTTTTTCACATTTTAATTAACCGGCCTGTCGCGACCAGGCTCGACCGAGACGAGGATTGGGCCGTCCGCCGTTATGGCGACGGTCTTCTCGAAGTGGGCGGAAGGCAGACCGTCTTGGGTTACGACAAGCCAACCGTCGCGCATGACGTGGGTTTTATGCGTACCCATGGTAATCATGGGCTCAATCGCAAGCACCATCCCCTCTTCGAGCTTCATGCCCGTATGACGAAAACCATAGTTGGGAACCTGCGGATCCTCGTGCATATCGCGCCCGATGCCATGGCCAGTATAATCTCGCACCACGCCAAAACCAGCTGCTTTGGCAACAGATTGCACCGCATGGCCGATATCGCCCAGACGGTTGCCGACTCGCGCCGCCGAAATACCCGCCCATAAGCATTTTTCGGTCACTTCGAGCAAACGTTTTTTCTTCGGATCAACTTTGCCAACAGCGTATGTCCAAGCGTTGTCGCCCGCCCACCCGTCAACCGTGGCGCCAATGTCTATCGAGACGATGTCACCCGACCTCAGCTTTACGCTGCTCGACGGAATGCCGTGTACGATCTGCTCGTTTATCGAAGCGCATAACGATCCCGGAAAACCGCCATACCCCTTGAACGTCGGAATGCCACCGTTCGAACGGATATAGTCTTCCGCAAACTCGTCGAGCTCGAGCGTCGAGACTCCTGGCACGCACCGCGCACCGACTTCTCGCAGTACCGCGGCAGACAAGCGCCCCGCTTCCTTCATAGCCTCGATTTCAGCAGGTGATTTGATGATTACAGCCAAGACGCGCTCCATCCAAAATGAAATGCACACAATGAGTCGCCTACCTGGTAAGTGACTCATTGCAAGCATAACAAAAAAGGGAGCCCGAAGGCTCCCTTTCTAACGTTCGATGTGCAGGCTATTGCTATTCAGCAGCAGCTTCGGACTTGACGTCGTACTCGCGGGTAACGGAGCTGTCGACCTTGACGCCCGGGCTCATGGTGGAAGCCACGGTAATCGACTTGACGTACTTGCCCTTAGCGGTCGACGGCTTCATGCGCAGAACCTCGTCGTACACGACGCCGTAGTTCTGAGCAAGCTGCTCGACCGAGAAGCTCGTCTTGCCAATGATGACGTGAGCGATGCCGTAACGGTCAGCACGATACTCTACACGGCCGCCCTTCAGCTCGTTGATAGCCTTGGCAACATCGGGGGTAACGGTGCCCAACTTGGGGTTGGGCATAAGGCCACGGGGGCCGAGAATCTTGCCCAGACGACCAACTTTGCCCATCTGATCGGGGGTAGCAACGGCTGCGTCGAAGTTAATCTCGCCAGCCTGAATGTCGGCCACGAGGTCATCGCTACCGACGATGTCGGCGCCGGCTTCCTCAGCCGCACGAGCAGCCTCGCCCTCGGCGAATACGGCAACGCGAACCGTCTTGCCCGAGCCATTCGGCAGGCTCACGGTACCACGCAGCTGCTGGTCGGCCTTGCGGGTATCGATGCCCAGACGGAAATGCGCTTCGACGGTCTCGTCGAACTTAGCAGAAGCAACTTCCTTCAGAAGCTCGAATGCCTCGTAAGGGGCATAGACCTGATCGCCGATTTTCTCGACTGCTGCACGGTAGTTCTTTGATTTCTTAGCCATTAGTTTCTCCTTCGTGGTGGCTAACGAATGCCAGAGGCATCTTCGAATGCCAAAGGCACTCTCCCAACTTATATGACCAGCGCTTTAGCGCTTAAGCCCAAACTCACGCTCATTAAGAACGTTATGGTCGACCCATAATCAAACATCAAAATAGTTGCAGGTCCAACCAAGTCAGCGAGGGCGATTCTGACGAGTGCGATGGCCCCGCCTTTCGACCGAAGCGTACTTTGGTACGCGAGGGCGAAAACAAGGGGCCAGCGTGCCGTCAGAATCGGCCGCAGCGTCGACGATTGCGCCCGCCGAAGGCGGGCGCAATTAAACTACTGACCCATCTGGCGCAGCTGCTCAGCCAGCTTACGCGACGGAATGTACTTCTTCTTCATCTCGCGGCCTTCGATGCGCACGCCCATCGAACGAGCGGTGCCGGCAATAATCTCCATCGCAGCTTCGATCGTGTTGGCGTTGAGGTCCGGCATCTTGGTCTCGGCAATCTCACGCAGCTGGTCTTCGGTCAGCGTGCCCACGAAACGCAGCTGCGGAATGCCGGAACCGCTCTGGATGCCGAGCTTTTCCTTGATCAGCACGGCCGCCGGAGGGGTCTTGCAGATGAAGGTGAAGGACTTGTCTTCGTAAACAGTAATCTCGACCGGGATGATGGTGCCGGACTGCTCCTGCGTCGCAGCGTTGAACTGCTGGCAGAACTGCATGATGTTGACGCCCTGAGCGCCAAGGGCAGGACCTACAGGAGGAGCCGGGTTTGCGGCACCGGCAGGAATCTGAAGCTTAATGAAGCCTGTAACTTTCTTCGCGGGAGGCATATCAATAATCCTTTCGGTTTATATCTAAATATTTATAGCAAGCGTTCGCGAGAAGCCCCGGTCCACGCGGGCACGTACGCTCGTTATCGTCTTATACTCGTGCAACCTGGTCGAACGAAAGCTCGACTGGAGTCTCGCGACCGAAAATCGAAACCATGACGCGCACCTTGCCGGCGTCGGGCATGACTTCTGCCACCGTGCCGTCGAAGTCCACGAACGGCCCCGAAACGACCTTGACGGTCTGGCCGATTTCGATGCTGGTCGTGGCTTTCTTCTGAACGCCGACGCGCGGCTTGCCAACGCCCATGATCTTGTTGTATTCCTCGCGGGTCAGAGGCTCGGGATTACCCTGGCTGCCGACGAAGCCGGTGACACCAGGGGTATTGCGCACGATAGACCAGCTATCGGGATCGAGCTCCATGCGAACGAGGACGTAGCCGGGAAGAACCTTCTTCTCCGATTCGACTCGCTTGCCGCCCTCTTTGATCTCGGTCACGGTCTCGGTCGGAATCTCGATCTTGAAGATCTTGTTCTCGAGGCCCATCGACTCGATACGCTGAATCAGATTCTGGCGGACCTTGTTCTCGTAGCCCGAGTAGGTATGCAGCACGTACCACTTCTTAGCCATCGTTTAAGCCCCCAAACCAGAAAGCGCAACGAGGGCCGGCGTGATGATGACGTTGTCGAGGACGGCAACGTACACGCCGAAAAAGACAAGAGCACCGACGACGACGCCGGTCCAACGCACGACATCCTGGCGGGTCGGCCAGGTAACACGCTTCATCTCGGCGCGGACGTCTTTCAGGAACTGGAAGCGGGTCTTCTTGACCTTCTTCTCTTCCTTCTTGACAGCTGCAGCCTGGTTCTTAGCCTCGGGCTTGTCGGCCTTCTTCTTGAACAGGCCGCCCTTAGACTCCTCGGCCGCTGCCTCGGCAATCTCGGGTTTGTTCTCGGCAGCCGCCTCGTCGCGCAATTGGCGATCTTTGCGGTTTTCTTTGGCGGCGCTTGCCTTGGCTCGCTGCGTCTTAGACTTGTGGGCCATGCTCGACCTCAGTTTCTTCGATAACTAAACCTGCTTCTAAACATCAAACAAGCAGCCTGGCTTCAAGTTGCTCACTAGCAAATTGAACACAAGCTGCTCGGTAAAACAAGCTGGCAGGCCAGGAAGGACTCGAACCCTCAACTTCCGGTTTTGGAGACCGACGCTCTACCAATTGAACTACTGGCCTATGCGCTTGCTTCTCCCCTATCTTAACGGGTTTCGCGATGAAGGGTGTGGTGACCGCACCACTTGCAATATTTCTTCATCTCGATACGATCGGGGTTGTTCTGCTTGTTCTTCTTGGTCGTGTAGTTACGGCGCTTGCACTCAGTACACGCCAAGGTGATCATCGTACGCATCTGATAAAACTCCTTATGCCTTTACTGGAAGACCAGGCATTGTTCGTGACACATGAATTTTGGGAACGGGGCCCGCCCACGAGCGGGCCCCGTAACAGGTGCATCCGAAAATCGTTACTTGTAGATCTTCGTGACACGGCCAGAGCCAACGGTGCGACCACCCTCGCGGATAGCCAGGCGCAGGCCCTCTTCCATCGCGATCGGGTGAATCAGCTCAGCGTGAATCAGCACGTTGTCGCCAGGCATAACCATCTCGGTGCCCTCGGGCAGGTGTGCAACACCAGTAACGTCGGTGGTGCGGAAGTAGAACTGCGGACGATAGCCATCGAAGAACGGGGTGTGGCGGCCGCCCTCTTCCTTGGTCAGGATGTAGATCTGAGCGTCGAACTCAGTATGCGGGGTCACGGAACCCGGCTTGCACAGAACCTGGCCACGCTCGATCTCTTCGCGCTTGATGCCGCGGAGCAGGCAGCCGATGTTGTCGCCGGCCTGAGCCTCGTCGAGCAGCTTGCGGAACATCTCGATGCCGGTGCAGACCGTGGTCTGGGTCTCTTTGATGCCGACGATCTCGAGCGGGTCGTTGAGGTGCAGAACACCGCGCTCAACACGACCGGTAGCGACGGTACCACGGCCAGTAATGGTCATGGTGTCCTCGACAGCCATCAGGAACGGCTTGTCGGTGTCACGCTCGGGGGTCGGGATGTAGCTGTCGACTGCATCCAGGAGCTCCCAGATGGCATCCTGCCACTTGGGATCGCCCTCGAGGGCCTTCAGAGCAGAACCGCGGATGATCGGGGTGTCGTCTCCAGGGAACTCGTACTTGTCGAGGAGCTCGCGGGTCTCCATCTCGACCAGGTCGATGAGCTCTTCGTCGTCGACCATGTCGCACTTGT
>DFIX01000025.1:46211-46378 GCA_002371495.1 Eggerthellaceae bacterium UBA3686
ACCATGTCGCACTTGTTCAGGAACACGACGATGTAGGGAACGCCGACCTGACGGGCGAGCAGGATGTGCTCGCGGGTCTGGGCCATGGGGCCGTCGGTAGCAGCGATAACCAGAATTGCGCCGTCCATCTGAGCAGCACCGGTAATCATGTTCTTGACGTAGTCAGC
>DFIX01000025.1:46429-53648 GCA_002371495.1 Eggerthellaceae bacterium UBA3686
CGTAGTCAGCATGGCCGGGGCAGTCGACGTGAGCATAGTGACGAGCATCGGTCTGATACTCGATGTGAGCGATCGAAATCGTGATGCCGCGCTCGCGCTCCTCGGGGGCCTTGTCGATGTCCTCGAAAGCGGTGAAGTCGGCGGTAGCGGTGCCGTGAGAACCGTCGTTCTCAGACAGAACCTTGGAGATTGCCGCAGTCAGGGTCGTCTTGCCATGGTCGACGTGACCGATGGTGCCGATGTTTACATGCGGCTTGGAGCGATCAAATTTTTCCTTTGCCATGGAAAATTCCTTCCTCGTTGCAATCGCAGTTGCGATTTATTACCACATATTATAAAGCGGCATCCTCATCGAGGATGCCGTCTGTGATCTGGTAGCGGTGACTGGATTCGAACCAGTGACGCCACGGGTATGAACCGTGTGCTCTAACCAACTGAGCTACACCGCCATTTTGAACTCCGCCAGACACGATTTGAGCTGCGTCAGAGCTGCGTCAATTCTTCGGTCACGGCACGAAGGCCGCTCCCTCAGAATTGCTTGCTCTTCCTTGTCAAATCGCGTCTGGCGGGTTCAAAACCAACCTGAACGATTTGACTTTCGCTCACTTCGTGTAGCGAACTTCTAACAAAAAAATACCCCTACTGGGGGATATTTACGTGGAGCCCGCGACCGGACTTGAACCGGTGACCTCTTCGTTACCAACGAAGTGCTCTACCGACTGAGCTACACGGGCGAGAAATGGTGGGCGCGCTAGGATTCGAACCTAGGTAGGCATAGCCAACGGGTTTACAGCCCGTCCCCTTTAACCACTCGGGCACACGCCCATTTCTGGCTCGCTCTTATTCATGTGCACTTTTCAAGCTGCCTGCTCACAAGAACAATCTGCTCAAGTGAGCGTATGAATAATACGCTAGGATTTCGACGGTGTCAACAACCAACACGCCCCCGGGCGTGTCTCCACGATTCCTCCGTTTCTCGAGGCGCCATACTACCTCCTCCCAGATTGGAAACGTGTTTGGACCACTCTGCTCGAGGAATAGATTGTTTGCGTACATTGAATGATTTTGAATTTCCATTTTTTAAAGCTGTTAGGATAAGGGACCGAGATGGTGCTTTTTCATCGACTGTACACGACTTGAACGTAGCTTAAACGGAGTAGATCATGCCCCAGGCTTTTCCCGTACATTGGCTATCGCCCGCATGGCGCACCCTTGCCGGAGCCGGCATCGGCGCGGCGCTCGCGCTTGCCTGCTCGGCTGCGACCGCCGGCGACGCCTATGCCGTGACGGCTGCCGAAAAGCAGGCTGAGGCCGATGCCGTGTATTCCCAGATCGACTCGCTTCAAAGCAACTTGAACAACGTCATGGCCGAGCGCGACCGCGCCCAGGCAGCCTACGACAGCGCCTGCAAGAAGCGCGACGAGGCATCGGGCAAAATTGACGCCGAAAACGCGCGCATCCAAAGCCTCGAAGCGGAGCTTTCGCAATTTGCGGTCGGCATGTACAAACGGGGCAACGGCTCGTCGTTTATCGATGTCCTGCTCGATGCCGAATCGTTCCAGGATTTCATGAGCTCGTGGGACAGCTGCAATGCGATTTTCTCACGGGGGCAACAGAAGCTCCACGAAGCGCAAGATGCGCGCCGGTCGCTACAGAGCGCGCGCGACGAATACGAGGCGCAAAGCAAGCGGGCCGAGGACGAAATGGCCGCCGCCGAGGAAGCCCAAAGCCAAATCGAGGAAACGCAGCAAGCGCTGCGCACGCAAGCCGAGCAGCTGAGCGCCGAAGCCGCCGAGCTTCAGTACCAGGAAGAACTCGCAGCGGAGGCCGCGCGCCAAGCTGAGGAAGCACGCAAGCGGCGCGAAGCCGAGCTCGAAGCCGCCGCGAAAGCCGCCCAAGAACAAGCAGAGCAAGAGGAGCGCGCTCGCCAAGCTGCCGAGGAAGCTGCGCAGAACGGCGGTGAGATCGTCATCGAAACTGCAAGCACCGACTCTTCCGACGCCGAGTCGCAAACCGAAGAGGGCGATTCCAATACCGAAGGCACGACCGCAGAGGGCACCGGAACCGATACATCCTCATCATCTGGTGGCCAGCTCGTCATGGGGCCGGGCTACTTCTTCAACCCCTGCCCTTCCGCCACGAGTTCGTCAGGGTTCGGATACCGCACGTTCGACAACTCGTTCCATAAGGGACTCGACATGGCAGCCCCGGAAGGAACGCCCTACTACGCCGCAGACAGCGGAACGGTGATGTACGCCACCAACGACGGCGGTTACAACGGAGGCGCAGGCAACTGGGTTGTAATCTCGCACGGAAGCGGCATCGTGACTAAGTACATGCACTCTTCGGCCACCTACGTAAAGCCCGGCGATTACGTCGAGCGCGGTCAGGAAATCGGCGCCGTGGGCAATACCGGCCAATCGTTCGGCGCCCACCTGCATTTCCAAGTCGAAGTAGGCGGCGTCGCCGTCAACCCGCTGAACTACATCTAATCCCGTTCAACTCAAAAGAGCGGTGGACAGCTAACACGCGCCAGCTGTCCACCGCTCTAATTGCTTGACGAAATAAAGCCTAATGCGTCAAACGGTCGATGAGCAGCGATTCGGCGTAGGCGAGTTTCACGCACCCGCAGAAGACGTCGAGGGCCACGTCGAGCTCCTCGATGGGAGGAAGCGACGGCGCTATGCGGATATCGCTGTCTTTGGGATCGTTTCCGCCCGGCCAGGTGGCGCCGGCGCTCGTCAGGACGACGCCCGTCTGGCGAGCGAGCTGCACGATGCGCTTGGCTGTACCATTAGGCGCATTGAACAGCACGAAGTAACCGCCGCGCGGATGAGACCACGAGCAGCCCCCTACCCCGGCAAGCCCTTCCGAGAGCTTCTTCTCGACGAGCTCGAACTTCGGGCGCAGGATGGCCGCATGCTTGGACATATGGGCAGCCAACGCGTCACCGTCCTTCAGGAAACGCGCGTGGCGCAGCTGGTTGAGCTTGTCGCCGCCAATTGTGGCGATGCTCATGCGCTCTTTGATCTCGGCAATGTTGTCGGGGCTCGATGCCATGGCCGCAATGCCCGCGCCGGCCACGGTAACCTTGCTCGTCGATGCGAACTTGACATAGCGATTGGGGTTGCCCGAAGCCTTGCATACCTCGGCGATGTCGAGTAGCTGGTCTTGCTGCTCGGGCTCGTCGTACAGATGGTGAACCGAATAAGCGTTGTCCCAGAAAATACGGAAATCGTGCGCGGCGCAGCGCAAGAAGCCCAAGCGGCGCACCACTTCGTCGGAATACGTGACGCCACCGGGGTTGGAATACTTGGGCACGCACCAGATGCCCTTGATGCAGGCATCCGACGCCGCTAGGCGCTCGACGACGTCCATGTCGGGGCCGTCCTCGTTCATGGGCACCGGAATGTTCTCGAACCCGAACGATTCGGTTATGGCGAAATGGCGGTCGTAGCCCGGAACCGGGCAAAGCCATTTGACCTTATCGTAGCGGTGCCATGGCTTAGAGCCGCGCGCACCGAAATCGTAGAAACGTCCGATTGCGCTATACATGAGCGTCAGCGAAGAATTGCCGCCGACGATGACGTTTTCCATCTTGTCGTCAAGCAAGATGGCCATGAGCCGACGCGCCTCGTCAATGCCCTCCAAACCGCCGTAATTGCGGCAATCGAGCCCGCTTTCGGCGAAACAGTCGTCGGGCCCCTTCAGCACTGTCAGCATATCGGTCGACAGGTCGAGCTGAGCAGCCGACGGCTTGCCGCGCGCCATGTTAAGCGTGAGGTCATGCGCCCTATGAAGCGAAAGCTCGTCCTCGAGCTCGACCTTCAATGCGGTCAAATCGACAGTGCTCAGATCTGCGTAACCCATATGAATACTCCAATCGTGTGCTGCGCGGCGATTCCAAGAGTCGACGGCATACCATCGCGCGAATCGTCGTGATGCACAATTATAGGCGTAGCCGCACGACCTAGACTATGCAGGCGCGCCGATTCGACCAGAATTAACGCAAGCGATTCAGCCGAAGGAAGCGAAGGGAATGCTCCTCTTCGCTTCCTTCGGTTCGAATGCGGCATTTCTGTGCGTATTTGACGCGCATCATTTCGCTACAATATCGACGAAAGAGCAAAACTCGAAATAGCGCTACGGTTCGACCGAACGCTTAGGATCAACATTAAAGAAGGAGACGACGTGAACCTACTCATCGCCGCCGCCGTGCTGCCCGCCATCGCGCTGCTTTATTACGTCTACAAAAAAGACACGGTCGAGAAGGAGCCGCCTCGCCTGATCATCAGGTTATTCGTGCTAGGCATGGTTGCCGGCCCCCTTGCCGGCATAACCGAGAACTTCGCCTTCGCAGCATTCGAATCGATCCTCTCGCCCGGGCCGTTGCTGCTCATCTGCGAATACTTCATCGGCGTGGCGGCGGTCGAAGAGGGTTTCAAATACCTGTTCCTGAACACGGTGCGCAATAGCCCCGAGTTCAACTACGTATTCGACGGCATCGTGTATGCTGTGGCTGTCGCGGTCGGCTTCGCGGCGCTCGAGAACATCCTGTACGTGTTCGACGGCGGCTTCGAGGTCGCCGTACAGCGGGCGATCTTCGCCGTTCCCGGCCACTTCGCGGATGGCGTCATCATGGGCTGCTTCTTCGGCTTGGCCAAACAACGCGAAGTGCGCGGCAACAAAGCGGGCGCCCATATGTACTATGTGCTGGCGTTCTTGCTGCCGACCATCGAACACGGGTTCTACGATGCAGCCCTGTCTTCGGAAAGCGACTTGCTCGCCCTCATTGCCCTCGCGCTCGACCTCGCATTTATCGCGATTGCAATAGCGCTCATTAGACGCATGTCGAAAAACGATTCGCCGTTGCATCATCCCAACCAGATTCGGGCAGCACAAACGACGCCTTTGACGCCTATGGATGCTCAGTCCCAGATGAACCAATACGGGCAAACACCACAGCAGCCCACACAGCCGTACGGATACGGGCAACAATACGGACAGCAAAACCCCTGGCAGCACGGAACAGCCCAACGGCAAGCGCCAACGCAATGGCAGCAACCTTCCCAACAGCAGCCATGGGACTCAGACTCGCAACACTAATATGACGGCGGGCGCTTAGCCCGTTGAGCCAGAAAAGCAAATGGAGACTTCCCCGATACCTCGATGCCCCGATACGCGGATATCGTTGCGGAAGCTTACGCAACGGTCAGCAAGACACATCACAAGCGCAGCCTCGTTAGGTTTACCTGCATCCTCGCAAACAAGGAAGGCCGCGGGTTTTGCGTCCGCGGCCTTTCCTTTTTCCCTTCAGGCATTGAGTGGGTGACTGACCGCCCTACTGCAGGGGGATGTCGCCTTCCAGCACGGCGTCGAGGCTGCGCTCTTCGGGCGCGGAGTCCATGTAGTGGTCGAACTCGTCGAGGACGGTCTTCTCGGGCTCTTTCGTCAGTAGCGACACAACTACGATGGCCAAGCAACTGCACAGGAACGCAGGCATCAGCTCGTAGATGCCGAACACACCGCCGATTGGCTTGATCAGGTTATGCCAGATGAGCACCATAGCAGCGCCCGTGACCATGCCGGCGATTGCGCCTTGCTTGGTCGTGCGGCGCCAGTACAGGCAGAACAACGTCAACGGACCGAAGCTGGCGCCAAGGCCTGCCCAAGCGTAGGACACGACGTTGAAGATGACCGAGTTCTCGTCCCAGGCGATAAAGCAGCCGAAGACGAGCACGGCAGCCAGCGTAATGCGCGAAACGATGAGCACCTGGTTGTCGGTCGCGTTCTTCTTGAACACGCCGCGGAAGATATTTTCGGCCACCGACGAGCCTGTGATCAGCAGGTACGATGACGCCGAAGACATCGACGCCGCCAAAATGCCCGAAACGACCAAACCGCAGAAGAACGCCGGCAACATAGTCTTGGAAAGCACAATGAAGATAGACTCGGCGCTGGACTGCGTCAGCAACTCGACCGGCATGAGGTAGCGACCGATGATGCCGATCATAACGGCGCAGAACATCGAGATGACCACCCAGACAATGGCGATGCGACGCGACGTCTTGACCTCTTCTTCGGAGCGGATGCCCATGAAGCGCACGAGCACCTGCGGCATGCCGAAGTACCCGAGGCCCCACGACATCGTGGAGACGATGGTCAGCAGACCGTACTCGCCCGCTTCGCCGAACAGGGGCTGGCTTCCCGCCACTGCCTGTACGCCGTCGGCGTCGACCGTCGGCGTAGCGATGCTGGTCATGGAAAGATAGCCGGGAATGTCGGAAAGGAACGCCACCGTGTTTTCGAGCCCGCCCGTCATGGTAATGGACCCGATAACCACGACTGCCAGCGCGCAGAACATCAGGCAGCCCTGCACGAAGTCGGTGGCAACAACCGAAAGGTAGCCGCCCACCATCGTGTACAGGAACACGATGAGGGCACCGAACACCATCATGACCGAATAGTCCCATCCGAACAGGCTGTTGAACAACTTGCCGCACGTGACAAAGCAGCTGCCACAGTACACGCAGAAGAAGATCAGAATGATGACAGCCGCCACCGTGGCGATGATGTTCTTGTCGTCATGGAAGCGATTGGAGTAGAAACCCGGCAATGTAATGGAGTCGTTGGCCACAACCGAATACTTGCGCAGGCGCTTCGCCACAAGCAGCCAGTTAAGGTAGGTACCGATAGCCAGACCGATAGCCGTCCATCCAACGTCGGATGCGCCGCACCAGTACGCCAGGCCAGGAAGGCCCATCAGCAGATAGCCCGACATATCGGACGCTTCGGCGGACAGGGCCGTGAACCACGGACCTACCTTGCGGCCGCCTAGGAAGTACTCGCTCGTCGAAGAGTTCGAGCGTTTCGCATAGACGAAGCCAATTGTAAGAACCACGATGAAGTAAATGAGGATCGCCAATACAACGAATGCGTCCCCTTCTTTCAATGCAAACATGTGCGCTATTCCTCCTCCATAGACATAGAGATGCATTATAACTTTAGTATGGTGGAGTGGTACGATGATTCTTCAATTATGATGACAACGCGTCCCATTTTGCAGCAAACGGCACAATAGCAAGAACGAAAAGCCGAAGAAGAAGCAAAGGGGATGCTCCTCTTTGCTTCTTCTTTCCTCATTTGTGCGGGCAAAGGCAGGCAAGTCAGGCTGCACCTCTTGCCATTCAACATCAAAATGTGAAAAAGGGGTCTGACC
>DFIX01000025.1:53697-56634 GCA_002371495.1 Eggerthellaceae bacterium UBA3686
GGGTCTGACCCTTTTTTCACATTTCGAGCGTGGTAATCCTATAATCGAATGTGAAGGAGGGCGCATGGGCAAGAAACTCGAAGCACCTGCCGCCACAAACGAGCATGTTCGCAAGTCGATGCAGGGCAACAAGCGGCGCGACACCAAACCCGAGCTCGTGGTGCGCCGCATGCTGCGCGAAATGGGCTACGTAGGCTACCGGCTCGACTGGAAAAAGGCCCACGGGCACCCCGACATCGCCTTTCCTGGGCGCAAAATCGCCATATACGTCATGGGTTGCTTCTGGCACCAGCACGAAGGCTGCAAGTATGCGAGCACGCCCAAGCAGCACGTCGAGTACTGGCAGGCCAAATTTGCCCGCAACAAGGAACGCGACGCCGAAGTGCGCAAAGCGATGGCTGCCGACGGTTGGCATGTCGTCGAGATCTGGGAGTGCGAGCTGAAGAAAGACCGCATCGAGGAAACCCGCGAGCGCCTTCACGACGAAATCAAGTACGCGTTCGTAGAGCTTTAAAGCGACTGCGACCTCGCCAGCCTTGGACGTCATAAAGGGAGTACCCCTATTGCCGTCACGGTTCTTTCAGCCAATCTGTCTTGCAAGCGAAAGGCCTGGCGGCGGCATGCGTGAGCGATTCTGCAGCCACTGTTCCTGTAAATCCACATAGGTTAGGCGAAGCCAAGCGAACGCGTGCCGCCGCCAGGTCTTTCGCGGGGCGGTACGTTTAATGGGGAGTCTCCCCTTTTATGCAATAAGAAGGGCCCCGGCGGGGCCCTTCTTCGCATTTGCGGACTATGCGCAGATTACGCGTCGGCGTACATGTCCTTGAGCTTGACAAGGTGGTTGTAGCGCTCGATGGCAGCGGCCTCGTTCTTGGCGAAGAGCTCCTTCGCGCGCTCGGGGAACTCGCGGGTCAGGCGGTTGTAGCGGGCCTCGTTCATCAGGAAGTCCTGGTAGCCACCCTTCGGCTCCTTGGAATCGAGCGTGAACTTCTTGCCAGGCTCGGCAGCCGGGTTGAAGCGGTAGAGGTTCCAGTAACCGCAATCCACAGCTTTCTTCATCTCGGCCTGGGCGTTTACCATACCGCCCTTAATGGCGTGCATCTCGCAGGGGCTGTAGCCGATGATCAGCGACGGTCCCGGATACGCCTCGGCCTCGGTGATGGCCTTTATGGTCTGGTTGGGGTTGGCGCCCATGGCGACCTGGGCAACGTATACGTAGCCGTAAGCCATGGCGATCTCGGCCAGCGACTTCTTCTTGATCTCCTTGCCAGCGGCTGCAAACTGCGCAACCTGGCCGATGTTGGATGCCTTGGAAGCCTGGCCGCCCGTGTTGGAGTACACCTCGGTGTCGAACACGAACACGTTGACGTCCTCGCCGGATGCGAGCACGTGGTCGAGTCCGCCGTAACCGATGTCGTAAGCCCAACCGTCGCCGCCGAAGATCCAGACCGATTTCTTGGTCAGGTAGTCCTTGTTGGCAAGCACGGCAGCAGCCAGCGGGTTGTCAGCGACCTTCTGCAGCTCGGCCACATATGCCTCGGCTGCCTTCTTGCTAGCTTCGGCGTCGTTGCGGCCCTCGACCCAGTCGAGCGCAGCGGCGGTCAGCTCATCGCTGATGCCCGCGGCAACGATCTCGAGCGTGTCGGTCAGCACCTTGCCGCGCACGGCTTCGTGGCCGAGCAAAAGGCCCATGCCATGCTCGGCGTTGTCCTCGAACAGCGAGTTGTTCCATGCGGGACCCTGACCGCTCTTGTTCGTGGTGTAGGGCGACGTGGCTGCCGGGTTGCCCCAAATCGAAGAGCAGCCCGTAGCGTTGGACACGTACATGCGGTCACCGAACAGCTGCGTAACCAGACGAGCGTAGGAAGTCTCGGCGCAGCCGGCGCACGAGCCGCTGAACTCGAGGTAAGGCTGCAGGAACTGGCTGTCCTTGACCGTGGGACCAGCGAGCTCGGGCTTGGCCGCAACCTCGCTGACGCAATAGTCGAAGACCGGCTGCTGATCGAGCTGGCCCTCGGCGGGAACCATCGTCAGCGCCTTCTTGGCGCATTGGCCGATGCACACGCCGCAGCCCATGCAATCGAGCGGCGAGATGGCCATCGTGTACTTGAGACCCTTGGCCTTGCCCTTGCCCTCGATGAGCTTGGTCTGCGCGGGGGCGGCAGCCGCCTCTTCCTCGGTCAGCGCAAAGGGACGAATGGTGGCGTGCGGGCAGACGAACGCGCACTGGTTGCACTGGATGCATTCGTCGGCGTTCCACTCGGGAACGAGCACGGCCACGCCGCGCTTCTCGAACGCAGAGGCGCCGAGCTCCCACTGGCCGTCGACGTAGTCGGCGAAAGCCGAGACCGGCAAGCGATCGCCGTCCATGCGACCGACCGGCTCCATAACGTTGATGACCTGCTTGACCAGGGCTTCGGGTCCGACGTGCGCAGGCTCGGCCGGTTCGTCAACCGCATCAGCCCAAGAAGCGGGCACATCGACCTTGACGAACGCCGTTGCGCCGGCATCGATTGCCTTGTGGTTGGCGTCAACGATTTCCTGGCCCTTCTTCATGTAGGACTTGGTAGCAGCATCCTTCATGTAGCCGATGGCTTCTTCCTGCGGCAGGACCTTCGACAGCGTGAAGAAGGCCGACTGTAGGATGGTGTTGGTACGCTTGCCCATGCCGACCTGTACGGCCAGGTCGATGGCGTTGATCAGATACAGCTGGATGTCGTTGTTGGCGATGTAGCGCTTGGCCTCAGCGTTCAGATGATGCTCAAGCTCCTCGAGCGACCACTGGCAGTTGATCATGAACGTGCCGCCGGGCTTGACGTCCTGCACCATGCGGAATCCCTTGGTAACGTAGGACGGGTTATGGCAGGCGACGAAGTCGGCCTTGTTCACGTAGTACGGCGCGCGGATGGGGCTGTCGCCGAAGCGCAGGTGGCTGAT
>DFIX01000025.1:56734-136748 GCA_002371495.1 Eggerthellaceae bacterium UBA3686
ACTTGTCGGTGTGATCGCCGATGATCTTGATGGAGTTCTTGTTGGCGCCGACGGTGCCGTCGCCGCCGAGACCCCAGAACTTGCACTCGATGGTGCCTTCGGCCGCCGTGTTCGGGCAATTGGGGTCCTCGGGAAGCGAGAGGTTGGTGACGTCGTCGACGATGCCCACCGTAAACTCGCGGCGCGGCTCGTCCTTGGCGAGCTCTTCGTAAATGGCAAACGCGCTGGCAGGAGGCGTGTCCTTAGAGCCCAGACCGTAGCGGCCGCCGACGACCTTCAGGCCGTCGATGCGCCCTTCCTTCACAAGTGCGTTGATGACGTCCAGGAACAGCGGCTCGCCCTCGGCGCCCGGCTCCTTCGTGCGGTCCATGACGGCGATCTTCTTGACCGTGGCCGGCAATGCCTCGACGAACTTGGACGACACGAATGGGCGGTACAGGCGAACCTTGACCAGGCCGACCTTCTGGCCGTTTGCGTTCAGGTAGTCGATGACCTCTTCGATGACGTCGCAGAACGAGCCCATGGCCACGATGACGCGGTCGGCATCGGGCGCGCCGTAGTAGTTGAACAGCTTGTAGTCGGTGCCGAGCTTGGCGTTGACTTTGTCCATGTACTCCTCGACGACGGCAGGCAGCGCGTCGTAGTGGGCGTTGCAAGCCTCGCGGTGCTGGAAGAAGATGTCGCCGTTCTCGTGGCTGCCGCGCATCGACGGATGGTTGGGGTTAAGGGCGTGCTCGCGGAACGCCTTCACGGCGTCCATGTCGCACATCTCTGCCAGGTCGTCGTAGTCCCACACGGCGATCTTCTGAATCTCGTGCGAGGTGCGGAAGCCGTCGAAGAAGTTCAGGAACGGAACCTTGCCCTTGATGGCGGCCAGGTGCGCGACGGCCGAAAGGTCCATGACCTCCTGTACGTTGCCCTCGGCGAGCATCGCGAAACCGGTCTGGCGGCACGCCATGACGTCGGAGTGGTCGCCGAAGATGTTCAGCGCGTGCGTGGCGACGGTGCGCGCAGACACGTGGAAGACGCTCGGCAGCTGCTCAGCGGCGATCTTGTACATGTTGGGAATCATCAGCAGCAGACCCTGGCTGGCCGTATAGGTGCTGGTGAGCGCACCGGCGCCCAGCGATCCGTGGACTGCGCCCGCGGCGCCTGCCTCGGATTCCATCTCGCAGACGCGCACCGTGGTGCCGAAGATGTTCTTCTTGCCCTGGGCTGCCCACTGGTCTACGTAATCGGCCATCGGGCTAGACGGCGTAATGGGGTAAATACCCGCCACCTCGGTAAATGCGTACGAGACGTACGCCGCGGCGTTGTTGCCATCCATGGATTTGAACTCACGTGCCATACCCTCTCCCTTCTGGTTGCCTCTCGTTTTCGAAGTCGCCCGCCGCGCATGCGCAGGCCAGGCGATGGGATGCGATCGACTCGCTTAGCAGCAATGGTACTGCATTTGGACATGATATCAATTACCGAGCTGTTGGGCTTTTCGCTCATGGCGAGCGGGGCGTCTTGTTAGGCGAGCTGGGAAACGGTTGCCCAGCGTCGGCAGGCGGCAGCGTGCAAAATGTGAAAAAGGGTCTGACCTTTTTTCACATTTTGCACGCTGCACGCATTTGCCGCTTGCCGAATGAGCGGGTTACGGTTCGATTTCCCCGTAGTCTCACTCGGTAGAATTATGTTCTGTAGTTGAAACGCGCTAGGAGGGCACCATGAATGTTCTCGTCATCAACGCAGGTTCGTCGTCGCTGAAGTACCAGCTGATTAACGTCGAAACCCAAGAATTGCTCGCCAAGGGCCTGTGCGACCGCGTCGGGTCGAACGAGGCGGTGCACAAGCACGGCCTCGGCGATGCCGAAGTTTCGGAGCAAGTACCCATGCCTGACCATGACCATGCGGTCGCGCTCGTTTTAGACGCCCTGACCAACGGGCCGACCAAGGCAATCGATTCCCTCGACGAGATCGACGCCGTGGGCCATCGCATCGTGCAGGGCGGCAAGTACTTCGACCGTTCCGTCATCATCGACGAGGACGTCATCGCCAAAATCGACGAGATGGCCGAGCTGGCACCCCTCCACAACAAGGCCGCCATCATGGGCATCCGCGGCTGCCAGCACCACATGCCCGACACGCCCATGGTCGCCGTCTTCGACACCTCGTTCTACCAGTCACTGCCGCCCAAAGCCTACATGTATCCCCTGCCCTACGAGCTGTACGAGAAGTACGCGATCCGCAAGTACGGCGCACACGGCACCTCGCATCGCTACATTGCCGAGCGTGCGGCCGACCTTCTGGACGAAGATATCCGCGACCTCAAGCTCATCACGTGCCACCTGGGCAACGGTTGCTCTATCTCGGCGGTCGACCACGGCATCGCCGTCGACACTTCGATGGGCCTCACTCCGCTCGACGGCCTGATGATGGGCACGCGCTGCGGCTCGATTGACCCGGCCATCGTCACGTACGTCATGGAGAAAGAAGGCCTGACCCCTGCCGAGATGAACGATTTGCTGAACAAGAAATCGGGGCTTTACGGCGTCTCGGGCATCAGCAACGACCTGCGCAACGTCGACGAGCAAGCCGACCACGGCAACGAGCGCGCACAGCTTGCAATCGAGATGTACGCCAATTCCGCCAAGCGCTTCATCGGCCAGTACATCGCCGTCATGGGCGGCGTTGACTGCGTCGTTTTGACCGGCGGCGTCGGCGAGAACTCAGCCAAGATGCGCCGCATGATCTTCGCCGGCCTACAGACGATGGGAATCAAGCTCGACCACGAGAAGAACCGCACCGGTCCGCGCGAGCGCGAGATCTCGACCGACGATTCCGAAGTGCTGATCGTCATCATCCCGACCGACGAAGAGCTCATGATCGCCCGCGACACCTACGAGCTGGTCCACGACCTCATCGCCGACCCCGAAATCGACTACGACGAGAGCATGTTCTTCTTCTAGGCAGACAATACGCTAACGAATTCCTTGGGGCGCTTGAATAGGCGCCCCAGCAGTTTGACCTGCACACGCCAAAGCTAATCACGTTATGTCAACGAGCAACTTACTTATTAAAGAAAGGATTTACATGAGCGCATTTCTTGATTCGATCGTAAGCCGCGCCAAAGCGGCGAAGAAGACCATCGTCTTGCCCGAAGGCGACGACCCGCGCACGCTCGAGGCAGCCGAACGCGTGTTGGCCGACGGCATTGCCGAGCTCGTCATCTTGGGTAACGCCGAGCAAATCGCGGCAAGCGGACGCGACCTTTCGGGCGCACACATCATCGACCCGGAGTCCTACGACGGGCGCGAAGAGCTTGCGCAAACACTTTACGAAGTACGCAAGAAGAAGGGCATGACCATCGAGGAAGCCAGGGCCAAGCTCGACGACGTGCTGTACTTCGGAGTTATGCTGGTGAAAACGGGCGTTGCCGACGGAATGGTTGCTGGTGCCTGCCATGCGACCGGCGACGTCTTGCGCCCGAGCCTGCAAATCCTGAAGACCGCACCGGGCGCAGCCCTGGTCAGCTCATTCTTTATCATGTGCGTTCCCGATTGCGACCTGGGCGCCGACGGCACCTTCCTGTTCTCGGACTGCGGTCTCGAAGTGCAACCCAGCGCCGAGCGCCTGGCGAACATCGCCGTGAGCTCCGCCGCTTCGTTCAGCACGCTCGTCGGCAAAACGCCCCAGGTAGCCCTCCTGTCGCATTCGTCGCACGGGTCTGCCAAGAACGACGACGCTGCAAAGGTCGTCGAGGCTACCGCAATCGCGAAGGAATTCGCCCCCGAGCTCGCACTCGATGGCGAATTGCAGCTCGATGCAGCGATCGTCCCCGAAATCGGCGCCTCCAAAGCACCTGGTTCGCCTGTTGCCGGCCACGCCAACGTGCTGGTGTTCCCTGACCTCGACGCGGGCAATATCGGCTACAAGCTCGTACAGCGCTTGGCCAAGGCCGAAGCGTACGGCCCCATAACGCAGGGCATCGCCGCTCCGGTCAACGACCTGTCGCGCGGTTGCGCGGCCGACGACATATACGGAGTAGTCGCCATAACCTGCGTCCAGGCTCAACAGTAATTAACAAAACGGGTTACGGTGAGAGTTGTCGCATACACCATCGCCCGTTTGATACAATACCGAGTATCGGTTTGCTGATGAAAGGAATTTCGCTCATGAATATCGTACTTTTGGGCGCTCCAGGCGCCGGCAAGGGCACTCAGGCCGCCAAGTTGGTCGAGGAGTTCCACATGCCGCACATTTCGACGGGCGATATGCTCCGCGCGGCAGTCAAGGCCGGCACCCCGCTCGGCCGCAAAGCCAAATCCTACATGGACGCCGGCGAGCTTGTTCCCGACGACGTCATCATTGGCCTGGTCATCGACCGTTTGCAGGAGCCCGACACCGACGCAGGTTTCATCCTCGACGGCTTCCCCCGCACTTCTGCCCAGGCTGTCGCCCTCGACGCCGAGCTGGGCAAGCTCGAGCGTCCGCTCGACGCCGCCCTTCTGATCGACGTCGACCCCGAGGTCATCGTTAAGCGCCTGTGCTCACGCCGCATGTGCCGCGATTGCGGTTACATCGGCTCTGATGCTGACGCATCGTGCCCCAAGTGCGGCGGCGAGATGTACCAGCGCGACGACGACAACGAAGCCACCGTACGCAACCGTCTGGACGTATACGAAAAGTCCACGTCGCCGCTCGTCGACTACTATCGCGGCAGCGAGCTTCTGGTCTCGATTGACGGCGACCGCGACCCCAACGAGGTCTACGCCGACGTCAAGGAAGGCCTCAGCCTGTAAGCGCACTCCCCAACTCGCGCAAAAGCGGCAAGGGATTATTCCCTTGCCGCTTTTTTGTAGCCCTTCGAAACTCCAAAAGGAGTTGTCTTATATATGTAGCGTCCCGCGAAAGCCCAGGTGGTGGCGCGCTCCGGCTTGGCTTCGCCTAACATAAGTGAATTACAGGAACAGTGGCTGCAGAATCGCCGATATCACGCCACCACCTGGGCTTTCGCTATCGTCCCATCCTAGTGGCATCAAGCGTGTCGGAATGTGGCAAAGTTCATCGACCGCCCCCCTGCAACACGGTAAGCGGAGCGTTTCCGCAGGCAGCGGCGTGACTCCGGCGATTCTGCAGCCACTGTTCCTGTAAATTCATCTAGGTTAGGCGAAGCCAAGCCGGAGCGCGCTGCTGCCTGCGGAAACGCGCTGGGACGGACGAAAGCTATTTCCGGACGGCCCCCGAGACAGTACCCTCTTGGAGCTTGCGGAAGCGGCGTTACTGCGCGGCTTGGCGGGCCATCTCTTCTTCGAGCTCTTCGTTGAGCAGCAGCCACTCCTCTTCGGCAGCGGCAATGCGCTGCTTGAGCTTGGCGTGCTCTGCGATGACGTCGCTCGTGGAATCTTCCCTCGTGTAGAAATCGGGGTCTGCCAGCAGGTCGAGCACCTCCTGCATGCGCGCGTTATCGCGTTCGAGCTGCTTGTCAAGCTCGGCGAT
Source organism: Eggerthellaceae bacterium UBA3686 (assembly GCA_002371495.1). Taxonomy (GTDB): domain Bacteria; phylum Actinomycetota; class Coriobacteriia; order Coriobacteriales; family Eggerthellaceae; genus UBA9715. The sequence continues at coordinate 62,219 of DFIX01000025.1, forward strand.
GCGCTTGCGGTGGTTCTTCAGCGCTGCGTAGGCGCGGTTGCGCGCCTCGGCTTCGCGGCGCTTCTGCTCTTTGCTCTTGGGCGCCGAGCCCTTCTCTTCCGTCAAGGGCTTGGCCACAGGGTTGGCGCTCGGCTGCTTCTGCCCTCGATGACGGCGAACGATTATATTCGAGCCATCTGACGAAGATCCTGCCCCCGACTTCGCCTTGCTGTCTTTCAGGCCTTTCCCGCCCGTAACGCTTGACGTTGCGCTCGAGTTTTGGCCGAGCGTACCCGACTTGCCGCGGCCGGCCGCCTTCGACTCGTCGACGACGCTGCGGTCCTCGTCGGCCTGGTCGGTCTTGAACAGGTAGTAATCGTAGTCGCCCGGATAATCGGTGAGCTTTCCCGGCTTGACCTCAACAATGCGGTTGGCCACGCTGCGAATCAGGTGGCGGTCGTGGGTGATCAGGAGTATCGTGCCCTCGAAATGCACGAGCGCCTGTTCGAGCACGTCGGCACTCGAGATGTCCAGGTGGTTGGTGGGCTCGTCGAGACAGAGCAAGGGCGTCGGCGCGACGAGCATCTTGGCCAGCGCAAGGCGGCTCTTCTCGCCACCCGACAGAACGCTCACCTTTTTGTCGACGTCGTCCCCATTGAACAGAAACGCGCCCAAAAGCGTGCGCACCTGCGAGATTGTCCAGCCAGGCGCCACGCGGTCAAGCTCCTCGAACACCGTGTTGCCGGAATTGAGCTCTTCGAGCTGGTGCTGCGCATAATAGGTCTTGGTCACATGAGTGCCGTATTTTACCTGGCCAGCATCAGGCGCAAGCGCGCCCGCCACCATCTTCAGCAGCGTCGACTTGCCCGCGCCGTTGGGACCGACGAGGGCCACCTTGTCGCCGCGGTAGAGCTTGAAGTCCGCACCGTCGTACACGACGTTGTCACCGTAACGCTTGACCAGGCCTGTCGCGCTGACGACCTCGTCGCCCGTACGTGGCGGTTGGTTGAAGTTGAAGTGCACCGTAGCGCGCTCCTCGGGGATGGCCACGAGGTTCGCGCGCAGACGTTCGAGCTTCTTTTCGCGGTCCTGCGCCTGACGGGCCTTCGTCGCCTTGTAGCGGAACTTCTCGACGAAAGCCTCGAGCCGAGCAATTTCCTGTAACTGCTGAGCTTGTTCGGCCTTGAGCTGCTCGATGCGCTGCTCACGGGCGCGCAGGTAGGCCGTGTAGTTGCCTTTGTAGAGGTTGACCTGGCCGTTGTCGATTTCGGCAACGCGGTCGACCATGTTGTCCATGAACGCGCGGTCATGGCTGACCACGATGACCGTTCCGGCGTAGCCGCGAAGGAAGCTTTCGAGCCAACGGACCGACTCCAGGTCCAAGTGGTTGGTAGGCTCGTCGAGCAAAAGGACCTCGGGGTTGCGAACGAGCAGCTTGGCTAAGGCCAGACGCATCTGCCAACCGCCCGAGAATTCGGTGGTATGGCGGGCCATGTCGGATTCCTTGAATCCCAGCCCGAAGAGCACGCTGCGCACCTTCGACTCGATGGTGTAACCGCCCAGGATCTCGTAGTTGTCGCGCGCCCGACCGGCGGCGGCAAGCTGCTGCTCGGTTGGGTTCGCACCCAACTCGCGCTCGAGCTTCTTCAGACGTCGCTCGGCCTCGAGTATCTCGGTCTGCGCCGAGAGCACCTCCTCGAAGATGGGGTTGTCGCCCATCTCGATTGCCTCTTGCTCGAGGTAGCCGATGTGCGCATCCTTCGCCAGCACGACCCGGCCCGAATCGGCGTCCTCCTGGCCGGTGATGATGCGAAGCATCGTGGTCTTGCCGGCGCCGTTAGGCCCGACGAGAGCCAGGTGGTCGTACGCTTCGAGGCGCAACGTGACGTTGGCGAACAGCGTGCGCCCGCCAAACGATTTGGAAATCTGCTCTAGCTGAAGGATCAATCGAATCGCTCCCGTATGTGCTTATGGGGCCGTTGCATGCAAGGGATGATTCTACCATGCTGGAAGAAATACAGCGCCACTAGCCTATTCGACCTGCATTTTTCCAAAAGAAGCCCAGCACATTGGCCTAGCTATCGTCACACCAAGCCGGCAAAGCCGTGCTGACGGCAGGCTTCGTAGGCAGCAATGGCAACCGCGTTTGAAAGGTTGAGGGATCGCTTTCCCTCGATCATGGGAATGCGAACGCACCGATCGGCAAAACGGTCGAGGATTGCGGGGTCGATGCCGGCGCTCTCGCGGCCGAACAGCAGAAAGGCGTCGCTTCCGTACGAAACGTCGGTGTAAGCGCGCTCTGCGCGACCGGTAAACAGATGCAGTTCGGCGTTCTGTAGCGAAGAAGCAGCCCGAGACGCATGTGCCTCGAAGAATTCCTCAGCGCACGACCAGCGCACTATATCGACCGAATCCCAGTAATCGCATCCGGCACGCGCGAGGTTGCGCTGAGTCAACCGAAACCCCATGGGTTCGACCAAGTGGAGGCGCGCGCCAATGCAAGCGCACGTGCGGGCGATATTGCCCGTGTTCTGCGGGATTTCGGGTTCTATGAGCACGATGTTGAGCATGCAACCAGTGTAGCGCATGACGCGCGTCCTGCAACTTCAGCCGATGGGGGGCTCGCAACACGAGCAGCCGTAGGTCTAGCGCCCTGCCGTTTAACTGGGAGGGCGGGCGAAAGGCACGCATGGGACAATCAAGGTAGACAACCGCAAAACCTACGTTGTCGCGATTTTGAGGAGGTAGCTTGCGCGCCCGCAACGAGCACGCTACAATATCGTTTGCGTTGAAACGCATATGGACGCTTGGCTCAGCGGGAGAGCATCGCCTTCACACGGCGGGGGTCACAGGTTCAAATCCTGTAGCGTCCACCACAATCACCGGGCTCCCTTTCGGGGGCCTTTTTCGTTGTCTCATAAGACCACGTCTATGGTCCATTACGAGTTGTGGAATAATACCAGGCATTGAATCTTGCGTTGAGAGTAGACGATGAACGAGCAGAGCAAAGAGCCCGAGGGGACCAAAGAGGCCAAAGGAATCAGCAAACTTCGTGCGCGAAAGTTGGTGTGGCTACCTCTAGCAGTCGCCCTCGGAGTCCAGTATGCGCTGGTTGCGCCAATGCTTTCCCCCGCCGAAATACAAACACTTCCCCATAAGACGCAGGGCAGCACCCACGTAACTTACGAGATAACCGTCAGCCCGCAGGGCCAGGTCACGCAAAGCTCGGCGAAGCCCGCGCAGGAACAAAGCGCCTCCCCCGCAGCCAACGCATTCCTCGGGGCCGCAGCCAGCAACCCCACATTGCAAGAAACCGAGGCTGGCACCGGCCAAAATACCGAGTCGACGGTGGTCCAGCAGGTGCAAGCCACCCTAGACAAACAAATAATTGCAGCCAAAATCGCCCATAAACAGGCTGTTCAGAAGCAAGTCGAGCAACTCGCCGCCGGGCGCCTGTCGGGCCGCGCGAAATCGATTTCAAAACTGCGCGTCAACGGTGCAACCATCAGCCCCGAACTCGCCAAGCGCTTAACCTCGATTGAGCCCGACTATGCCTTGCATATCGAGCACATCGACCAGAACGATGTATTGCCGTCGGGTTGCGAGATTGTCGCGCTGACCGTCGTTCTGCATAGCATGGGTTACGATAACGCCAAGGCCACTAGTATTGCCGACGATTACATCGAATATGGAAGCGACAACAAAACCCAGTACTCGGGTTCGCCTTACGAGAACGGCGGTTGTTTATCTGCCTGCATAGTCAACGCTACCAACAAATGGCTCGACAATGGCGTCGAAAAACAAGGCGACAACAGTCTTAAGCAAAGCTCCGACGACGATGACGATGACGACAAAGCCAGCTCCGACGCCAGCTCTAAATCCGCCGAAGCGAAATCCGATTCCAGCAGCAAAGCTAGCAGCAGCTCCGCCTCGAACAATAACGAAAACTCAGATTCGAAGTCGAGCGCAAGTTCGTCTTCCAAGAGCAGCGCCGCGGCTAAGCCCGAGAAGAGCTCAAGTGCGACCGCTGCATCCAAGGGCGGCGCCTCTGCGGAAAAACCAGACGAAGACTCAGAAGCAAGCAATATGTCAGCTGACGCGCAAAGGCAGGCAGAACACCAACGCAAAATGGCCAAGCAGATCGTCGACCAGCTGATTGCAGGCGGCTCCCCCGTTGCGGCCAATGGCAGCGCTAGCACTGAAACAACTTCAAAGAGTACATCGGCGGAATCCGCAAAGAGCTCAAGCGCATCGGGCGCTTCCGCAAAATCCAAGAGCGGCGCCCCCGATAAAGAGCCGAGCGCAAGCGCTGCATCAGCTGCAAGTGCAAGTGCCGCGGCAGCTTCGAAGAGCGCCTCTTCCGAAGACAAATCCGAATCACCGAAATCGAACTCGAGCTCATCTTCCAAAAGCAGCTCGAGCGCCAGCACCGACGCTTCTCAAAGCAAGGAGTCCAGCAAAGGAAGCGACTCCGCAGAGGAAACCAAAGGCGAAGCCAAGAAGACCCCTACCCTACCTATCGACGATGCCTGCGCCTATGACCTTACGGGCACATCGTACAAGGATCTCTGCGAGCTGGTGAAACTCGGCTACCCCGTGCTCGTGTGGACGACCGAAGACATGTCGACGCCTGACGTCTGGTCCACGTGGTACCACCCCGAGCATTGCGTGGTACTTTATGGCTTCAAGGGCGACGACGCCCTCGTAAGCGACTCTCTCGCTGGCCTTGTAAAACGCAACAGCAAGCGCTTCGGCGAAATCTACGAAACCGTCGGCAAGCGCGCAGCTTTCATCTGCCCCAAGGCATCCTCCCAATAGGCATATCAGGCTTTTTCCCGTTGCATTTGCTATTATGAAATCGCTCGTCAAGAGGCGAGGCAAAAGGAAGGGAGAAAGAAATGAGTAACATAGTAAAGCGTGCTACCACCGTTCTTGTATCCTTGGCCATGTCGGCAGGGCTGTGCTTTGGGCTCGCCGCCTGCTCGGGCGGCCAGAGCGAGGAAGAACAGATCCGCGCCTCACTTGACGAGGCGTTGTCGGCGCTGAAGAACCCGACTGCCGAATCGCTCGAAAAGGTGTTGGGCGATAACGTCTCGAGCCTCGACCAGGTCAAGCAGTACGGCATCGACCCCATCGAGATGCTGCAGCACTTCTTTGGCAAGTTCGACTACTCCATCGGCGACATCAAGGTGAACGGCGACACCGCCGACGCCAAGGTGACCATGGAAAACGTCGACATTCAAAGCGTGATAACCGAGACTACCGCCAACATGCAAAACGACCCTGAGTTCGTCAAGGCGGCCACCGAGGCATACACGAGCGGTGACCAGACGACTCTGTACAAGCTTATCTTCGACAAAGTGTTCGCCGCTATCGACGCATCGGACAAAACGGTGTCGAACACGGTCGACTTCAAGCTGATCAAGAAAGACGGCAAGTGGGATATCGACGAGAGCAGTGCAAACGATCTTATTTCGAGCCTCTACGGCGGGCTCGACATGTCGGCGCTGTAACCTGACTGCTTCTGCTGCCAACCCGACAACAGGCAGAAACCCGAACGAAAGCGCCCGCATCCGCGGGCGCTTTTGCGATTGCGGGCGAAAGGCCAAACGAAAGACAGCGGGGGCTGACAAGGCTTTGCGATCTTCATCCCGCGAACCACCACGAACCGCGAATTACGCAAATCGCGCTTAGATTATGTAATGAGCAGCCCCGAAGAACACCTCGTCGAAGAAGCGGCGCACGTTGTCGGCGCCCAGAGCGGCAGTCCAACGGTCGGTCGAAACGCCGCCTTCATCGATGAGGCGGTCGGAGTAGCCTTTGTTCAGCTCCCATTTGCGTGCGCGCTCGGCATCGTCAAGCAGCGGTGCTGACCGCTCCATCTTGATGAACAGGTCGAGCGCGTCGCGGAAACGCCACAACGCGAACTCGTCTTGCTCGCGACTCGGCGCCTTCGCAATGCACACGGGACGGATATCGTCGTACCAACATGATTTTGTCGGGAATGTCGGCGCATCATCCCAGGCGTCGGCACAAGCCGCAAGCGAAGCAATACCCTGCTCGAAAAGCTCATCATGCGCTACAGCCAGGTCATACGCCTCGATGAGAACGACGCGTTTTTCGCCTGTATACACGTAATCGGTCGAGAACAGGGGCAGGTTCTTGTAATACGGCATGATGACGAACGAGCTCAGTTGAGCTTCTTCGACCTCAGTGGCCGACATCATAAGCAGGTTGCCCACATCCCATATGTCGAAGCTGCGCACACGGTAGGGCCTACCGCCGACAACCGGGTTGGCAAACGCAGGATCGATATCGCGCTCCTGGACCATGTAATACTCCCGCAGCACAGCAAGGCCGTCCTTGAGCCGCCGGTCGATGAGTTGCTTGTTAACCTGCAAGATGTCCTTGTCTGCCATGAGGTTGCCTTTCTCGTAGCCTGTTAAACCATTGTAACCCTTGAACGAACAGACACGTGGTTCGCAGATGCGCGATGCGGGAGCTCTACGGCGACGCAGAAGCTATGCCATAGGGGCAGATGAGCCCGAGCCAAGGAACCCCTCGCTAGCATCAAAAAGGTACAGGCTTCACTGGCTACGAGAAACGCGAAGGCATTGCAGCGCGCGCCTTGCCTCCTACATTTCGGTACCGCTTGCGATGAGCCCCGCGCCCACGAAGACGATGGACATCCCCAGCATGAGGCCGACGCTAGCCATGACCGACAGAGGATTGAAGATGCTCAATACGCCGCAGATGACGATGAGCACGCCCAACACGAGCTGAAGGATCCAACCGCGCCCAAGCTCCTTGCCCAGGCTGTTGCGCAAGGCGATTGCGGCGACGATGCGCGCAATACCGGCAAAGACAAGCCAGACTGCAATGAGGTAGGCAATGAACATGTCGATCGCAAATTGCATCGCGGTACTGCCCAGCAGAACTATGCCGAGCACGATGGATATGATAGCCTCCGCCAACGCCCAGCCGTTTGCAAGCCCGACCTTGCGAAGATGGTTCCACGCAATGACACTGGCCACGCCCTCGACGAGCATGGACACGCCGATAACCGAGCCCAATGCGGCATACGTGGCGACAGGGGCGAACATGCAGTAGATACCGCTTATCACCAGCAGAACGCCAAATATTATCGTAGCTATTTTCATAACGTCACTCCGATTCCTTTCGTTTACTTACCGCGCCTATTGTACCCAACCCGAAAAGACGCGCATTAGACATGCCCGAGAGGCGCCTTGGCTTCAAAATGAAGTTGAAGAGCCCACCTCATGCGCCGGTATTTAGCCTCTTGTCTGTAGATCGAAACCTTAACGCCAGCGCAAACAGCAGACAGGCAAGCTATCTACTGGATTTCATTGTTACAGTTTCCCATCAGTATGCAACGACAACGGCAAGACCTACAAGCTCAAGAAAACCAAGACGCTATCCGTCGGGAAAACATCGCTTGTCAAGGGAGGGCTGAAAGCGAACACGTCGTATCGAGTGCGGATCGTCGCGCAAGCAAAATCGAACGGCGCGTGGAAGACGATTTCCAAGAGCCTGATAGCGCATGTGGTGACGGCCAACAAGAAGGGCAAGTACACCAACGCCTCGGCGCTTACCCTGAACAGGACGAGCCTGACGCTGGAGACAGGCAAGAGCGCCAAGTTAAGCGGTCGGGTTCGCAAGGCTGTAAAGGGTAAGAACACGACTGCCGCCGTCCACACAAAGCTACTGCGGTTCACCACGAGCAACAAGAACGTTGCCACCGTTAACGCCGAAGGCAAAGTGACCGCCAAGAACCCCGGCACGTGCAGAATCTACGTGCAAACGTCTAACGGTCTGTGGAAGAGCTGCAAAGTCACCGTGAGGTAACCGTCGTACAGGTACTACGTTCGCTCGGGCGGGCTAAAGCCCGCACCTCGCGAAAGCAATCGTGGCGCCAACGATCGGCGCGCTAACCGCGCCGCAATCACGAGCCTTCGCGGCCTGAGGCTTTTCCCAGGCTGTGCGAAAAACGGACCCGAAAGCGCCTACAACCGGCCTTTTCCGGCAAGGCGCGGCCACCGTCATCATCAATGGCTAAGCAGCCCCGATCGTCGTAGCGAAGGTCACCACCGCCGATCAGCAGGAGCGCTACACGCACTGCGGGCTCGCAGACTGGGAGCAAGGGGACTGCTCAAGCCGTCGCTCGTCCAGGTTGCGACCTGCTCTTCGTTTCCGATAGCATAGATTATGAGACCCTGGGCAACCGATAGCGCAGGCCAATCGAAGCTACGCGGCTCTGAGGGCCGTCTTCAATACCGAAGTGTTATTGCCCAAATTACGAGACCCTAGGCAACAATGAGGCCCCGATAAGCAAATCGCTGCCATTTTTGCAAAAAAGCCCGTAAGATGGCGAATCGAATCCCAAGTCATTACGATCATGACGCAACCTCGCATGACGCATTCATTCGCGAACAGGCATTATGCATTAGAAGCTTTAAGAGGAATAGCGGCATGGAGTCTTATTCATACCGCCACTCGCCATCTTATCCACTTATTTGCATAAATCTCTGGAAATCTGTTATCGAGAACCTCATGCCCTCCGATAGCCCAAAAAAATGGCTCGGATTTCGACCGCGAGAACAATTTGCACGTTTTTTGCACACCGAGCCTTTTCCTGAGAAACAAAACTGACCAGGTTTTGCCTGGTCAGTCGTAAGCTTCTGGCTCCCCGGGTAGGATTCGAACCTACAGGATGCACTCTGGACCATGGACACGGCTCGAGCTTGCCCGTCGTCAGCAGCTCGAACTCATGAGCGCAAATGACAGAAGCCGTTGGTGAGGAACGCATCCACGTTGTACCGGGTTTTTTCCCACTCTTCATCAGAGTCATGAATGTGCTTGAGGCAAACCATTATGCAATCGGTAATCTGCATGTAGAGCAGATCTTCAAGCTGGCTGTCGGATAGGCTCGTCTTATCTTTCATCACGCTCAGGAATCCATCTAGCAGTGCGTCGACGGTATGGCCTATCGCGCTGCTCCGAAGCGAGCTCGAGAAGAAAAGCGGCTGGTACTTCTTGTTCTTTCGAAGGAACATGCATAAAGGCAATCCATCGTTTTGCGAATTGCCCGGCAAGCAAATGTACTGGAGCGGAATGTTTCCGACATTCGATAACACCTCTTCGAAAAGCGTGTCGGTAAGCTTGGCGATGTTGTCGAAATGAGCATAGAACGTCCCACGGCTCACACCCGCAGTCTTGCAGATGTCAGTGACGGTGATATCCATATAGTCCTTGCACTTCAAGAGGTTGAGGAACGCATCCTTTATCGCCTCTTCAGTGTAAGAAACTCGGGAAGCGGCATTCCCCAACATCTCAACAGTCATGCGGTAATCCCCTTATGAAATGGTCATCGATGAGTGTTAGTTATTAATAAAAATAATTATTTTACGCCGAAATGAAGCGACGGTAAAGACCGAAGCAACATAAATCGCATTGTTGTTCAAATGCGCTGGCTCACGTTGAAATCGGGCGCTGACCATGCAAGATAGTAAATCTGCCACACATGTACCGTTTCTATTCAAACAAGGAGGTAGATGTACATGAGCGAAGAAAAGCACTATACGCTTGGCACAGATCAGCAGATGGCATGGAAGCAGATTAACGCGTTCCCGCCACTGGGATACGGATTCACCGAGCCCGGCACGTACGGGCTGGACGCAACCGAGGTCGCGGCGTACAACGTGGCGAAGTCCTTCTATCAGAACTATCCCGAAGTGTGGAACATCGACTACATCGCTAAAGAGACAAAACTCAAGAAAGATGACATCAAGAAGCGCCTCAAAAGGATGTACGACGAGCGTCTCATCATGTTCGTCATGAACCCAAACGTCGGCGTCTACGGCTGGGGCCTTTACTACTGGATCGTCAAGCTGAAGGAAGGCACCGACCCTGCCGTAAAAGCAGAGTTCTCGAAGTGGTACCAGAACAAAGACGACATCTGCACCGGCTATGAGACCGAAGGCGACTTCGATTACTTCAACGGCAACCACATGCGCGTGCTTGACAACCTGCTGGCAGACGTCATCCAGCCGTGGAAAGATCACCCCGCAGTCGATTACGTCCATCTCTGCCCGATTCGCGGCGACGTGCGCGAATCCTTGGTGAACCAGTGGCACGTGCCCGAGGACCAGTACCGCAAATTCGTTTTCGGCGAAGAGCAGCTCAAGAAGTTCTTCAAGGTCCAGAAGAAGATCGATAAGAACGATTTCGCCATCATAAAGGCCATCAACGGCACGAAGTCCGTTGGCGATATGTTCGATTTCGATGTGCTCGAGAAGCTCTCCGGGCTCGACGGCAAACAGATGAAGAAAGATATCATCGAGTGCGTCGACGTTCGCAAGTTCATGCTCCCGATGATCTACATCAACTACAGGAAGCTGGGAATCTCGATGCAGATGTACCTGGTTCGCATGTTCCAGAACGTGCCCAGCTACCGCAAGGCCGAAATCGTGAACGAGTTCGCCGGCATGGACGAGTTCGTCGACATCTTCCAGTTTGGCGACTCCTTCTACGATTGCCTCCTCACCGTGTACGCGGAAATCAACGACGTAGACGCAATTCGCTCGAAGCTCGAGAACTACGCGGAAATCGAGGAAGTCTGGACCGCGGTCTCCAAGAGGCAGTTCAGGCGCTGGGTTGCCAGGCTCGATGACGAGAACGGGTATTGGGAAGAGTGCGTGATGACGGATGACTTCCTGCAGAACAGGCTCGAAGCTGGCGCCCCGAAATGCCGTTTTTGCACAGACCCGGAGGAGGTAAAGTAACATGATCGTCGAGCATCCAAGAGAGTACGTCATCAACAACCTTCAGTATGCGCTGAACCCGAAATCGATTGCCGTAGTAGGCGCGAGCCGCTACTCGACGAAGGTCGGCTACAAGGTCGTCGACGGTTTGCGGACATGGGGATACAAGGGCAAGATTTACCCTGTAAACCCCCGTTCCGAGAAGGTCGGCGGGCTTGACGCCTATCCGACGGTCAAGGACATCCCCGACGAGATCGACCTCGCGTTTTTGGCCGTGCCTGCACACATCGTGAAATCTGTCCTCGAGGACTGCGTGGCGAAGAAGGTCAAGATCGTCGTCATCGCGACGAGCGCCTTCAAGGAGATCGGACGCGGCACTCTGCAAGACGAGCTCACGCAGTACTGCCGCGACAACAAGCTGCCGCTCATCGGCCCGAATCTGGTCGGAATGGGCAGCCCGTACCTGAACTTCAACTGCGGCTTCATCCCCTACCTGCCCATCAAGGGCCCGGTTGCCATGATCTCTCAGTCCGGCGCGAACCTGCTTGCCGCGCTCGGCACCTCCCAGAAGGACCACTATGGCATGAGCTTCTTCGTCGGCCTGGGCAACAAGGCGGATGTCGACTTCTGCGAGTTTGTCTCCTATGCGGGGCGCGACGAGAACACGAAATGCCTTGCCATCTACATCGAGGGCCTCGACAGCCCCGACGCGTTCATCGAGGCATGCCAGAACGTGGACAAGCCCATCGTCACCATCAAGGTCGGCGGCTCCAAGATTGGCGAGAAGGCTGCGTTCGCCCACACCGCGTCCGAGAACTTCGGCACGACCGACGCATTCTACGACGAGGTCTTCGAGAAGGCCGGCGCCATCCGCGCGACCACATGGCAGGAGTTCCTGGATGTTTCCATGGCCCTTGGCATGCAGCCCGCACCGAAGGGCGACAACATCGTCATGATCACGAACGGCGGCGGTTCTGGCCTGCTGAGCTGCGACCACTTCGAGCGTATCGGCATGCCGATGCACGAGCTGGCCGAGATTTCCCCCAGCCTACCCGGACGTATCCGCGCCTACATGCCGATGTTCGGCTCGCCGCTTAACCCGGTCGACATCTCCGGCACGGCTTCGCCCGTCCAGTACAAGGGCGCTTTCACGCAGGTAATGCGCGACCCGAACGTCCACGGCATCCTTGGGTCCATCTGCCCGACGGCCGTCACCGACGTTCCCGCCGTCACAGATCTCGTGATTGACATCTACGACACGTACAAGCACCTCGGCAAGCCGTTCATCATGGAGTGCCAGGGCGGCGAGGAATGCCAGGAAGCAATCATGAAGCTTCGTGACCACGGCATCCCGGCCTACCCGACGGCAGAGCAGGCGGTCAACGCCATGGCAGCTCTGTACAAGTACGGCCAGATGAAGCAGGCAAAGTAGTTGGAACGGGAATAGGAAGCAAAGGCTTCCTATGATGACGGCTTAGGGGCAGTTTAGGGCATGACGACGTTTAGTCGGACTGTTCCTGAGGCGTCTTGGGTAGCGAGCAAGGGCTGCGAATTCAATCCGCAGCCCTTTTGCATTAGAGCATGTCCTTTGACTCACCCCGTCGATTGCCCAATCAGCCCCGACCCCGAGAGCTACATTGAGAGATTTCTAAAAGATATACGGTCTCGCTGTGGTGCTAGCAACCCCCTCCGTTGCTGCCGCAGCGGCGAAATCTACGCTGTCGCCCTGACGGGGCCTCCTGCGCCATCTCACGCGGCTGTGGAGAGCTGCTTCTGGCATGGCGGGATCAGGAATCGGCTTTTGTCAAGTTTTTCGCGTGACAAGAAATCGCTTTGTCGGTAAAAATTCGGTCGCGTGTCGGTCAGACCAACAAAGAAGGCCAGAACAACGTTCTGGCCTGGGGTTTCTGGCTCCCCGGGTAGGATTCGAACCTACAACCCTCCGGTTAACAGCCGGATGCTCTGCCGTTGAGCTACCGAGGAATTCAGTTGCGCTTTTCAAGTGCGCAAGTGGATATTATAGCGAATCCAGCGCGCTGTGCAACCCCGATTTCGTGTAGAGCGCATGGAGAGTTTGCCATACGCCGCCCAGAGCACCATAAAGCCAGTCGTCCGCATTCAATTAATGTTAGCCTAGGATTACACTACTCGATACCACGCACTGCGCCAACTCTTAGCTCGCGCTCAAGAACCGACAGGAGAGCCCATGCCCCTACAGATCATCGGCGGATTGCTCATACCGCTCGCAGGCACGACGCTCGGCGCCGCATGCGTCTTCTGCATGCGGGGCGAGCTCGATCGCAAAGTCGAGCGCGCGCTCCTCGGGTTCGCGGCAGGCGTCATGAGCGCAGCTAGCGTATGGAGCCTGCTCATCCCCGCGCTCGAAGAGTCCGCAGCACTCGGCCACTTCGCCTTCGCGCCAGCGGCAATCGGGTTTTGGGCGGGTACGTTGTTCTTGCTGGCCCTCGACCATTTCGTGCCTCATATGCACCTTCAGGCCGAAAACGCCGAAGGCCCGCAATCGGGGCTTGGGCGCTACACGCTTCTGCTCCTAGCCGTTACTTTGCACAATATTCCCGAGGGAATGGCTATAGGCGTCGTGTTCGCAGGCGTCCTAAACGGCTCGAGCACCATCGCGCTGCCGGCCGCGCTTGCGCTTGCGGTCGGCATCGCGATACAGAACTTTCCCGAGGGAGCCATCATCTCGCTGCCGTTGCGTGCCGAGGGAACAAGCAGGGCTCGTGCGTTCTTGGGCGGGTTCGGGTCCGGCGTAGTCGAACCGATAGCCGCGCTCGTGGTTATCGCTTTCGCGCCGCTCGTCGTGTCTGCGCTCCCCTACATGCTCAGCTTCGCCGCCGGAGCCATGATTTACGTCGTGGTCGAGGAGCTCATCCCCGAAATGAGCCAAGGCGCGCATTCCAACGTGGGGCCAGTCCTATTCGCCGCGGGCTTCACCGTCATGATGGCACTTGACGTCGCGCTCGGCTAATCGTCTGCGTTTCACAAGGCCAAGATGGGCGTAATCGCGCCTCGCAATTAAATCCGAAGGCCATGAATACCTTTATGCTACGGCCGTCGTAAGCTTGGTGCGAAGCGCGTCGACCTCGTCGTCTGTCATGCCGGCGCTGGCAAGATAAGCATGCGCGCCAGCCTCGAGGTCCGCCTTCGAAAGATCGTCATCGGCATCGGCACCCGTAAGGAGGGCCACCATGTCATTGAAGCGTATCTCTACAAGGGCATCGTATTTCTGAGGGTCGGACTCTTGGGTAATGCCGTAGTAGTTGGCGTACGTGGCCATGTAGTCTGCTTTCGCCTCTTCGTATGAGGCAGAGCAGAGCGACTCGAGCAGAAGGCACACGAATCCGGTCCTGTCCTTCCCTTCGGTACAGTTGATGTAATACGGCCCTTCGGCGGTCGTCATCTTGCGCAAGCCGTCCGCGAGGCCCTGCTTGAAGTTGTCGCCGAAAAACGCGGCGTTAAGCCCCAAAAGGATGGCATTGCCACGCTCGTAGAGGCTCATAAAATACTCCGACGAGAAGCCGTCCTTGGCACGGTACCCATCCAGACTATTTTCGTCATCGGCCAAATCGAGGACGAAGTTTACGCCGGCTTGTTGCAAGAGGCGATCAGTGGTTTGGGCCCTGCCGTGCTTGTCGTCCACAGGAGAAGCGCCGCGATAGACGAGGTTCGGCGCCAAGGACCCGCCGCTGGCCGCTCGGAAGTTGCAGAACTGCTCGTCGCTTTCGTAGTCGCTCCGCTCATCGCTGTACACGGTGTTCAGCGCCGTCTGAAGGTCAAGGTACGATCCCCTCTCGTGCAGGGTGAGCGTGACCGTATCACCCTCTTTGCATCCTGCCTCGTCCCATAGGGGATCACCGTTGTTAAACGCGATCACCGGCGTCTCGCTGCCAGGATATGCGACCACCATTGGCGTGCCCGTCTTGCCGTAGTAGCCGTTGAAGTACCCGATATCCTGCAAGGTGTAGCCGTTGCTGAAGGCGACATCCACGCTATCGCCCAACTCGAAACCAGCGCTGCTCAGTTCGTCGACGCTCGCCATGATGTTGACGGAACCGAACTCGACGACCTTCTCGATGGGGGCCTCGATCGTTACCGACTGCGCAGAGGCAGACTGCACGGCCTCAGAAGCGCTCGCCACCTCGCTTGATGACGCGCTCGATGCTGCTCCGCCAGGTACAGAACAGCCAATCAGAGTAAAGGAAAGTGCAACGGCCGCCAAAACAATAATGCCGTTCTTCATGAGCGCCTCCTGTTCGTTTGGACGACATGCAAAAGGGTGTGCCCCTATTCCCCAACGACGTAGCGAAACCGCAGGTGGGAGCGCGCTGTCGGCGATTCTGCAGCACCAACTTCAAAATATTCCAATGTTAGCGAAGCCAAGCCGATGCGCGCTCCCACCTGCGGTTTCGCGGACAATCGGCTCGGCTATGCGGGCTTTACGTATAAAAAGGGAGACTCCCCTTTTTACACGTTAGTACACCATGTGCATGGCCTCGCGCACCTCGTCGAGGGTGGCGTTGGCGATTTCGTTCATGCGACGGTTGCCCTCGTGCAGCACGTCCTTCACATAATCGAGGTCAGCTTCGAACTGTGCGCGGCGCTCGCGATGAGGCGCCAGGTAATTGTTCACGCTCTCGGTGACGATGCGCTTGAGCATGCCCGCGCCGCCATCGCCGATTTCCTCGGCGATCTCGACCTCGGTGCGGCCCGAGCACAGCGCTGCCGTGGTCAGCAACGCACTGACCTCGGGGCGGTTCTCTTTGTCGTAGTAGATGTTGCGGTCGCTATCGGACTTCGACTTCTTGATCAGCTTGGCCGTTTCCTCTGCCGTGGCGCCGAGCATGATGGAATTGCCGTAGCTCTTCGACATCTTGCGGCCATCCAGGCCGGGAATCTCGATGGCATCCGACAAAATGCCGTCGGGCTCCGGGAACACATGCCCATAGCGATCGTTGAAACGGCGCGCAATCTGGCGCGTCTGCTCGATATGCGGCAGCTGGTCCTTGCCGACGGGCACGATGTTGCCCTTGCAGAACAGGATGTCGCACGCCTGGTGCACCGGGTAGGTCAGCAGCAAGCCCGTGAGCGCATGGCCCGAAGCCTCCTGCTCGGCCTTGACGGTGGGGTTGCGCTGCAGCTCGGCCTCGGAGCACAGCGAAAGGAACGGCAGCATCAGCTGGTTGAGCGCGGGAATGGCCGAATGCGTGAAGATGGGGGTCTTCTCGGGGTCGATACCCGCGGCCAGGTAGTCCATGACCATGTTGTACACGTTGTCCTGGATGTGCTCGGTCGTATCGCGGTCGGTTATGACCTGGTAATCGGCGATCAGCACATAGCACTGGATGCCGAGGTTCTGGTATTCGACGCGATGCTGGATGCTACCGAAGTAATGGCCCAGGTGCAAGCGGCCCGTCGGGCGGTCGCCTGTGAGCATCGTGTACTTCTCGGGATGGTTCGGCAAGTCAGCGCGGATGTCGTCAGAGCGCTTCTTGGATGCGAGGAATGTGTCAGAATATTCGGCCATGGTTCGGTACTTTCTACTTGTAATGCTGTTTTGACGTGCGTTCCAGTATAGCGAACCGCACAGGATACGCTCCCTCAGTTTGCTAAAACGCATTTTTCCAGCGACTTGCGCCGGTTGACTGGTATCATCGTCAAAGACACCCGGAAGGAGGAATCATGAAACTCGCCAGTATCGCATCGCATACCGCCATTCCCCTATGCACGAGTACTACGACTACGACGTGGCAGCTCTGCGATACGAAGGCGGTTCCGGGGAAATGATCTCTTACTTCAAATCTGTTGATGGAAAAATCGAGCGTTTGGACGAAATGCAGCCCGGCTGCTGGGTTGACGTGCTCGAACCGACGGCGGCCGAGCGCCAGTGGCTGCAAGACGAGCTTGAAATCGTTCCCGAATTCGTACGCTCCGCATTTGACGACGAAGAGACGGCGCATATCGACGTCGACGACGACACCGACCAGGTGCTGGTCATCGTCGACTGCCCCTTCGTCGAAGACGAGAGCGAGGTCGTGGACCCCTCGATCGTGCAGTACGACACGCACCCCATCTCGTTCGTCTTCGTGCCCGAGCAGGAATACTTCGTCACCATCTGCCTGAAACGCAACAACACCGTGGCCGATTTCGCTCATGGCAAGTACCGCGACGTCTATACCGACCGCCGCACGCGCTTTTTGCTGCAAATGCTGCTGCGCGTCGCACAGCGCTACCTGGTCTGCCTGCGCTCGATCATGCGCCAGATCCGCGAGTCCGAACGCACGCTGCGCAAGACCATGAACAATCGTGAGCTCATGAAGATGCTCGGTTTGGAAAAATCGCTCGTATACTTCTCGACCTCGCTCAAGGGCCTCGAATCCACCGCCTCGCGCATCGGCTCGGGCCGCATGATGGAGCTCTACGAGGACGACCACGAACTACTCGACGACGTCATCATCGAGATTCGCCAGGCAGCCGAGATGTGCACGATCTACAGCAACATCCTGAACGGCATTACCGACACGTTCAGCAGCGTCATCAGCAACAACCTGAACATCACGATGCGCACCCTGACCATCATCACGCTTGTGCTGGCCATCCCTACCATCGTGTTCAGCTTCTACGGCATGAACGTCGAGATGCTGCCGCTCATAGGCTCGCCCTGGTTCGCCGTCGGCATCGCCGCGGTCCTGTGCCTGATCGCCGCCATCATCTTGCGATCAGGTCGCATTTTGAAATAACGAATGGCAAGGAGCCAGAAGAGTCTGGCTCTATACGTCATCAAACTCGCGCATCCAAGCAGATTGTCCGCGAAAGCGCAGGTGGAAGCGCGCATCGGCTTGGCTTCGCTAACATTAGATTATTTTTAAAGTTAGTGCTGCAGAATCGCCGATGTCACGCCTCCACCTGCGTTTTCGCTACGTTGCCTGCATGCTGGAAACTAACTCCATTATGGCTACGCGGCCTCTTCCCCGTAGTAGGGTTCTTCGGCGTACGCACCATCGCCGGTGGCACCGCCGTCCGCATAGGCGTCTGCACCCATTTCTTGGCCAGTCGCCGGGTCAGCCATATCAGCCGTTCCGGTCCCATCGGCCGTGTTCTGCGTAGCCTCAGCGGCGGGATCGACGTAGATGGCATGATGACAAATCCAGGAGCTGCGGTCGATAGCCTCGAACGTATAGCCCTTGTTCTGGTAATGCTCGATGATCTGCGGAAGCGCTTCGAGAGTGGTCTGCTTCGTAGCCGAATCGTGGCACAAAAGCACGATGTTGGTATCTTTGGTGGGGTCGCTTTCGGTACCGCTGGGCTCGGTCGACTGGGCTATGAGCTCCTGGGTCGAGCGCACCTCGCCGTCACCCGACGAGAGGCTCCAGTCATAGTACTGGTACCCGCGCGCCAGAAGGCCCTGGGTCAGCCTCTGCATAAGCTTTGGGTCTCCCGACTGTGCTACAGCCTGGGTATTCGAAGAGCCGCCGGGAAAGCGCACGAAGCATGGAACGTAGCCGATTTGCTCCTTGACGACCTGGCCAATGGCGTCGAGATCGCGGAAATACGCCTCTTCGGAAGCGTAGACCTGCGAATAGTCGTGCGACATGCTGTGCAGGCCGATCGTGTGCCCGCGGTTGTACGCCTCGCGGATCAGCGCGTAATGTTCAGGGTTGGCGCCTATGACGAAGAAAGTTGCCTTCACGTTGTACTGATCGAGCAAATCGAGCACGGGCTCGGTAAGGGTCGAGGGACCGTCGTCGATGGTCAAGAACACGGTCTTGTGGCCGTTGTCCTTGTTCGACCAAGTGTTCTTGGCGGGATCGACCGCGAAGTCCTCGTCGCGCCAGACCAGGTCGGCAGGTTCGTCGGGGTTGACGCCCGAGCCTACCGTAGCGGCGGCCTCCTCGCTTTCGGCCGACGCTTCGGAACTTGCTTCGGGCTGTTCGGTACCGCCGCCCTGACCGAACCCGTTCGCCGCGAAAACGCCCACACCCACGACGGCCACGACGAGCACGCCAAGGACCGAGGCCAATACACGAGGCGAGAAGCGCTGAAGAGCGGGAACGACCCCTTGCAACGCGTGGACCACGGCAAGACCCGCTGACCCGATTGCACCAATCACGCCGAAAACGACCGTGAGCACGGAATCGAGAACGCCGCCGCCCTGGCGGGTGTCGTACGAAGAAGCTTGAACCGTGCGCCTTTGGCGAGGAGCGTCCTCATACGTTACGCGGCCCTGCTGGCGATTGGCACGTGATGTCCCGCGATTGGACGCCTCGCGGCTCGAGCGCTCGATGCGGCGGCGATCGGCGGGGCTGTTGCGGGTGTACTGCGAGAGCCTTTCAGCTGCAGGCGTTTGCACCTTGGGCTGGTCGTAAGAGGAACGCGAAGCCGAGCGGCTGCTTCGAGTTTGCCCCTCTGCGACGCGGTAGCCACGTGCAGACGGGCGTGACGACGACCGACGACGCTGCGACCCGTCATTGCCGCTCGAATTTCTGTTAGAAAACCCTTCTTCTGCCATGACCGCCTTCACCGTTACCTAACGACCACTATTTCTACAAACTATATTAGTATACGCCCACGAAAACGACCAGGGCCTCGCCATCCCTTTCTTTTTCGCTTCCATGCGGCTTACTCGCTCATAGAGCCGAAAGGACGGGCAGGGCGGCAGGGCACACCGATATGCGATACGCATCGGCAATATGCGGCTCGCCGTCAAGTTGGCAAGGCGGCCGCCGGTCGAACGTCAAGTCAATCGTACTCGCGCGGGCAAAATGGATGTTTTCGAACTTCGTATGGTGGGCGTTTTTTGCGCTCAGGAACTTGAACGTCGCCTCGAGCATGCTCATGGGTCCCGTGGCGTAGCAAATATCGAGCAGGCCGTCGTCGATGCGCGCATCGGGGCAAATGCGGAAACCCCCACCATAAGTCGGTCCCACCTGAACGGCCATCATGTGCACCGCCCCTTCAAGCGTATGGCTCGAATTTCCAGGGGCGCCCTCGGTGTCGTTTGACGCAATGCGCACGTCAGCATGGGTGCCGCTTTGCCCGTCAGCTGCATTGGAAGGATTGTCGAGGTGGGCCCTGAAGTGAAAGAGGTCGAGATGATGCAATAGCTGGTCTATGCCGCTTCTAAGATAAAGGACCGTGCCCTGCTCGCCCGTGCGCTTGCGGCGTTCGACGGTATCGAGCGCAATGGCTGCATCGAGCCCGAACGAGAGCGTCTCGGCAAAATACTCTCCATTGCAGCATCCCACGTCGGCACGCACCTCGCGCGCATCGATGAGCTGCACGACAGCGTCGGGCACTGATTCCGACATGCCGAGGGTCCGCGCGTAATCGTTGCCGGAACCCACGGGGATCACGCCGAACCGCGGCCGATCGTCAGCCGCAAGCCTCATCAAGCCGTTCACTGTCTCGTGCACGACGCCGTCGCCGCCAAGCGCGAGCACCGTCCGAAAGCGCCCACCTCGCCCGAAGGCTATATCGGTTGCATGTCCCGGATGGTCAGTCAGCACGAACTCAAGCAAGTCCTCGCCAACCCATTGCCCGAGAAGCTCGCGGGCGATCTTGGCTGCCTGCGCGCCATTGCCCCGCTGCGCCATCGGGTTGGCAACGAGCAGCGTCTTTCCCAAATCTGCTGGCATATTCGCCCCGTTTCCCTCGTTATTTGCGCAACCAGCATACCAAAAGTGCGACAGGGCTCGTAGCCCTGGCACACTTAGGCGAGCTAAAGTGAGAAATGCAACAGGGCTACGGGCACTATCACATGTTACTGTCCACACTGGCCTCTCAATCGTCCGCCCAGGTCGGCGGCAGGGCGCTAGGCCTACGGCTCCTCGCGTTTTGCGTAAATTAGAAGTCAGTAGCTGCGGAAGCGGCTACGCACCCTGCCGCCGACCTGGGCTGCTGTGGTGTGGGCGGTAACAATCACTTTTTAATCTATCCCATTTGCGGGACACGTAGCATTCGGGGTTTGCCAGACAATGCAGGCATGGCACGAACGGATGAAAGGAGCATTATGGAACGCACGCAAACACAGCGCAACCACATGAAGCTGACCACGAGGCTCTCGGGCAAATGCAAGTACGCGTTCGTCGATTCGCCCGACCATAGGGCCGACCGGATCCTAATCGGGGCGCTGATCCCCGCCGTGTTCGAGCGCATGCAGCCAAGCAATGCCGACACCGGCTACGAACTTCGCATCTGCACGTTCGACGCAAAGTACGAAGCCTGGTTCCTCAACTGCATGGCCGATCTTGCTTGGGTGCTCGAGGGCGACGAAGCAACACCAGCTGAGTATTCAAAGGCTTGCGCAACCCTGCTCGGAGCCGCTGCAGCCTGATTGTCCCCTGGTTTTTCCGCCGTTATAGTCCCAGCCAGAAGGCAAATTTGGGAATGTAGCCCATGATGAACACAATGATCATGAGCGCGGGTATGCCCCACGTGCACCACGGACGCAAGAAACGGGGAAACTTGATGCCATGCCCGGCATCTGCCTCTGCAATGAAATTGTCCCAGCCCCAGCCAAACTTGCGCGTGCAGTACAACGTGAAGATGAGGCCGCCAAGGGGCAGGATGTTGTTCGAGACGATGAAGTCCTCAACGCCCTGGATGTCGCCGATACCTGGCACGACCACATCGGACAGCACGTTGAAACCGAGCGCGCATGGAATGCTCAGCACGGCAAGCGCAACGGCATTGCCAAGCACCGCTTTGCGACGCGGAGTTCCCCAGCGGTCTTCCGTCCAGGTCACAAGCGTCTCGAACACGGCAATGACGGTCGAGAGCGCCGCAAAGCTCATGAACAGGAAGAACAGCGTGCCCCATACTTCGCCGAGCGGCATCTGTCCGAACACCACCGGCAACGTCACGAACACGAGCGACGGTCCGGCATCGGGGCTGATGCCGTAGGCGAAGCACGCAGGGAAGATGATAAGGCCGGCCATAAGCGCCACGATGGTGTCGAGGCCGGTCGCCGAGAGGGCTTCACCCGTCAGGCTGTGGTCGCGCCCGATGCGCGAGCCGAAGATAGCCATGCCGCCCATGCCCACCGACAGGCTGAAGAACGCCTGGCCCATGGCGGCATATACAGCATCGCCGAACGTTCCAAGCTGTTCGCCCACCGTCACGCCGGCGAACAGCTTCCCGAAATCGGGCTGCAGGTAGAAGCTCAGGCCATCGCCTGCGCCCGGCAACGTAACAGAGCGCACGCACAGCGCTACAAGGATAATGAACAAGGCGCTCATCAGGAACTTCGAGACGCGTTCGACGCCGTTTTCCAAGCCCATGGCAGATACTACCGCGCCAATGAGCACCGAGACGAGCATCCACGCGATGAGCTCTGAGGGGTTGGCTGTGAGCGCCGCGAACGCCGCTCCCGACGTCTCTGCGGTGGCACCTGCGAACATGCCGCTCGCCATACGGGGAACGTAGGCGAGCATCCAACCGCAGATAGTGGTGTAGAACATCAGGAGCACCATCGAGCCGACGTAGCCCCACCACGAGAACCAGCGGAAATTCGCCTTGGAAGGCAGCACGTGGAACGACCGCGCCGTCGAGCGCTGGCTTGCGCGGCCAACCGAGAACTCCATGACCATGATCGGCAAGCCCAAGATGGCTAGGAATACCAGATAAAGCAGTATGAACGCTGCACCGCCATACTGACCTGTGATAAACGGAAAACGCCAGACATTGCCCAATCCGATAGCGCACCCAGCCGCTACGAAAATGAATCCGAGGCGCGACCCGAAATGGCTGCGCTCCTGATCTGGTTCCTTGCCGTGTTTCGGCGCCGTATTTGCCATGTGCTCCCCTTCTGCCCTACATTCTGCGTCAGCAGCACCCAATGCCGCTGATGCAGAATCGTACTCAACCTACCCCCGTTTCCGCAACCATGACTTTATTTCCACTAAAGCTTCGACACCGTGCAAAAGGGTCAGGCCCTTTTGCACTATGGCCGGCAACGGGAAACGCGGCTGGAAGGCGTTACCGGCCGCCGTTTAGCAAGCGAAACAAGGGAGCCGACCTTGCACCGTATTTCGTCATTGCCCAATGGCAAAACAGGAACGTCGTATCATAATCAAAGCAGGACATGCGGCCGGAAGGCAGGTCGAAACGATGACACGGGCGAAACCTAAACCGAAACAGGCTGTGGACGCAGTAGCGAAGGCGCTTGCTCACGAGAAAGAGCGGCGCAAAAGCGAGCTGAAGCCCATCGAGATCGTGAAGATCGCCATAAGCGCGTATCAAAGCTTCAACTGGAACAGTGCCCTGGAGCCCATAGGCGAAGAGCCAGGGGGTCATGACGCCCCAGCGGAACCTACCTGCATGCAATCGCACGAAACGTCCGCGCCCTCTCCGTCGCCCATCGCCGAATCCGATGACCGAGCCGGGCTCCGGCGCGGCACGCAGGCGAGCATCGACCGGCTGCTCTTCAATGTGAACTACTGGCGCGCAGCCTACGAGGATCGCATCATCGACGCCTGCTCCAGCGCAGATGACGCGCGAAGGTGCCTACGGGCCATCAGTGCCTGGAACAGCCACACCATGAAGCTGAACACCCTAAGCGACCATGAGGTCATCGTAGCCTTCGAGCGCTTCTGTCCGCCGTTCGCTACGAACAATCGACGCGGCGGGGCCGAGCGTGCGGGCAGCGGGAAAGGGCCTGTACAGGATTTCCGCACATGCGCGCATTCGGTTGCCGAGGCCATGGACGCGAACGGGCGCGGAAACGGCGACTCGTTGCGCGCCATCGTGGCCGATGTCGAAGCTGAGTCGGCCATCTACGAAACCTATTCAGATACAGCGTCGCTCGATGCGCTCTACGACCTGCTGCCGGCATGGTGTCTACAAGACAGAATCGAGCTCGTTACAGGCACTTGGTGGAACGATGCTGACGTCATGTGCGCCATCGCCGATGCGCTGCGAGATCGATTCGCGGAAATGGGATACGCCCAGGCGCTCTGCGACTACTTCCGCGATACCATGAGCGAGGCGCTCGACACCTATCAGCGCGAACTGTCGACTTCCGACTCGCCGCTGGCAGCCTGCGAAATCGGCAATCTCATAAGCGCGGTGCACGATGTGCGCGAGTCCAATCCGAATACCGAAGCCGACGGGTACGGGCCCGATCTGCCAACGTGGCTCTCGGCGAAAGAGCAGCTTATTTGGAATACCGTCGTCTGCGCGGTTTACGGGCCCATGCACGCACGCCCACTACTGGCCGACAATCTGGACCTTCTGCCCGTCGAGGGCAAACCCGTCGGCACCGACGTCATAACCGAGCTCGCGCAGCGAGCTTATGTCAACTACCTTGGCGCACGACGCGCCGCCGGCGAACGACCGCAGTTCGCGAGCTTCGCGCTTCAGCCCGAAGACCTTCGCGCCTCGGGAATCGAACGCGTACAGAGCATCCCCGACAAGCTGAGGGTGTTGGGATACCGCATCATCCCGCTGGCCAGCTGCTACCCCAATCAGCGCATCGGGTCGCTGCGCCCGAGCGAAGTCGAGTGCCTGGCCATCCTGGAACACCGTCGCTGGTGCGAGGAGCGCACCGCCGCCGGATGGACACCCGCGGAGCATAAGGATATCAGCGCCAAGCAAAGCCCCTACCTCGTGGACTGGGACGATCTTCCCGATCGGGCGCGCGAATGGACCCGAAGCTCGGTGCGAGACATCCCCGCCCTGCTCGCGAGCGTCGGCCTCGCCGTCGCGAAATAGCAAAGGTACGAAAAGATGGGTGGCAGGCGCCCATTAGCGACCGGCCCGCTCGAGCTCGGCATGCGCGAGCTCGAGGAGCTCGTCTAAACCGTAGTCGCGATCGTTCCCACGGCTTTGCAGGGAACCGGTATCGAAAACAACGAGGCGATCGTCGGCGGCGGCCGATGCCGCGGCAAACTGGTAGGAATTCTCGCCCCTCATGAACTTCCCCCATCTGATCGGCGAGCCGAGCTGTAGCCGAAAAGCATCGCCATCGTAGTTGCGAGTGGGGCTCTCGGGATTCTCGATGACGATTGTGCCGTCGACGCACATTATGAACAGGCGATTCGCCTCATCATCGTCGCTTCCCAACACGAACGCGTCGAGCACCGTGCTCGCGAAGCCGTGTTCGTAGACCTCCTCGCCAGTGTCGCGGTCAAACACGTACACGTTGCGCCCGGCGCTTGCCACGACTCCGCCGTCGTAGGTCGTGAAGCCATGCAGTTGCGGCCATGCCGGCACAAGCGTCACCAATCCCGCGCTCTCGAGCATCTCGGACGCGAGCTTTCCATCGTGTCTCCACTTTGGCTCGAGCTTGCCTTGCGAGACGTCGAAAGCCTCGATCGCATACTCGAGTTCCACCTCTTCACCGTCGTACGCCCCGACTGTACCAGCGATAAGAACCCCATCGTCATAATGCAGCATCGCCATTTCGGGGTATGCCAAGCCGACGGTTTGTATGGACCCTTCCGTCAAATCCATACGCGCCAGCGTGTTGCCGAGCGCAACGTAAAACTCGTTCGGCAACGGGCCGGCTGCGCTGCACACCCCGCGCTCGATCGACGTCAAGGGCGTTTTCTCGTAAAACCGAGAACCCATGACCTCGCCTGTCGTGGCGTCGATGCACGCGATTAGCGCGTTTCCCCGAGGGTCAAATTCCGCGATGTCCAGAAGCGACGAGTCGCCTATCTGGGACAACGCTGCAACCGAAACCTTCTCGTGCGACCAAACGACATTTCCGGTTCGGGGCTCGAACCCGGCAAGAGCGCCCTCTCCTGACGCGTTGGCCACGACCAGCCGATCGGGCAGGGCGATTGCCTTGCGCACGTAGAACCCCGGTTGCCCTGTAGCCTCCATCGAATCGCCCGAAGGAGCCTCGGCCCCGACGATGCCGACATCCCCGAAAACCGAACGTGACGTGCTCTCGTCTTCCGGGCTTCCCGAGGGCGCACCCGCGCGATCCGATTCGAGGCGGGCCTGGCCAGACGAACCTGCGCTTTCCCCAGCATCCGGCACATCTGTCGCACCGGCCGCCTCGGGCATTTGGCACGACGCGAGCATGCGTCCGGTCGACAACTCGTAGGTCGCAATGGCGCCCGCGCCGTCGCTAACCGCAAAGTAATCGCCGAGCGGGCAAAACGCTATTGTGCCTGCCCCCGCCGGTAATTCGTCTGGGGCATGGGTCATGCACGCGTTGTCAATAAGCCCCAAGCTGTGCTCTGTCGAAAGAGAATACGATGGACGCCAAAACGCCGAGCGGTCATCATGTACCTGCAGCGCATCCTCGAGCGCCTGCTTGGCTTCGGCCACCAGGGGCCGCGATGTGTCGGACGACGACTGGGGCAGAGCCGAAAGCGCGGTTTCGATCGCCTCGTATCGGTCGCCCCGCGCGAGCAGTTGTTGCGACTCGGCAGCGAGCTGCTGAGATTCAGCGACTAGAGCCTCGTCGCGATGTTGCCCGACGATTCGCGAGCTGAAAAGCACCATGCCGACGACGAGCGCGATGGCGGCAAAGGCTGCGACCGCAATGCCTACGGCACGACGCATGCGCCTCGACTTGTCGCGTTGGCGCAGGTCGTCGAACGAGCAGCCTGCCAAGGCGGCGATGATCCGCAGCTTCTCGGTATCGAAACGGCTCGTGCCGTCAGAACGGAGGTCGGCAGCAAGCGGTTCGACATCGACAACCGCTTGTTGTCCATCCGGCCCGATGATCAGGCGCTCTCGCAAGACAGGCGGAATGCTCCGCTTCGACGGGCCCTTCGCCAATGCTGCGAAGACGCGATCGCGCCCATGATAGGCGCAAAAAAGCTCGATTTCCTGCGCGACCCATTCGCTCTCGGCCGTTTCGGGCGAGCACACGACGACGAGGGCGCCCGAACGCTTCAGCGCCTCGCTGATGGTGGTGGGCAACGAGCCCGTCGCGGGAAGTTCGTCCTGATCTCGAAACACCCTGCCAAGCGTGCGGCTCCCATATTCAGCCGCCACCGAACGCGGGAGCCGATAGCGCTCTATTGCCCGATGCAGCTTTGCCGCGACTTCCCGATCAGGCGACCTGTGACGGTAGCTAATGAAGGCAGCGTAATCGATTTGGTCGTAAGCAGGCGCATCGGGCAACGGGTCGCCGCAGCGCGCGCAGAACGCCGCCTGTTCGACGAGCCCACAACCGCATGAGGGGCACTTCCCAACCTGCATCGCACCTTCCGCTTTCAACTAGCTTCCCCGTTTTGGAAATCGTACCGCATAAAGCTGGCAAACCATCGGAAAAGGCGGCCCCCGGAACGCAAAGCCCAAAGGCCGCACGCGGTACGCAACGCTAAAGCCACGCCCCAGAACTGTAAAGAAACGGTTGTGTATTCCCTACCATTGGGCAATGGGGTTGCGCATACGCTTACTGTATGGTCGGAAATGACGAAACAAACAGGGATTTCAAGCGCAAACTAGGCTTGCGCATTGCCCAACTGCGCTCCGAGAAAGGGTTCTCGCAGCGCAAGTTCGCACTTGTTCTCGAGCTCGACCGCGTGACCCTCAACCGCATCGAATCAGGCAACGGCAACCCCACGCTCGACACGCTCGCCCGCATAGCCAGCGGCTTGGACCTTACGCTCGAAGAGCTGCTGCGCCGATAATTGCCTCCCTTGCCAGGAAGGGGAGCCTCCCCTTCCTGGCAAGGGAGGCTCCCCTTTCCGCCGCATGGCTCCACCTTCCAACGGCCAACTTCGACACCCGATACCCCCCGATAGCGCTGATTGTGAAATAATAGCCTGGTGCCGATTCGCCCGCGAGAGGAGCACCATGTCTGACGCGCCCGCAACAACGCCTTCGCTTCCCGATTTCTTCGAGCCGCTGCTCGCAGAGCAATACGGCGCCGATGACATCGCACGCATCGCCGAGGGTTGCTCGGCAACGCGACCCGTCACGCTGCGCGCCAACACGCTGCTGGCCTCGCGCGACGAAGTAGCCGGCGCGCTCGACGACGCAAACATAGCACATGAGGCTGTCAGCTGGTACGATGATGCGTTCGTACTTCCCGATGTGCGTGAACGGGCCGTATGGGACCTCCCGATATACCAGGAAGGAAAGGTCTACCTGCAAAGCCTCTCCTCGATGATTCCCGCGCTTGCCCTCGACGCGCAACCAGGGCAAGACGTCTGCGACATGTGCGCGGCACCCGGCGGCAAGACGACCCAGATTGCGGCGCTCGCGGGCAACCGCGCATACCTCACCGCCTGCGAAATGCACGCCCCGCGCGCAGAAAAGCTCCGCTACAACCTGCAAAAGCTCGGCGCGCCCAACGTCACCGTGATGCAGGTCGACGCGCGGCGCATGGATGATTTCTTCTCGTTCGATCGCATCCTGCTCGACGCGCCTTGCTCGGGTTCGGGCACGTTGCGAGCCGGCGACCCGCGCACGGCAAAGCGCTTCACGCCCGCACTCGTGCAGAAGTCGCGCAAGTCGCAAGCAGCGCTCTTTGCCAAGGCGCTTGCAATGCTGAAGCCGGGCGCCGTGCTCGTGTACTCAACCTGCTCGGTTTTGGCCTGCGAAAACGAAGACATCGTCGAGACTGGCCTTCGACAGGCGCGACGCAAGGCAACGTTCGAAATCGTCCCTTTGGTCGCAACCGACCAAGATACCGACGGCGCCGACCCCGTCGACTCCGATGCGCCTAAGCCGCTTTTCGATTCCGAGGCCGCCCGCGCCCTGCCGCTTCTGCCCACACGCATACCCGGTGCGCTCTGCCTCGCCCCTACCGACCTCTACGAGGGCTTCTTCGTCGCCAAAATAAAACGCGTGTAACGGGGCCCGCGCCTCTGTCTCGCCAAGGTTTTCGCACCCCACCCGCAGGTTCGCAAGACGTAACGAGAATGAGGACAGCAGAGCTAGGAAACTCCCGGGGAATCCTCGAATAGTTATTCCAAAAACCGAGTTTAATCCTCGGTCTTCGTCCATTTTTGGCGTACACTAACACCAACGAAGGCAAACACACTGGAGACGAACTATGCCTTACGAAGACGACGATGCTCGCCGTGCTGCGCGCGAGCGACTGCAAACACGCATGGAGCGCAGGGGCGCTACGAGCTCCTCTGCGTCACGCCAAACCTCCCATCAGGTACAACGCTCTCGCAACGAGGCTTTGCGAGAGCGTTCGTCATCGCGTCCGGCAAAGCCCGCCCAAACTGACCGCAAATCAGGGCAGGCAGCTTCGGGCGGAACGCGCCAGGTGGAAATCGGCCCGCTGTCGTTCGAGCTGCCGGCTTCCGTCCCTCCCATCGTGATTCCCCTTGCTGCCGCGATTATCGTGATCATCCTCGTTTTCGCCCTCATCATCCCTAGCTGCTCGCGCATTGCGGGCGGCACCGAAAGCAGCGCAGCGAGCCCCGCGGCGACGGGCGCCTCTTCTGGCGAGTCGGGCGCGACCGCCCAGGCTTCGCAGCCCGAGAGCATCTCGGACCTCGTTATTTCGGCTATGACCAAGGCGAAAAGCGATGTGCAGAACGCTCGCTCGGTCAATTCGCTGAACACACAGGAATCGCACGAAGCCGCGCTGACCGAGCTTCTCGGCGACGAGACCTCGGCCAAGTTGCTCGCGCGATGCAGGAGCAGCGCCGATGCGCTCTGGATTGCGGCGCATCCCAGCGCATTCGCCATCGACGGCGTAGAAGTGCAGTACAAGGTGCTTAAGCTCGCGGCCGACGAGCCGAGCGCAATCGACTACGTGCGCAATTTTCCCACGTCATACCCACAAGAGTCCGTCAACGAAGACAAATCGCTCGCCATGAGCACCTCGTCCCCCTCGTCGGGAGTTCCCGACACCTCGATTCCGCATTTTTACCAGTGGGATCGTCGGTGGGGCTACACCACCTACAGCGGCGCGGCATTCGGCCTGACCGGATGCGGACCGACGTCGATGGCCATGGTGTACCAGGGTCTTACCGGCAAGACCGACAAGAATCCCTACGACATGGGCAAATTCGCTGACGAGGGCGGCTATATGAGCGAATACGAAGGCACGGTCGGCACGTTCTTTACCGAGACCGCCGAGCAGCTGGGCCTGGAATGCGAGGAGCTCTACCCCGACGTCGAATCGCTCAAAAGCGCACTTGACCACGACAAGGTCGTCATCATCAACCTGGCTCCCGGGTACTTTACCGCAACGGGACATTACGTAGTGGCAACCGGACTCGCGAAAGACGGCAAGGCCATCATCAACGACCCGTATTCGGTCGAGCGCTCGTCGCAAACCTGGGACCTGGACCTGCTGACCTCGCAAGCCTACGTCATGTACGGCTACGAGAAAGCCCGCTAATTCACTTCCATCCCCCCCGCGAAACCGCAGGTGAGGTGCGCATCGGCTTGGCTTCGCCTAATCTAAATGTATTACAGGAACAGTGGCTGCAGAATCGCCGATGTCACACCTCACCTGCGGTTTCGCTCCGCCACCTTATTTGAAGGGCTGATACCCAAGGCTGATACCCTGCGTGTAATCGCTTGCTTCCGGGGTGTTGGTTGAGGCGAACCAGGCGTCCTGGACTACTTTCGAATTAAACGAAGCTGCCCTGGCGGCAGGGGCGGGACGTAGAATGGATCCAGGCCGATGCGCATCTCACCTGCGGTTTCGCGGAGGGATGGAACTGACACGAAACGCGCCGCGCGCGATTTACGCGTCGAGCTTCATATCGCCATCGGCGATGACGCCGGCACGGCGCAAGGCGAAGGTTACGAGCCAGCTGACCAGCGCGGGCAGCACGAAGCAGACGAGCGCCATGCCCAGCCATTCGACCGCACCGATGGCGATGCCGTCGGAAACCCAGCCGGCATACAGGCCGATCGGCCCCACCAAGCCGCACGTGCCCATGCCCGAGGCGATTGCAGGGCCATTCTGCTGCATAGCGAAGACGCAGGTAGCAATAGGGCCGGTCACAGCCGACGCGACGATGGCCGGCACCCATATGACGGGCTTCCGCATGATGTTTCCCATTTGAAGCATCGAGGTGCCAAGGCCCTGCGAGACGACTCCGCCCCACCCGTTGTCGCGGAAGCTCGCCACGGCGAATCCCACCATCTGCGCACAGCAGCCGGCGAGCGCCGCGCCACCCGCGAGCCCCGTCAGGCTCAGGGCCGCGCAAATGGCAGCAGACGAAATCGGCAGCGTTAGCGCCACGCCTACGACCACGCTGACGACGATGCCCATGAGGAAGGGCTGCAACTCGGTCGCCCACATAATGAAAGCCCCGATGGCGCTGGCCACCTGGCCGATCCAAGGACCGATCAGCAATGCCAGCGCGCACCCCAAGCCGACCGTCACCGCAGGCGTCACCAAAATGTCGACCTTCGTCTCTTTCGACACGGCCTTACCGAGCTCGGCTGCGATAATTGCGATGACGAGCACCGAAAGCGGCCCGCCTGCACCGCCTGCTGTATTGGCAGCATAACCGACCGTGATCAGCGAAAACAGCACGAGGGGCGGGCATTTGAGCGCATGACCGATTGCGCAAGCCATCGCGGGGCCCGCCATTGCCTGCGCAAAACCACCGATGTCGTTGAACACTGTCATGCCCGACACGTTTCCGATGGTATTGAAGATGGTCCCTATGAGCAGCGATGCGAACAGACCTTGCGCCATTGCCGAAAGCGCATCGATTGCGTAGCGCTGAAACGATACCTCTATGTCCTTGCGGTCGAGAAATCGCTTGACTGCGCTACCGGATACTTGTTCTGTCTGTTCATCAGACTGGCTCATAAGCCCTCTTTTCGAATCTTCGATTTGCCGTCGGCTAGCTCAAAGTATTTCGAATCACAATAGCACTCTGGCCGAGAAAAGGAAGGAGCGAAACATCCCCGAAACGAAAACGTCCCCATAAAGGGGACGTTGAAGAATGCATGGTGGGCCCAGAGGGATTCGAACCCCCAACCCAGGGATTATGAGTCCCCTGCTCCACCATTGAGCTATAGGCCCTTTCGTGCCTGACTATTCTAATACAAGCTTTCTCATTTCCCGCGAGGAAATTGTCCGCCCATATTCGCTCCACGCTCCACGCGCCGTTAGCTACGCGTCACAAGGTAGCACTTGTGAATCTTGGGGTTGCGCGCAAAGTCGGCGGGTATCGTCTCGGCGGAGATGTCGCGAATGACTATGCCGTATTTGGCCAGCTCGTCGACATCGGGCTTGAACGAGCGCAAATTGCACGAGAATATCGCCTCGCCGTCGTTGCGCGAGAGCAACCGCGAAACGCCGATCAGCAGCTCCACGTGATCGCGCTGCACATCCCAAGTGCGCTTGCCCATGGCCTTGGAATTGCTGAATGTCGGCGGATCGACGAAGATCAGCTCGAAGCGGCGGTTGGTGTGGCGCGTATCGGCAATCCAGCGCATGACGTCAGATTTGACGAACTCGTGCTGGGGCCCGTCAAAGCCGTTGGCAGTCATATTGCGCCCGGCCCAATCGAGATACGTCTGCGACAGATCGACCGTCGTGGTCGTCTTCGCCCCTCCGGCTGCCGCATACACCGACGCAGTGCCCGTATAGGCAAACAGGTTCAGGAAGCGCGCATCGTCGCCCTTGGTTGCCATGCGCTCGCGGACGAGCGAGCGCGTTAGACGATGATCGAGGAAGATTCCGGTGTCCAAGCGGCCCGCTAAATCGACCTCGAACGAGAACCCGCCTTCCTCGATGTGGGTCACGTAGGCGCGCTGCCCGGCATTGCGATACTGTCCGCCGCCCTTCTCGCGCACCCGCGTCTTCGAGAACACGTGGTCGGGCCTCACGCCGCACACGACGGGCGCTATCGTGAGCACGTCTTTGAAACGCCGTCGCGCTTTGTCGGCGTCGACCGAGGCAGGCGGCGCGTACTCGGCAATATGCAGGTAATCGTTGCCGCGCGCATCGCCCGATCCGGTATACCAATCGATTGCCACAGCATAATCGGGCAAGTCGGCGTCATAGATGCGGAAACACGTAACCCCTTCGCGCTCGGCCCATTTGCGTCGTTCTTTGAGCACCTTGCGCAAACGAGCCGCAAACTGCTCGGATGCAGGTTCGAAAACCTCGACGGAATGAGGGGCGCCCCCTTGCATGTCGGGCACTTCGATAGAACGCGCGCCTGCAGGGCGCTGATCGTAAACCTCGACATGCGTGAGGATACGTCCGCGGCCCACCTTGTGCGAGTCCGCCGGCTCAAAACCAAAGCGCAGAGCCACGTCTTGTCCGCCGACGGCCACCGAACGCGAACCATCGCGGCTGAGCGCCGCAGCCGCGGCGAAGGAGGCTTCGTCGGCTTGGATGAGCGCTGGAGCATCGGAACGAGAAGCCGCATCCAGATTGCAGGCGACCATCGTCAGGTGCGCATGCCGCAAGGCCTTGTGGTCGCCCACGAGCTTGGGCAAAACCTCCGCATCGCCCTGCTCGACGCTCACGACCGAAC
Source organism: Eggerthellaceae bacterium UBA3686 (assembly GCA_002371495.1). Classification (GTDB taxonomy): domain Bacteria; phylum Actinomycetota; class Coriobacteriia; order Coriobacteriales; family Eggerthellaceae; genus UBA9715. Next base: position 95,385 of record DFIX01000025.1, read on the forward strand.
GAAGGCCGGCATGCCGCACGTGATTGCGCGCGCGGGTGATGAACGGCGAAGAGGTGGTCGTGCCCAGGAAATGCACCCTATCGAGGTCAGGTAGCGGAGCATCGCGCAAGTCGGCCTGAGACAAGACCGCAAGCTGCGGGGCGGAATCGCCGAGCAGCTCTGCCGCCCGCGGCGCAAGCGCATCTTTTCCTCCCACTTTGGACAAGCCAGCGGCAAATCGCGTCGACGCCTCTGCGAGCAAATTACCCCATTTGCCCTGGTCGAACCCGGACCAACCCGTAAAGCCCCATTTTTTGCGGAAAAGGCCCGGCGCGCAATCGCAGGCCCAAAGCGCCGCCTCGACCAGCATGATGCCGTCCCGGCAAGCGGGGTCGATGAAAAACGCGCCCTTGGAAGCAAGCTCGCCCCATCCGCCGAGCGCAAGAGCCCCAGCTGCCATGGTACAGGCAAGCGCCGCATCCTCGCGCTCGTCGGGAGCCAGGTAAGCGCGATGGCCCAGCGCCTCGCCCGAAAAATCGAGGGAAATGGTGGCGCGGTTCTCGCGCACGCGCACGTCCACGACCGCGCGTGGCGCCGCCGTGTCAACCGTCGGGCGCACGCCCCGCATTGCGCGCATGCGGTCGGCTATGGCATCTTTGACCTTGAGCGCCGTAAAGCGTTCGTTTCGCAGCTGATCGTTCGCGCCATGCGCTCGCACAGCCATGGTAGCGTCATCAGCTAGCACGTTCTCCCAGGCAATATCGTATGCACCGGCATACAGCAGATCGGCATCGCCGGCGTTCACGCGGCCGACGACCATGAGGATACGCGAGGCGATGCGCGACCAAAGGCAGGCTCGCAAGGCCAGCTGAGCATCGCTGAAGAAGGCCGCGCCGCCGCCCAAGGGGCGCACGCGCTCGATGCCCAGCTCGCGCAGCTCCTGCGCGAGCACCTGCTCGAACCCGGCCAAACAGCTTGCAAAGAATTCCAGTTCCACGACGTTCCCTTCCCCGCCCAAAAAGACTAAGCGGCTCCCGAGTTGCAACTTTGCACGTACGTTCTGTAACGCCTATTGCCACCTACAGTCCCATAACGTAGCGTTTCCGTTGGCGGGGGCGTGACTTCGGCGATTCTGCAGCCACTGTTCCTGTAATAACATAGGATTAGGCGAAGCCAAGCCGAAGCGCGCCCCCGCCAACGGAAACGCGGCGGGATAAGTATGTTAGATAAAAAACTGCCAGCCGACAAACTGCTCGCACAGCCGAGCCGCTTAGTCTTCCAAATAATCCTTCAGCTTGCTCGAGCGGGACGGATGACGCAGCTTTGCCAGTGTCTTCGACTCGATCTGGCGAATGCGCTCGCGCGTAACGCCGAACTCGCGGCCGACTTCCTCGAGCGTGCGCGGATGCCCGTCCTCGAGCCCGAATCGCAGGCTGATGACCTTGCGCTCGCGCTCGGCCAAGCCGTCGAGCACCTTGCTCAGCTGCTCTTGCAGCATGCTGAAGCTCGCGGCATCGGGCGGGACGACCGCCTCGTTGTCCTCGATGAAGTCACCGAGCTGGGAGTCTTCCTCTTCGCCGATAGGCGTCTCGAGCGAGACCGGCTCTTGGCTGATCTTCTGGATCTCGCGGACGCGCTCGGCCGTAAGGCCCATTTCGGCGCCGATTTCCTCGGGGGTCGGTTCGCGACCGAGTTCTTGAAGCAGCTGACGCTGGATGCGTACGAGCTTGTTGATGGTCTCGACCATATGCACTGGAATGCGAATCGTGCGGGCTTGGTCGGCGATTGCACGCGTGATGGCCTGGCGAATCCACCACGTGGCATACGTGCTGAACTTGAAGCCCTTCTTGTAGTCGAACTTCTCGACCGCGCGGATGAGGCCCAGGTTGCCCTCCTGAATCAGGTCCAGGAACAGCATACCGCGGCCCACGTAACGCTTGGCAATCGAGACGACCAGACGAAGGTTTGCTTCGATGAGCTGCTGCTTTGCATCAAGACCGACCTGCTCGATGCGGCCAAGGCGACGCAGCTCGCGACGGGGCAGCTCGACGCCCTCGTCCTCGGCACGCTCGAGCTCTTCGGTCGCGGCGACACCGGCCTCGATTTTCATGGCCAGGTCGATCTCTTCGGCGGCCGTCAGCAGCGGCACCTTGCCGATTTCCTTCAGGTACATGCGCACCGGGTCGCCGGTCAGCATGGTAACGCCCGAATCGGTGGAGCGACGGCGCGTGGACTTGACCTTCGAGCGCGAAGTGACCTTGGGAAGCGCCACGTCGGACGCCGCTTTCAGCTCCTCTTCGGGAATGCCCTCGAGCAGATCCTCTTCAGTTTCGTCGACGCGTACGTTGTCGGCCTCGACCTTGTCGAGCTCGGCCGCGGGCACATCTGCCTGGTCGGGCTCTTGGTCGTCATCGTCGTTGAATTCGTCATCGGGCTCGACCGCGGGCGCTTCGACTGCCTTCGGCTTGGGCTCTGCCTCAGATTCTTTCTTGGCCTTCGGCTTGCGGGCCGATGCCTTTTTCGCAGGCGCCTTTTTCTGGTCCTGCACTTCGGTCGCTTCGGTCTGCTCTTCGTTCGCTTCGGTTACAGTGGTCTCGTCTTTTGTCACGGGTTTCTTCCTTGTTGGGGTTTTCTTGGCATTCTCTTCGATCTTCTCTGGAGTATCAGCCACGTGAACTTCCTTTCGAAAAGCCGCCAAACAAACTGTAGACGCCCTTTTGGGCGCAAATGTACAGCAAAAGATAATACCATGTTTCTGGGCAAATGTTCAAGTATGAAAAAAATGGGTTACCTTACCAGGTAAGGCAACCCATTTGCCTGGTCACAGCTTAGAGCAAACTCTGCGGATCGACGTCGACGGCCACGTTCACGCTGGAATCGGCCTTGCGGGCACGAAACAACGGCAGCAGCACATGCGAAACGTCGGCTCCAAGCGGCGCCTTCACCACGATATGCCAGCGGAACGAGTTGCGCAGCTTGCCGATAACACACGGCGTGGCGCCCAAAACCTGCCAGCCCTCGCCGCCGTAGTCGCGAACGCGCAACGCGATTTCCTCGTAGAGCTTTACGGCCGCGCTATGCACGGCGCCCTCCTCCGCGCCCCAAACCAAGATGTTGGCCAGGCGCACGTACGGCGGGTAGCCCAGCAGGCGACGCTTCGGCAGCTCGTCGCGCAAGAAGCTCGCCCGGTCGTAGCAGGCGGCAGCGCGGATCGCCGCATTCGATGCCTCGTAGGTCTGCACCATGACGCGCCCCTCGAGCTTGGCGCGGCCAGCCCGGCCGGCGACCTGCTCGATCAGATCGAAGGTCCGCTCGGCGGCCCGGTAGTCAGGCAGGTGCAGCTGGGTATCGGCGTTGATGACGCCCACAAGCGTCACGTCGTCGAAATCGAGGCCTTTCGCAATCATCTGGGTTCCCAGCAGAACCGCCGCCTGCGCGCTGCCAAACTGCTCGAGCAAGCGCTGGTGGGCGCCTTTGTGCGCCGTGGTATCGGCATCCATGCGAATAATGGGGACACCATTGCCGTCGAAGCTCGAGAAACCGTCGATCAGCACGCGCAAATCATCCTCGACGCGCTGCGTGCCGGCCCCGAACTTCTTCAAGTAGGGGCTTCCGCATTCGGGGCACGTCGGCGGAGCCTGCACGCGATATCCGCAATGATGGCAGATAAGTGCGTTTCCCCGCTCGTGAAACGTCAGAGACGTCGAACATGACGGGCATGACGGTACGAACCCACAATCGCGACACAGCACGAACTTGGCGAAACCGCGCTGGTTCAGCAGAAGCACGGCCTTATGCCCTGCGCCGAGTTCCTCTTCGAGCGCGACCGCAAGCTGACGGCTGAACATCGAACGCGAACCGCCCTTGAACTCGCGGGCCATGTCGACGACCGTGACCTCGGGCATCGGGCGGCCGTTTGCGCGCTCGGGCAGCGAGACCTGGTGCCACAGCGGGTCTTTGTTGGCAGCGTACAGGCTTTCGATCGATGGCGTGGCAGACCCCAGCACCACAGCGGCGCCTGAGCGGCGGGCCATCCATACCGCCACGTCGCGCGCATGGTAGCGCGGGGCGCTGTCTTGCTTGTAGGAACCCTCGTGCTCTTCGTCGATGACGATGAGCCCCAGGTTGCGCAAAGGCGTGAACAGGGCCGAGCGGGCACCGACGACCACGCGCGCTGCGCCCGTGCGCACGAAATCCCACTGGTCGTAGCGCTCGCCGGCACCCATACGCGAGTGCATGACAGCAACCGTCGGGCCGAAGCGCCCGCGGAAGCGCGCTACCGTCTGGGGCGTCAACGAGATTTCGGGTACGAGGACGCATGCCGTACGCCCTTGCGCCAGCGTCGCCTCGATGGCCTGCAGGTACACCTCAGTCTTGCCCGACCCTGTCACACCATCAACGAGCACGACCTCGCCCTTACCGCTTCTGCATGCATCTTCGATCGCTGCCAGAGCTTCAGCTTGCCCACTCGTCAGCTCGGGCTTGGCCGAGGGCACGAACGCATGAGCATAGGCGGCCGCGCGAGCTCCGCTGCCGTCCTCTTCGCCGGCCTCTTGCACACTCGCCAATGCCCGCCAGGCATCGCTGCGGCTCGCCAGGAATCCGCCCGGCTGCGCAAACCGCTCGCCTTGCGCGTAGGTTGCCGCGGGCATGCCGCGCATGCGACGCCGATGCTCGATGACGACCACGCCTTTATCCGCAAGCGATTTGAGCGTCGAAGAAACGTTTCCGAATTCCAGAGCCAGCTCGGCGGCGCGCAAGTCGCCTCGGCCGAGCGCCTCGATAATCTGCTGTTGTTTCACCGCGTTCTTGCGCGGGACAAAATCGGCGGCAGCCGGGCCCAACGTCACCCACCGGTCGTCAACTTCGCCGGTCGCGGGCTGCTCGAGCCTCCAGTATCCGCCAGGCGCGCGTACCATGCGCGGCACGCCGCCAGGAGGGGTGAACAGGCGCACGCAAGCCGACAGCGGCGCGATGTAGCGCTCCGAGAGCCATTGCGCGCACGCCGCGCCCTCCTCGTCGAAGTACGGCGGGCTCACCGCACGCTTGACGTACTTGAGCTTCGCGGGGTCGAGCCCGCCTGGTAGCGCATCGGGCTCGCATTCGTCGATCTGCACCACGAAACCGACCGCCTGCCGTCCGCCAAGCGGAACGACGACCGCGCAACCGACGCAAATGTCGTAATCGCCGTCCTCGACCTGTTCTGGAACGCCATACGTATAAGGCGCATCGAGTGCCTGAGTGGGTATGTCGAGTATGACCGAAGCGATTTTCATAAGATTGAAGTATACACGCGCCGGGCGCTCAAATCAGGTACTGACAATTTGGGGAGTCTCCCTTGCCAGGCAAGGGAGACTCCCCAAATTGTCACCGAAGCAGCTTACGGCCTGCACCAGCCACAGGGCTTGTAGCCGAGCTTTTCGGCATCCTGAGCCGTGCCGTAGAACATCTGGCGATGTGAGGGCGACATATCCTGCACCGACGGGCAGTCGGGCCGATGGAACTTCATCGAACCCGTGTTCAGGACGTAGGTTGCATCAGGATCGATAACGACCGCAGATGCAGCAGGAGTTTCAGCAACCAGCTCGCCTGCTGATTGGGCAGCTTCAGGATCGTCGGTCTTTTCCCCGGGGTGCGCCTCCGCCAGCGCGTCCTGCCCAGACGACGCGACTGCCTCATTCAAACCGCCCGAGCCAGCTGACCCGCCAATCGTCCCATCGGCCCAGTTGCGTCCCGTCGCATAGTCGATCCGCACGCCGGGCTCGACGTTGTAGCACCATACGCAGAAGCGAATGCGCGCACCGGCGTCCTCGAGCGACTCCGCCTCCATGAGCACGCCCGAAGCCACCAGGTTGCGCCCCTCGAACAACGGCGTCACGCGGTACAGCACATGATTGCCCGTGTAGCGCACATACGAGGCGACCCGTTCCTCGTAGGGCAGCATGCCGTTCACATTCATCGATCTTGTGCCGGTTATGAGGTTGCGCTCGTTAGCGTCTTGGCCGGTCAGAAGAAAGCCGATCAGATGGCAGCGGTTGAACAGATACTCGCCGTCGACCCAGCTGTAGCGCGAAATCTGCCACCCGCTCGGGCGCACCATGCCGATGCCGCCGCGCGTAGTCTTCGGCATTGTCTCGGGGCCGATGAGCGCAAATGCCGAGCCGCAGCGTCCCAGCGAGTCGAGAGGCGCATACGACTCGAACGCTCCGCGGGCCCTATCTTCGTCGGTGAAGAAGGGCACGTTACCGTTCACCTCGACCGACGGGGACCCATCATACGCAGGCACATCTTCAAGCTTGAAGGGAACCGCCTCGCCCGCATCGGATGCTGCGCGCAAAGCCGCGCTGCATCCGGAATGCGACACGTCGCGCGCGCCAGCATCCCAGGCAACATTGCCTCCCAGGAACGAAAGCAGGACCGCAACGCACACGATGACCGCGAACAGCCCGCTCATCGATGCCTGCTGTCGCATGCTCGCCCCTTCTCGCCTAACGCCTACGCTTCCCAGTATAACGTGCAAAAGGGTCAGACCCTTTTGCACTATGGCACTTTTGCACGCTACAGAAGCGGCTGGTCGAAGGCGTAAAGAGCCTCGTTTATCTCGAAGATGTCGTGGTTACCGTTGACGATGAAGTATTCGACGATGACGTCGGCCTTGTTGCTGTGCGAGAGCGCGAAGCCGGCACGACGCAGTAGGTCCTCGGTTTCGCCCAGGTCAAGACCCATGGCAACCGCCAATGCCAGCACGGTCTTTTTCGTCGGCCGGTATGTCGCATCGCTGCGAATCTTGCTGAAAAGCTGACGGCTCATGTTCGCGCGCTTGTACACCTCAGTATCGGCCATACCGCGCGCATCGATGAGCGCAAGCAGCGTCGTCGAGAACGGCGCGTCGAGCTGGTTGAGCCAAGACGCCAGGTCGCCCTGCCCCGCCGACGGAACAAATCTCTCTTCGCTTGCTGCGGGAACAGCCGAAGCCGGTATTGGAGCCATAGCGGCAGTCGACTGGGACTCAACTGCACCATATTCAAGAGCCGCGGCGGCTGCCTGGCGCTCGGTTGTAGCCGGTTCGGGTGCCATGGCGGTAGGCGCCCCGTAACGCACAGCAGCATCGAGCGCTTGACTACCTGCCTCGAAAACAGTCGGCGGCGCTGCGGGCGCAGAACCGTAAGAGGGCAAACGCTCGTCATCGGGCAAATAGCGCCCTGGCCCGCTCGAGAGCTCGAGTTCGACGTCCCACTCATCGGGGACCGTCCTCGAGAAATCGAACCCACAGCGGATGCAGAACCTCGCACCGTGCTCTTTCGCTTCCCGCACGTCGGCGCCGCAACACGGACAGAACCCGCGTTCAAATGCGGAGTCACGGATCTCGTCGACCTGTTCGGGAGTAAGCCAAGAACCCTCGACATCGTCGAGCTCGTCTTCGCCGCACACGACATCTGCGCCATGGCGGGGCGTTTTCCCATGCGAAAAGCTCTCGGCAAGCTCCTGCGCCTTCTCTTGGACGGCGTCTGCGGCTCTCGCTAAACCAGCAAGGATGCCAGGCTTTCTTTTGCGCGAACGCTCAAGCGGCGCGGAAGGGCCCTGAAGCGGCCGCTCGCGTCTGTAATCGGGTGCGGGCATATTCGATACATGATGAAATTCGGAAACGTAGTGATCGTCGATGTACTCGGCCACATCGCCGAAAAACGTCTTGCCCACCGCCAAGGCATCCGAGCCGTACAGCACCAGATGCACCTCGGTGTCGTGGCCGCGCAAAAAGTCCTTTACTGCCTCGACCGCAATGGAGAAAGAGAGCCTGACCGGCACCCCGAACGTATGAGCCGACACGAGCGGCAGTGCAACGGACTGTGCACCAACCTCATCTGCGCAGTTCAAAGCACTGTCGTAAGCGCTTCGCAGTTGCTCCTCCTCGCCGAAGGCCCCGCCTTGCCACACGGGGCCAACCACGTGAACGACATGCTTCGCCGACAGCGCGAACCCTGGGGTAACCACGGCACTTCCCGTCGGGCAACCGCCGAGCGCATCGCAAGCCGCCTGCATTTGGGCAAGCCCAGCTGCTTCCGCGACCGCCAAGCCAGCGCCACCGTTTATCTGTAAGCCCTCGTTCGCCGGAACGACGATGACATCGGTCTGCATCAGCGCCAAATCGTTTCGCTCTATCGTAAAAGGCATCGTCACTCCCTGCTCAAAGGTTGGTTTCCTGAAATTGTATCTTCCCCGCCACGTAGATAACCATCGAAATGCGAAAAAGGGGTCAGACCCCTTTTTCACATTTAGCGCCTGAACAGTCCACGCTTCCCGCCGCGTTTGGCGGTGTCGGCCTCGACGTTTTCCTTCCAATGCCCGCTCATGCGCGGAGCGCCGGCGGGCATGGCGCGCATCTCGCAGGTGGCATCCGCAATGGCGTCGTAGGCCACGCGCTGACCCGTCGAGTCGGCCAAGTACGTTGCCGAGCGGTCGTGCGCAATCCCCATCTTGGCCGCCTCTCCGATGGCGTCGATGTTGGCGCCCAGGAACAGGAACTCCCAGCCTTCTTCCTGCTTCTGCTCGATCATGCGCTTCACCTCCGCATAGCCGTATTTCACGCTCGCGTTCTCGTAGCCATCGGTGATGATGACCATGATCGTATGCTCAGGCCGGTACTCGTCGGGCAGGTAGCCGTGCACACGGGCGATGTGGCGAATCGCACCGCCAACCGCATCGAGCAGCGCGGTGCAGCCGCGGACCTGGTAATCGCGTTCGGTCATAGCTGCTACTTCAGAAATCGGCGCTCGATCGTGCAGGACCTTCATCTCGTTATCGAAGAGCACGGTCGACACGACGGCCTCGCCCTCGGCCTCGCGGTGACGCGCGAGCGTGGCGTTGAAGCCGCCGATGGTATCGGTTTCGAGTCCGCCCATCGAGCCGCTGCGGTCGACGATGAATACCAGCTCGGTCAGATTCTTTTTCATGGGAGCCTCCCTCTTCTTTTGCGGGCCGCCCTCTGCGACCCCTGCTGACAAGGGAAACTTTACGAAAACCCACCACCCGATAGGTCAACCGCCGGTTGACATTGCCGGGCGAACAGCAATCAACTACCCCAGGGGCAACTGGTTCCCCAGGGGTAACTGGTTTTGCCCCGCCCTCGGTTTAATGGAGCGTTCCCGCAGGAGGTGGCGTGACTCCGGCGATTCTGCAGCCACCGTTCCTGTAATTCCACATATGTTAGGCGAAGCCAAGCCGGAGTGCGCTACCTCCTGCGGGAATGCGGTGGGATTCGACCGGTTACCCCAAGGATAGTTGATTGCTGCCTCTAAAAAGCGGCGGGGACAGCATTCTGTCCCCGCCGCTTCATAAACTCGCCTAGCTGATATCACTGACCGTGCAGCGTCGCTATTTCCGCTACAGCCCGCACGCCTCGCGCAAGGCGTCGACGCGGTCGCGCTGCTCCCAGGTGAACTCGGGGAGCTCGCGCCCGAAATGCCCGTAATTCGAAGTGAGCCGATAAATCGGACGGCGCAGCTTAAGCGCGTCGATAATGGCGGCAGGGCGCAGGTCGAAGACCTGGTTGACAGCCTGCTCGATAACGTCTTCTCCCACTTTGGCCGTGCCGAACGTGTTGACGTACACCGAAAGCGGCCGGGCGACGCCAATCGCATAGGCCAGCTGCACCTCGCAGCGGTCCGCGAGCTCGGCAGCCACGATATTCTTGGCCACCCAGCGCGCAGCGTACGCAGCGGAACGGTCGACCTTCGTGCAGTCCTTGCCCGAGAACGCGCCGCCGCCATGGCGGCCCATGCCGCCGTACGTGTCGACGATGATCTTGCGGCCGGTCAGTCCCGTGTCGCCCATCGGCCCGCCTACGACGAAGCGGCCCGTGGGGTTGACGAAGACCTCGGCACCTTCCCAATTAACGCCCTCGGCCTCGAACACCGGCGTGATCACATGCTCGATCATGTCGGCCTTGATCTGCGCGACCTCCACGTCGGCACGATGCTGCGTAGATACGAGCACCTTTTCGACGGCAACCGGCTTGTCGTCGACGTAGCGCACGGTCACCTGCGTCTTGCCATCGGGATACAGGTACGGCACGGTGCCGTCCTTGCGCACCTGCGTCAGACGCTCGGCCAGACGATGCGCAAGGTAGATGGGCATGGGCATGAGCGTGGACGTCTCGTTGCAGGCGTAGCCGAACATAACGCCCTGGTCACCTGCACCGATGCGGTCGTAGGCGTCATCGCCGGCCACCTCGCCCTGCTGAACCTCGTAGGATTCATCGACTCCCAAGGCAATATCTGCTGACTGAGCATGCATGTAATTGGCAACGGCGCAGGTCTCGGCGTCGAAACCCATCTTGGCCCTGGTGTAGCCGATGTCGCGCACAACATCGCGCACGATGGTATCTACGTCGACATAAGCTTGCGTACGGACCTCGCCCATAACCGTCACGATGCCAGTCGTAGTGAACGTCTCGATTGCGCAGCGCACATCGTCTACGCAGGCGGGGCTGCCGCTCTCCGGCGAGACGTAACCCGCCTCAGCAAGCTTGGCCTCTTTTTCCAGAATGGCATCCAGAATGGCATCGGATACCTGGTCGCACAGCTTGTCGGGATGGCCTTCCGTAACCGATTCGGACGTGAACAAGTACGAATGCGTTTGAGACATCGTCTACTCCTTGCTGCGGCGCTCACGACACCGCTTGTCACTGGCTCCTTTGATGAGCCTATAATTTGTTTCGGCATATTATAGAGCGAAGCAGCTTGCGAAACGCACTAACATCAAAAGCGTATCGATTTCTGTAACAACGAATCTAGGAGCGGCCCCGCGTCTTGCCCGCTCGCCCCTGCCCCGCCGCACTCGCCTGCAGCAAAATCAGCGCCTGAAGCACGTGGCGATCATCTTCGCTATGCGTGCACCCAGATCATCGGTTACCTCGACGGTATAGAAGCCGAGGGAACGCCCCGAACGGTCCGCCTCGCAGGTTGCTATCAGCCGAGACCCCTTGGTCGACGCGAAGTACTCGATCGTGTTGCTAACCGACACCGTCGGCTCCTCGCCCATGTTGCACCCGATGGCCAGCGCAAAGTCAGCCAACGTGAAAATCGCTCCGCCCATGACGTTGCCTTGAGCGTTACGGTGAATGTCGCCGATGTCAAACTCGCACACGGCGTGCCCGCGCGAAGCTTCCACAACGCGACATCCACATGCCTCGGTCGCAAAATGATCGTTTGCAAAGAGGGTGCGCACTTCTTCGATCGGGCAATTCTCGTCAAGCATCGTCAATTCCTTCGCAAATCTCGAAAACTTGTCACAAAAGTCAATTTGTCCGCAATAAACTTGGCTTCGCGGTGCTGATTACAGGCGCTTTGCGGCCGATTTCACCCCCGCATCTGCGAAATGGTCCGCATGGAAATCCGCCTTACCTCCCAATTCTGCGCACAAACTGGTTTTCGTAACAGATTTCGGCGATTCCCATTGAAAAAGGGGCCGGGCACATCCGCCCAACCCCTTCCAAATCCTTTATGCGAACACCTCGGCCATCGTGGCATCGATGCGCGCGAGCACGTCTTCGCGACTCAAAAGTTCGATCGACTCGAACAGCGGCGGAGAAACCATGTTGCCGCAAATGGCCACACGCAGCGGCTGAAGCAGGTTCTTCAGCTTCATGTCGAGCGGCTCAGCCAGCGCACGGCACTTCTCTTCCAGAACGGCGGCGCTCCACTCGCACGACTCGTCGGCGAGCACCTCGCGGCACGCGGCAAGAGCCTCTTCTGCGCGGGCGCCTTCCTTCAACAGGACTTTCTTCACGCTCTTCTCGTCAAGCAGCACACACGGACCCCAGAACATATAGGCAAGCTTTTCCTCGCCTTCGCTCAGGCGCTGCTCGCGCTCGGCAACGAGCGGATAAAGCGCCTCGTAGAACGCCGGCTGCGCAGCAAGCTCATCATCGTAGGCGGCAAGCTGCTCGTCGGTCAAAGGCTCGAGCTCAATCTCGGGAGCCGGCGCGTTCTTGTCGGGAGTCGGCACCACGGCGGTTTGCACGTACGGGTAGCCAGCGGCATGGGCGCGCGCCAGCCACGGCCGACTCAGGCGCACCCACTCGGCCGCATCCATTTTCTGAATGTACTGGCCGTTCATCCAATTGAGCTTGGTCTCGTCGAAAATGGCATCCTTCTTGGTAATGCGGTCGAGCGAAAACTCCGAGCAGATGGTATCGCGGCTCATGATGGTGGTCTCGCCGTCGAGCGACCAACCCAAAAGCGCCAGGAAGTTGACCATCGCATCGGGCAGGAAACCGCGATCGCGGTATTCCTCGACGCTCGTGGCGCCATGGCGCTTCGAGAGCTTCTTGCCGTCAGGACCCAGGATCATCGACAGGTGCGCGAACGTGGGCACCGGCAGGCCCAGGGCCTCGTAGATGAGGATCTGGCGCGGCGTGTTGGAAAGGTGGTCGTCACCGCGGATGACATGCGTGATGCCCATGTTGGCATCGTCGCAGACCACAGCGAAGTTGTACGTGGGGCTCCCGTCGGTGCGCACGAGGATCATGTCGTCCATGACCTCAACTGGGAAGCTTGTCGGGCCGTACACCGCATCGGTGAAGGCGATAGGGCCGTGGTCGCGCGGCACCTTCAGACGCCATACGTGCGGCTCGCCCGCATCGATGCGGCGCTGCGCCTCGGCGGGATCCAGATCGCGGCACGTTCCGTCGTAACCTTCGTAAGCCTGACCGGCATCTTCGGCGGCCTTGCGCTTGGCGTCGAGGTCCTCCTTCGAGCAGAAGCACGGATACACCGCACCACGCTCCTTCAGGCGCTCAAGCGCCTCGGTGTAGGTGTGCATGCGCTGCATCTGGAAGTACGGGCCGGCCTCGCCGCCGACCTCGGGACCCTCGTCCCAGTTCAGGCCCAACCATTTCATAGCGTTCAAAATGACGTCCACGTTTTCCTGCGTCGAACGCTCGGGGTCGGTGTCCTCGATGCGCAGGATGAACGTGCCGCCCATCGCGCGGGCAAACGCCCAGTTGAAAATCGCCGTGCGCGCACCGCCTATGTGCAACCGCCCGGTCGGCGAAGGGGCAAAGCGAACTCGTACCGTATCGGCCATTATTCCTCCGATTTCGAAAGCTTGTTAAAGACAACCGCTAAGTATAGTTGATGCTGCCTTTGCAAGCCCCGCCAACTCGGAGGATGCACCAGAAAACGCGTTACTGTTCACACTGGCCTCTCGACCGTCCGCCCAGGTCGGCGGCAGGGCGCGCTTGCCTACGGCTCCTCGCGTTTTGTGAAAATTAGAAGTCAGTAGCGGCGGTTGTCGGCTACGCACCCTGCCGTCGACCTGGGCTACTGTGGTCTGAACAGTAACGAAAACGCATGGCCTAGACGCTAAGTAGCCCACTTGGCCTACGCATGAGCTGCAGCATGGAATCCAGGGCATTCCCGCAATTCGTTTCGCTTGCTAATCCCCAAAATCGATGGCGGGGCTCCGAATAAGCCACGAGAGCGCCTTGAGATTCGCCTCTCGTTTGAACGCTAACCGGCGCCTGGTTAGCGCCTTGTCAGCTTCTTCCGATCGATCGCAACGATGGCCGCCTCGCATGCAACGCCTGCCACCAAGCCACCGAAGTGGGCCTCGAGCGCAATGCCGGGCAAAAAGCTGTTGAAGATGTTCAGCACGAGCATGGCGATGAGCCCCTGGTACATGCCGCGGATTGCAGGGTTGTCGCGACGCTGATAGGTCAGGTAAGCCGCTGCGCCCAACATACCGAAAATCGCACCCGAAGCACCCACAGCCGAACCGTTTGCGAACAGAGCGAAGGCGATATTTCCGAATATGCCGCTGACGAAGAAGATGATGGCGAAGCGCACTTTGCCCTGTATGTTCTCGAGCATGGTACCCAGCCAGTAAAGCGACACCATGTTCATTGCAAGATGCTCGATCGAGCTATGGGCGAACATGGCCGTAACGAACTCCCACGGACGCATAAACGAATCGGGCGCAACCGACATCCAATAATTCGGCGTTGCGCCAAAAATGCGTATGCCTAAAAGTTCGGGAATGTAGCACACGACGCAAATGACGATCAGCACGAGCGTAAGCCGTGCGGGTTTTCCGACGTTCAAGAATCCTCCTCAATTATCGGCGCTTCAAGTACAGCGCAGGCAATTGTCAAAAACGTTGCAACAGCCATCTGCTATTTCCACACGGTCCAGCAACACGACGCCATCCGCCCACGAAGCGAATCATGGCTCGCCGCATCCCGCCTTGCGACTCCGCCGCACTACCTTCGAAGCGCAAGCTTGCGACCCACCAAAGCAGAAACGACCGACAACACGAGCGCCACAACGAACCACACAAAGCCCATGCTAGCCCAAAACGCTTCGGGAAGCGCGCAGATGAGCAACGAATCGTATGGGAACTCCCAATTGCCTTGGCTGAAGAACAGCTGGTGAAACATGCGGAAAAACGCGTTGAAGTCAATCAGCGCAAAGATGGCCATCGCAACGAAGGCGACAACCACAAAGAGGCCCGCACCCAAAAGCACGGCCCCGACACGGCGCCTTTTTCCCGTAACCCCGGTGAAGACGAGCCCAGCAAGCGCCAGAATCGCCGCCGCAATAAAGACCGGGAGCGCACGCGAGACCAGGGCGTAGCAGTCGTCCAGATGCGAAACCGTTGCCTGCGAGAAGCAGTACTGCTCCGAAGCGCCCTGGAACGCATTGCGAAGCTGGGCAACGCTCGTGCGGTCGCTCACCTGGTCGATCTTCGGGAACCCCACGCCCGTCGAGCTCGCTGCCGAGTACCCCACGCTATCGCGGTACTCCATATCCACGTCGTAAATCGCCTGATAGAGCTTCAGCAGATCATGGCTTCCAAATGAATAGTCGCGCGTTGCGTCAGCAACTGAGGCCAGCTGGTTGCGATCGAACGGCGAAACCCTATCGGCCGCGAACACCCACGACAGCCCATGCGTCACCGGCGGAGCCATGCAGACCGCAAGCCCCGCGCCAACGAAAGTCAACGCCAGCATGAGCGCCGTCACGACGTTGACTATGCCACGTACAATCTTCATGCCGTCATTCTACTGCACCGCACGCTACCGTTGCCAAATCGTGCAGAACGGATTGCCAGCTTGTTTAAGGGGCCCCTCCCAAATTGTCGCTTTTCGCCACGAACTACAGGTCGCAGTCGACCCAGAAGACGGCGCTCGTCAGGTCGCCCATGGGCTGGCTGATAATGGGTTTGGGTCCCAAGCGCGCGAACACGCCGCCGAACTTCCCGTTGAACGAGTACAGCCCGGGCATGTTGTTGTAGAACGCGGTCTGGCGCGGAATGTCGGCGTCGTCGGCGATGAGCAGGTCGTTGCAGATGGGCAGCAGCTCGGTGCGATACGGCGTCAGGTAGGTCTGCACCAGGAACGGCGCGCCCGCAGCCCCGTTGGCGAAGCGTTCAATGACGTCTTCCCACTCTTCCTGCGTGCACATCTGGCCCGCGTACACATCGTGGGCACCGTACTGGTCGGTCGGTTTGATGATCCAAGCGTCCTTGTTGGCACGAACTTCGTCAAGGTCGATGTGCGCATCGTCGAGGAACTTCGTTTTGGGCACATATGCGTCGACGAGCGCAATCTCTTCATCGGTCAGCATCTCGCGCGTCTCGGGCCAGTACACGGCGTCGAAAACCTGCTTGTCGTGCACGATGTGTCCCGCGAAACTGCCGATCAGGGCAACAGCCCCTTCACGCACGGCGGCGATCATGGGCTGGCTCGCCTCCCAATTGTTCAGCACGTCATTGGTGACCGACCGGCGCCAAATGGCGTCGATCTTGCGGCCCTTCTTGTCGCGTAGCTCGCGCGCCTCGGCGTCGTATTCCAGATCGCGCACGTCCTCGACTAGACACGGGTACCCATGCTCGCCGAAACAGCGCGCATACACGCGGAATTCGTCCACGACGGCGTTCTCCATGAAGTCGACGATGGCGAACGTCGGATGCTCGACACGGTTCTCGAACGTCTGGTAAATGCGAATGAACTCCTCGACCCAAGGGTTGAACAGGTCGGATTCCTGCATCTGGTGGCGGCTGGCAAATTCGCGCATCGTAGCCGTGGGCGCAAGCGAGATCGCCAGCTCGCGCGTCTCGTTCATGCCCGAAGAGCCATCAGCGTTCCACTCGCAGAACCCACCGGTCAGGTCGTCTTCGTTTAGAAAAACGTCGAAGCGCGCGAACGGCAGCAGCGCATCGTAGCGCTGCGGAATCAGAATCAGGTCGCGTAGGCGCTCGTCGTAATCGAACAGCTCACGATACGACGGGTCGTCGAGGTAGCGCCGCATGACCTTCTCGCAAATCCGGTGGGAAGTCTCGGTCAGCCATTTCATCTTGTCGTAGGTCTCGCGATCGTACAGGCGGGGCACGAACGACGACTCCGCCTGAATGTAATGCACGAGCGCCGTCGAATTCTCCATATATGCGAACGCACTCTCGCGCCCAGGTACATCTCCGTCGAGCGAGTCGATGATGCGCAAGTACTCGTTGGTATAGTCAGTGTTCTTGGTCATGGCCCCTCCTGGCTCTTGGCCTGTTACTGTTCACACCCCAGCAGCCCGGGTCAGCGGCAGGATGCGTAGCCGCTTGCGCAGCCACAAATATCGATTATTTCAAAACGCGAGCAGCTGTAGGCCTAGCGTCCTGCCGCTGAACTGGGCGGACGGTCGAGAGGCCAACGTGAATAGCAACCGCGGTCTGCCACAGTGTACCAAAAGGAACGAGAAACAGAACGAAGCGCAACTGCAACACACCCAAAGGGAGCACAGGGTGCCAAAGAGGATACTCCCCTTTGGCACCCCCTTGGCACCTCATTTACACCGTTGCCTACCCCTGCACATAATGGAAGCGAAAGGCCTGATGGCGACATGCGTGAGCGATTCTGCAGCCACTGTTCCTGTAAATCCATATAGGTTAGGCGAAGCCAAGCGAACGCGTGCTGCCACCAGGCCTTTCGCGGGACGTTACGCACATGGAAGTCAGACCCCCATTTGAGGAAAATGTAGCGGAAATACAACGAAGAGACTTAAGCAATCTAGGTGCCAAAGGGGAGTATCCTCTTTGGCACCTCATTTGAAGGCAACGGAAAAGCTTAAGCAACCTACGCGATGAGCAGGTCACCTTCTTGGCGGAAGAAGCCTTCGCGCACGAGCTCGGCAACAATCGAATCGAACGAGCCAGCA
Source organism: Eggerthellaceae bacterium UBA3686 (assembly GCA_002371495.1). Taxonomy (GTDB): domain Bacteria; phylum Actinomycetota; class Coriobacteriia; order Coriobacteriales; family Eggerthellaceae; genus UBA9715. The sequence continues at coordinate 112,568 of DFIX01000025.1, forward strand.
TCGATGCCGCCGCGCCCCGCATCGCGCTCGAATGCGTCAAGCGCTTCGCGCACTTCGGCAGCAGACGCGCCTTGGGGCTCGGCAAGCACGAACTTCAGGACGAAGCTGCGCTTCTCGCGATGCGAACCCTCGAACTTGCTCTGACGTGAGTGGTGTGCCGAGCGCCGCGAAGGGTTCGTCACCTGCGTTTTGAGGTGCGCGCCGTAATCGAGCAGCGCGTAATACCAGGCGCGAGGGCTGGTTGCGATCAGCTCTGCGCGCTCTAGATCCGAAACGTCGCCGGCAGTAGTGCCCGCAAAGTCCGCGCCGCCGTCCATTCCCACCGGACACGTATCGGACACGAACGGCGCGAGCTGCTTGTCGGTCACGCCCTCGCAATGCGGAAAGAGCTCGTGCAGAAACACGCTGCGCACATTCGTCTCGAGGTACATGGCTGGACGGTCGAAGGCGAACGCCACGATGCCCGCAGCCGTAGCCGGGCCGATTCCCGGCAATTCGACCAGCTCTTCCACCGTTCGGGGAAGCTCGCCGCCAAACTGCGCCGAGCAGGTTTCGCACGCCCGCTTCAGCGCCAAGGCGCGCCGGTTGTAGCCGAGCCCTTGCCACATGCCAAGCACGTCGGCCACATCAGCAGCCGCCAAGGCATCAACCGTAGGGAACAGCGCCATCCAACGCTCCCAGTAACGCATAACCCGCGTGACCTGCGTCTGCTGCAACATGACTTCTGATACCAGCACGCCGTAGGCATCGCCCACGTTGCGCCAGGGAAGCTCACGGTACAGCTCCGCACCCCGCGAGCATACGCGCGCAATCAAATCGTCGCGGGAAAGCGCTGCGCCCGACCAATCGGGCGCAGCGTATGAGGGCGTTTTAGACCGTACCATGTTTGCCTTGAGGCCTTGGAGCTAGCTCCACGAGCCGTCGAGCAGGTCTTCCAAGTGATCGAGGTCCTCCTGGAAGCTGCGGACGACCGCGTCTTCCAGCGCGCGGTACGCATCGGAGTCGAGCGGCTGGCATGCCGCCAGCTTCTCGAAAATGTTCTGCGCGGACACCGGGACGTAACCTCGCTGCACGAGCCCGAGCTTGTAGGCTTCCTCGAGCGCCTCGCGCGCGGCGATGTAGATGTCGTAACGCGGCATGCCCTCGGAGTAGCGCATAAGGTCCGCACGGCTGACCTGGCGCATCGAGGGATGGTCGCGCGCTATCTCTTCCCACAGGTCGGCGCGCTCCTTATCGTTCGGCAATCCGATGTCGATGACCGTCAACGGCTCGAGCATGTCGTAAAAGAACGGATCGGGCTCGCCGGTCGTCGTAGCAGTGGCAAGCACGTATACATCCGGGTCCTCGACCGCCGAGCGAATCAGGTTAACCGCCTCGCGAGCACCGCGCGAAATGTTGGCCATGATGAAGCCGCTCATGCCTTCGGCGTTCTCGGGCACCGACGGCATGACCCAGTTGTCGAGGTCGTCGATGACCAGGATAGCCGGAGCCTCGAAGCGGTTGTTAGCATGGTTCATACGCGGACGATGGTTGCCCTGCGTCGTGACGCACAGAACCGGCGCGCCCTGATAGCCCTCTTCCATCGACATATGCAACACGGGGAGACCGATTTCGCCGATCGTCGCCTCGACGAAGCGCGATGCGTCTTCGATGGCAGGAGCGCGGAACAGCATTGAGTCGAGCGCCGGTGCACGGCTGATGCCGTGTTGCTGGTTGAGCATCTCGATGAAATCGAGGAACGCGCGGTCGTTCTGAAGGCCGATGCCGTAATCGCGCATGATTGAAACCGTCTCGTCGTAACCCACGAGGTTGCGGTAGCTCAGACCTTCAAAACGCGAGCCTGCAGGAGCCGTCTGCGAGGCCTTCTCGACCGCACCGCCTTTGGTAGCCAGGGCGGCAGAAGCTCCCGCAGTCGCGGGACGCGCTGCTTGAGCGCCTTGATCTTGTGCCAACGCCGGAACCTGGCCGTTTGTCGGGCTGTCAACTTGCTCCCGCTGCTTAGCGGCCTGTTGCGCGGCTATGCCTTCAGCAGCCGCAGCGCCCGCGGCCTCGTCGGCGGATATGCCGCCCCCGTCGCCCTCTGCGCCGCGAGCAGCTTCCTCCTTCGCCCGACGCCCTGCTTCGGCACGGGCCTTGTCGCGCGTGAATACGTGGGCACCTGACCCCTCGTTGGTCGCGGCATGATAGCTCTTGCCGATCGAATAGTCCTCGTACATCGAATACGGGTTGAAGTCTACGGGGGCCTTGGCCATGCCGACTTCCTCGGGCTTGCCTCGCTTGCCGGGCGCGGGATCGGGCTCGGATGCGGACTCGTAGACCGGCCGCACGTCTTCGAAAGAATTCGCCTGGCCATCTGCCCCAGACGCCTCGTCAGCGTAGGCCGACGGCGCAATTGCGGCAGGAACTGCCGCGGGATTCTCGACGTCTTCAGACTTGCCGCTCGCCGCCTCCGGCACCTGCGCTTGCGCGCCCGCGGGAACGCCGAACATGCCCATATTGGGTATCGCGATGCTTTCGACCTTCACGACCGAACCATCGCCCGAAACGAAATCCTGCGAAATCATCTCGGCCATATCCTCGAGTTCCTGGCGCGAGAACCCGTACTGCTCGAGTCTGTCGAGTGCAAGGTCCTGCAGCTGCTGGGCGCAAGCGGCGATTTCCTCGCCGGTCAGGTACGGCTCGAGCTTCTCGAAGACGTACTCGGCCATCGAGCGCTCCTTGAGCTCGCATGCCAAGCGCCACGCCTCGCGCAAACCCGACAGCGCCATGCCGTCGGGAATCGTGGGGTCTACCACGGATTTCTCGTATGCCGCCAAGTACAGGTGCATGCCGAGCACCAGGTCGCCCGCCTCGCAGGCATCGACGGCACGCTTCAGGTACTGCTCGTAAGATTCGCCACAATCGTTGCGGTTGGGCATCTCGTTCGCTCCGAGGTTTTCGGCCATGACCCAACCTCCTTTTCTCACACGCTACTCATCGTTTATCGTGGCATATTATCTCATGGAATGGCCACGCTCTTGGCCGCATGCGCAAAACAGCATAATGGGCCGCAAAACAGTACCCGCTCGGCGAACCCCGAGCTTAAACCCTGGATACGACGAAGAGCAGGCTTTCGCCTTATTTCTTGGGGACGTCGATTTTCCAATCGAGAATCGGCCAGTTTCGCCTCTTGGCAATCTTGGTCATGCCTGTGTTCGGCGACACGGCAAAAGGATGCTTGGCGGCGGCGAGCAGGGCCTCGTCGGAATGATGGTCGCCGTAGGCGTACTCGAGCACCCACTTGCCCTCGCCGAATTTGCCATCGCACCAGTGTTTCAGCGCGACGAGCTTCTCTTCGCCCTCGATGGGCTTGCCGTCGACCTCGCGCGTGTAGGTGCCATCTTCAGCGACCTTCATACGTGTCGAAATCTGATGTTGGAAGGGATGCGTCTCCATTGCGCGCAGGACGATCGGCTCGAACGATGCAGACACGACGATGACCTCGCAACCCTCTTCCGCCGCCTTGCGCATAGCCTCGTCGGCCTTGGGCCTGAACCGCTTGGCAATGTACTTGTCGTAGAACTCCGTGAGGTAACGGTCGACCTCAACCTTGGGCTTGCCCTCGAACGCCTTGAACACTTGGCCGCGCACCCAAGCCTCGTTCTGCGGAAGCTTCCATTTGTACGCAATGCCCCAAAAGCCGATCTTAAGCGAAGTGATTGGCGAGATCTTGAACTCGAAGATTAGCCTGTTGACAAGCCAAGACGGTGATGAACCCTCGATGCTCGTATCGTCGAAGTCGAATACCGCGACTTTCGTTATGTCTGCTGCCTGCTCCTGCATAGTGGCGATATTTTACCAGATATGTATACTTTGCCCTAATCGCACTCCATGTGCAAAAGGGATACTCCCCTATTTGGTATCAAGCTCGCAAGATCGAGCCGATCGTCCGCGAAAGCGCAGGTGGGGACGTGCATCGGCTTGGCTTCGCTAACATTAGACTGTTTTAAAAGTCAGTGCTGCAGAATCGCCGATGTCACGTCCCCACCTGCGCTTTCGCTACGTTGACAGCTAAAAGGATCCGACTCATTTTGCCAACCTGGCCTACACCGTTGCCTACCCCTGCGCAAAACGGAAGCGAAAGGCCTGGTGGCGGCATGCGTGAGCGATTCTGCAGCCACTGTTCCTGTAAATACACATAGGTTAGGCGAAGCCAAGCGAACGCGTGCCGCCACCAGGCCTTTCGCGGCACGATGCGTAAATAGGGGTGTATCCCCTTTTTACGCATACGGGCAGCTATAGGCTACCCCAAATGGTTAGCGGATGGTGGCCTTTATGGCGTCGTGGATGAAGCCGATGTAGGCTTTGGCGCCGACTTCGTTGAGGTGGATGCCGTCTTCGTAGAAGTACTCGTCGTGCCCGGCGGAAAGGTTGTACCAATCCACCATGGCGACCACCTTCTCGTACCGATTCGTGGCATCGGCAATCGCCTGGTTGGTCTGGGCCTCCCAATCACGCGGGCAGCGAATGTTCACGAGAATAACCTTCTTGTCGTCGGGAACGACCGAGAGCATCGCGTCGATCTGCTCGGGAACCACGGCATTGTTCGTGCCCAGGCAGAACACCACGTATTCGCCTACCTGATTGGTCGCGGCGTAGTAATCGTAGGGGCTTTCCCAAATATTGCGGTTGACCAACGCGTCGCTGTGCCCATTGGGAAACACCTTGTAGAACTCGTTCTCGCAGCCGGCTGCCACGCTGTCGCCGATGAGCAGCGGCTCGTAGATCATGCCGCCCGCATCGTTGAGGTGCACTTCGCCAAAGATCTGGTCGTAAGCGTCTTGCAGGCGCTGGAGCTCGGCCTCTTTTTGAGTCTCGTCGACATGCGAAACGATGTATTCGCTGAGCTCGCCGACAACGCCGCGATTGGCCTCCTCGGCCTGGGCACGCTGCTCGTCGGTAAGGTTTTGCGCCTGGGCCTGCACGAGCGCAAGCGTGCTCTCTGCGATGCCGGGTGCTTCTGGGGCGGCTTCTTCGGGGGATGCTGCTTGCTGCGAAGCGCCGGACGATGCGTCGGCACCGCCTGCAGACGAACCCTCTGCGCTCGGGGCATCCGAAGCCGAGGCGGAAGAGGAGAACGCCTCCTGACCATCGGAGGCAGCATCCGGCGAAAGAGCTCCTTCGCTCGATACGGAAGCGTCGCTGGCGTCAGAGGAGGCGCTAGCCGAGGGCTGGGCGGCGGCACTGCTCTCGAGCGCAACGGGAGTACCACCCGCGATTAGCTGCTCGACAATCTGCTTGGCCGTTGCGTGCTGCTGCTCTGCCCGCTGCCGCACGTCGGCCAGAGCTTTGTCTGACCGAGCCCTTGCGGCAGAGACGAGAGTCGGCAAAACGGGCTCGGAAGGTACCTGCCCCACTGTGCCCGATTCGAAAGAAGCCGCTGGAACGCCCGATGCCGAAATGCCGCTTGCACCCAGAGATGCAGACGAAGCGCCCGAAGAGCTCTCGGCGGCTGCGACCGACGTAGCGGAAGCGGCATTAGATGACGAGCTCAACGTGCCCGCCGAGTCCGAAGCAACCGACGCAGACCCCGTTGATGAGCCATCGCTCACCAATGCCGAAAGGCCCGCTGAAGAGGCAGCAGACGACGAGGTGGAGCTGCCGCTCGCCGACGCCGAAGCCGCGACACCCGAGCTCTGGGCCACAGCAGACGCACTCGCATCCGATACTGCACCCGCAAATACTTCAGATGAAACCGCCGATGCACTGGTGCCAGACTGTTCAGGCCTCAGACTTACGTCTGAAGGATGGTTTGGCAAAGAGGCCGTGCTCGACGGCACCGCAGCCACGGCGATGCCCGCGCCGCACGCCAAGGCCGCGCAGATGCCGACCGTTGCAATCGTCTGAACGCGCTTGGCCTTCGGCCGCGCAGCCGCAGCGGGCGCACCCGCCCCTTTCGCACGGCGGTTGGCCCACCAAAAGCCCAACGCACCCGAGCGGATGGGCGTCTCGACGAAGCGGTACGACAAATCCGAAACGGCGATGATGATGACCAGCTGCGAGAGGCGCACCCACCAGGGCACCTCGACGGTCGATGCAACGTTGGTGGTGGCTAGAATTATCGGGTAATGCCACAGATACATACCGTAGCTGCGCTTGCCGATCCAGACCAAGGGCTCAAGCTGCAGAAAGCGCGCCACCCACGTATTGGGCACGACGAGCACCGCGATTAAAACCGCAGTCAGCACCGACACCAAGGCGATGCCGCCCAGGTAAGGGAACGACGTATAGCTGTTCGTCAGCACGATGATGACCACAAGACCTGCAAGCGCGGCCACGCCGACCAGGTTGAACGCCAAGCGCTTTCCTGCCGTCCGACTCTGAACGCGCCGGTGGCCGAATATCGTCGAGGGCCACACGAGAGCCAAGAACGCGCCGATAAGCAGGCTCGAAGCGCGAGTATCGGTTCCGTAGTACACGCGGCTGGGATCGGCGGTGGGGCTGTACAGGAACGCCATCTCGCCAATCGAAGCAACCGCCAGAACGGCGACCACGCCTGCGATGGCGCGCTTGGGCAACTTGCTCTTCAACAGGACCAATATCAGTATTGGCCACACGATGTAGAACTGCTCCTCGATGGAAAGACTCCAGTAATGGGTCAGCGGTGACGGGGCGCCCGCGGCCTCAAAATACGAGATGTCGCGGAAGATCTGCCACCAGTTGTTGACGAAGAACAGCGATGGAACCAGGTCTGCCCGCGCCTTGTCGAACAGGGTATGGTTCGCCAGCGCGCACAGCACGAGCGTTCCTGCCAAGGCCAACAGGACGGCCGGTATGATGCGTCGCACGCGCCGCATCCAGAATTTCGGCAACGAGATGGAGCCCGTGCTATCGTATTCCGCTACGAGCAGGCCGTTGATCAGGTAGCCAGAGATGACGAAGAAAACCGTGACGCCCATCAACCCGCCGGGCGCCCAGTTGAGCCCCATGTGATAGAAGATGACGGCCAGAACGGCAAACGTGCGCAGCCCGTCGAGCGCGGCTACGTAACGCGACCCCCGCCTCCGGTGCTCCGAAGGACGCAATACACGATTTGCTTTATGCTGTGCCATCTGAACTGGTTTACTGCCATTCGGTATCTGCATGGTTCGGCCATGGGAGCCTCGCCTGTTTCACAATTTCACAAGTAAGAAATAATAACTCATTACAAGTTGGAAGTTCTGAACGTGCGCGGGTTTAACATGGCTTCGTAATGGTACCCACATTTTTAAGGGGGTTCTCATGACGTTTCGATTGGGATTGGCGCAGTGCCGGCATCCGCAAGACGGGAACGTGGCGGCAATGGTAGACGAATGGGCGGCGCGCGCGAAGGCGGCCGGAGTCGACTTGCTGGTGTTCCCGGAATCGCTCATGACGCCCTTCGAGCTTGACGACACAGCATTCGGCAAGGCCGCCCAACCGCTTGACGGCCCGTTCGCAACCGCCATCGACGATGTCGCGCGGAAACACGGGCTGTGGATGGTCTACACCATGAACGAAAGCGGCGCCAGCCCTTCCCTTCCAGACGATTCGGGTATGCGGGGCGAAAGCGACGACAACGATGACGTTGGCAAGCGTATGCGCCCGTTCAACACCGCCATCATCGTAGACGACAAAGGGCGCAAGCAGGCGGCGTACCGCAAGGTTCACCTGTTCGACACCGACTTCGTGCTGGAGTCCGACAAGGTCGCGCCCGGCAGCGCCCTCTTGCAGCCCATACGCGCCCCGTTTGGGATCATTGGCATCGGCATCTGCTATGACCTGCGCTTCCCTGAACTTGCCCGCACAGCGGCCCTGGCCGGATGCGAGCTTTTGGTGTACACATCCGCCTGGGTCGACGGGCCGCTCAAAGTGCGGCAATGGAAAACGCTTCTTGCCGCCCGCGCCATCGAGAACGAAATGTTCGTGGCGGGACTCTCGCGCTGCGACCGGGCGTTCGGTAACGCGCGGCGCGACTACGCCGGCCACAGCTGCGTTTTCGACCCGCTCGGCCGCGAAATAGCCGCCGCGGCAGGCACAGACGAGGAGCTGGTCATAGCCGATATCGACCCCTCCGCCATCGGCACCGCCCGCGCCGCCATGCCCGTGCTCTCGCACCGTCGTCCCGACCTCTACTGATGAAAAATGTGTAAAAAGGGTCAGACCCCTTTTACACATTTTCGAATGAATGCGCGGAGTCGAATCGTTCAGGCTACGCGAAATGTGTAAAAGGGGTCTGACCCTTTTTACACATTTTCGAGGAAGGCGAGTATTGCCTGCATGAGTTCGGCGTCGTCTTTCGCGGCGAAATGCTTCAGCGGTAGGCGCAGCTTGCGCTTGTCGGGCGTCCAGGTCGCCTTCGAGCGGCGCAGCGATTTCATCGTCGCAGCAGGAATGTCGATCGGGTCGACCACGAGCTTGCCCGCCACGACCGAGATGAGGTCGATGTGGTGTTCGAAGGCGAAAGCCTTGATGCGCGCCTTCGTGAAGAGGTTTTCGGCCTCAGGAGGCATATCGGGGCGCTTGGCCACAAGCTCGTCATGAATCTGCTCGACGAGTTGCGGCGCCGATGCGCTCGCAATGCGACGGTACCACATGACGCGCTCGTCGGCATCGGGCACGTATTCCTCGGGAAGGAAGGTCGCGCCTGGCAGGTTGACCGTGATATCCGATAGCGCCGGCGGCAGCATGTCGGCTGCCTTCAGGTTGCCCTCGCGGGTGGCGTTGACGGCCGTGGCCAGCATCTGGGCGAACAAATCGAAGCCCACCGCGCTCATGTTGCCGTGCTGCTCGGCGCCGAGCATGCTGCCCGCACCGCGAATCTCAAGGTCGCGCAAGGCGATGCGCATGCCGCTGCCGAGATCCTGATGCTCGTTTAAGGCCGTCAGGCGCGCCAACGCCTCGTCGGTCAGCGGCACGTTGTCGGGGAACATGAAATAGGCGTAGGCCTGCGTGGCCGAGCGCCCCACGCGCCCCTTCAGCTGGTACATCTGCGCCAAGCCCAATCGCTGCGAATCCTCGATGATCAGCGTATTCGTGTGTGGGTTGTCGATGCCGCTCTCGATGATGGTCGTGGCAACCAATACATCAAGCTCGCCGGCGCTGAAGTCCTCCATCACATGCTCGAGCTCGTCTTTGCCCATCTGCCCGTGCGCGACGCCCACGCGCGCCTCGCCCGCAGCGTCCTGCACGCGCGCAACAGCCTCGTCGATCGAGCGAACGCGGTTGCTGACGTAATAGACCTGGCCTCCCCGCGCAAGCTCGCGTCTGATGGCGCCGCTGACCACGTCGGGATCCCACTCGCCCACGTGCACCTCGACCGCACGGCGCTCGTCGGGCGGCGTCATGATCAGCGACATGTCACGTACGCCCGAAAGCGACATCTGCATCGTGCGCGGGATGGGCGTAGCCGACAGCGTCAGCACGTCGATGTATTCGCGCAGGTTCTTCATCTGCTCTTTGTGCCCTACGCCGAAACGCTGCTCCTCATCGATGATGACGAGCCCCAAGTCGTGCGGGTTGACGTCGCGCGAAAGCAGCCGATGCGTGCCCACGAGGATCTGCACCGAACCGTCCGCAAACCCCTCGAGAGCCGCCTTCTGCTGCGCAGGCGTGCGGAAACGGCTCAGCACCTCAACCGTCACGCCGAATGGCTCGCAGCGCTCGCGGAAATTCGTGTAGTGCTGCTGCGCTAGGATCGTCGTCGGGCACAGCACCATGACCTGCTTGTCGTCCTGCGTGGCCTTGAACGCCGCGCGAAGCGCCACTTCGGTCTTGCCGAACCCTACGTCGCCGCAGATTAGACGGTCCATCGGCTTGGGGGATTGCATGTCGGCCTTCACGTCGGCAATCGCTGCCAGCTGGTCTGAGGTCTCTTGGTAGGGGAAGGCATCTTCCATCTCGCGCTGCCAGGGCGTGTCGGGGCTGAAACGGAACCCCTGCACGGCAGCGCGCCGGGCATAGACGTCGACCAGGTCGAAGGCAAGCTTCTTGGTGGCTTTGCGGGCACGTGTCATCGCACGCGACCAATCCGACGTGTTCAGACGCGTAAGGCGCGGCTCGTTTCCCTCGGGGCCAACGTAGCGCGTCACGCGGTCGAGCTGTTCGACCGGAACGTAGAGCTTGTCGCCCTCGGCGTACTCGATGAGCAGGTAATCGCGGCGCGTTCCGTCGACTTCCTGCTGCACGAGCCCCGTGAAATGCCCGATGCCATGCGCTGCATGCACGACGTAATCGCCCGGCTTGTAGGGGAATGTGATCTCGGTTATGTCGATATGGCGCGTGGGTTTGCGCTGCGCGCCCTGCGTGTCGGACACGCTGATCATGGCAAGGCGAGCCTTGGGGATGATCATGCCGAGCGGGATCTCGACGTCGACCACGTTCACGACGCCGCGCTTCAGCCTGCGCTTGCGAATCTCGGCTGAAATCGCCTCGTCCGACACGCGAAGGGCCGCTTCGCGTGCAAGGGCGTTTTCGGGATGCCGGAGCTCCTGCGGCTGCCGGTCGCCCTGCAGGGCTTTCTGAGGCTGCGAAGCGGTAAGGGCGGAGCGGGAGCGAGGACTGTCTGAGCCCGCGAAGCGGGCGAGTTCCGCAGCTGCTCCGCCCGTCCGCTGAGCGGGAGCCTCAGCTTGCCCTGCAGGGCGCCCGGCAGCCGCAGGAGCTCCGGCATCGCCGCAGATAGCTTCCCTGTCGATTTCTTCCATGACATCCAGTCGCTCGGCGATGGGCAAGCCCTGCTCGACGAACGCGAGCTTCATGTCTTGGCGCGCCCGGAAATTCGGCGCCGAGAAAACCACCGTGTAATCCTGTTCGACCAGCTGGCGCAAACGACCGAAGAGCTTGTCGGGATGCCCCGCCACTTCGACGCGCTTCACCGGCAGCTCATCGTCAATCGAGCCGCCGACGCGCATGAGCGAAAGGTAGGTCGCCCGTTGGCCACGTCCGAAATTGAGCGCAGACGGGGCCGCGAACAGGCCTTCCAGCGAAATGTTGGAGCCATGCGCTGCGCCAGCAACCTCCTCGGAGGCATGTGCGGCATCGTCGAAGAGCGAGCGGGGCTCGATTAGGGTCGTCATCGTCTGTGCGCTCGCGTAATCGCCGAGCGTGACCGTCTTGTCGTATAGGTACGGCAGAAGCGCGTCGGCTCCGTCGAAATGCAGGCCCCCTTCCAACTGCTCGAGCAGCTCGCGCAGAGCCGGGTTCGTGCGCGCGGGGCGCTTGAGCGCCTCGGCAGCACGCGCCGCCATGGCAGGCGTGGCAATGTATTCGCGCACGGCGTAGATCTGCACCTCGTCGAGGGCCGAAATGCTCTGCCCCGTAGACGGCACGATACGCCGGATCTCGTCGAGCTCGTCGCCGAAGAAGTCGAGCCGCACCGGGTACGATAGGTTGCCCGGAAACACGTCGAGCACGCCACCGCGCACGCAGAACGTTCCTGGCCCCTCGAGCTCGCCGGTGTTCTGGTAGCCGCGCTCCTCGAGCACGCGCGCGACGTCGTCGAATTCGGCCAGGTCGAACTCGTTGGCGCCGGGCATGTCCGCGAGCTCGCGGCCGACTATCAGCTGCAGCGGCACATGCACGCCCGCAGAAACCGGGGGCAGCATGCGCAAAAGCGCGCGGGCCGACGCGACCACGATGGCACGCTCGCCCCGTGCAAGCGCATCGGCCACCTGCAAGCGCCTGGCCACCTGCCGCGGGTCGGGCGCCTTGGAAGCCCAGGGCGCATCGGCGCGTTCGGGAAAATGCAACACGTGCTCATCGCCCACGTAGGCGGCAACATTGCGTGCGAACGTGCGCGCAGCGTCCTCACCCGCCACCATGACCAGCGTCGACTGCGGAGCATGCGCAAAGAGCGCAGCCACCATGAACGGTCGGGCCGAAGATGCCACGCCGAGCGTCGCATCTTCGCCCGCATCGAGCTTTCCCCAAAACGTTTCGAGCGCTCCGGAATGCTCGAGCGCATATGTAAGAGCATCAATAAGCATGCGCACTAGTTTAAACGAAACAAGGGCAAAGCGTCCGCGGGGCCAGAAGACCCGAGCGAACACGAGAGGCGCACCCTACGGCAAATCACCCTTTGGGACTGCCCCCAATTAGCCATCCCCCCGCGTTTCCGCAGGCACCTTCTTCCAAATATTCCAATGTTAGGCGAAGCCAAGCGAATGCGCGCCCCTACCTGCGCATTCGCGGTGGGACGGATCGGAAGCTGGCAAAATGGGGCCTGACCCCAAACGGTTGTTTGCTAATCCCTCGTGAGTTTGCGGTGCAGGCGGTGCGGTTTCGAGGCCTCGGGACCAAGCCTGCGCACGCGGTCTTCCTGGTAGGATTCGAAGTTACCCTCGTGCCAATGCCAGCGCCCGGGGTTCTCGTCATCGCCCTCCCACGCCAGGATATGCGTGGCGACTCGGTCCAGGAAGAAGCGGTCGTGGCTCGTAATGACCGCGCAGCCGCTGAACTCGTCGAGCGCCGCCTCGAGGCTCGTGAGCGTCTCGGTGTCGAGGTCGTTGGTGGGCTCGTCGAGAAGAATCACGTTGCCGCCTTGCGAGAGCGTCAGCGCCAAGTTCAGGCGGTTGCGCTCGCCACCCGACAGCACGCCGGCGCGTTTTTGCTGATCGGAACCCTTGAACCCGAATCCAGCCACATAAGCGCGGCTCGGGACCTCGGTTTCGCCGACCATCATGAAGTCCTGCCCGCCGCCGACGACTTCCCACACGTTCTTGTCGGCATCGATGCCCGCGCGGTTCTGGTCAACATAGGAAAGCAGCACGGTCTCGCCTTGCTCGAGAGTGCCCGACGTGGGCGCTTCCTGCCCGACGATCATCTTGAACAGCGTGGTCTTGCCCACGCCGTTGGGCCCGATGACGCCGACGATGCCGTTGCGAGGCAGCGTGAACGAAAGGTCGTCGATGAGCACCCGGTCGCCGAACGCCTTGTGCAGGTGGTCGGCCACGAGCACCTTGTTGCCCAACCGCGGGCCGGCAGGAATGTGGATGTCGGTGAAGTCGACGTTCTTGCGCGCGGCAGCTTCGGCGGCCATCTGCTCGTAGCGCTCGAGGCGGGCCTTGCCCTTTGCCTGACGGGCCTTGGCACCTGAGCGCACCCACTCGAGCTCGGCTTTCATCTTCTTGGCGCGCTTGGCGTCCTGCTGGCCCTGCAGCTCGAGGCGGGCGGCCTTGGTCTCGAGGTAGGTCGAGTAATTACCCTTGTAAGGGTAGAGCGTGCCGCGGTCGACCTCGCAGATCCACTCGGCCACGTTGTCGAGGAAGTATCGGTCGTGGGTCACGGCCAGCACGGCACCGGGATACGTCGAGAGGAACTGTTCGAGCCACAGCACCGACTCAGCGTCGAGGTGGTTGGTGGGCTCGTCGAGCAGCAGCAGGTCGGGCGCCTCGAGCAAAAGCCGGCACAGCGCCACGCGACGGCGCTCGCCGCCCGAAAGCACGTTGACCGGCGCATCGGGGTCGGGGCACTGCAGCGCATCCATGGCCTGGCTCAGCTGCGAATCGAGATCCCAACCGTTGGCAGCGTCGATGGCGTCCTGCAGCTTGCCCATCTCGTCCATGAGCGCGTCGAAGTCCGCGTCGGGATCGGCCATCTCAGCAGAGATCTCGTTGAAGCGCGCAACCTTGGCCAGCGTGTCGGCAAAGGCCATCTCGACGTTCTCGCGCACGGTCTTGTCCTCTTCAAGAGGGGGCTCCTGCTGCAGAAGGCCCACCGTGTAGCCCGGCGTCAGGCGCGCCTCGCCGTTGCTGACCTCCTCGAGCCCGGCCATGATCTTCAGAAGCGTCGACTTGCCCATGCCGTTGGGGCCGACGACGCCGATCTTGGCACCCGGCAAGAACGCCAGGGTCACATCGTCGAGGATGACTTTGTCGCCATGCGCTTTGCGCGCCTTGTCGAGTACGTAGATGAATTCCGCCATGGTAACCTCGTTTCGCTTCGGATTGCCGCGTATTGCTTGCTCGGGAATATGAGATGCCATTGTACCTAATGGGCGCAAAGCTAATGTGAAATAATGGAGCGAACAGTCTGTTGCGGCGCTTGGCGGCGCAGCTTTTTATAGGCGGAGGTGCTTATGCAGTTGGTGGAAAACCGAGTTCTACGCACTATCGCGGCGCACGGAATCGCGCTGGTCGTCCTACTACTGGCTGCAACCATGCTTGCCGCGCACCCTGCCTATGCCGATGAGGGCGCTCCCGCCGCGGGCAGCACGCTGCAGGCCGGCACCGCCGCCGAGGACGAAGCTGCGAAGGCCGAAGCCGAGCGCATAGCTCGCATGGCCGTTGTTAAAGACGGGCTGTACAACCTGCGCAGCATGCAGGACACGAGCCGCTCGGTGGGCATCGCCGGCGAGTCGATCAAAGCAAAGGCCAAGGCAGTCCCCGCCGAACGCCAACTGAACAGCTGGTCCCAGAAATGGATCGTTGTCCAAGACAAGAAGACCGGCTACTACACGATTCGCAACATGCGCTCGCGCCTGTTCCTTACGGTTTCGGGCGCGGTCGGGAAAAACGCCACCATCAACCAGATGAAGCAATCGAACTCGACAAGGCAGCAATGGCAGCTCGTCAAAGAATCGGGCAAGTTCCAGCTCTGCTCGGCTGCCAACCCCAAATACGCCCTAGCGCTCGTCAGCAAGAAAGGCGTGCCGTCGTTTGCCCTGCGCGCGGCAAAGGGTGCCAAAGCCCAGCAGTTCAAATTGAACAGCGTCCCTGCAATCGAAGACGGGCACTCCTTCTTCGTGCGCAGCGCTGCCAACAGCAAGAAGAGCCTGGCGATAAAGGGCGCTTCGAAGAAAGCCAAAGCCAAAGTGCTGCTCGCCAAGCGCTCGAACGCAAAGACCCAGAAGTTCCGCTTCAATCAGGTCGGAAAGAGAGGAACGACCTTCACCTTGCAAAACGTCCGCTCAACTTTGTACGTGGGCGCCTCGAAGGCCGCATTGACCCAAACCTCCGGCAAGAAGGCCAAATCGAAGAGGTGGGTGGTTTCGTTCGACCTGGCAACGGCTACGTTCACGATAAAATCGGCCACATCGGGCAAGTTCGTCGACACGACGGCAGGCAAGCTAGCACTCAGGGCGAAGGGGGCGAGCGCAGCTCAGCTAAAGGTGCAGCGCTTCGTGCTCGTGCCCACGTACGGGTTTTCTGTATTCGTCGATGCCGGCCACGGGCGTAACTCCTCGGGATGGGGCGTCTACGACCCCGGCGCCCAGGGTTCTGGCCGCAACGAAGCCGACCTGACGAAGGACCTGGCAAACCGCATCGTGAAGAACCTCGCAGACAGCGATGTGCGCGTGTTCAACGGCGCCGACAACAGCGTGCCGTACTGGCAGCGCAACGGCAAGGCGCGCTCGCTCGGCTGCGACGCGATTGTCTCGATCCACTTCGATGCAGGCGGCGGAAGCAGCACGTCGACCATGGTCGGCACGAGCGCAGCCTCAGGCTCGGGCACGCTCAACTCGATCATCCATCGCAAGCTCGTCTCTTCCATCGGGTTGCGCGACGGGGGCACCATGCACCGTTCCGACATCACGGTCGTCAACGGATCGGTCCCATCGGTGCTGATGGAAGTCTGCTTCATCGACAATTACAGCAGCCTGAGCAAGTACCTGAACCGCCGCTCGTCCGTAGCGAGCGCCCTAGCCGACGGCATCGTCGAAGCATCGCTGTCGCCCGCTTTACAGAAATAATGAACAGCGTCCCCTGTTCATTCCCCTGTTCATTCACACGTTGCCGAGCATGACGTCGTCGAGATGACGGGAAGCTACCTCGGCCAGGCGCCGCAGCGTGCCTATAGGCGTAGGTGGCACGTTTCGCATGCGGTGCTGGGGGAAGAAGCGCGTCAGATGGTACGGAATCGTGCGGTCGAGCGACCCCAGCCAGCCGGCAAGAGCATCGATTTGCCCTTCGTCATCTGAAAACCCGGGCACCACGAGGGTCGTGACCTCCAGATGACACGCAGGCGCGGCAACCATGCTCTCGATCGTACGCTTAACCGAGCGCAAATCTCCCCCGAGTTCGCGATAGCCCCGATCGGTGAAGCATTTGAGGTCGATATTGGCAGCGTCTACGAGCGGCACGATCTCGTCGAGCACGCGGGACGTGGCCATGCCATTCGAGACCAGCACGTTCACGAGGCCCGCCTCGTGGGCGAGTTTTGCAGTATCGCGGACGAACTCCCAGGTAACAAGCGGTTCGTTGTACGTGAAGGCAACCCCTGCGCAGGCGCGGTCGCCGAGCGAAACCGCTGTTGCGACTACTTCGTCAGGCGTTACTTGCCTCCACTCGACTTCATCGGCGCCCACCTGGGCAATCGAGGCGTTCTGGCAAAAGGGGCAATCCATGTTGCAGCCGTAGCTTCCAAGCGAGAGCACCGTCGTCCCCGGCATGAAGCGCGCGATGGGCTTCTTCTCGATCGGGTCGAGCGCAAGCGACGTAATGCGCCCGTATCCGGCACCCGCAACTGCGCCGATCTCCGCACGACGCGAGCGGCACTTCCCCACTTCGCCCTCGTCGAGCCTGCATGCATGTGGGCAGCTTCCGCAAATTGGCATCAAATTCTCCTATCGCCGCTCAACATGTACATGCAAAAGGGTCGGACCCTTTTGCACTATGGCACTTTTACACGCTATTTTCGTGGCTCGCCGCCGCGGGTGTGGCGCACGACCTCGAAGCGCTCGAGCGTCACGTCGTCGTCATCCGGGTGTATGCCCGCCTTGCGCTTGGCGATCTCGAGCTGGTAGGCAACAGTATCGACGCCGTCGAGGTTCGGAAGCAGAAGACCGCGCTTCCACCCCTTGGTGACGATGACGCCGTAACGACGCACGTCGAGCTCGTCGGGCGATGCAATCGGTTCGGTGGGGCCTAGCACGTCGACCGAGTACTCGAGGTAATCGAGCTCGCCTTCGCGCACCGGATCGAAACGCGGATCGCGCGAGCAGGCGCTTACGCCGTTCTGCAGAATCTCTTCGGCAATGCAGCCGGTCGTGGCCGAAATCGTGCCGATGCAGCCCCGCAGCTCCCCATGCTCGTGAAGCGACACGAACGCGCCTGCAGCGCGGGTCAACAACTCGCTTGGCACGTCCGCGGGCAGACCCGCGGCGTGGCCGGTCCTGACGTACGTCTCTACCGAAAACCTCGCGAGCGCGACGCACGGGTCGGCGCCTGCTGCCAAGCTGCTCTCGAAATCGGCTCCCATAACGCATCCCCTTTCACGCATGAGTCACCTTACCTGGTATGCTGACTCGTTCGCCTTCTACGATGTCGACGATTGCCACGCCGTAGCCCACGCCAAACGGGCCCTCGTTCGAAAGCATACGCGAGCGAGCCGGCAGGCCATCCAGCGCGCCAGCCATGATCTGGAACGAGCGCAAGCCGCATTCGGCCGCCGCCTCGCAGAAGTCCTCGTCGAAGCCGAACAGGCCCTCCAGATCGCCCGATGCGAATATCTGGCCGATTTTCTCGTCGAACACGGGACCCTCGGGTGCAAAACCGTATGGCCCTTCGGGCAGAAGCTTGTGCGAAAGGTCGCCCGACGCCACGAACGCAATGCGTCTACCCAGCTCGTTGGCGGCACGTGCAATGGCACGACCGAATTCGCGATGCATTTGCGGCGAGAGCCCCGAAAGGCCGATGCGCACAACCGGGCACGGCAAATCGCCCTCGCCCGCATCGGCGCCCAGCTCGCGGTACGCCTCGCGCACGAAATGCAGCGGCACGTAGGTGCCGTGATCCATGTCGTCGCGATACCACTCGCTACCCCCAGCGACAACGCCGGTCTCGTTGGCACGCTTCACGATCAGCTCAGCCAGCTCGGTGTCGCAATGCGCCAAGATGCGCTCGTGCGGCGCGCGGAACCGCGCCATGCTGCCTTCGAGCCGCGCATCGGTGGTTACGTGAAACCCATCGCGGAACAGAGGCGCGTGCGGCGACGTTACAACGATGCAATCGGGCTTTGCCCGCACCACGACGCGCGCCGCCTCGTTATACGCATCGATGGTCGCCTGGATGCGCGCTTCCTCGCCGCGCCCCACCGCGGGAACGATTAGCGGCGGATGCGGCACCGCAACCGCAGCAACTATGCTCATCTCGTGCTCCTCACTCGCATTCAACCAAAAATGTGAAAAAGGGGTCTGACCCCTTTTTCACATTATTTGCCGCAGCACTTCTTGTACTTCAGGCCGCTGCCGCAAGGGCACGGGTCGTTGCGGCCAACCTTCTGGGGGCTGCCGTCGGCGTTGAAGAACAGCGGCACGCCGAGCTCCTGCTGCGCTAACTCCGCAGGCGCCCATCCGTTGTTGGGCCATACGGGCAGATGGTTCGTCATGTTGGTCCACAAGTCGAGCACCGTCTGAATCTGATCGGGCTCGGGAATGAAGTCGTTGTCCTCGAGGATGTCGAACAAAGGCTGCGCGCCGCGCTCGAAAAGCCCCCACATGGCATCGGCCAGCAGCTCTTCGATTACCTTGTCGGCGAAGAAGTAGTCATCGCGCGCAGCAGGCACGTGCGCGTCCAGGTAGCGAACGAACGCCTGGACCGGTTCCTGGCGAATTTTCCATTCGAAGAGGTTGCGGGCCGCGAGCATTTCGTCGGTCAGCGGGCGCGGGTCCTTGCCCTCTTGACGCGCAAGCAGGCCCTCGAGCATCTGGCCGAGCTCGCCAGCGTTGATGGGCTTTATGAGGTAGGGGTCGCGCTCGAGGCCCATTTCCTCTTCGTATGCCCAGAACAGCTCGTAATGCATCAGGTACGTTTGACCGGATGGAACCTGCAGCAAATCGAAATTCGCCGCTTGCTCCCCCACCGCCTGCACCATCAGATGCAAGAGTTCGCGCGCCGCTTCCTCAAGCGATTCGAACCTGTCTGGATAGCGCTCTATGAACTCGGCTGCCGCGTCGGCGACGGGAACGATGCCGCGAAGCTCGGCGATGTCGTCGAAGAAGTCAACGGTCTCGCGGAAACTCGCCGCTTTTGCAAGCGCGCCTTCCCAATCGAGCCCGCGCGCCACTTCCAGCACCTCGTCAGGCATGACGAAGACGAACGAATCGCCCTCGTCGAACACATAGCTGAAGCCGACTTCGTGTATCGGCAGGTCGCGAAGCGAGACGATGCTCTCGGCCAGCACTTCCCAACGCCCATCGCGATCCGCAAGCTCGCGCAGGGACTTGATCCTGAATTCCGACAGATCGTTCACGATATCTTGCAGCGCGCCATCGTCGGCCACATGCGCCACGATGTCATCGATAAGGGCCTGGCCCGTAAGCTCACGCGCCCGCTCGAGGCCCATGAACTTGGCCAAACGGCGCCGGTCGTACTCGTCTTCGGTTGCAAGCAGTTCTGCCATGCCGGTCGCAACCGGCCCTTCCACGCAGCCTTCGCGCAAGATGTCGGTCAAACGGCTGGCAAGAGAATCTTGAGCCATATGCTCATCAATGGCGCGCTCGCGCTCTTCGTACGACAGTCCCGCCAGCACGCCGCGGTGCTGCTCGTAATCGGCTTGGTCAAGCTCGTCGTCGAGCTCATCGAAATCGTCGTAATCGTCGTGATCGTGATGATGGCCGCATTCGCACTCGTGGTCGTGATGATGGCCATGGTCGTGGTCGTGGTCAGAATTAAACCGCCCGCTTTCCAAATCTGCGAGCATTTCGGACGTGTCGCGCGCAAGTTCGCGCTCGCGCACTTCGGCTGCCACAGCCAACAGCTCGTCGGCGCCGCTCACGATGTTGCCCTCGTCATATATGCGGTCGATTTCCTCGTCAAAGAGGTCGAGCATCCCCTCGCCGAAGTCAATCGGGTACTCGATCATGTATTCGGCGTACACGATGCGCCCATCGAAGGGCAGAAGCGTGCATTGCACGGCCGCCGGCAGCGACTTTACCATGCCCTCGATTTCCTTCGAAAACCCCACGACGTCAAACGCATAGCCCGACGAGATGAAGCGCAGCTCGCCGTCGGGGAAGATGTCGACGATGAACATGCTGGTCAAGCCCTCGCGCCATGAAGCAACCGTGGCCAGCTCGCCGGCGGAAAGCCCCGAGGAGTTCTCGCGCACGAAATCGTCGATGACACCGAGGTTTTGCCAAAGCTCACGGCTGACTTTGGCTTGCGCCTGCTCGTCGATACCGCGCACGCCGCCCGCAAACAGCTCGGCTTCGTCCACGACGTCGAGCCGTTTGTTCGCATACGTTGTCAGCGGGTCGAACATATTGAAGAACCTGCGACACTGCAAACGCGACAATAACATGGTGCACTCCTGTTCAGCCGCGCATTGCGGCACGCAAGAACCCATCGCGCCCACCTGCGCGACCTGCGACCAGTCTAGCGCAACACGCCTTCGCAATCCGCGCGAAACGCAAAACAACGGTCTGTGGCAACATGCCTCGCCCATATCCGCATCCTGAACCAAAGGGGACATACATTTCTGGTCCAATGGACAAGCCTCGTCAAGCAACCCTCATCAGGTAGATGAGCTGCCGTTCGGCGGTTAGTGCTGCAGCAGACTCGCACGCGATGGTACTATGGCGGCGGAGATGGAAGAGCCCTGGTGGGCTCCGCGGCCTTCAAAGCCGTTGTGGGGCGCGCAGAACGTCTCGGGTGTGTTCGATTCGCACGCATCTCCGCCATGAAACCAAGCGGGCGTTGCTGTTCGCGCTGACCTCTTAGCAGTCCGTCCTGGTCGGCGGCAGGCCGCTGAACTGGGCTACTGGAGAGCAAATGGCGACAAGCGGGCGCCTACGCGCGACAATACCAGCACAGGTGCCCGCAATTTTCCTGATAGAATACTTCTGTTTCGGTGCGCGGAACATACCGACGCTCGCGCACGAGGGAGCTGGAGCATGGGTGGCGCGTTCAACAAGGAAATCGTTCGGTCGATTACGCGTTCGGCCGGGCGTTTCGCCGCCATCGCCATTATCTCCCTGCTTGGGGCGGGCGTGTATGCGGGACTACGGTGCGCCGCGCCCGATATGCGCATAGCGGGCGACGAGTTCTTCGACGCAACCAACTTCCACGACGCGAGCGTCGTCTGCACGCTCGGACTCGACGATGAATCGCTGGCGACTCTAAGCGACGTCGAAGGCGTGGGAGGCGTCATGGCCGCCCATCGCGCCGACGCGATGGTGCTCGCCGATGCGGGTGGCTATGCTGCGCGCATCGAGTCGTTCCCTGTTTCTGCTGCTCGGCAGAGCGACACGTCCGATGGCGTACACGCAGTTTCCGACGACGAAGGCTACCTGAACCGGCTGATCCTCGAGGAAGGCAATTGGCCCTCGTCGGAGACAGACTGCGTCGTGGGCGTCGACGCGGCACGCGAGCTGGGCATCAACGTGGGCGACAAGCTGCAAATCGTCGAGAGCAAAGCCGACAAGGCAAGCGAGGAAGACGACGCGGAACGCGGGGACCCCGACAACTCTGCTGCCGACGCCGATAAATCCGCCAACGACGACGATGCCGACGACGAGGACGAGCCCACGTTCGCGCGCACGGATCTGACCGTGGCAGGGCTCGTCAACTCGCCGTCGTACTGCTCGTCGAGCATGCTCGGCACGACTTCGCTGGGAACCGGCGAGCTCGAGCTGTACCTGTACGTGCCCGATGAGGTTTTCGATGCCGACCTACCCTACTCCGTCGCATACGCGACGGTTCCGTCGGCGCGCGGCGAACTTTGGGACACACCGCCCTATGACCAGGCGGTCGACCAGGTGAAGCAGCGCATCGAAGACGTCGCGCCGGCAATCGGCGAGGCCCGCTACCGCGCGGTGGTAGACGAAGCGCAAGCCGAGCTCGACGATGCGCGCGCCGACTACCTGAAGGAACGCGCCGACGCCGAAGACGAGCTGGCAGATGCCAAGAAGGAGCTCGACGACGGCAAGGCCGAGCTCGACGACGCCGAAAACGAGCTCGCCAACGCGCGCGCCGACATCAGCAGCGGCCGCGACGAGCTCGCGAAAGCCCGGAAGAAACTCGACGACGCCCGCTCGCAGCTCAACGACGCGCACAAGCAGCTCGACGACAACCGCAAGAAGCTCGATGACGCGCAAGCGCAGCTGCAGCAGACCTACGAGCTCATAACGCAGACCAAGCAGGGCATCGACGCCGGCGCCGTCACCGGCCCCCAGGCGATAGCCCAGTACAACTACATGGTTTCGGAATACGAGAAGGGCTTGGCCGAATACAACAAGGGCCTTGCCGCCTACAACGAGGGCCTGAAGAAGTACGAAGCCGGCGTGGCCGAGTACGAGAAGGGCAAGAAAGCCTACGAGCAGGGTGTGAAGGAATACAATGACGGCCTGAAGAAATATAACGACGGCGCCGCCAAATACGCCGATGGCGTGGCCGAATACAACGACGGGCTCGCCGAGTACGAGGACGGCGTAGCCGAGGCCAACCAGAAGTTCGCCGACGCCGAAGACGAGCTTGCCGACGCACAGAATAAGATCGACGACATCGAGCACCCGCAAGTCTACGTACTCGACCGTTCGAAGAACGCGGGCGCCGCATCGCTGTCGTCCGACGCCGACGGCATCACGCAAATTGCCCTGTTCCTTCCCTACATGTTCTTCCTGGTGGCAGCCCTGGTATCGCTGACCAGTATGACGCGCATGGTCGAGGAGGAGCGCCTGATCATCGGCACGCACAAGGCGCTCGGATACAACAAGGGACGCATCACGTCGAAGTACCTGATCTACGGAGCGTTGGCAAGCGGCATCGGCAGCACCGTAGGAGTCGTGATGCTCGGCAAGCTGCTGCCGTGGTTCATCCTGGTGTCGTACGGCATAAGCTACGCGGTGCCGGTATACCCGACGCCGATCGATCCGGGCATCGCAATCTACGCCATAGGGCTGTCGGTGAGCATCACGCTGCTCGCCACCTGGTGGGCGGCCGCATCGACCCTGCGCGAGACGCCCGCTGCCCTCATGCTGCCGCGCGTGCCCAAGGCGGGCAAGCGAATCGTGCTCGAAAACATCGGCCCCCTCTGGTCGCGCATGTCGTTCTCGCACAAAGTCACGGCGCGCAACCTGCTTCGCTACAAGCGCCGCTTCTTCATGGCAGTCATCGGGGTCGCCGGATGCACGGCGCTTTTGATGGTGGGCTTCGGGCTGCGCGACGCAATCGGCGGCATCGTCTCTAACCAGTATCAGGAACTCGTCTCGTATGACGCCATCGTGCGCATCGACGAAGATGCCGAAGACGCGCAGCGCGACCAGGCGGTGAAGGCGCTCGTGTCGGACGATATCGAATCATACCTGATGATAGCCGACCACAGCCTAATCGCCGAACCATCCGGCACGAATACGAGCAGGGCAAACGATGATGCTTCCGACGTGCACATCGAGCTGGTCGTCCCATCCGACCCTGCGCGCCTGAGTGACTTCGTCACGTTGCGCGACCGGCAAAGCCAAGAGCCCATTGCACTGCGGGCCGACGGCATCGTGCTCACCGAAAAAGCAGCCGACGTGCTTGGCGTCAAAGTCGGTGACACGGTCATACTCTACGACCAGAACGACGTCGGCGACAAGGATGGCGACGGGCATTCTTTCACCGTCACGGGCATCGCCGAGAACTACCTGGGGCATTTTGCTTTCGCCCTGCCGGAAAGGTATCAATCGGGCTTCGGCGATGACCCGAGCTACGATGTAGCGTACACGAAGGTGAGCGAGGGCGCTAACCCCTCGGCACTCAGCGAGCGGCTCCTCGCCCTTGACGGCGTGAGCACCGTCTGCTTCGTCGCTGACAAGATCTTGACTTACGAGGGCATGCTCGACGTCATGAATAAGCTCATCTACGTAATCATGCTGCTCTCGGCTGCTCTGGCGTTCGTCGTGCTGTACAACCTGACCAACATCAACATCACCGAGCGCGTGCGCGAAATCGCCACGCTCAAGGTGCTCGGCTTTACTAAAGGCGAAGTCGGCGCCTACATTTTCCGCGAGATCATGGTCATGTCGCTTATCGGCGCGCTCATCGGATGCGCGCTCGGCGTGCCGTTGACGTTCTACATCGCCCGTGCCGCCGAGACTGCCGACATGATGTTCGGGCGCACGATCGAGCCTGCGAGCTTCGCGCTGTCCTTCGGCCTGACCATCGCGTTTGCGGTAATCGTCGCCTTCACCATGCGAGGAAAGCTCGCCCGCGTAAACATGGTCGAATCCCTGAAATCGGTCGAATAAATGTGAAAAAGGGGTCTGACC
>DFIX01000025.1:136791-138487 GCA_002371495.1 Eggerthellaceae bacterium UBA3686
AAAAGGGGTCTGACCCTTTTTACACATTTCTGGCTTACAGGTCGGTGAAGAAGTAGTTAATCTTGACGCCGAACAGGTCCGAGAGGGTGAACAAAGTCTCGAGGTTGGGCGTACGCTCACCGCTTTCGAGGCGCGAGACGTGGGCATGGCTTGTATAGCCAAGCACAACGGCAACCTCGTCTTGCGACATGCCCTTCTGGACGCGCGCAGCCGCAATGCGATAGCCGATCGCCTTTTTTCTTTCCTCGCTTAAAGCCATAAGACCAAGCTAGGTGGAATTTCGAAAATATTGTGACTAATAGGTCACATCTGTACCCGACGGCAGCAATCAACGCCAATCTGCGCCATCGGTAACCGTGTATGCCGACCTTTTCGCATAGTGTTGATTCAAGCACATCTCTGACCCTGAAAAACCAGCAAAACGCCCAATAATAGGAAGAAGGGCCGCTCGGGACCCTTCTTCGAATCGCGCCGTATAGAAGTTAAGGTTTATGCGGCGCTCTGCGATGCCTCGCCCTCGGCTGCCTGCTCGCCCTCGCCCTCTGCCACTGGGGTGTCGTCACCAGCCTCTACCGCGTCGGCCTGCGCCGCATCGCCCGAAGCCGCTTCGTCGGACGCCGCTGCCTCAGATGCCGCCTCGGCGTCCTGCGCGTCAGCAGAAGCAGAGCTGGCGCTCGCCGAGCTTGCAGCCGGGGCGCTTGCAGCAGGAGCAGGACCGTCGGCCTTGGCGAATGTCATCGACGTGCCGTTTGCATCGGATATCGTCAGTTTCTCGTCCTCGAGCTTAAGCGTTGCGCTAGCGCCATCGATGGTAACCTCGCCTTCGGTGTTGCTCGTGGCCTTCCACGTGATGTCACGCGAATCGCCGAAAAGCACCAGCTTGCCGGTCTCGTCATCGTTGAGCGTCAGGCGGACCTCCATGCCCAGCGTCTTCATCAGCGCGATGCTATCGGCATCCAGGTTCTTATCGGTTCCGCTCTCGAGCGTCCAATCGCCCGTGTACAACGACTTGTCGACGCCGCCGCAGCCGACCAATGCGAAACACAGGGCAAACGCAAAGCCCAGCGCCGCCACGATGCTGAATTTCTGCTTCATGGGTAACCCCTTCCTCCGATTACTGTTTTCGCTCATGATAGCGCAGGTATATCGCCTATTTTTAGCGATATACAATTCGCCCACAGAACCTGCTCTCGCCCAAATTAACCGTTCCGAAACCAAAAGGCGCAAAGGGCGCGTTTACCATTTCTGACAATGAAAACCAGCGCAGAGCCGCGAGCAGTTTTCACCGTCAGGTTCGAAGCAAGAAAAAGGAGTTACGCATGTCCTACGTAGACGACGTCCTTGCCGATGTCAAAGCAAAGAACGCTAACGAGCCCGAGTTCATTCAGGCAGTCACCGAGGTCCTGGAATCCTTGCGCGTCGTGGTCGAGAGCGACCCGATTTACCAGGAGCAGGCCATCCTCGAGCGCATGGTCGAGCCCGAGCGCGTCATCCAGTTCCGCGTGCCGTGGACCGATGACGAGGGCAAGGTCCACGTCAACCGCGGTTTCCGCGTGCAGTTCAACAGCGCAATCGGCCCCTACAAGGGCGGCCTGCGCTTCAACCCGACGGTGTACCTGGGCATGCTGAAGTTCCTGGGCTTCGAGCAGGTTTTCAAGAACAGCCTGACCACGCTGCCCATGGGCGGCGGCAAGGG
>DFIX01000025.1:138629-141675 GCA_002371495.1 Eggerthellaceae bacterium UBA3686
GCCACATCGGCCCCGACACCGACGTCCCGGCCGGCGACCTGGGCGTGGGCGGCCGCGAGGTTGCCTACATGTTCGGCCAGTACAAGCGCCTGCGCAACGAGTGGACCGGCACGATGACCGGCAAGGGCCTGAGCTTCGGCGGCTCGCTCGCCCGCACCGAGGCCACCGGCTACGGCCTGGTCTACTTCGTCGACGAGTACCTGAAGTGCCACGACGACTCCTTCGAGAGCAAGACCGTCGTCGTCCACGGCTCGGGCAACGTCGCCATCTACGCCATTCAGAAGGCCGAGCAGCTCGGCGCGAAGGTCGTCGCCTGCACCGACACCAAGGGCTGGGTCTACGATGCCGAGGGCATCAGCGTCGAAGCGCTCGAGGCCATCTACAGCGCCAAGCGCTCGGGTCATGACAAGGGCGTGAGCCTTGCCATGTACACCGACTACCGTCCGAACGCCGAGTACCATGCCGAAGACGGCCGCAACGTCTGGGGCGTCAAGTGCGACATCGCGCTTCCGTGCGCTCGCGAGAACACGCTTCTGCTCGAGGATGCCGAGAAGCTCGTGGCCAACGGCTGCAAGATCGTCGGCGAGGGCGCGAACATGCCCACTACGCTCGAGGCAACCGCTTACCTGCAGGAAAACGGCGTGGCCTTCTTCCCCGGCAAGGCTGCCAACGCCGGCGGCGTGGCCACTTCGGGCCTCGAGATGTCGCAGAACGCCGAGCACCTGTCCTGGACGTTCGAGGAAGTCGACGCCAAGCTGCAGGGCATCATGAAGAGCATCTACCATGCATGCGACGATGCCGCCAAGGAATACGACATGGCCGAGAACTACGTGGCTGGCGCCAACATCGCCGGCTTCAAGAAGGTCGCCGACGCCATGATCGCGCAGGGCATCTGCTAACCCGCTAGCGCTGCTCGCACACAAACGCACGCAGAGGGCCGATGCTCCATAACGCAAGGCCGATACCCCAAAACGCAAGGAGGCTGCACCGATGTGCGGCCTCCTTTATTGTTGCACGGCCAAACGGACGGCGTTACTCAGAGTAACCCCAATACACGATCCGCAATCTCACGCACGTTACGAACGCTTATTGCAAAACCCAGCCGATACTGGAATCGTTCTGAAAGAACGAATTCTCGTAATAAAGCACTTTCACGATATCACCTTCGAAGTAGACATTGCCAGACACCGATCCGCCTGGGGCAAGGTTTCCGGAATTCAATTGATTTTTAGCGTCCATATAGAATGTTTCCGTGTTGATCACGCCATTTGAATCCTGACTCCGCCAATCAAAAGCATTGAAGGAAAGGTTTGAAGTACCGTTGTTGACATACGTAACAGAAACGCCCGTTATTGGGTCGCCACTGTAGCTCTTGAGCCCACGCTCAACACTGTTCACGGTTATGGATAACCCATTTTGAAGGGTCACGGACTCGCCAAGCGCCATCGAGCTGTAATCGGCGGCGGACGAACTTGCGGACGCTCCAGAAGGAGCGGCACTGCCCGAGCTCTGCGCACCTGCGGAGGCGGCGCTGTTTCCACTCACACCCGTATTGCTCGTGGAAGCCACCGGGGTCGAGCCGTGCTGCAGGCTCTCGCTCGCCGAATCGATAGCCGCCGAGAACATCGACTGCGTGACGATCACAATGATGACGGCCATTATGCTAAGCACGAGCCCCGCAATGGCAAGCCCTCGGCCCTTCTTGCCCTTTTTGCCCGTGGCGGCCAGCCCAACCACAGCGAAGACGAAGCCGATCAAGCCCACGAAGAAAGACCCGTTGTTGATAATGGGCAGGAAAGACGTGGTTATTGCGAGTATCGAAAGCACGAGTGCGGTAATTGCCAAACCGGATGTTCCTGCTTGGTCTTCGAGATTCATGCTCGAAGGTATTCCAGGTGCCCTTGTGGAACTATGCTGGCTTCGCGCAGGCGGTTGCATGGAACCGCCATACGTTTGCATGCCCATCGAGGTTGAAGCCGATGCGGAAGGCACTGCAGAAGATGGCGCGGGCGCCGAAAAGCCGGCGGTGGATTGCTGGCTTGCATACTGCTGGCCCATGCCCGGTTGGCCTGCGAATTGCCGATTAACTGACTGCTGGCCAACCCTCTGCTGCCCTGCGCCCATCTTGCCGGCGGGCTGTTGGCCAAAGCCGAGCTGACCCATACCTAACTGGTTAGTGGCCTGTTGTCCGACAGTTTGCTGGCCCACCCCTTGTTGGCCCACGCTTTGCTGGCCCGCAGGCTGTTGCGATATACGCGCTCCGGTAACGGGGTCGATAAGCCAGACGTACCCCGCCCCCGTAAGACTTGTCGTATACAGGTTTCCGCTGGCGGGGTCTGTGAACAGCTGCCGATTGACCATGGGCTGGCCGGTTTGATAGTCCATCACCCATAGCGGTTGCCCCGTTGCGGGATGCATAACATACAAGCAGTTACTCGCCGCATGCACGTATATCGGCGTTTGACCAGGTATTCCGTTCATCCCATTGCCGTTGTCCATAGCACATTCCCTTTGACACCTTTCACCAAATAACATGATTATAGCCACTTGTCATTTATTGGCAAAAGGCATGGGAAGCCCAGTTAGCCATAGGTACGCTTAATGGCAATTACTGCGACAGCATCTGGACATCATGGATACATTTCGACAAACGGCAAGACGACAAATCCGTTCGCTCGAGTCACCACAGATGAGCTTCAACCCCGCCCCTTTTACTCCGCAGACAAAGGGGCTACAACGTTGACGCAACTACATCGGCCATTTTGCAGACAAAAAGGATTGGTCTCCCAGAATGTGATCGATCATTAAAAAGCAGCCAACCCCACATCCTGCAGTCGGAAGGCGCTGCGGAAACACCGGATCACCTTTTCGGCCAGTTTCGTGCAAAAAAGAGCTCAAGATGGCGAGCTCCGGGCGCTCGGAACGCCATCGCAGACGCTAGGTGCTGGCAAATCGCCTGGTCGGCATTAAGCTGGACCGTGACATGCAGCCTGGCACGCCGTCCGATTCGCCATCTTGGGCGCTTTTTAATATGAGCAGAGCATTG
>DFIX01000021.1:0-127 GCA_002371495.1 Eggerthellaceae bacterium UBA3686
TGCTTCGGCCAGGCCTTCCTCGAGCTGCATCCCACCAAGTACGGCGAGGAGCTCGTCAAGCGTATGAACGCCTCGGGTGCAAAGGCCTATCTGGTGAACACCGGCTGGAACGGCACTGGCAAGCGCA
>DFIX01000021.1:214-420 GCA_002371495.1 Eggerthellaceae bacterium UBA3686
CGCGGCATCATCGACGCCATCCTCGACGGTTCCGTCCTGAAGGCCCCTACGAAGATGATCCCGATCTTCAATTTCGAAGTTCCGACCGAGCTGCCCGGCGTTGACCCGGCTATCCTCGACCCGCGCGACACCTATGTCGACCCGGCCGAGTGGGATGCCAAGGCGAACGATTTGGCCGATCGCTTCATCAAGAACTTCAAGAAGTA
>DFIX01000021.1:487-119130 GCA_002371495.1 Eggerthellaceae bacterium UBA3686
GAGACCAACGAGGCCGGCAAGGCCCTCGTCGCCGCAGGCCCGCAGCTCTAAGCCAGAAAGCGACATCCGCTTCCTCAGGGGCAGCCAGTCGGCTGCCCCTTTTTTCGACAGGGCGTCATCGGCGGTGCGCTACGCAATCCGGCTGGCCGCCGAGGGGCTTCGGGGCAAGCGCGGGCTAATCGCTCGTCGTTTCGGCGCGGCAGCTGCGGAACTCGCGCGCTTCGCGCGCTCAGACAGTCCTCGCTCCCGCCGCGCCTACACTCCTCGCAGCCCGCAAAAGCCCCGAAGCCCCTCGGCGGCCAGCCGGATTGCGTAGCGCACCGATGAGGTGTTTCTTGTAAAACGTAGCGATGCTGCGGCCGGAGGCGTGACTCCGGCGATTCTGCAGCCACAAACTTCTTAAATACATTTAGGTTAAGGCGAAGCCAAGCCGGAGCGCGCCTCCGGCCGCAGCATCGCGGTGGGACGGAATTGAGCTTGACCAGATGTCAGACCGTTGCCATTCCCAGAAAAAAAGACGGCTTCAAGGGTTAAAAGACTTTAATCTAATGCCGATTAGTGGCATTATGGCTATTTGTATTTGTACTAGTCATCGTCAAAAAGCGGAGGGACTCGATGAGCAACCGAACAATCGGCTTTACCGAGACCGTCTTGCGTGACGCAGGCCAGAGCCTCATTGCTACGCGCCTGCCGTTCGACAAGATGGAGCCAATCCTAAGCGAGCTCGATAAAGCGGGCTACTATTCACTCGAGTGTTGGGGCGGTGCCACGTTCGACGTGTGCCTGCGCTTCCTCAACGAGGATCCGTGGGAGCGCCTGCGCAAGCTCAAGGCGGCCATGCCCAACACCAAGCTGCAGATGCTTCTGCGCGGCCAGAACATTTTGGGCTACAAGCATTATTCCGACGATATCGTGCGCCGGTTCGTGAAGGCGTCGGTCCGCAACGGCATCGACATCATCCGCATCTTCGATGCGCTGAACGACGTAGATAACCTGAAGGTTGCCACCGAAGCCGCCGTCGAGGCGGGCGCCATGGCATCGGGCGCCATTTCCTACACCACCAGCCCCGTGCACACCCTCGATGCGTACGTCAAGCTGGCAAAGGAAATGCAGGCGATGGGCGTGTCCACCATCTGCATCAAGGACATGGCTGGCATCATGACTCCGGCTGAAGCCTACGACCTGGTCTCGGCGCTGAAGGATGCCGTTGACCTGCCCATCGTGGTGCACACGCACTGCACGACCGGTATGGCTTACATGACCTACCTCAAGGCTGTCGAAGCTGGAGCCGACGTCATCGACACCGCCATCTCGCCGTTCTCGGGCGGCACGTCGCAGCCCGCCACCGAGACGCTGTGCGTTGCCCTGAAGGGCCTCGGCTACGAAGTCAACTTGGACGAGCCGCTGCTCTACAAGATCGCCGACTACTTCAAGCCGATCCGCAACGACTACATCGATGACGGCACGCTGAACCCGATTTCGCTCACGACCGACACCCAGTGCCTGAACTACCAGATTCCAGGCGGCATGCTCTCGAACCTGCTCTCGCAGCTCGAGATGCTCAACTCGCTCGACAAGTTCGAAGAGGCTCTGAAGGAAACCCCGCGCGTGCGCGAGGATCTGGGTTACCCGCCGCTGGTCACCCCGACCTCCCAGCTCGTCGGCACGCAGGCCGTGCAGAACGTGCTGGCCGGCGAGCGCTACAAGAACGTCGGTGCCGAGATTAAGGCTTACTGCCGCGGCGAGTACGGCAAGACGCCCGCTCCCATCAATCCCGAAATCCGCGAAAAGATCCTTGCCGGCGACCCGATCGTCGAGGGGCGCTACGCCGAGACCCTACCGGCCGACACGTTCGAGAAAACCAAGGCCGAGCTGGGCGACGTTGCCCGCTGCGAGGAAGACGTGCTCTCCTACATCGCGTTCCCGCCGGTGGCCGAGAAGTTCTTCGAAGCCCGCACCGAGGCCGAGGAGCGCAAGGTCTCCTATAGCATCACGAAGGTGGAAGAATGAGCGTAGCAGACTATTGGGTAAACTCCCTTCTGGGCATCTGTGTGGTGTTCTTCGCTCTGGCCTTGCTGATCATCATCATCACGGTCATGACGAAGCTCAACCTAACCGACGAACCCAAGAAGGCCAAGGCCGCAGCGGCCGCCGGTGCAGCACCTGCTGCAACAAGCGCCGCCGCGCCCAAGTTGGCGCCGGGAAGCGCTGGCGACCTTAAGCTGTACAACACCGACCCGCGTGACGCGGCCATGATCATGGCTATCGTGGCTGACGAATTGCAGAAGCCGCTCAACGAGCTGCGCTTCCTGTCGATTCGCGAAATCACGTCCAAGAAAGACTAGGAGGGCGAGCGCACATGAAATACGTTGTTACGCTCAAAGACAAGACCTACGAGGTTGAGGTCGAGCAGGGTGAGGCCATGATCCTCGACGAGTACGAGGTGAAGGCTCCTGCGGCTCCCGCTCCTGCAGCTGCCGCACCTGCAGCCGCTGCACCCGCAGCAGCTCCTGCGGCCGCGCCCGCAGCCGCCACGGCCGATGGCACGCCCGTCACCGCGCCGCTGCCCGGCAACGTGCTTTCCATCAAGGTCAGCCAGGGTGCTGCTGTGAAGGAAGGCGACGTGCTGCTGCTCATCGAGGCCATGAAGATGGAAAACGAAGTCGCAGCTCCGTGCGATGGTACCGTGAAGCAGATCGTCGTTTCTCAGGGCCAGATGGTCGCCACGGGCGATACGCTCATCGTCATTTAAGGGCAGCCCATGGAAAACGCAGTTAACATCCTAATGCGATTGTGGGAGACCTCGGGTTTCTACATGATCGTAAGCGACTGGCGACAGCTCATCATGATCGTCATCGCGCTCTTCTTGCTGTACCTCGGACTTGTGAAGAAGTTCGAGCCGCTGCTGCTCGTGGGCATCGCGTTCGGCATGTTGCTGGTCAACCTGCCCGGCTCCAACATGTACCACCCCGAACTGTGGGACGGCTACATCGCCGGTACGACCACCATCACCGAGATATTCCACGAAGGCGGCTTATTAGACATATTGTATATAGGCGTCAAGTCGGGCCTGTACCCGTCGCTCATCTTCCTGGGCGTCGGTGCCATGACCGACTTCGGGCCGCTCATCGCTAACCCCAAGAGCCTGTTTTTGGGTGCGGCCGCGCAGCTCGGCATTTTCGCCGCCTTCCTCATGGCCGGCCTCATCTTCCAATTCGAGCCGAACGTAGCGGCTTCCATCGGCATCATCGGTGGCGCTGACGGCCCGACGGCAATTTGGCTGACCTCGAAGCTCGCGCCCGAGTATCTGGCTCCCATCGCGATTGCCGCGTATTCGTACATGGCCCTGATTCCGCTCATCCAACCGCCGGTCATGCGCCTGCTGACCACCGAGGAAGAGCGCAAGATCAAGATGGACCAGCTGCGCCCGGTTTCCAAGAAAGAGAAGATCATCTTCCCCATCGTGGTTACCGTGTTCGTATGCCTGCTGCTTCCGAGCGTTGCTCCGCTGCTCGGCTGCCTGATGCTCGGCAACCTGTTCAAGGAGTCCGGCGTGACGGACCGTCTGTCCGATACCGCCCAGAACGCCCTTATGAACATCGTCACGATCTTCCTGGCCATCTCGGTTGGCGGCACGGCCCTTTACGACCGCTTCCTCACTCCGCAGACGATCTTCATCATCGTGCTCGGCCTGCTCGCTTTCGAGTTCGCCACCATCGGCGGCCTTCTGCTCGGCAAGCTCATGTGCAAGATCACGGGCGGCAAGATCAACCCGCTCATCGGGTCGGCCGGTGTTTCGGCCGTTCCCATGGCGGCACGTGTCTCCCAGAAGGAAGGCCAGCGCGCCAACCCGTCGAACTTCCTGCTCATGCATGCCATGGGTCCGAACGTGGCCGGCGTTATCGGTTCTGCTGTTGCGGCAGGCTTCCTGCTAGCCGTCTTCGGTGGGTAGCCCTGAATCGCATATAGCTTCCAAATGGGGCGGGTGTTCACCCGCCCCCTTTTGTTTGCGCATCTGCACCTATTTCAGCTGGTATGCAGCAGAGGGATTTATAATGGGCGGAAACGTTTGAACCTACGAGCGAAAGCTGCACCATGATCGATTTCAACGAACTGATAAAAGAGGGCGACGATATTCAGTCGTTCGAGGATTACCTCAATCGCTACGCTGACCGCGTAGGCGAAGCCGTAAATGCGTTTATTCCCAAAGGTACGCATCCCGATATGGACCGCTACCTGTACGCGCCGCTGCTGGAATACAGCAAAAACGGCGGAAAACGCCATCGTCCGCTTATTTGCTTTGCTGCCTGTATGGCAGTCGGAGGCGATGCGTCCAGGGCTCTAAGCGCGGCTGCGGCAATCGAGAACTTCCATACGGCGGCGCTCATCCACGACGACATCGCCGATGATGCCGAGCTGCGTCGCGGCGAGCCCTGCCTGCATTTACGGGAGGGCTTGGGCCTAGCTATAAACATGGGCGATTTGGGCTTGCAATTGGTTAACGGCACGGTCGCCAAGGACCCAGGGCTCGACGACCACACAAAAGTGCGCGTTCTTACAGAACTGATCGAGATGACGAAGCGCACCATCGAGGGCCAGGCGCTCGACATCGGTTGGGCGCGTGATGGGCGCTACGATATTACGCCGGAAGACTACCTGATAATGGCCACGTGCAAGACGGCCCACTATTCGGGTGCTGTGCCTTTGGCGATTGGGGCCATCATCGGCGGCGGCACCGAGGCCCAGGTCGAGGGCTTGCGCAATTACGGGCTGGACACCGGGCTCGCTTTCCAGATACAAGATGACCTGCTCAACTTGGTTGGAAAGTCCGAATCCACGAAGAAGGGCTTCCGCGACGATATCACCGAAGGCAAGCGAACGTTGGTGGTGGTGCACGCCCTGCAGAACCTGGGCGAGGCAGATCGCGCGCGCTTGGTCGAGATTCTTTCGTCCCGCACTAAAGATCCCGCGTTGCTCGAAGAGGCCGTTCAGATTATGAGCGAATCCGGAAGCATCGACTACGCGCGAAACTATGCCGAGAACCTTACCTCGATTGCAAAGAACCGCTTGGTTGACATGCTCGAGCCTTCGCGTGCGCGCGACTTGCTCATATCGATGGCCGATTGGTTCGTAAGCAGGTTGAAGTAATAAGAATCCTATTGAGGGCCGTTCGGGTTCAGGTGGTGTGATTAGGTCATGACAACTATGAAGACAATTCAGCTGGGCGATTCAGGCGCGGCAGTCGAGGACGTGCAGCAGCGCCTCGTTACAACGGGGTTGCTTGCCGAAGGCAACGTCACAGGCGTATTCGACGAGTCCACGGCGGAGGCGGTTCGCGCGTTCAGGATGCGCGAAGGCCTAGAGCCGGGCGGCAAGGTTGATGACAAGACGTGGGCTGCGCTCGTCGATGCGTCGTACCATATCGGGGATCGGACCCTGTATTTGCGCATGCCTTATTTTCATGGCAACGACGTGCTCGAATTGCAACAGGCGCTCGGAGCGCTCGGGTTTCCGACGGGTCCCGAAGATGGCATCTTCGGCGCTTTCACCGAAGATGGTGTACGCAAGTTCCAGCGCAATATGGGGCTGCCTTCCGACGGCATCGTCGGCGCCTACACCTTTGCGACCATTCGCAACCTGGCTCATTCCTGGCAGGGCAAGAAATCGCTTAATTCGCCAATACATTTAGGGTTCGCACGCGCAGCTGACGTGCTCGAGCAAAATGCGCTGTGCCTGTTCGGTACCGATGATTTCACGCGTGGCGTGGCGTCGCGCATGTCGAATTTGGCGTTGGCCACTAATCCTGCTTCGAAGATTCTCAGCGCGGACTCGCTGCTCGTGCAACCTGACGAAAAGATGCTCCTGGTTCATTTGGTGCTTCCCGACGAGGCCGTTGCCGTCGAGCACGTGCCGCGCGTGAGCTTCAGCCCCGACGATACGTTGGCCCTGCGCATGACACCTGCCATCGCCGCGGCGTACCGCAAGCCCGGCCCCCGCATGATCGTCGAGCTGCCGGGTGCTTCGTGGGAAGACGCGGGCGAGTCCCGATCGATGCAACATTACGCAATTACGCTGCTCGACGCCCTATGCTCGGCGCTCGAACGTAGCTAACGGAGGCTTTGGGCTTTGCCGCAGGTTTGGGTTGTGGCTCCCGTGAATTCGCGGGGCGGCGTCTCTTCGCGTCTGCGAAGCATGGTTAGCTGAACCATGGGGCGTCCCCGCGTGCAGATGAAGACGGCTCTTTTCTACAGCCAAGCGTGCTGATTGGGTTTTTGCAAAGAGGTGAAGCGTGGCGTTTCTTTTAGGCTGCGAAAAAATGGCAATCGAGTTCCCGTCCAAGACGGTGTTCGACGAAATATCGCTCGGCGTGGATGCTGGCGAGCGTATCGGCATCGTCGGCCGCAACGGGGACGGCAAGTCGACGCTCATAAATGTTCTGGCAGGGCTTACGGAACCCGATCATGGGCGAGTCATCCGCACGAATGGTGTGACGGTCGGCGTGTTGGGGCAACGCGATGCGCTTGACGACGAGGCGAGCGTCGGGATGAGCATCGTCGGCGATGTGCCCGACTACGTTTGGGCGTCAGACGCGCGCACGCGCTCGATCATTGCAGGCATTGCAGGCGATATACCCTGGGAAGCTCAGGTGAAGACGCTTTCGGGCGGGCAGCGGCGAAGGGTGGACCTTGCGCGCCTGCTCGTCGGCGAGTACGACGTCATCATGCTCGACGAGCCTACTAACCACTTGGATGTGCGAGCCATCAACTGGCTTGCCCAGCATTTGAAAAGTCGTTGGCGCGAAGGCCAGGGGGCGCTTCTGGTCGTGACGCATGACCGCTGGTTCCTCGACGAAGTGTGCACAACGATGTGGGAGGTCCACGATCGCCGCATCGAGCCGTTCGAAGGCGGGTTCTCGGCTTATATCATGCAGCGTGTCGAGCGTGATCGCGTGGCGCGTGTTACCGAGGAGCGTCGGCAAAATAAGCTGCGCCGGGAGCTTGCCTGGCTTTCGCGTGGTGCCCAAGCCCGCTCGACAAAGCAGAAGTTCAGGATCAAGGCAGCCCAGGAGCTCATTGCCGATGTGCCGCCCCTGCGAAACGAGCTCGAGCTCAAGCGCATGGCCGTCGCACGTTTGGGTAAGCAGGTCGTGGACGTCAAGAACGTTTCGGTCGCGTTTGCGGCCGCGGGGACCGAAGCGCAATCTGAAGACGGTCTCAATTGGGTTTTGAGAGACGTCGAGTGGCTCATAGGCCCTGGCGACCGCATAGGCATCGTGGGCGAGAACGGCGCAGGCAAGACGACCCTGCTCAACGTCATACAGAAGAAGCTCCGCCCGACAAAGGGTTATGTCAAGGTGGGCAAGACGGTAAAGTTCGCAGTGCTCTCGCAGCACCTCGACGAGCTCAATGCGGCGGGCGATGACCGCGTAAGGCAGGTTGTCGGCCGCTTCGGGCATGCCGTCATGCTCGACGGGCGCGATCAGACGCCTAAACAACTGCTCGAGCGGTTGGGCTTTACGAACGCCGACCTTAACGAGCCCGTCTGCGACTTGTCGGGTGGCCAGAAGCGCAGGCTTGCCCTGATGCTCATCTTGCTTGAAGAGCCGAACGTTCTGATCTTGGACGAGCCCGGAAACGACCTGGACGTCGACATGCTCGCCGCCGTCGAGGATCTGCTCGACGGATGGCCGGGCACCCTGCTGCTCGTCACTCACGACCGCTACCTGATGGAGCGTGTAACCGATAACCAATACGCTCTGATTGATGGGCATTTGCGCCATTTGGCGGGCGGCATCGACGAGTACCTGAAAATAATGAGGGAGCTTGCCGAACGTGATGACGCCAAAGACGCCGTGCCGATGACCCGTTCGGTGAAATCAGCTGCAGAAGGCGAGCAGGCGCTCTCGAATGCCGACATGCGCGCGCTGAAGAAGACGCTGCAGTCCACCGAGCGCAAGATGCGCACGCTCGAATCCAAGATCGAAGACGCGAACGGGCGCCTGCACGCCGCCGACCCGACCGACTTCCAGGCTCTCGGCTCGATTCAGGCCGAAATCAACGACTTCCAATCCCAGCTTGAAGACCTCGAGCTTGTTTGGCTCGAGACTGCAGAATCTTTGGGTATGTAGCGCCTCCCGTCCCGCCGCGCGCCCGCGGCAGGTGGCGCGCTCCGGCTTGGCTTCGGCTAACTGATATGAATAGACAGGAATGGTGCCTGCAGAATCGCCGGAGTCACGCCACCTGCCGCGGGCGCGCTGCT
This sequence comes from Eggerthellaceae bacterium UBA3686, assembly GCA_002371495.1. Taxonomy (GTDB): domain Bacteria; phylum Actinomycetota; class Coriobacteriia; order Coriobacteriales; family Eggerthellaceae; genus UBA9715. The sequence goes on from DFIX01000021.1 coordinate 8,747, forward strand.
TTAACCGGTTTGATGGATTCCCATTACGTCGAATTCTCGAAGCGATGCTGCCGGCGGAGGCGCGACTCCGGCGATTCTGCAGGCACATTCTTCTTAAATCCACATAGGTTTAGCCGAAGCCAAGCCGGAGCGCGCCTCCGCCGGCAGCATCGCGGTGGGATGTGGCTTTGTGCGCTTAACGGCTCTGGTGGGTGCGGGAGATAAGGTGCGCAATATGTTGTGGCATTGGGCTGGCGATGTGGTCAAAATTTGCGAATAATGCTACAGAATGCCAGGTAGAAGGGCATAAATGGCGCTCTGTGCTACCATGAGCGTTCACGTAGTTTATACGCAGAAGGCAGGTATTGCTATGGTCAGATCCGTTAATCGTTGGCTCGGCGCAGCGCTCATGGTCATTGCGCTGGGTGTGGCGTTGGCGATTCTTCCCGGCGCAGCCCATGCGGCAAGCACGGGCAAGGCGGCAACCGGTTTGGTTGCCGCGCAGGCTGCGGAAAGCGAGCTAACCGTTGGCGAGGCGGATGTGCAAAATGTCACGGTGAAGGCCCGTGCGCGCGTGCAGGACGCAGGCTGGAAGCCCTGGGTCGCCTCGGGCAAGACTGCCGGCACGACTACGAGCAAGGGCCTGCGCACGATACGGCTGAAGCTCGAGAACTTGGGCAGCCTCGGCGGTTCGATCAATTACCGCGTGTACGACATGGGTAAAGGCTGGCGTCCGGCTGTGGCGAACGGTAAAAGCGCAGGCAACAAGGCGCGCGCCATCCAGCGTTTCAGGATATGGCTCAGCGGCGATGTGTCAAGCCATTACGACGTGCTCTACCGCGGCTACACTAAGGGCAAGGGTTGGCAGGCCTGGATTAAGAACAAGGCAATAGCGTCTGCCAAGAGCGGCTATTTCAGCGCGATTCAGGTGAAGCTTTCGCCCAAATCGCGCATCGCTGCCGGAACTCAGGCGACGGCACCCGGGGTACGTTACGAGGCGCGCATGAAGCGTACGGGTTGGCTTGCGTGGACCGGAGATGGGAAGACTTCGGGCAAGGCGCGGAAGAACCAAACCATGGACGGATTCGTGCTTTCGCTCGAATCTGCTGGGATTCAAGGCGGCGTGCAATATCGCGCCTATGTTCAAGGCAAGAAGTGGTCGCAGGGCTGGAAGGCCGGCGGCAAGGTCGTGGGGGCATCGGGCAAGCGTATCGAGGCTCTGCAGTTTAAGCTTACAGGCGAGATCGCCAACTCCTACGACATTTACTACCGCAGTTACGTCTACGGCTATGGCTGGCTCGACTGGACCTGCAACGGTTCCACGACCGGCAGCACCGGCTTGAGTCTGCCGATCGCGGCTGTTCAGGTGAAGCTCGTCGCCAAAGGCACGGCCGTAAGCGGCATCGGGGCTGAAACGACCGTTAACGCCAAGCGCAATACCTTGAACGGCATCGACATTTCAAGCTGGCAGTCGGGCATCAACATCGCCAAGGTCAGCGCGGATTTCGTTATCGTCAAGGCGACGGGTGGCGTGAGCTACACCAACCCGTATTTCAGGTCGATGGCCGACTCGACTCTGAGTGACGGCAAATTGCTGGGGCTTTACCATTTCGCCCGCGAATACGGCGTGAAGAATTCCGCCACGAGCGAGGCTGACCATTTCGTTAACGCTGCGATTCCCTATATCGGCAAGGCCGTGCTCGTGCTGGATTGGGAGGCGTCGGCGCTCAATCTGGGCCCGACGTGGGCCAAGAAGTTCCTCGATCGTGTTTACAAGAGGACCGGCGTGCGTCCGCTCATCTACATGAGCAAGAATCCGACCAGGGAATACAACTGGAGCGCGGTCGCCAATGCGGGTTACAAGCTGTGGGTTGCCCAGTATGCCAGCATGGGAAGCACCGGGTACCAGTCCAACCCCTGGACCGATTCGTACGGTTTCGGCGCTTGGGACAAGCCGACGATTTTCCAATATTCGAGCAACGGACGCATCAGCGGTTTCGGAGGCGCGCTCGACCTGAACGTCTTCTACGGCAAGACATCGGATTGGCAGGCGCTTGCCGCCAAGCAGAAGTGATTCCGATAAAAGCCCGCCATGGCGTGATGCGGGCAAGCTAAGGGCTGATACGCCATTGTTTGCGGGGGTGCGCAGGGCGCGCCCCCTATTCTATTCTGTGCTTTTGCAGCTAGCTATTCATGCGGCCGTTAAGAACCATCGGCTGATGGGCCGTTTGAACGGCTGCGCGTTCTTTACGTTAGGTCTGCGAGGGTGACACCGTCGACGTAATCCTCGATGGCTTTGTCGAGCCCCGCCCAGAACGCGATCGTGGAGCAAATATCCTCGCGCGGGCAGCCTTCACCGCCCTCCTCGAGGGCTGCGCAGGCCACGGGCGACGTTGATCCTTCGGCAGCGCGCAGCACGTCGCCGGCTAGGATCTCGTCTGCAGGGCGCGCGAGGTAGTAGCCGCCGCCGTGTCCGCGGGCGCTGGATAAAAGCCCGCACGAAACCAGTTCGTGTGCGAGTTGCTCGAGGTATTTCAGCGACATGCATTCGCTTTCGGCAACCTCCCGTAGCGCGACCTTGCGATCGGGGAAACTTGCGATGTAGATCATGAGGCGCAATGCATAGCGCCCTTTTGTGGTAACTAGCATATGGATGCTCCGTAACGCTCGTTCTTTTAGGCCTATGTTAAACCTAAGCAAGCTCGATTTTGCTGTCATTCTTTTCTTCGGCGCATTGGTGCCGGGCTATCCCCCTGTCCCCGAAAATACCTTTTGCAAAAACAACCTAGTAAATTTCTAGGTTTTGTATTGACTATTTTCGTTTTGGAACTATCGTTTATAGCGAACACTGGAAGGGCGGCCCAGCCGATGTTGCGGGCGTCCGAACAACGAGATAGGAACCCGTATGGCGAGCAGCTTCCTGCTGTCGTGCCGTGGCCTTTCGGCGGCGGCTGACGAAACTCCGATTCTGCACGATGTTGACCTAGAGGTGCCGGCTGGCGAAGTGCATGTGCTCATGGGCCCCAACGGTGCGGGAAAATCGACGTTGGGGCATGTTTTGATGGGCGATCCGGCTTATAGCGTGACTTCGGGGTCGGTGGAGTTCGACGGTGCGGACATCACCGAGCTCTCCCCCGACAAGCGCAGCCGCGCAGGCCTGTTCCTGAGTTTCCAGGCGCCGGTCGAGATCCCGGGCGTTCCCCTGAGAAGCTTCCTTCGCGCAATGGTCGAAGGCCGTGGCCAGAAGATGAAGAACAAGGAGTTCCGCAAGAAGATCAAGGAGCTGGCGCAAACGCTCGACATGGACCCGGCCTACCTCGACCGCGAGCTGGGCGTGGGATTCTCGGGCGGAGAAAAGAAAAAGGTCGAGATGCTGCAGCTGCTTTTACTCGAGCCCAAGCTCGCCATCCTCGACGAAACTGACTCGGGACTTGACGTCGATGCGCTGTCGGTCGTTTCGCGCGGAATGGAACTGTATCGCGAGCAATGTGACGGCACGCTGCTCATCATCACGCACAACACGCGTATCCTCGAGCATCTGAACGTCGACTGCGTGCACGTTATGGTATCGGGCCGCCTGGTCGCCGCTGGGCCTTCGGGCCTCATCGACGAAATCGATGCGCAGGGTTTCGAGCGTTTCGAGCTCGACAATAGCGCCGAGTAAGGCAGGCTCATCATGGCCGAGAACACTATAATCGTCACCACTTCAGGCAAAAAACGCACGCAGGTTGCGGACGTCGACCGCGGCATGTACGACTTCCGCTACGAAGACGCTGACGCTGAAAAGCTCGAAGCGGGTCTTACGCCCGAAATCGTCCGTGAAATATCCGAGCGCAAAGGCGAGCCGGCTTGGATGCTCGAGCATCGGCTGAAATCGCTCGAGATATACAACAGCATCGAAATGTCCGATTGGGGGCCTTCCATCGACGGCCTCGACATGGACAACATCGTCACCTACGTCAAGCCCAACACCGACCAGAAATCCGATTGGGACAGCGTTCCCGACAACATCAAAGACACCTTCGACCGACTCGGCATTCCCGAGGCCGAACGTTCCTACCTCGCAGGCGTCGGCGCCCAGTACGACTCCGAGCTCGTATACCACTCGATGCAGGAAAGCGCTGCCAAGATGGGCATCGTCTATTCCGGCATCGAAGAGGCCTTGCACGGCGATTACGCCGACCTCATTCAGAGCAAGTTTATGACGCTGATTCCGCCAACCGACCATAAGTTCGCTGCGCTTCACGGCGCCGTGTGGTCGGGAGGTTCGTTCGTCTACGTGCCGAAGGGCGTCAGGCTCGACTATCCGCTGCAAAGCTACTTCCGCCTGAACGCGAAGGGGGCAGGGCAATTCGAGCACACCCTGATCATTGTGGAAGACGATGCCGACCTGCATTTCATAGAAGGCTGCAGCGCGCCTAAGTACAACGTGGCCAACCTGCACGCCGGCGCAGTTGAGCTTTTCGTGGGCAAGCGCGCGCATTTGCGCTACTCGACCATCGAGAACTGGTCGAAAAATATGTACAACCTCAACACCAAACGTTGCCGCTGCGACGAGGAAGGCCAAATCGAGTGGATTTCGGGCTCGTTCGGCAGCCATGTGGGCTACCTGTACCCGATGTCGATCCTCGCCGGCCGCAAGGCTCAGGCAAGCTTCACCGGTATTACCTTCGCCGGCAGCGGGCAGAACCTCGACACGGGCTGCAAGGTGGTATTGGGCGCACCCGAAACTTCCGCATCGGTCGAGACCAAGGGTATCTCGAAAGATGGCGGCATCCAGACGTTCCGCAGCTCGGTCGTGGCGACGCCGGCGGCTAAGGGCTCGCGCTGTTCGGTATCGTGCCAATCGCTGATGCTCGACGACCGCAGCCGCTCCGATACCATTCCGGCTATGGACATACGTTGTAAGAATGTCGACATCGGGCACGAGGCAACTATCGGCCGGATTGGCGACGACAAGGTCTTCTACCTGATGAGCCGCGGTATCGGCGAGGAGGAGGCACGCACGATGATCGTGAACGGCTTCGCCGAGCCCATCAGCAAGGAGCTGCCCCTCGAGTACGCGGTAGAGATGAACAATCTGATCAAACTCGAGATGGAAGGCGCTATCGGCTAAAGGCGCGATAAGGGCTATGCCCTCATCGCGCGTTACCGGAAGGAATTGCAGGATGAAGACCAAGCAAACCTTAATAGAACGCGCGGCCGCCATGCCGGCGACCACATGGCATTTCCTGAACATGAACGATGTCAGGATCGAAATACCCGAGGACCTCGCTATCGCGCCGAAAGTGCGGGTTTTCGAGCCGTGGGCGAGCCATGGCTCCCGTGACGAATTCGAAAACGCGCTAGCAGATGCGCAAGAGGCATGGGAGTTAGAGCATCCCGAGCCGACCGCCGAGGAGCAGCGCGCACGTGCGGAGCTATTGGAAGCCGAGGCCGACGCCACGTATGGAGGCACCGCCCAGTCCAATTACCAGGTGCAAGCCGACGCTATCGAAGAAGCCCGCTCGCTCAGCGTCGCCTTCGAGCACGGCATGGGCGATGAGGTCGCTGCGTATCTGCGCTATGCGGCCGAAGACCGCGTCGTCATTTCGGCGGGGCCAGGCGAGAAGGTAAACGCCCAGGTGCTCGTTTCGTCGGTCCAAGGGGGAGTGAGCGTGGCGGCAATTGACGTTGTGGCCGATGAGGGCAGCGACGTCGAGCTGTCGGTCGTTGTCGACAGCGAGCAGGATGCAGCTGCCAACGCCGGTGCGGACCGGGCGTCGCAAGGGTTGGTGGGCACGACCGTGCGCGTGTTCGCCGATAAGGATGCCCGCGTACGCGTTGAGCGCACGCAAGCCCTGCAAGAGGGCTTTACCGACATCGATGACATGGGCCTGTTTGCGGGCGACCGCGCACGCATCGATGTACGGCAGGCGGTGCTCGGCGGCTCCTGCGCATACGCCGGTTTGGCGGGCGACCTGCGCGGGAGCTCGAGCCGAATCGAGGTGGAAACACGTTACCTGGGACGGGCCGAGCAGGTGCGCGATTTCAACTACTCGTTGCGCCATCATGGAGCCAAGACGCGCTGCAATCTGCAGGCAAACGGCGTTTTGGCGGACAAGAGCAAAAAGACGCTTCGGGGTACTATCGACCTGGTCAGGGGCTGCAAGGGTGCCGAGGGTTCCGAGAACGAGACTGTGCTGCTCGTCGACGAGGGCGTTCACAACAAGACCGTGCCCGTCATCCTCTGCAACGAAGACGACGTGGCTGGCAACCACGGCGCCACGATCGGGCATATCCGCGACGAGCAGCTATTTTATCTGGCGTGTCGCGGCCTTGCGCAAGATGCGGCAGAGCGCATGTTTGCGAGTGCAATCGTCGAGCAAGCCGCCCTCGACGCCGGCTCGGCGGCAGCGCGCGAGGCGGTAGTGCGATTAGGGGAGCGGATGTCGCCGGGGTTTGCGGAGCTGTTCGAAGGAGCTGATGATGACCGGTAGGAAACTGCAGGGCGAACACATGCTCACCGAGGCGGGGCGTGCGGAATGGATGAGCCGCAATGCGCAGGCGTCGGCCTTGGCCGCATCGCCTTTCAAGCAGGATTTTCCCCTGCTCGCAGCTCGGCCCGACTTGGCCTTCCTCGACAGCGCGGCAACGGCGCAACGGCCTTCCGTCGTGCTTGACGCCCAGAAAAGCTTTTACGAGACGATGAACGCCAACGCCTTGCGCGGGCTCTATCAGCTGTCTTTCGAAGCCACCGAGGCCATTAACGCCTCGCGCGCCCATGTTGCGCGCTTCATAGGGCTTAAGGAACGCAGCGATGTGCGTGACATCGTGTTTTGCCGCAACACGTCCGAAGCCTTGAATTTGGTCGCATATTCCTATGCGCCCACAGTGCTTGGCCCGGGCGACGAGGTGTGCATCACCATCATGGAGCACCACTCGAACCTCATTCCCTGGCAGCAGGCGTGCAAGCGCACGGGCGCCTCGCTCGTGTACCTGTATCCGAACGGGGATGGCATCATCACCGAAGAGGAGCTGCGCGCGAAAATCGGGCCGCGAACCAAGATCGTGAGCGCGATTCACGTGTCGAACGTGCTCGGCGTCGCGAACGACGTGAAGCTCATGGGCTCCATCGCCCACGAGTTCGGCGCCATCATGATCGTCGACGGGGCACAGTCCGTTCCGCATTTCCCCATTGACGTGAACGATCTGGGATGCGACTTCTTCGCATTTTCGGGCCATAAGGTCTTCGGGCCGATGGGCGTCGGCGTGCTCTGGGGGCGCCACGAGCTGCTCGAGGCCATGCCGCCGTTCCTCACAGGGGGCGAGATGATCGATTCGGTGACCGAGCAAGGTGCCACTTGGGCTCCCACGCCCGAGAAATTCGAGGCCGGAACGCAGGATGCGGCAGGCATATATGCTCTTGATGCCGCACTTGCATACGTGGAGTCCGTCGGTTTCGAAGCTATGCAGGCGCGCGAACGGGCGCTCGTCGCACAATGCATGAGGCGGCTCTCGGCGCTCGATTTCGTAAGAATCATCGGGCCGGAAGACCCCGACGCCCATCATGGCGTGGTCAGCTTCAATGTGTGCACGGTGCATCCCCATGACGTCGCGAGCATCCTTGACATGGATGGGGTCGCCATACGCGCGGGTCACCACTGCGCACAGCCCCTACTGGCGCATCTTGGCATCGATTTGTGCTGTCGAGCGTCTTTCGCGTTTTACAACGATTCGACAGATATCGACCGGCTCGTCGACGCCCTGAAACATGTCTGGCAGATGTTTCACGGAGAGTAGCGAAAAAGACAAAGGACGGGAAGATGACCAACGCAGGCGTATACACGGCCGCCCTCATGGAGCACAATTCGCACCCCGATTACAAATACGATCTGGAGAGCTTTACCCACGAGCACGAAGGCGTGAATCCCAGCTGCGGCGACGAGATGGTGCTGAAGTTGCGCCTCGCCGCCGACGGCCAGACAATTGAGGAAGCCGCATTCACCGGCCAGGGCTGTGCCGTGTCGCAGGCTAGTGCCGACATCATGGCCGAGCTCATAACCGGCGAATCCGTAGAAGAGGCAAAGCGCCTAAGCGCGCTGTTCATAGCTATGATTCAAGGCGAAGAGCTCTCGCAGGACGATATCGACGACCTCGATGAGGCCTACCAGCTCCAGTCCATTAGCCGCATGCCCGCCCGGGTGAAGTGCGCGGAGTTGGCCTGGCGCACCCTCGACAGCATGATCTGACGCCTACGGCGCCCAATCTTGGCGCTTACGTTTTGGCGACAAACCATCCCATCGCGTTCCCGCAGGCGGGGGCGCGCTCCGGCTTGGCTTCGGCTAAACCTATGTGTATTAAGAAATTATGTGCCTGCAGAATCGCCGGAGTCACGTCCCCGCCTGCGGGAACGCTTCGTTTAATTGCACGGATTTTTTGCGCGATGTACGTTCTTGCTCTTTTGGTGACGTAGCGCTCGCGGGGGCGGGGGCGTGACTCCGGCGATTCTGCAGGCACATTCTTCAAAACTTCATCTAGGGTTAGCCGAAGCCAAGCCGGAGCGCGCCTCCGCCTCCGCGAGCGCGGTGGGATGAGTCTTCGAAGGGAGCCTCCGTCATTTTGTGGCCCCCAATTGCGAGGTTGTTGCATGGTACAATTGCTCGCGAACACAGCGAGTAATTATATTGAGGTATTCAGCATGACAGCGCAATTCAAGGTCAGCGCGGCCGAACCGCATGCCGTCGCGCGTTTGCGGGAGCGTTTTGGGCTCCCCGATTTCATCGCGACCATCATGGCTGCCCGCGGCATCGTAGATGATGAGGGAGCCGAACGCTTCCTCAACCCCTCCCTCGATCGCGACTGGTTCGAGCCGTACGACCTACCCGGTATGGGACCGGTGGTGGATGCGCTCGAGCAGGCAATACGCGAACGTCGCCATATTGTCGTGTTCGGCGATTTCGATGTCGACGGCGTTTCGGCGACGACGGTGCTGACACGCGGGCTACGGGCGCTCGGCGGCTATGCCACTCCCTTTATCCCGCGACGCTTCGACGAGGGGTATGCGTTATCCGACGTTGCTTACAAGCGGGTCAAGAGCCTTAACCCCGAGCTCATCGTAACCGTGGACTGCGGCATCGCCTGCCGAAACGAAGTAGCGGCCATACAGGCCGACGGGGTGGATGTCGTGATCACCGACCATCACGAGCCCTCTGAGCTCTGCCCTCAGGACGTGCCGCTCGTCGACCCCAAGACCGACCCCGACTGCCCGAGCGCGATTCTGGCGGGTGTCGGCGTCGCGCTCAAGGTCGTGCAAGCTCTGGGCGGGCGGTTCGGTTATCCGCACCTTTGGCGCTCGTATACCGATTTGGCTACGTTGGGCACCGTTGCCGACCTCATGCCCATGCGCGACGAGAACCGCGCCCTCGTCGCCGATGGCTTATCACGCATAAACGCGGGCCCCAGGCCCTGCCTTGCGGCGCTTTTGGGCCAAGCAGGCGCGGCGGGAAAGCCCGTCACATCGATAGACCTGAGCTTTTCGGTCATCCCTCGCTTAAACGCGGCAGGCCGGCTGGGCGATGCCCAGGTCGCGCTCGACTTGCTCATGACCGACGATTTCGATGCGGCATGCAAGCTCGCGGCCGAGCTCGAAGCCACAAACGATAAGCGCCGTTCGATCGAGGCGGAGCTTTCGGAAGTGGCGCGAGCGCAGGCGGTCGAAGTCTACCACGGCCAGAGGGCGCTTGTCGTGGCTGGTGAAGGTTGGCACGAGGGCGTGAAGGGCATCGTTGCGAGCCGTTTGGTGCACACCTACGGCGTGCCGTGCCTACTGTTCACTGTAGACGGCGACGAAGCGCGCGGCAGCGGGCGCACCGTCGGCCAGGTAAACCTCTTCAAAGCGGTCGAGAGCGTAAGCGACTTGCTCACGCGGTTCGGTGGCCACGAAGCGGCCGTGGGTGTCACCCTGCCCGCCGCAAAGCTGCCCGAATTCTCGGAGCGCCTATGCGCCTACATGGACGCCCTACCCGACGACGCGTTCCATCCCCTGGTCGAAATCGATGCTTGCGTGTCGTTGTCGGAGCTCACGCTCGAGAACGTGCAGAAGCTGCAGATGCTCGCGCCCTTCGGCCAAGAGAACCGCGTCCCGTGTCTATTGGCGCGCGACGTCATGCTTGCTAACGCGCGAGCTGTCGGTGCCGAGAAGAACCATTTTTCGTGTACGCTGACCGACGGACGCGCAAGCGTTGCCGGAATCATGTTCCATTGTTCCGACATCGAGCTGCTCTCGAAGACGCATTCGCTGGTGAACGCGGCGTTCGAAGTGCAAGTCGACGAATGGCGGGGTAGGCGAAGCGTCAAGGCCATGCTCAAGTCGCTTTCTCCGGCCCAGACCTGCGCCGCCCTTGAGGCGTGCCTCGACCCGGGTAACCTGCGCTTCGTGTCGGACCTGTATGCGTCCAGCGACGAGGAGCTGTGCGATAGCCAGCCCGAAAGCCCGCAGGATGTCGAAGCCTACGAGGCCGACTGCGCGATTAACCGCGAGGCATGGCAGCGCCGCGCAGCCAGCCAACCCGACAAGCTCAAAACCGATATCGTGCACGCACTTATCGGCGACAACCAGCTGCATGACAAGCAGCGCGAGGTGCTCGAGCATCTCGAAGGGGGTCGTTCGACCATGTGCGTTATGGCCACGGGCCGCGGGAAGTCGCTCATCTTCCACGTTCATGCGGCCACGTTGGCGCTGCGCGACCATAAAGCGAGCCTGTTCGTGTACCCGCTGAGGGCGCTCATCGCCGACCAGGCCTTCCATCTTAACAATGCGCTGGCGCGCTTCGGCATTACGTCAAGCGTACTGACCGGCGAAAGCTCGCCCGAGGAGCGCCGTGCGATTTACGCGGCGCTCGAGGCAGGCGATTGCGATATCGTGCTGACCACCCCCGAATTCCTGAGCTACCATGCCGCCGAGCTGGCGCGATCGGGGCGCATAGGATTCGTGGTCATCGACGAGGCGCACCACATCGGGTTGGCGAAGGCGGGCAACCGGCTGGCCTACAAGACCCTCGATCGAGTCTTGGGCGAGCTGGGAAATCCCACGGTGCTTGCGCTGACCGCCACGGCGAGCGGCGACGTTGCTCGCGACATAGCCACGGTATTGCCGATCGAGACCTGCGTGTTCGACCCGGCTGACAGGCCGAACTTGGTCGTGGACGATCGCCGTGGCAGCAAGGCGCGCGAGGACTGCCTGGCCAACCTCATTGCGGGCGGCGAGAAGACCATCGTCTACGTCAACTCGCGTACGAGCTCGGTTCAGCTGGCGCGCGTGCTGCGCCAGAAAGTGCCGCAGATCGCACTGATGATCGGCTTCTATAACGCCGGCCTATCGAGGGCGGAACGCGCGCGCATCGAGGAGATGTTCCGTACGGGGCACTTATCGGTGCTCGTGGCGACATCGGCGTTCGGGGAAGGCGTAAACATCCCCGACATACGCCATGTGGTCTTATATCACTTGCCCTATAACGAAATTGAGTTCAACCAGATGAGCGGACGCGCGGGTAGGGACGGCGAGCCAGCCGGGGTCCATTTGCTGTACGACAAGCGCGATGCCGAAGTCAACGAGAGCATCCTGTTCGAGGCTACGCCCGATCGCGGCCGTATGGTGCAGGTGTACAAAACGCTGCGCGATGCCCAGAGGTGCTCCGACGAGCCGTTCTTCCCTGCGAGCAACGTCGAAATAGCCCAGAATGCATCGAAACGCGGGCATGAAGTTTCGCAAGAGTCAGCTACATGCGCAATTGCGGTTTTCCGCGAGCTCGGTTTGATCGAGACCCGTTCTGCGTATGCTTCGGGCGAGATAACGCGCTTGGTGCATGTGGTGCCCGAGGCCAGCAGGGTCGAGCTCGAAAGCAGCGTGCGCTACCGCGAAGGCTTAGACGAGCAGGCAATATTCCAGAGCTTCAAGCAATGGGCCCTGCGGGACAAAGCGGACGATCTGCAAAGGCGCATCCAGTGCCCGATCCTGCCCGCTTGCGCCGGGTGCGGTATGACGGTGTGAGGCCGCATCCCCGACAGCATTACAACACGCGCTCGTGATAAACTACAAGTTCGCGACCTAACTACGCCAGCGACCTGAAGGGAGGGTGCGCCGTGGCATATGCAGACATCATCGAGCAGGCCGCAGCGACCACTGCTCACGAACACGGGTTCGGCGATGCCGGTAACAAGACTCCGGCCGAGAGATTCGCCAACCTTAAAGAGATGACCGAAACGTACCTTTCGGACGATGAAGTCGGCGTGCTCGAAAGAGCTTTCGAGTTTGCGGACGCCGCTCATAAAGGGCAAAAGCGCAAGAGCGGCGAGCCGTTCATCGCGCATCCCATCGAGGTCGCCATCATTCTCGCCGGCCTGCATATGGACGTCGAAACCATCGCGGCGGCCCTTCTGCACGACACCATCGAGGATACTGACGTCACGCGCGAAAACGTCGTCGAGCTTTTCGGCGAAGACGTGGCGGCGCTGGTCGAAGGCGTGACCAAGATCACCAAGATCGAGGTCGAAACGCTTTCGGACGAGCAAGCCGCGACCATCCGCAAGATGCTCGTGGCCATGAACAAAGACATCCGCGTCATCGTCATCAAGCTTGCTGACCGTCTGCATAACATGCGCACGCTCGGCAGCCTGCGCGAGGACCGACGTATCTTCAAATCGCGCGAAACGCTCGAGATCTACGCGCCTATAGCGCACCGCCTGGGAATCAATTCGATTAAATGGGAGCTCGAGGACCTGTCGTTCTTCTACCTGGAGCCAGTGAAGTATAAGCAAGTCGCGAAGATGATTACCGAAAGCCGTTCGGAGCGCGAGGAGTACCTGGGCAAAGTGCTCGACATCCTTAAGGCCGAAATGGATAAGGTCGGTATTGACGCGCAGGTCATGGGGCGCCCCAAGCACCTGTACTCGATTTACCAGAAGATGACCAAGAAAGACAAGGACTTCTCGGAAATCTACGACCTCATTGCAGTACGGCTTATCGTGCAGACGGTAAAGGACTGCTATTCGGCGCTGGGCGCCGTACATACGATTTGGCACCCGATGCCAGGGCGCTTCAAAGATTACATCGCCATGCCCAAATACAACATGTACCAATCGCTTCATACGACGGTCATCGGCCCTGCCGGGCGCCCGCTCGAGGTGCAGATCCGCACCGAGGAGATGCACCAGAAAAGCGAGTTCGGTGTGGCTGCGCATTGGCTGTACAAAGAGGGCGCTTCGAAGGGTAAGAAGAGCGGCGACTTTGAAGAGCAGCTGGCCTGGTTGCGCCAGGTGGTCGACTGGTCTGAGGACGCCCAGGACTCGAAGCAGTTCCTGAAGGACCTGAAGGTTGACCTCGACGAATCCGAAGTGTTCGTCTTCACGCGCAACGGCGAGGCGCGGAGCCTGCGCGCGGGTTCGACGCCGGTCGATTTCGCTTATGCGATTCATACCGAAGTGGGCAACCACTGCGTCGGCGCGAAGGTCAACGGCAAGATCGTGCCGTTGACTTACCAGCTGCAGACCGGTGACCGCGTCGAGATCCTGACCCAGAAGAGCGCAACGCCTTCGCGCGGCTGGCTGCAGGTCGTTAAGACTCCCAGCGCCCGGTCAAAGATCCGCGGTTACTTCAGCAAAGTCACCCGCGGTGACGATATGCAGATGGGGCACGAGAAGCTCGCCCGCGAGACGCGCAAGCACGGCATCGGCATCTCGAACGCCCAATCGACGCGTGCGATCAAGTCCGTTGCCGAGAGCCTTGGCTATAAAGACGGCGAGGACATGATCGTGGCCATCGGCGCCGGTAAGGAGAGTGCCCAGCATGTGGCGAACCGCCTGCTGAAGCTTTTGGTCGATCGCGGCACCAAGGAAGCGAAGATGCCCGATATCGGCATGTCGGCCATGGCGACCGGCAAGATGCCGCCGATGATTACGAGCGTGGCCAGGCCCAAGCGTCACGAGACCCATTCTTCCAACGGCGTGGTCGTGAAGGGTCTCGACGATGTGCTCGTGCGCTTGTCGCGCTGCTGCAACCCGGTGCTCGGCGACGACATCATCGGCTTCGTCACCCGCGGTCGTGGCGTATCGGTGCACCGCGCTGATTGCCCCAATGCCAAGGATTTGATGAAAGAGCCTGAGCGCATCATCGACGTCGAATGGGAGCGCGAGCCGGGTACGGTGCTGACGTACCGGATCGAGACGCACATCGAAGCTATGGACCGGATGAGCCTGTTGCGCGACATCATAACGGTGCTTTCGGAGGAGGGCGTGAACGTGCTGAATTCCTCGAGTGCCGTGGGTCGCGACGGCATTGTGCGCATGCGCTACCTGTTCGAGGTGTCGGACGTGGGGCATGTCGACGAGATACTCCAGAGCATCCTCAAAGTAGACGGCGTCTTCGAAGCGCGTCGCATGTTTCCGGGCGAGTACGTGGGTTCGCGTAGAGACGAGTATCGTCGCTAGACGCTACCGAGGGGTCCTTGCGTAAGTTTCGTCCCGCGAAAGCGCAGGTGGCAGCACGTGTTCGCTTGGCTTCGGCTAACATTGAAAATGTTTGAATACAGTGCCTGCAGAATCGCTCACACATGCTGCCACCTGCGCTTTCGCTTGCTCGTTTCGTTGGCGGCGTAATTAGTGTCGGCAAATAATCCCGAGTCAAAAGGCTGCCAGAAAGGAAAAGCTATGGCTGCAAAACCGTGTGTCAAGCTCGAGGCTCTGGTCATGGGGCCGATTCAGAACAACGTCTACATCGTTGATGACGGTACGTGCGTGTTCGTGGTCGATCCGACCGAGGATGCGAAGCGCATCGTCGAGGTGCTCGGCGGCCGTACGTGCGCGGCGATCGTGTTGACGCACGCGCATTGGGACCACGTTGGCGCGGCGAAGGATTTACGCGAGCTGACCGGTGCGCCTGTCATGGCAAGCGCGCTGGATGCGCCCTACATCGACGGCAGCGCCTCACTTGACCCGAGTCACAGGGGTTTTGACCCCTGCCCGGTCGATCGCGTGCTCGCAGACGGCGAATTCGTGGAAATCGGGTCCTGCACCTGGCAGGTCCTGCTGACGCCGGGGCATACGCCCGGCAGCATCTGCCTGTTTTTGGACCCCGCGAAAAGCCCCGACCCGCAAGGTCTGCCGGTCCTCGTCTCGGGCGATACCCTGTTTGCGGGGGCTCATGGGCGTACGGATTTCGTGGGCGGTGACCCCGCTGCCATGCGCGAGTCGCTGAAGCGCTTGGCCGAGCTGCCCGAACAGACGCTTGCCCTGCCGGGGCACAACGACCTCACCACCATCGGGCGCGAGCTCCCCTGGCTTTCACGCGGCGGCTTCTGATACCGTGCGGGCAAGGGGCGTTCCCTCGTCTGCGAAATCCGAGAACCCGTCAGTAGAACCGTTGACTCGCGGACGAGGGGAACGTCCCCTTGTCCGTGCCAGCTCTTTTAAAAACCACGATTTGTTCGGTGGCATGGCCTTGCCTGCGCTGCTATGATTGAGCATGAGAAACCGCGTCGAACCGATCATTCAACCGCACACGTACGCAGCCAGCTCGCACACATCAGACAACGTTAGCAAACGAGGCAATGACCATGGCTTTTGTGCATCTGCATAATCATACCGAGTATTCTCTGCTCGACGGAATGACCCATGTTAAAGAGATGGTCGAGCGCGCAGCCGAATTCGATATGCCGGCGGTCGCCATCACCGACCATGGCGTCATGAGCGGCGTGCCCGAGTTGTGCAGCGCGTGTGATGCCGTCGAGGCCAAGACGGGCAAGAAGGTTAAGCCGATTTACGGCTGCGAGGTCTATTTCACGACCGACGACACCCTTGCGCGCGACGGCAAGCCCAAGCTCTACCACCTACTGTTGTTGGCCAAGACAAACGAGGGTTACCATAACTTGCTGAAGCTCGTCAGCGAATCGCACGTCGACAACTTCTACTACAAGCCGCGTACCACGTTCGCGATGCTGCAGAAGTACGGCCATGGCATCATTGGCAGTTCGGCATGTATCGCAGGTATCGTTCCCAAGCTGCTCGACAACCGCCAATTCGAGGAAGCATGCGAGTGGGCGCGCAAGCTCGCGAGCTGCTTCGACGAGGGCGATTTCTACATCGAGCTGCAGGATCAGGGCATTATGACCGATGGCGGCCTGACGCAGCACGACCTGAACGTCGAGTTGACCCGCGTGGCGCAGACGTGCGGGTTCAAGACGATCGCCACCAACGACTTCCATTACCTGAAGAAGGAAGACGCCCATGCGCACGACATCTTGCTGTGCATCGGCACCGGTAGCAAGATCAACGACGCCAACCGCATGCGTTTTGCCAACGACGAGTTCTACATGAAGTCCGAGGAGGAGATGCGCGCGGCCCTGAAGGAGTTCCAGGAAGCGTGCGACAACACGGTCGAAGTGGCCGAGAAGTGCAACGTCGAGCTCGAACGCGACTCGATTCTGCCACGGTTCCCCTTGCCCGAGGGCGAGACCGAGGAGTCCTGGTTCCGTTATCAGTGCGAAATCGGCCTGGTCAGGCGTTATCTGCCCGAAGGCGAGCAGCAGGCGCTCGGGTACGATCCAGAAGACCGCGCGAGCCTGGCGGCTGCGCTCGCGAAGCTACGCGAGCTGCGCCCCGACGTTATGGATCGCTACGATACCGAGGCCGAGGTCATTCTCAACGCAGGTTTCCCGGCGTACTTCCTGATCGTCCAGGAATACATCGGTTGGGCGCGTAGCCAGGGCATCGGCGTCGGTCCCGGCCGCGGTTCGGCCGCAGGCGCCATCGTCGCTTTTGCCATGGGCATCACCGACCTCGACCCGCTCGAGAACGGCCTGCTGTTCGAGAGGTTCCTCAACCCCGAACGCGTTGAGATGCCCGATATCGACGTCGACTTCGAGCAGGGAAGACGCGAAGAAGTCATCGACCATATCAAGGACGTGTACGGCGAGGACCATGTATCGCAGGTCATCACGTTCGGCACGCTGCAGGCGAAGAACGCCGTGCGCGACGCGGCGCGCGTGTTGGACTACCCCTATGGCGTGGGCGACCGCATCACCAAGCTCATCGGCGACGAGCTCGGCATCACGATCACCGACGCTCTTTCCAAGAACCCCGACCTGAAGGCCGCCTACGACAATGAAGACGATGTGCATCAGGTCATCGATGCGGCGCTGGGCATCGAGGGGCATTTGCGCGGCGAGGGCGTGCATGCTTGCGCCACGATTATCTGCCGCGACCCCATGAGCGACCACGTACCCATGAAGCGCGACACCAAGGGCGGCGGCATCATCACGCAATACGATGGCCATTACACGCCTGACCTGGGCTTGCTGAAGATGGACTTCCTCGGCTTGCGCACGCTCGACGTGCTTTCGATGGCCTGCCGCAACGTCGGCGCCACGCATGGCGTCGAGCTGCGCCCCGAAGACATTCCTACAGACGATCCGTTGGCCTTCAGGCTCATGCAGGGCAAGCTGCGATTGTGCGAGACCGACCTCGACACGCAGAGCACTGCCACGCTTAATATGGACGGGCTGTTCCAAGTCGAAGGCGCGCTGTACGTCAGCCTGTTCAGCCGCATGCCCCCGACCAATTTCAGCCATATCGTCGCGTCCATCGCCCTTAACCGGCCGGGCCCGTTGGAGTCCGGCATGGTCGATGACTACGTCGATGTCGCCTCGGGCAAGCGCCCGGTGCATTACTACGACAACCGTCTGCGTTCAATTTTGGAAGAGACGTACGGTACCATGGTCTACCAAGAGCAGATCATGCAGGTGTCGATGGCCATGAGCGGCTTTTCCGCCGGCAAAGCCGACAAATTGCGCAAGGCCATGGGCAAGAAGAAGCTCGACGTCATGCGCCAGCTGCAGGAGGATTGGAACCAGGGCGCTGTCGACAACGGCTTCTCGCTCGAAATTGCTAAGAAGATCTGGGAAGACGCCGAAAAGTTCGCTAAGTACGCTTTCAACAAGTCGCATTCGGCCGCTTATGCGATCCTGGTCATGCGCACTGCTTACCTGAAGGCGCACTATCCGTACGAATTCATGGCGGCAGTGCTGTCGTCTTACATGGGCAACACCGATCGCCTGATCCGCTACATTTCGAGCTGCAACCATTCTGGCATCCCCGTGTTGCCGCCAGACATCAACTCGTCCAACGCCGAGTTCACGCCCGTTGCGGAGGGCGTTCGCTTTGGTTTGGTCGGCGTGCGCGGCATCGGCAAGGCCGTCGCCGACGAAATCGTAGCCGAGCGCGAACGCAACGGACGCTTCACATCACTGCACGATTTTGTTAATCGCGTAGATGCCAAGTGCTACAACCGCAAGGCGCTCGAAGCTCTGATCAAGGGCGGTGCCTTCGATTCGACGGGCTACACGCGCAGGCAGTTGATGTACTTCATCGAGGAAACGCCGCTACTTGACAGCGCCTCCAAGCGGCAGCGCGATCGCGATGCAGGCCAGGTGAGCATGTTTGACCTGTTCGCTGACGACGATGATAGCGGGTTCTCCGAAGAGGTCCCGCCTCCCGATGGCGTCGAGTGGCCCAAGCGCCAGAAGCTCGCCTTCGAGAAAGAGATCATGAAGATCTACGTTTCGGAGCACCCCTTGACTCCGTACGAGGGCATGATCGCCAAGATGACCAAGTTCCAAATCGGCGAGCTTGCCGAACGCACGCAGGACATCAAGTCCGGAACCTTCGTAGGCATGGTCAGCAATGTCGTGACCAAGCTCACCAAGACGGGCAACCGCATGGCGACCTTCACGCTCGAGGACACGACCGGCCAAATCGAGGCCATAACGTTTAAATACGCCGATATGGCCGACGTCATCGTCGAGGACGCCATCGTCAAGCTCAAGGGCAAGTTCGAGCATGGTGACCGAGGAAACCAGATCATCTGCTACGAAGCCGAGGCAATCGAGCTATCGGAAGACGCCCTGCGCCCTTCGCAGCTCGAGCTGCGGGTTCCGTCGAGCGACTTCAACCAAGAGCGCGTGGCGCGCCTGAACCGCATCTTGGCATCGTATCCAGGACGCGATTACGTGGTGCTGTTTGTGCTGCAGTCCGATGGGCGAAAATTTCGCGCCGAGTTGCCGGTGACGGTCGATTCCCATAACGTCATCTTGCGCTCCGAAATCCAAGATCTGTTTGGCGCCCCAGTGTTCGCCCGATGAGTTGAAGCGATGCGGCAGGGCTCTGAGCTCTGTCGCATATCGGTTAAGATTGTCGCATGATGGAAAACGCCATACATACGCTGGTCCTTGACGTGGCTTACAGAGGAGCCGCTTTCTCTGGCTTCGCGCGCCAGCCCGATCAGCTGACGGTGCAGGGCGAGCTGGAAGATGCTTTGCGCATGCTTTTGCGTCGCGATGTCGAGACGACCTGCGCGGGGCGTACCGATGCGGGTGTGCATGCTTTGGGCCAGGTTGTGAGCTTCGACATATCAGCTGACGAAATGGCAGAACTCGATGCGCGTGACGAGGATTCGGGAAGACCGCGGTTCGCAAGCGTCAAGCGTTCGCTCAACGCGATTACCCACGAGGATATCTCGGTGCGCGGAGTGCGGCAGGTGGCGGATGGCTTTTCGGCACGGTTCGATGCGAAAGCGCGCGAATACCGGTATTTCTTGGCGGTTGGCACGACGCCGGTGGTCCTCATGCGCGATTTCTGCTGGCAGGTGCCTGGTTCGGCGTCGGGGCTTGACGTTGCCGCAATGGAACGCGCATCGCGCTGTCTCATCGGCGAGCAGGATTTCAAGAGCTTCTGCCGCGCGGCATCGGCCGAAGGCAAGCCGACGTGCCGTAACCTTTTGGAAGTGTCGTTTTCGACCGAGATGGTCATGGGTGAAGAGCTGCTGGTCATCAAGGTGGTCGGCAGCTCGTTTCTGCACTCGATGGTGCGCACGATCGTCGGCACGCTCGTGGATGTGGGGCGTGGCAGACGTTCGGAAGAATGGGTAGCGCAGGCTCTCGCGGCACGTGAGCGGTCCGCGGCAGGCGAATGCGCGCCAGCGCAAGGGCTGGTGTTTTGGGGTGTGAGGTATGAGTAAGGAAACCAAGCGTGCCTCTGACGAGCGCCGTGTAGACAGCTCAAGCGGAAGGCGGCCTCCCTCGGTTCCTTCCCGGTTCACGTTCGTATGCGAGAGTTTGGATGGAAAGCTGTGCCTGTTTGAGGATGCGCGCGGCCATCTGACGGCGGTCCGCACGTCGCGCCTTGCGTAACGGCTTGTTTCAGAAATGGGTATTTCGCGAACACCGGGGACTTAACCTGCAGATAGGTTGACAAAACGGCCGACAAAGCCCAGAATACCGTTTTGCGCGAAAGCGCATATATACGTGGGGATGTAGCTCAGCTGGGAGAGCATCACGTTCGCAACGTGGGGGTCGTGGGTTCGAATCCCATCATCTCCACCACGTAACACCAGGTCAGGACGCAAATCCTGGCCTTTCTTTTTTGCGTGACCAACATGGTGACCAACATCTGACCAACATTTTACCAACAACGCGTTCGAAAAAACGTTCAGAAAAGGCGCCGAAAAGGCGGACGGGAGCGCCCCGCGATGTGGAAAACCCCTCTGCTTCCAGCACGGCGGGAAACTGCTCGCGTAGGGCCGTGAGCAGTGCTCCCGTCATGCCGTAGGCAGCGCGGCGCCCGGTTCCAGCACCGTGGACCCTGTATTCTTATTTAAACTCCTTTAAAACTCTCAGAACTCGGGCGCGCCCCTCGCCGGGCCCGCAAGCCCGCCCGCCAGGGTGCCGGCGGGGCTTGCGGCGAGATGGGCCGCCGAAGCATGTGGAGCAAGTGTGGAGCCCCGGCCTCCCGGCGTCCCGTTTCGAGCGTAGCGCTTCCCGTTTTGGGGACAAAGGTTCCCATTTTGGGACAAAACCTGCATCGCTCCCGATAAACGCGGTAATCTACGCCGCATCGGAGAGCGAGGAAACGGAGCAGACCATGGGCGAGCTTGAAACGAGGGACACGGCGAAGAGCCGGGCTAGAATAATCTCCCTCGCCGAGGCGGCGGAGATCATCGGGACGTCGTACCCGACCGCCGTGCGGCTGGCGGAGAGCGGCGAGCTCAAGGCGTTTAGGATCAGGAAGTCCTGGCGCACGAGCGACGCCGCCTGCGACGAGTTCGTCCGCCGGCAGTTCGAGCTCCAGGCCCTCAGATGCCGGTCCAAGGCCCAAGGGAGGTAGGGGATGGATTCCTTCGCGCGCTACCCGTCCCGCTCGTACACGGTCATGCCGGACGGGCTGCTCGTCGAGATGATCGAGCGGAAGGTCGGGAGGAACGGCTGGGCCGTCATGGCGGCCCTCGGCCACAGGGTGTACGCCGACGGCAAGCTCGGCAGGGTCCCCGCCGCGGAGCTCTCGGAGTCGTTCAGGCTCACGCCCCGGCAGGTGGCCCACGGGATGGAGGAGCTCAGGGGCAAGGGTGTCATCGCCCCCGTCGCCCGGAAGGGGGCCGACGGCTCGTGGGCGCCGGACCGCTCGAGGTTCGGCCACGTCGCCCAGTACCGCATCGCGGGGGACGTGTGGGCCTCGGTGGATCTTGTTTTGCCTGAGGCTTCCGGTTCCGGCTCCGCCCCTGCGGCGCGGTAGGCCGTCGCCGATTGGCTGTCGGCCAGGTTGTTTCGGGACGGGGCGAACCGCCGGTGCCCGGCCAGGTGCCGGCGGCCCGCCCTACTTCACCCTCACCTTGAGCGTCACGGTCTTGGACTTGGCCTTGTAGTTGGCGTTGCCGGCGGCGGTCACCTTGACCTTCACGGCGTAGGTGCCCTTCCTGGCGCCCTTCCTCACGGTGACCTTGCCGTTGGAGGCGACCCTGACGTACTTCTTGGCGTTCTTGCCCCACTTGGCCACCTTGTAGGTGACCTTGCCCTGGGCCTTCTTCACCGTGAAGGCCTTGGCGGCCTTGACCGTCTGGGCCTTCTTCCTCGCCTTCGAGTACCTGACGGTCACCGTCTTGCCCTTGGCGCTCACCGTGTTGGCGGCCTTGGCCACGGTGACCGTGACCGCCTTCGAGACGGCGGCGTAGTTGGCGGTGGCAGCGGCCGTCACCGTGACCGTCGCCGTGCCCGCGCCCTTGATCGTGACCCTGCCGTTGGCGTCGACCGTGGCTACCCTGGGGTTGGACGACGCGTATGAGAGCGCCCCGTCGCCGGCCGTGCGCCTGGCGCCGAGTGCGAAGGCGGCGTCACCGTACACCTTGGAGGCGTTCGAGGCCGAGATCGCCTGCGCGGCCCTGCCGATCGCGAAGCTGGCCGACCCCGTGCCAGCGTAGTTGCCCCTGAGCGTCACCCTCACCGTGGCCGTGCCGGCGTTGGTGTTCGCGCCGTAGGCCACCGCGTAGCTGCTTGCGGGGAGCACCGCCTGGCCGTCTTTCACGGTGACCGCGGGCGTCTTGGCCCTGCCGTCGTAGGTGTAGCTCGCCTGCGAGAGCGAAACCGCCGGCGTCACCGCCTTGGGCGTGATCGTGAAGTTGGCAGACCCGCTGCCCGCGTAGTTACCCTTGAGCGTGACCCTGACGGCGTACGTCCCAGCGTTTGTGCGACCCGCGGGGTACGATATGCTGTAGTCCACGCCCTCGACGAGCGTAACCTCGCCGTCTCGTGCCGTGGCGTTCGGCGCTTTTTCCGTCCCGTCGTAGACGTACTCCGTTTGCGACAGGGTTATCGTCGGCGTCGTCTCTTTGGGGCGGATTTCGAATGTCGCTTCCGCGCTGCCGGAGTAGTTGCCCTTGAGGACCACCTCCACGTTATACGTCCCTACGTTTCGGCGGTCGTCTGGAAGGGCTACGTCGTAGTCCACGCCCTCGGCGAGCGTTTCCGCGCTGTCCTTTGCGACAACCTCCGGGGTTTTTACCGCGCCGTCGTAGGCGAATACCGAAGGCGACAGGACCACCGCCGGCTCGATCGCCTTGGCGGCGATCTTGAACTCGGCGCTTCCCTTGCCGGAATAGCCGCTCTTCAAAATCGCCCTCACCACGTAGGCCCCAACGTCCTTGCTTTCCTGGGGGAAGTCCAGGTCGTAGTCCTCGGCCGCAATCAGCGCTCCGTCGGCGTCCCTCACGACAACATCCGGCGCCTGCGTGTCGCCGTTATAAGTGAACTCCGTCTGCGACAGGGCCAGCGTCGGTACGGTCTCGTTGGTGACGATCTCGAACGCCGAGCTCGCAGAGCCGGAGTAGTTGCCCTTCAGGGTCACGCTCACCGGGTAGGTCCCGACCTCCTGGCAGCCGTCCGGGAAGGCTACATCGTAATCCGTGCCCACGACCAGCACGTCCTCACCGTTCTTCACGACAACGTCCGGGGCCTGCGGGCTGCCGTTGTAGGTGAACACCGATTGCGAAAGCGTCAGCGTCGGCTCGATATGCTTAGCGGTAATCTCGAACGTCCTTTCCGTGGAACCGACCCATATGCCCATGCCGGCAACCGTTACCGTCGCGGTGCCGGCGTTCACGTTGCTCGCGTACGAGACCGTATAGTCGCTGCCCTCCCCAAGCGCTCGCTCGCCCACGGACACCGAAACTGCCGGCGTAATGGGCTCACCCGTGTACACCGTGTTGAACAGCCCCTCGATCGACAGGTCACCGTAGCCCTGCAGGTACCAGCCCGGGTTTGCGCCTTCGAACCCTTCTAACGTCTCGTAGCGAACCTGTGTTGGGCTCAGGGACGCCAATTGCCATTTGCTACCCAGGTGGATATCGTTGCCAAGCTCCGTCTTCTCCCCAAGCTTGACCGCTTGCAAACCGCCGCAACCCTCGAAAAGCCCGTACATGTCCTGAACGCTCGTAGTGTCGAAACCCGAGAGGTCGAGCTCGGCCAGCTTGTCGCAGTGGTAGAACATGTAGCGCATGTACGTGACTTTCGAGGTATCGAAGCCCGTCACATCCAGAGAAGTGAGCCCGCATGCGTCGAACATCATCCCCATGCTCGTAACTTTGGAGGTGTCAAAACCCGAAACGTCTATGGTCGAAAGGCCTCCGCACCTGATGAACATCGCCTCCATGCTTGTCACGCTCGAGGTATCGAAGCCCGTCACGTCCAACGTCGGCAAGCTGGTGCAATCTTGGAACATGTACGCCATGGTCGTCACGTTCGAGGTGTCCCAACCAGACATGTTGAGCGATGTGAGCGAGCTGCAGCCGCAGAACATGTGGTCCATGTTCGTGACGCAAGACGTGTCGAGCATCGACACGTCGAGGCTGGTAAGGCCCGAGCAGCCGTTGAACATGTACCTCATGTCCGTGGCGCCCGAGGTATTGAGGCCCGAAAGGTTGAGGTTGGACAAGCTCGGGCACTCGGAGAACATGAAGCCAAAGTACGTGACCTTCGATGTGTCGAGATTCGACAGGTTCACGGAAGCGAGGTTCTTGCATTTCAGGAACATGCTGCCCATACTTTCGGCCTGGGCGGTATCGAGCCCCGAGAGATCGAGCGCGGTCAGGCCATAGCACCAGGAAAACATCTCACTGAAGTTCTTGACTTGGGACGTGTTCAGGACTGAGACATCCAGGTGCGTTAGCTCTGCGCAATAGGTGAACATGTACGACATGTCGGTGACCTTGGAGGTGTCCAAGCCCGAGAGGTTCAAGGTGGTGAGCCCCGAGCAGCTGGAGAACATGCCCTTCATGCTCTCCACGTTGGAGGTATCGAGAGGCGACACATCCAAGCTGGTCAGACGTGAGCATCCATCGAACAAGTATTCCATGGACGTCACGCTCGATGTGTTCCAGCCGGTCAGATCCAAGCTGGTCAAGCTGGAGCAGATCTGGAACATGTTTTTCATGTCGGTGACGCTGGATGTATCGAAACGTGATACATCCAGGGAAGCGAGCTGCCTGCAATAGGCAAACATGCCCATCATGTTCGTGACGTTCGAGGTGTCGAAGCTCGAGAGGTCGAGCTCGGCCAATCTCTCGCAGCCCCTGAACATCTGCGCCATGTTCGTGACGTTCGAGGTGTCGAAGCTCGAGAGGTCGAGCTCGGTCAGGCTGGTGCAGCTCCCGAACATATATGACATATTCACAGCTTGCGAAGTGACGAAACCCGAGAGGTCGAGCTCGGTCAAGCCAGAGCAAGACGCAAACATATCGCCGAAGTTCGTGACCCGGGACACATCCATATGAGAAACGTCCAGCTCCGTGAGCTTCTGGCAGAGGCCGAACATGTACCACATGCTCGTGACCTTCGAGGTGTCCAGTTTCTCCATGCCCTCGATGCTTTCCAGGTTGCGCTGAGCATAGAACCATCCGTTAGTGGAGATGGGGGCAATCTCGTCCTTGAACACTACCCGAGTCAGTATGCTGGAATGATTTCTCCACCGCGGAAAACCGCTCGTGCTGGCAGGCCAATCCGTCGTCTCGATATCGGCGTAGTAGGTGACGGTCTGCTCGTTGCCACCCTCGTCGATGTAGGTTTCTTTCTGATCGGTGGTGTACTCTTCCGAGCTGCGGAAGAAGGTGAGCGTGCCTGTGCCGGAGTCGAACTTTGCGTAGGCGTCGCCTGTCTCTCCGCCCGTGCCATCGGGGTCGGTTTCCGTTCCCTGGGCCGCAAGCCCGCCCGCGGCGAGGGCGCCGGTGTCGCCGCCCGCTCCCTCGTCGGCTAGCGCGCTACCCCCCCCCGCGCACAAGAGCGCCCCCAGCGCGGCGAGAGCCAGCGCCAGGAGCATCACGCGAACAACTGAGTACTTGACGGTCGACATGGCGGCCCCCATCCTCGTTCGGGCCCGATACGGCAGACGCGCTATGAATTTATGAGGTTAACGATCATTATAGCAGACGGGGCTCCGCCGCCCGGCGGAGCCCCGGTGTGCAAACCAACGAAACTCGGGCGCGCGACTCCGCGGAAGGATCCCGCTTTCCGGACGCCCGACGTTCGCCGCAACCCCGGGCCGCTCCGGGTGCCTCCTGCATGAGAGCAAGTTTCGCCAAAGGACCTATTAACGTCGTTTGGCCTTGTTGGGGAGCCTCCCCAAACCCGGAATCGGCGCTTTCGCTCCAGCGCCGAAACGGCGCAACCGGAGCCCGCGGCTCCTGACGTATGCGGCGGATCAGGCTACCGGCGCGGGAGGCCCCTCCCGCGCCGGCAGCCTGCCTTGCGCTCTTTGGCTTTTCCGCCGGAGCGCCTCCGGAAAGAACACCGAAGCTGGTCCCGGCGAGGTCAGCGGCCACGGCCGCGGTTGCATCGAAAGATGCCGGGCGCAGGGGCGCCCCGCCGGGTCTGGGGAGGCTCCCCAACAAGTGTCAGATCGCGTTAATAGCGGCTCTGGCGAAACTTGCTCTAACACTTTTCGCCCCAGCTTCTTGGGGCTGCGTTGGTTGATGCCGGAAGAACCCGAAACCTGTAAGTGCAGGTTTCGTCGAATGTCGCAATTTGATCTTCGGCCTTGTTGGGGTTCTCCAAACCCGGCGGGCATCCCGATTCGCGCTACGCTCGGGCCAGGTCCTGGCGTACCAGGCTCCGAAGGTAGTCCGAGCGGGTCATCCCGAGCGACCCGGCGCGACGATCGATAGCCTCGACGGTTTCGGGGACCTCCTTGTAGCCGACCATCTTGAGGGCGGTGCCGAACTTGAGAGGGCGGCCAGCCGACACGGGACCCGGCTCGCCGGGGAGCTCCCCGACTGCAGCGCGCTCGTCAACCTCTTCGAGCTTCGACGTGCTGATGCCGTACTTCCTCTCGATTTCCTTTGCGGTCATTGCCATGCTGTTCACCTCGCCATCCCCAGTTCTCTGAGCACCTTGGTCGTCGGCGGTGCCATGGCGTGGATTATGAGATACCCATCCTCCACGACGACGGCTACCATCTGAACCATGTCGCCCGACCTCGTGCAGCCAACCGCAGCGATGTACTCCTCGTCTGGAGCGGGCCTCTGCTGCATCCTCACGTAGTTTTCCCAGGCGTAGACAATCTCGCTCTCTGTTAGCCCGTGCTTGAGCGCATGCTCGGCGACAATCACTGCCATATATACACTCCTATTTCGTTAAACGAAATTATACCACATCCCAATCGAGGCATGGCGTTATCGCGGGTCTACAATTACGCAACGCCTTTCTCCCGCCGCCTCGCTTCTGCCAACATGAGCTCGAGCTGTTCGACGGTGAACGTGAGCCCCCGCACGCCGGAAGCCGGCAGTGCGTGAGAGTCGGTTTCGGGCTCTCCGAATATCCCGTCCATGTCGAGGTCGAAGCACGCCTTCATCTTCACGAGCGAGTCGCGCTTCGCCTCGGGCGCCACGTCGGCGTAGATGTCGAGCGTCACGCTCGGCTTCTCGTGGCCGAGCCAGTCGGCGACGGTGCGTATGTCGGTTCCCCTCCCGATCATCATGGTGGCGAAGGTGTGGCGCAGATCGTGGAACGTGCAGGAGAATCCGTTCATCTTGCAGAACGCGCTGAACTCCTTCCCGAGCTTGGTGGGGTTGTACGGCCTGCTGTCGACATCCCACGTGCCGAACAGATATGGGTCGGCGTTTGGGGCTCCGAACTCCGCTAGGGTGCGCAGCATGTCCTTCTTGAGCGCGTTGAGTCCGCTCCACGTACGGGTCGAGAGCGGCAGCGCCCTCACGCTGCTCTCGGTCTTGGGCTCCTTTTCATAATAGCCTCCCTGCCCGTTGCCGAGCGAGCGCCTGACCATAAGCGTCTTGTCGTCGAGCAAGTCAGAGGCGTGCAGCGCACAAATTTCGCCGCGGCGCAAGCCGGTCGTCAGAGCCACCTCGATGATGTAGCCGAGCAGCTGCGGCTGCGCCTCGCGGGCTAGACGAAGCATCCGCGTGCGCTCTTCCTGGTCCAGCGCGTTGATGGGAGTCTTGGCGCGCTTGGGCGGCTTGCAGAAGTCGCAGGGGTTGCGCGCGATTACCTCCGCGGCGACCGCGTACTTCAGCGCCTGTTTCAGCAATCGGAAGGGCTTGATGGCCGTCTTGGGGGCGTACCCCTCGTTGACCATGTCGGCCATCCACTGGTTGACGATGGGGATGCTCAGCTCGCAGAGCTTGACGTCGCCGAGGTAACGGTTGATCTTGCGCGCCTCCGAGTAGTAGCTGCGCAGTGTCGATGCCTCGATGGTCGCCGACGCCTCTTTCATCGCCATGAAATGCGCCATGAAGTCGCGCACGGTCATGTTCGTGCCGATGGAGCTTCCCTTGCGTTCGAGCTCGAGTATTAGGTCGTTGCGCTTCTTCTGCGCCTGCTTTTCGGATTTCGCCTCTATCGTGTGGTAGGTCGTCACCGATTTGCCCGTCGTCGGGTCCTTATGGGAGAGGATCACCTCCCACTTGTCGGTATCCCGGCGCCTGCGCAACCCGCGGCTCGTGTACTTCATTTCAGCTCCTCCCACGAAGTTTTCCACAACCATTCGGCGGTCGATTCTTGACCAACATTTGACCAACAATATGACCAACAAATGACCAACAACGCGACGTTGGAAGACTTGAAATCCCTGATACCCCAGAGAGCCCAGAATCAAAAACCCATAGGTCACACACAAGTTCGTAAAACCAGGGATAGTTCTGAAACCCCGTTTTACCGCCCTTTAAATTTTCGCAACGTGGGGGTCGTGGGTTCGAATCCCATCATCTCCACCACGTAACACCAGGTCGGGAAAGCTCCCGACCTGTTTTGCATTTCAGGTCTGGTTGCCGGATGGTGGGATTCGAACCGACGGGGCTCATCCCCTAACCAATGATCGTTTCGTCCAGCAAGAATGGAATAACGCCAACATAAGTTATGCCGTTCTCGTCGACATGCGGCAGCGCGTTGCCGCCGGTTACTACAACCTTGCGGAAGAAGTCGCCGCTCTTGAGCAGCGGAGCAATCTCCTGCTTACGTTTATCGGGGTCGTCTACGCTCACAGCCGATTGGATGTAGAGCTTGTCCGCCCCGCGGTTTACCACGAAATCAATCTCATGCATGGCGTCGATCTTTTTGCCACCGCAGGTTTGCGCAAAACGCACGGCGCCCACATCTACCGAATACCCGCGAACCACAAGTTCGTTATAGATCGCGTTCTCCATCAAATGGGTTTCCTCAATTTGGCGAAAGTTCAGACGAGCGTTGCGTAATCCCAAGTCGGAAGCGTAATACTTCATGGGGTAGTTGAAGTAGCGCTTTCCCTTGACATCCCATCGTTGCGCTTTGGAAAAGAGGAACGCATCCTCGAGCGCATCGAGGTACTTTTTGATGGTCGCGTCGGTTGTCCCCGCGCGAGCCTCGCTGTTCAGCGTGTTCGAGAGCTTGGTCGGATTCGTGAGCGAGCCGACCGAGGAGGCAAGCGCGTTCATTAGCATGTCGAGAACGTATTCGTTCTCGATGCCGTACCTTTCAATGACGTCGGCCTTGTACACCTTTTCGAACAGGCCGGACAGGTAGGCTTCTCGTTCTGCGCGATTCGGTTCGAGTGCCGAGACGGGCATGCCGCCATAGATGAGGTATTCGCTCCAGTCGTCTGACTTCTCGCCGCCTTTGAAGCGGTGGAATTCGCCGAAGGTGAGGGGAGCCATGCGTATCTCGGTCCCCCGGTCGCGGAAGTTCGTCACGATGTCGCTTGATAGCATCCTCGAATTGCTGCCTGTCACGTACACGTCGAGGTTTTCCCTTGAAGCCAGGTCATTCAGCACGTCGTAGAACGTCGTGTAGGCAAGCTCTCGATCTTCGGGAGCGATGGCGGACAGGACGACCCCGTCGCGCAGCACCTTGTAGGAAAGCTGTATCTCGTCGATGAACACGTAATATCGACCTGAATCAGAAATCCGAGAGAGAATGTAATCGAAAAGCTTGTTCGGATTGCGCAGAACATCGTGCTCCCTGCGGTCGAGCGCAACCTCGATGATATGAGAGCCATCTACCCCCTCTTCGAAGAGCTTGGACTTAAACAGATTGGAGAGCAAAAACGACTTGCCGCAACGGCGGATTCCAGTGATGATTTTCACGCGACCGTTCCAACGGCGCTTCCAGAGCCGTTCAAGGTACATGCTTCGGTCGATGACGCTCATAGAACCCCTTTGCCTGTTCGATGTGAGCCAGAACTTCCCCGACTTGGCGAGCAAGTTCTGGCAATATTATAGCGAGGAGCCTCAATGTGAGCCAGAACTTCCCCGACCTGGCGAGCAAGTTCTGGCAATTGAGAGATTTCGAATTTGAATCCAATTTAGAGCTCAATGGGCAATCTGGCGAAAACGGAGCTCGTACGCTTCGCGTTCATCTCCACCACGTAACACCAGTGGTCAGGACGCAAATCCTGACCTTTCTTTTTTGCGTGACCAACATCTGACCACATTTGCCAGCAACACGTTCGAAACGTTGCCAGCTTGGCGGCAACGTTGAACTAGGGAGGCCGTTACGCGAGGCCGGTTATGGTGATGCGGCCTTGCGGGGTGGCGTAGTCGTCGGGGACCGTATGGTCGCAGGCTGTCACGAGATAACTTGCAAGCGCCTCGTAGTCGAACCCGAAAGTGGTGGGGGTTTCGGCTTCCGCAGCTTGCTTGAACGCATAGTAGGTGTCACCGCCGTCGCATAGGAAGCTGATGGTGGCGATGGAATACGTTGCGTCTGCGTCGAAGCCGCGACCGCCCACGTCGGTTATGCTAACGCGCGCGCCGACATTCGCTGGTGACGAGTACGCGGAGTCGGGATACGTCGGCCCCGCCTCGTAGGGCACCGAGGCATCGAGCGTGAAGCTGATGCCCGAAATCTGCGGGAAGGCGCCAATCGCCTTTTCTTTGCCTATGGCCTGGCACGCCGCCTCGATTGCTTCGAGCAGCTGTGCACCCTTCACGTTGACGACGGCCAAGTCGTTCGAGAATGGCACCACCGTCTTTATGGACCCAAGCGAGATGTCGCCCGCTTCTATCGAGGCCCTGATACCGCCTCCGTTAACGAGGCCGGCGTCGACTTCGCGCCCCAATTCTTGCGAAGCCGTCCAGCGCAAAGCATCGGCAAAGAAATCGCCGAGGTTGGTCTCCTGGGTACGCACGCCCGGATCGCGCTCGCCGAGCATTTTGAAGGGTGTCGTACCCAGCACCACGGCAAGCTCGGTTTTCACGCGGTTATTCTGTTCGTCGATGATGGCCTGCGTCGAGGAGTCGATGCCCTCGTAGGAACCGACGGCGACGGGCTGGGACGAGGGCAGCCCCTTATCGATGACCACGATGCCGATGTTGTGCAGGTAGCAACCTGTTTCGACGAGAGGCGTGCCTGCGATCTCTTCGTTCACTTCTTCATGGTCATGTCCGTCGATGAACAGGTCGATACCGGTTACGCTGCCGAGCAGTTCCTTGCTTCCGCCTCCGTAGGCCTCTTTGTTTCCAAGATGTCCCACGCACACCACAAGATCGCATCCCTGCCCGCGCAGCTCGTCGACCTGTTCTTGCGCGCAATGATACAAATCGTCGTTCTGCAAAAACTTGAAACCACGTGTGTTCTTGGGGTTCGAAGTCGTGGTGGTTGAAGGCGTCGTTAGTCCGAATAAGCCCACCTTTGTGCCATCCGTAAGCTCCACGACCTTGTTGGCGGCGAACCGCAGTTTCCCCGTTTGCTTGTCGATGACGTTAGCCGACAGGAAGGGGAAGTTTGCGGCTTTCTCGTTAGCCGCAAGCGCATCGACACCCCAGTCGAAATCGTGATTGCCTACGGTCATGAGATCGTAACCGCACGCATTCATGAAGGAAATGGCGGATGTGCCTTTGACGGTATCAACGATCGGCATGCCCTGCGTGGCATCGCCCGCATCCACGAGCAGTACGTCGTAGCCCTTTTGCTGCCATTCGGCTTTCAGAGCCGCAACTGCGGCCATAGAGAAGTTGCCGCCGGCATCCGCGGTGCCTTCGACAGCGACGTCGTGGCCGTGGGTATCGTTAGTGTGGATGATGGCTAAAAGAGGCGAAGCCGTTGCAGGGCTCGAAGCGCTCACGCTGCCCTGCTGGGTGGGCGAGCAGCCAGCCAGTGCGACCGATGCCCCTAGCAATCCAACGCCCTTCAGGAAACTGCGACGCGTAATCATTGGCCGCATGAATTTCTCTGCCATAGTAGCTCCTCCCTAGAGTGCCTAAAATTTGGAGGATTGGGAGTCTCCGCTTCCCGCCCAATGTTACGCTAATTGTACTCGCAGAGGGCGTTTGAGGACGTGGCGAGAGTTGCAAAGTCTACAACTTCGCGAATCAGCAATCAGCGGCGCTGATGTATCATGCTGTGGCTTAGCGCATTAACTGGAGGCCGGCATGCAATTCGGCCTCATGGATTGTTGGGCAAATTTAAGCGAGCATCTGCTCGTCGGCCTTTACCGCGGCGACGATTTCTTCGGAAATCGGAGGCAGGTCGTTTTCGGGCTCGATGACGAACGGCTCGAAAATCGGCTCGTCATTCTGCGAGAGCTCGACGGTGCCGGTCAGCACGTCGACGTATTGGTACGATTGCCGGGCCGTGCGGCCGCGCTTGCGGTCCATCTCCATAATGAACAGGCGAGGATGTACCTGCGTCAAGGTTCCGTCGCTCTCGATAATCTTCGAACGACCCATGTTTGCGCGCACGCGGAGTTTCTGCCCTAAGTAGCCTTCCAGGGTGTCGTGTATGAAATCGATTAGTTTTGCCTGTTGAGCCAAGTCCATGTAAAGCCTTCTTCGTACTTTTTGCGAAATAAATCGGCAGAATTCTATCACGGCGGTCAAGGGGTTTTCTACCCTCTACAACAAAATGCGATATTGCGCGTTCGAGCAGGTCGGAATCTGTCCGAAATCGATCCGCGGCGTCTCGCCGACGCTTTGGTTTCGTCTTTTTCGGCAATCTGAGATAATACGCGCAGCGATATCGGCAATCGAAAGGACTTCCCATGAAGGCTCTTATACCCGCCGCAGGGCTCGGCACGCGTTTCTTGCCTGCAACCAAGGCGCAACCCAAAGAGATGCTACTGGTCGTTGACCGCCCAGCTATCCAATACGTGGTCGAGGAGGGCCTTGCGAGCGCTGCGGACGAGGTCGTAATCATCAACAGCCGCTCTAAGAAATCGATCGAGGACCACTTCGCACCAGACCCCGAGCTCGTTGCGCTTCTGCGCGAACGGGGCAAAGACGCTTACGCCGACGAAGTCGAGCGCGTGGGCAACATGAACGTGAGCTACGTATACCAGGAAGAGGCCCTGGGGCTGGGGCATGCCGTGCGCTGTGCTGCCGAGAAGACGGGCGACGAGCCTTTCTATGTATTGCTGGGAGACGTGCTCGTACCCGACAACAAGATGCTGCCGCGCATGCAAGAAGTTTCGGACGAGCACGGCGGGGCAAGCGTCATTGCAGTTATGCCCGTGCCCCACGAGGAAGTCAAGCGTTTCGGCGTCATAGCGGGTGCGGCCGTGTCCGATGACGTGTGGAAGATCGACTCGCTCGTCGAGAAGCCCGCCCCCGAAGACGCCCCGTCTGACTTGGCCGTGTTCGGACGCTATCTGCTGAGTGCGCGCGTGATGGAGCTCTTGGCCGATGTCGAGCCGGGCGTGGGAGGCGAAATTCAGCTTACAGACGCGCTCGACGCCGTGCTGAAGGAAGAGGAAATGTACGCGCTCGTGATCGACCCGGCTGACGGCTTCGACACCGGCACGGTTGAATCGTGGCTCGAGACCAACAACATCCTCATGCAGCGTCGCAAGGCGTAACGAGGTAGCATCCTTTTGGCGCCGTTGTCATAAAAGGGGACTGTCCCTTCTTATGACAAGACAAGCGGCAGCACATGATTCGGAGATACGTCATAAAAGGGGACAGTCCCCTTTTATGACGTACGAGCCGGAAATGCAGGGCGTTGCTTTAGACGGTGAGCCACGGCTGGATATGGCTGGGTATGGGCGTCAATATCAACTACGTACATAAGTCAAGACTGGAAATAACGCGGTCACTGCGTTAATTTCGGGCTAGACCCCGTTTTCGATACCGTATTTAAGCGGTGGACCGACATTATTTGATTAGGGAGCTCTAGATTGCGCGTGAAATGGGGATTCGCATCCGTTGATGCGAAAGCCAGGCAGCAAGCTGCGAGCACCCACCTTTCGGGGTGGGTTCATCCTTCCGGGTCGGGGACGGGGTTTTCTGCGCGCAATTGCGCCAAGTAATCCGTTTAGGGGTTCATTCCAGCGGGTTGGTGTGGTGATTGCCGAGCTAGTCTTCCAAACCCTCGTCGAGCAAAACGGTTTCGGCGTTGTTGCGCGTATAGGGCGCGATTGCCCGTAGCGCAGCGTCGCGGGCCTCGCGCGCGTTCGTCGTATCGGCAAGAACGAAGCGCATTTTGGCCCAAATGCCGTACTCGCCGATCTGGGTCACTAGAAGCCAAGGGTCCTTTTCGAGCGGTGCAACTTTTTCGACCTCCCGTTTCGCGAGCAATTCCATCTCGCGCAGAACCGCATCGATGTCGCGACCGTCGGTGTTCAGGACGACAATAGACGATATGAGCTTGTCTGGCTCGATCTTCGAGACCGTCGTTGCGTTTATGACGGAGTTCGGAATCAGATGCACGACATTCTCGAAGTCCTTCACGACCGTTTGGCGCCACGATACGTCCTTGACGATTCCCTCGACGTTGCCGACAATTACGTGGTCGTTGGGATGCACGATACCCAACAGCGTAACCTGAAGGCCGCCGATTAGGTTTTTGATGGTGTCCTGCAGGCCTAACGACAGCGCGACGCCGCCAACGCCAAGCGCAGCAAGTAGCGCGTTGACGTCGATGTTGAAGCATGCCGAGAGCATTATGGACAGGCCGACCACCCAGATGGCGGTTCGAACGATGTTGACGATGATTGAGCTGGCGGGTATCGGGGACCCGTCGACTTGCATGATTCGCGTGATGAGCTTCGTTACGATGTGCGAAATAATTGCGGTTGCCGCTACAATGACGGCCGCAACGATCAAGGCATACAGTCCTGAGCCATGGATTACGTTTCGTATGGGCTCAATAGCGTCTTCCATCGTGCACCCTTGTCTCTTCGACGATGCTTTGCCGAGCGTTGTTCGGCGTTACTCCACCGTTCCGTAAACTTGCCCCCAGGCATGGCCTCCGATTATAGAGTTCAGCTGGTCGCAAAGGCGCGGCCTCGTATACGTCCCGGGTGGAAGCAGCGCGGCTACTTCCTGCAAGTCTGCAGGAAGGTCGTTTGACTCTGCGGCCAGCACCACGTCGAGCCTACGGACCTCGTGGTCATAGGGCATATCTTCGAATAGCTCGTCGACGATGTTCTGCAGTGCGCCGTAATCGGGGCTCGGTTCGACTGACATGGTGCTCTCCTAGCTCTTGTGGACGTCGAGCCCGTGCACCGTTGCGGCAAGAGCGCCGGTATACGAGGGCGTAGCGTTGCCGGTTGCCCGAAGGAACTGGACGCCTGCGCCATAGAGCTTGATGGCGGCGGGCGCCATGGTGTCAGGCGTGTACTCGAGGATGTCTTCGAGGGGCTTAAGGGGAGCCTTCGGCTTCGTTTGCGGGTCTGCCGTTACTCGCAGCTGCGCAAGGAGAGGCCGGTCCGTTATCTTGCGGGCGCGCTCGGCGTAAGCCGTTGCCTTGAAGGCGGGCTCGGCGGTCTCGAAGCCGATAACCGCAGCGCCCAGGTCTTGCATAACCGCTACGGCTTCGTCCCAAAGTTCAGGCGAGAGAGGCGTTCGCCGGTACGATGCTGTGCTGCCGCCAGGAGCGTCCGCGAGTTCGAAGCCGCCGAAGAAAGACGAAGAGGGCATGTTTTCCAGGACCTTGTCGGCAGGTGCGGTCCCGACTGCCGCTTTGGGGGCGGGTTCGAGGGGCGCTTCGCCAATCGAGACCGATGCGAACACGGGCTTTGCAGTTATTTGCCCAACTCCCATGAGGGCGCATTTTAGATCGCCGAGGTTGGTGAAGCCGTTGAGGAACAGCGCGTCAATGGGCTCGTCGTCGAGGGCGCGTGCCGCGTCGGCGTATTGCTTGCGGTTTTCATTGAGCGAAGCCTTCGAAGAAACGTCGAGTGGAAGTCCGCACGGGCCGATTTCGGCGAGGATGTGCTGGGGCTTTAGCTGGGCGGCAATCTGCACGGCCTCATGCGCGAGGCGCTTGGCGTCGCCGTCCATGCGCACATGCGCCAGCCGAGCCTGGGTCAGATCGACCGTAGTGGCAACCAGGCATTGGGCGCCCGCCATGTTCTCGAGGCGCAGGGCGTCGGTGATGACGTCGGGCTCCATGAGGTTCAGGTACTGCCGGTCGCGCTCGACGTCGATGCCCTGGCGGGCCAGCGTCACGTCAATCGGCGAGGACAGCACCAGCATGTCGTTGTGGAATCTCAGGTGAATGTCAGGCATGGGGCCTCCCGGTTCGCAAAAAGAGTGTGGTCAGTATGATACCAGTCGACCGCCCCCAGTAATGCGACGAGGCCCGCTCGGTTAGCGGGCCTCGTCTAAGGAGGGGATGATGCGGTGTCTTGGCACCGCTACTGCTCGAAGCAGTCGCAATTGGGAGGAGGGGAGCCTACCCGCTTGCTGAAGCCATTATAAAAAACCCTTTTGAAGCACGTGTGTCTAGGATTTGTCGAAATTGCGGAAACTCCCGTAAGCGGTTCGTTACTTTTGGGTGTGGAGCGTGTTTCGCGGGGCGGCCGGGCGCGGGTGTCGCCGCCAGTGGCCCGCCTGGGTGGCCCCTCCGGGCAAGCGCGGGCTGACCGCTCGGTCGCTCCGGCGCAGCAGCTGCGGAACTCGGCGGCTTCGCCGCCTCAAACAGTCCTCGCTCCCGCTGCGCCTGCGCTCTCTCGCAGCCCGCGAAAGCCCGGAGGGGCCACCCCGGCGGGCCACTGGCGGCGACACCCGCGCCCGGCCGCCCCGCGAAACATATCGGTTGCCATTTTCAAACAGGTGTTCGCATGTTACTATAAGCGCATGGACACACTCTTTACCGAAATCGAAGACGAGGACGTTGCGCCGGACGCCCCGCTCGCCGTGCGCATGCGGCCGCGTACGCTCGACGAGCTTGTGGGGCAGCATGAGGCTTGCGGCCCTGGCAGCTGGCTTCGCACTGCGATCGAACGCGACGTGCTGACGTCGGTTATCCTGTTCGGGCCAGCAGGAACAGGCAAGACCTCCATTGCGCGCATCGTGGCCGAGTCGACGAAGGCCGCGTTTGTCGAAGTGTCGGCTATTGGCGGAACGGTGTCGGACCTGCGGCGCGAGATAAAAGCTGCCGAGGAACGGCGCCGCATGGGCAGGCGCACCATCCTGTTCGTTGACGAGATTCACCGCTTCAACCGAGCTCAGCAGGATTCGCTTCTGCACGCGGTCGAGAACCGCACGCTCGTGCTGGTCGGCGCTACAACCGAAAACCCGTATTTCGAGGTGAATACGGCGCTGCTCTCGCGTTCGCGCGTCGTCGAGTTACAGAGCCTTGACGATGACGACATTGCAAAGCTTATAGGCAACGCGCTCGCGGACGACCGTGGGCTTCGCGGAGCTTACCGCCTGGCCGATGACGCTCTCGACGCCCTTGTCGTCCTGGCGGGCGGAGACGGGCGCGCAGCGCTCACGTCGCTCGAGCTTGCTGCGGGGCTGGTTGATGCTGGTACGCGCGATGAGCCCGCGCTCATCAACCAACAGGCGGTGGGCTTGGCTAACCCCCATCGAGGCATGCCCTATGACAAGAACAAAGACATGCACTACGACGTCATATCGGCATTTATCAAATCGATGCGGGGCAGCGATCCCGACGCCGTGCTGTACTGGCTCGCACGCATGATCGACGGCGGCGAGGATCCGAAATTCATCGCGCGCCGTATCATGATCTGCGCGTCCGAAGACGTGGGCAACGCAGATCCCCAGGCGCTGCTCATCGCGGCGGCCGCGTTCAAATCGGCCGAGGTCATCGGGTATCCCGAATGTCGCATAAACTTGGCGCAGGCAGCGACGTATGTTGCGCTCGCGCCAAAGAGCAACGCATGCGAGGCGGGCATCGATGCGGCTTTGGCTGAAGTGCGCCACGGGCCGCTCAGGCCGGTTCCTAACTATTTGCGCGACCGGCATCGCCCCGGATCGGAAGAGTACGGTGAATACAAGTATCCGCACGATTACCCAGGTGGATGGGTTGAACAGCGGTACTTACCCGAAGGCCTCGAGCGCGGCGCCTTCTACCGCCCCTCGGACCGAGGGTGGGAGGCCTACCGCATCGATTCGTGCTCGCGCGACCGTTCGTAGCCCCTATTTCAGCCCCTTTTGCGATTGTCTTCTTTTACACCGTCAACCTGCGAGTACGGTGCTATGATGTGTGACTACGGACCTAGGAGGATTCGATGGATATTATGAGCATCGTACTTACAATCGTATTCAGCTGCGTGGGCATCGCACTGGTCGTTCTTTTGATCGAACTTATCAAGTTCATGAGGACGACACGCGCCACCGTTCAAACCATGACGACCAAGCTCGAGCCGACTCTCGACAATGTCAAGATCATGACCGACGACATCAAGCCCACCATTCCGAAAATCGAGCCGATCGTGGACCGCGTGCAGCTGACGCTCGATGCGGTTAATCTTGAAATGATGCGCGTCGACGAGATTCTTGAGGATGTTTCGCAGATTACCGATTCGGCTTCTTCGGCGACCGTCGCAGTCGAGAACATCACCAGCGCGCCCGTAAAGGCCGTCAGCAATGTGGCGACCCGCGTGCGTACGGTTTTCGGCAAAGATGCCAGCGCCCAGTCGGCTCAGCTCGCCGAGCAGCACGTTGCCGTTACGCAGGCCCTCGAAGATTACAAAGCGGCTCAAGCCGAAGCTCAGGCCGAACAAGCCAAAGAGCCGGCAGATGAGCCCAACCTCGAAGGGTTCGAGAAAATCGTGACCGACACCGAAGCGGCGGAAGCTCAGGTCGAGGAAACGACCGAGGAAACGACGGACGCAGCCAAGGCTGAAGCCGAGGCCGAATAGTTTCCGACTGTGAATGAAAATGGTTGACCCAGTCAATCGATCTGACGCTCAATCAGAGGCGTCGGTGCAGACCGACAAGGCGCGCCGGCGCCTCATCGGCGTTTGGACCTGGGTTGGCGCAATCCTGCTCGGCGCCGTAGCGGTGTATCTGTCGGGCGTGCTCTCGAATGTTGTCAGCATTCTCGTTTGGACCACCGTTTTCGTGTTCATCTTGCGAGATCCGGTTAACTGGCTCGATCGGCATGGCGTAAACCGCACGTTCGGCACGGCAATAGCCTACGCTCTGTTCATCGTCGCATTGGGTTTGGTGTTCTTCATAATCTTCTCGCCGAGTGTTGGCATCAGCGCCCAGTTTGGCCAGCTCGCCGAGAACTTACCTGCATACGCGAGTGCATTCCAAGGTTGGGCGAGCTCGCTGTACGAGCAGTATGCGGATGTCTTGCAGAGCCAGCAAGTCCAGCAATGGGTCAACAGCGCTCTGTCGTCGTTTGCCGAGTGGCTGCAGTCGTTTGCCTCGATTAGCGCTACGACGGTAGTTTCGGCGGGCGCATCGCTTGCCAATATTCTTATGTGCGTGGGCTTTGCGCTGGTCATCGCCTTCTGGATGCTTATCGACCTACCCAAGTTGGGTGCCGAAGCATATCGGCTGGTCGGCGACAACCTTAAAGCCGATGCTCAGATGCTCCATCTGACCGTTACCCGTGTTATGGGCGGGTATCTTAAGGCTACCATCATCCAGTGTGCGATCATTGGTGTAGCCTGCGGCGTTCTGTTTGCGATTTTAGGGGTTCCCAGCCCTGCCGCCCTCGGGACGATCACCGGCTTGCTCAACATCATCCCCATCGTCGGGCCGTGGCTCGGCGGCGGTTTGGCCTTCGTTACCAGCGTCGTTGCCAGCCCTGTCGTGGGCGCTATCTCGCTTGTGGGAACCGTTGTCATCCAGCAGGTCGTATATACGTTCATATCGCCTAAGATCATGGGCGAATCGGTAGATATCCATCCGGCGCTCACCTTCCTGGCCCTTATGGCGGGGTCGGGCATCGGTACGGCGACGGGCGGATTGACCGGTGCTCTGGTGGGCGCCTTGCTCTCGATTCCGCTCGTTGCCATGATCAAGTCGGTGTTCGTGTACTACTTCGAGAAGCGCACGGGCAGGCGCATCGTTTCGGAAGACGGCGTGTTCTTCAAGGGCGTTGCATCCGAGGGGCCCGGGGTCGACCCTATGGCTGACGCGACGGCGCCCATGCCCGCCCCTGATCCCGCTGCTACGGGGCGCATCCCTGTGCTTTCGGACTTTTCGGGCAAGCTTCCCTTCGTAGAAGCGCCCGAGGAGGATGGCGCGCAAAAGCACGAACCCGAGCACAAGAAGCGGTAGCCGAAGCGATAATCGTTGTCGATTGTCCGGATGGATTTCCAGCTGCGTCGCATTGCTGGCCCTCCGATTGCGAGTTCTGCGCATCGCGTGCGTTCGCCCATTTCACGGGCAAAAGCGCTAGAATATCCCCCATGCGAAAAACCCGTTAGAGAAAAGGCATCTCATGCACTATATGACCACTGCGGAAATCCGCGAGAAATATCTGCGCTTCTTCGAGGAGAAGGGCTGCAAGCGCCTGCCGTCGTCGTCGCTCATTCCCGACGATCCGTCCCTGCTTCTGACGAGCGCTGGAATGGTGCAGTTCAAGCCGTACTTCCTGCACGTGAAGGAGTTCGATCCCAACTACATCGGTGCGACCACGGTTCAGAAATGCGTGCGCACGAACGACATCGACATCATCGGCACGACGGGCCGTCATCTGTCGTTCTTCGAGATGATGGGCAATTTCAGCTTCGGCAAGTACTTCAAAAAGGAAATGTGCGCTTGGGCACTCGAATTCTCGACTGATGTGTTGGAGCTGCCAATCGAGAAGCTGTACTTCACCGTGTTCGAGAACGACGACGAGACCATCGAGATCTGGAAATCGCTCGGCATCGAGGAATCGCACATCAGTCGCTTGGGCGAGGATGACAACTTCTGGCGTGCGGGCCCTACGGGTCCGTGCGGGCCGTGCTCGGAGCTGTACTACGACCAGGGCCCCGAGTTTGGTTGCGGCAAGCCCGATTGCGCGCCTGGTTGCGATTGCGATCGTTTCTTGGAGTACTGGAACTGCGTGTTCACCCAGTTCGACGGGCAGGAAGACGGCACGTTGGCACCGCTGCCCACCAAGAACATCGACACGGGTCTGGGGCTCGAGCGCACTGCCGCCATTATGCAGGGCGTGCAGTCCAACTACGAGACCGACGTGCTGCGCAGCTTGGTTGCCGTGGGCGAGCGCCTGACGGGCAAGTCCTACGACGGCAACATGATCCCGGGCGCGCTTTCAGCTGAGCAGGCGGGCATTGACCTGAGCCTGCGCATCATGGCGGACCACAGCCGTTCGGTGGCGTTCATGATTGCCGACGGCATCCTACCCTCAAACGAGGGTCGTGGCTATGTTCTGCGCCGCCTGCTGCGCCGCGCGGTCATGCACGGCCACAAGCAGGGTATCGAAGGACCGTTCCTGTGCGAATACTTCGCCCAGATTATCGAGCTCATGGGCCATGTGTATCCCGAGATCGTAGATAACCGCGAGCTGGTCGAGAGCGTTATCCGCTCCGAGGAGGAGCGCTTCGGCCGCACGTTGCGCACGGGCCAGGCTTACCTCGACGAGGTTATTTCCGACCTGTCTTCGGGCGATACCTTGCCTGGCGATGTTGCTTTCAAGCTGCACGATACATACGGGTTCCCCGTAGAGGTCACCCAAGAGATTTGCGGCGAGCAGGAAATCGCGGTCGACATGCAGGCCTTCGATGCTTGCATGGCCGAACAGCGCGAGCGCGCTCGCGCCGCCACCAAGGATGATGCCGAGGCGGCATGGTCGACTTACGGAAGCGTCGAGGCCGAGATTCTGAAAGAGACCGGGGCGACCCGTTTCGTAGGCTACGACCGCACCGAGTTCAAAGCCCGCGTCGTCGCGCTGGTCAAAGACGGTGCACGCGTGGCGTCGCTGGCCGAAGGCGAAGAAGGCGAGGTCATCCTCGATGCCACGCCGTTCTATGCCGAGATGGGCGGCGAAGTGGGCGATACCGGCACGCTGACCACGCCCGACTCGTGGGCCGAAGTAACC
Organism: Eggerthellaceae bacterium UBA3686; assembly: GCA_002371495.1. Classification (GTDB taxonomy): domain Bacteria; phylum Actinomycetota; class Coriobacteriia; order Coriobacteriales; family Eggerthellaceae; genus UBA9715. The sequence goes on from DFIX01000021.1 coordinate 50,752, forward strand.
GACACACGCGCTCCCGAGAAGGGGCTCACCTGCCACTATGTCAAAGTCGTCAAGGGCCGCATCATCGAGGGCGAAGGACTGATCGCCACGGTCGATGCCGAACGTCGCGCCAAGATCACCCGCAACCACACCGGCACGCATATTCTGCATGCAGCCCTTAGGGCCGTGCTGGGCGAACATGTGAACCAGGCGGGTTCCTACGTCGGTCCCGATCGCCTGCGCTTTGACTTCACGCACTTCCAAGCTGTGACCCGTGACGAGATTCGCCAGATCGAGCAGTTGGCCAACGATGAAATCATGAAGGCCATTCCGCTGAACATTTACGAGACGTCGCTCGACGAGGCCCGCGCCTCGGGCGTGACGGCGCTGTTCGGCGAGAAGTACGGCGAGACGGTGCGCGTCGTCGAAGCGAGCGATTTCTCGCGCGAGCTCTGTGGCGGATGCCATGTGGGCAACACTGCCGAAATCGGTTTCGTCAAGATCGTGAGCGAGGGCTCGGTTGGCGCCAACGTGCGCCGCATCGAGGCTGTGACCAGCTACGAGGCGCTCGCTTACATGAACAAGATCGAAGCCGAACTGCGCGAGACCGCCGAAACGCTTCGCGTGCCGCTCTTCGATGTTTCAGAACGCACGCTTGCCAACCAGAAGGCGCAAAAGGAATTCGCTGCCAAGGCCAAGATTGCTAAGAAGACCGCTGCCGAAGCCGACATGGACGAAGTGCTGAAAGGTCTTGTGGACGTCGGCTATCCGCTGCTGGTCATGCGTAAAGACGGGCTCGAAACGGGCGGTATGCGCAACATGTGGGATATCGTGCGCGCTCGCATGAAGAAGCCCGGCGCTTTTGTTGTCGGCACCGTCAACGACGGCAAGCCCGTAATCATGGCCGCCGCCACTGACGAGGCCGTGGCGGCAGGCTTCAACGCAGGTGCTGTGATCAAGGAGATTTCGAAGCACATCCAGGGTGGTGGCGGCGGCAAGCCGACCATGGCCCAAGCTGGCGGCAAGAACCCCGACGGCATGGATGCTGCTCTGGAAGCTGCTCGCGCGATGTTCGTCAAGTAGGATGCGTGGCTTAGCCTGCGCAGGCTAGGGCTTTGGGCTAACTTTCCGTCCCGCCGCGCTCCCGCAGGCAAGGGCGCGCTCCGGCTTGGCTTCGCCTAAACCTATGTAATATAGGAAGAAGGTGGCTGCAGAATCGCCGGAGTCACGCCCCTGCCTGCGGGAGCGCTTCGTTTGAAGCAAAAGGGAGTCTCCCCAAATCGCCATTAAACTAGCGCGAATGCACCGACCTGCGCTCTCGCCACGTTTCCAGCGCACAAGAGTAACCTTTCTGTTTCATATGGAACACGATTTAAGAAGCCCAAAGAGAGGCGTCTTCTTTGGCTTTATTTCGATTTTGCAGGCAGGGATGCAGTGCGCTAATTTACGCTTTGAGCAGATTGCGTTCTTTCAGTTCGGCGATGAGCGTGCGGAACATAAGGTCGGTATCGTCGAGGCCAAGGTGGCGTTCGGCTTCGTCGGCGGCCAATACGCCGCGACGCTGCGCCCAGGCCTCGAGGCTTGCCGGTTTGGCCTCCCACGACATGAACCGCACTTCGGGGTCGAGGGCACGGCAGATATCGCGTGTGTCGATGGGGACGATTTTGCCCTCTTTACGCGCCTCAGCGTAGCCGTCGAGGTGAAGCTTCAGCCAGCTGTCTTCAAATGCTGCGTTATGCGCCATGAAGGGATGAGATTTCAGGACTTTCAGCAGAGCCTTCTGGAGTTCCTTGTCTTCACGGAAGGGCTTTTTACCCGAAACGTCGTTCCATGTGATTTTATGGATTTCGGCCAGGGGGACGCCTGTTTCCTCGTACTGTTCGGGTAGGCCGCAGAATACCGACGTTGCGTCGGTCGGCTCGGCGCCTTCGGCGAGCTCCATGATCTCCCAGCCAACGTTGACAATGTAGCCGCGGTCGGGGCTCGTCGAGGTTGTCTCGATGTCGATTCCAACGAACTTGCCCTTTGCGGGCTTGCTGCCGTAAAGGACGCCCTTGGTCGCGTTCGTTCCCTCGACTTCTTTGGCGACGCTTTCGGGCTTGCGGTGCTGAAGGGCGGCAACACCGCGCAGGATGTCGTCGTCGGACAGATGCCCGGCCAGGTTGCGGCTGCGGTCGGCCTGAACGCTTTCGGGTCCCATCATGTCGCAGAGGCTGCGGTTGCGGTCGGCGAGCTCTTGCACCAGGTCGAACCCGAAGCTCGGGCTGGGGTTGGTGAAATACTCTTCGACGAGCAAATGCAGCGCCTCTTCGTTGGCGGCGCGCTCGCCCAGCAGGAAATCCTCGTCGGCGCCGAATAAGAATTCGGGCATGAAGATCGTGCTTGCATGGCTTATCGCATCGCCAAGATTCATAATAGGGGCCTTCCTTTCGTGAAAACAGCACATGGTAGTGTAGCCGAATTGCGTGCAGGGTGCGCTTCAAGCTACGGTAAAACCAAAAAGGCGAGCAAGTCGATAGCGTCGAAAGCGAGTTGGAAGAACCGTTCTTCTGACTCGTCTTGGCACTTGACGACGATTAGCACGGTACAATGACGCCATGGAGCCCTACAAGACCATACAAGGAACTGCACAGGCTGAGTACGAAGAGAAGAAATCCCGCTTCATCGGGCAGGTTGCTCATGTCCAAACCGAAGAAGAGGCGGTTGCTTTCCTGAATGGCGTGCGCGCAGCCAACCCAATGGCGCGCCATAACGTGTATGCTTACGTGCTGCGTGCCGAGAATCGCATTCGCTACTCCGATGATGGGGAGCCTGCGCGCACAAGCGGACTGCCAACGCTGTCGGTCATCGAGCACGCTGGGCTCAAAGATGTCATCTGCGTGACCACGCGTTATTTTGGCGGGACGCTCTTGGGTACGGGAGGGCTCGTCCGCGCTTATACCAAGGCTGCCCAAGATGCGTTTGCCCAAGCTCAGATCGTTCAGTACGCGTCGTGCCGCGACATCATGATCAGCGTCGACTACTCGCGCTATGACCAACTGGCGCATTGGCTGGCTGAGCGGGGCGTGCAAGTGCTCGACACGACCTTTGCCGCCGACGTCACCGTCGAGGTGCGCTCGCTTGCTTCAGAGGCCGATGCCCTGGTCGTTGGAATAACCGAACTTACTAGCGGCACCGCTGAGCTCCTGGTCGGCGACGAAGCCTACCAGCCGATTACGGTGTAACCATTTGGGGACAGACCCAAATGGTTAGTTGTCTTGACTACATCGTCTTGAGCAGTTTTTGCGAAACGCGACTAGTCACTTCAATGTAGTAAGCGTAATCGCTTGCACTTAGATTGCTGGTGTCGACGGAATTAACCTTTTGCATGAAGTCGCTGTATTTCTGCATATATTCTGAGTAGCTCGCGAGCATGCTGGTTGCGTCGCCGGATTCCTTGTATTCCTTCATGAACTGCACGTATTCATCTACGAATGCTTCGTAGCTGTCGAGCATTTCTTTCAGGTCAGCGCTTACTTCTGAATCTGAAGTAGATTCAGAAGTAGCGGCAGAATCATCGGATGAAGCAGATTTTGCCGAGTTCTCATTCGGTAACGATTTGCGTGCTTCTCCGCGGGTGAATGCCATTTCGTCGTCGTTTTCCTTAAATGAGAGGGTATCGTTTTCAAGGATGCCTGACATGCTTGATTGGCCAAATGACAGCTTGACTGATGAATCAGCCGAAAGCTCCCATGCGCAATCGCTTACCGTATCTCCGGCTACAATGAGTGCGGAACCGTCGTCGTTTAATACGAGGTAACTATCTGAGCCTTGGCTTCGAGCTTTTTGCAACTGAGCAGCATTGAAGCTCTGGTCCTTGCTTTTAAATTTTGTCATATCCCACGTGCCTACGAAATCTGCTTTCGTAACAGTAACGGAGCTGGATTTTTCGCTCGAGGAAGCAGCGGGCACCCCCGATGACGAAGAAGTTTTTGAGGAGGACCTCGAGCAAGCCGATGAAAGCGCGCTCAAAAGAATCAATGCAACAAACGCGATAAGAACGATCTTGCCGATTTTCTTCATCTGACCATCCCTCTCTCTTCTGAACTGCCTGAAGCGTAGTCGATGGAAAGACTGTTTGCATTAGCTGGCAGCTAATGCAACTCGATTTGATTTCGACACCAACTTCTTGCAGCGCTTTCGCGCATGGTATGCTTACCTGCGAGGAGGTGCGCATATGGCGTCCGAGCGCTATGTCATAAAGCTTTACGATCAGGCGATCGCCTCATTCGATTTCGTGCAAAACCGCCGCGATCCCGCTTACGCCTGCAACCTCGAGATAGACAGCGCACAACGCCACCTACTCCCGTTGAATATAGCTGCCGAGCCCACCGATGACGAACTATCTCGGTTCCTAGCATCGCGACGTATCCCGAAAAACCGCGCCTATGCGCAGCTAATCCTAGAGCCGTACGGAATATCGCTCGAGAACACGAAAGGCATCATCGACATCACGAAAGGCACGTCTATCAACGACTCGTACCTGGTGGTAGCCGAAGACGATCCGATAAGGTTTGCCGAGTGCAACCTGTTCGAAAACGACTTCAACGTGGCGTTGCAGATTGCAGCTTATTCGGGTGTCGTCTCGCACGATGCGCTGGATTCACGTGGCATTCCAAGCGAGCTCACGGCGAGCGGGTCATTTCCCAAAGCGTGGCGCATCGTAGACGATAAGCGCATCCTCTACAAGGCTGGCGATGCACGGCTTTCTGCGGCTAAGCGCATCACACCCTATTTGGAACATCTTGCTAGCCAGGTTGCAAAAGCGATGGGGATCAACGCCGTTTCCTATGGCCTTACAAAATGGCGAGGCCAACTGTGCTCGACATGCGAGATCATGAACACGAAAGACGTTTCGTTCGTGCCCATATATGCGGCATTACCCCGATGGAGAATCGCACGCATCGGTCTGGACTCCGCTCTGGAGTTCTTTTACGAAATCTCGCCCACAGCATCAACTGCTTTCGTGACGATGCTCGTATTCGATTCCGTCATCGCAAACAAGGACCGTCACTTCGGCAACTACGGCGTGCTGCGCGACAACGCTTCGGGCAAAGTGCTGGGAATGGCTCCGTTGTTCGACCACAATCTGGCGCTATTCTGCGAAGAGCCCGACTCGAACCTCTCCCTCGAAAACCTCATAGAGGCCGAGAAGCGTTACGCGTCGGCATTCGGGTCAAATCTGTACGGCCAAGTTAAAGACGTCATGGAACCTTCCCAGATTCCCCTTCTAAAGCGCCTTGAGGACTTCGAATTCTTGCTTGACGACGTGTATTTAAGTTACTCCGATACACATCCTGATGCGGCGGACGCATTTTCGCGTAAACGCCTCGATGCACTGTCCCGTTTCGTTCGTCATATGGCTACGATGGCCATTGCTCCATTCAAGGGATAAGCAGCCTATTGTCATCATGTAACTGCATATTCTGAACCAAATCTTAATCGACTGCGTCGAAAGCCAACTGGTTGCATTAGCTGGCAGCTAATGAATTCAGCGTTGTGCCAGCTTATCATTCCTTCGAACATGGCAACGTTGGACGGGTGTTGGGAACGGGCTTAATCGATATACTATGCACGAGGTCAAACCTAGGAAAAGACGGCGGAGGAAGCGACGCGTGAAAGAGCCCCTGACAAACGAGCTTCTTGACGAGCTTCTGGCTTCCCCCGATCCTGCGGAATTTGCAGACAAGCACAAGATCACGCACCGCAACCTCCCCGACTATTTGCAGCAATTGCTTGACGAGAAGGGGCTTAGTCGTCCTGCGGTCGTCAGCGCGGCGGGGCTTGACGCTACGTACGGTTACAACATATTCACCGGGATGCGAAAACCCGGTCGCGAAAAGCTGCTTGCTCTGGTGTTTGCCTTAAAGTGCTCGCTGCAGGAGGCCAACCGCGTGTTGCGTGCCGGTGGCCACAGCGAGCTGTATGTGAAGACGCGGCGTGATGCCATCATCATTTTTTGTATCGAGCATGGCTATGACCTGATGCGCACGAATGAGGAGCTCTTTAGGTTCGGCGAAGAGACTATCGGATGACCGACGCAATGAGGCCGGTGGCGAGATTTGCGCATCGCCGCAAATGTGCCTGGCAATCAGGCGAATCAGTCGGCGCAATTAAGCAGCACTTCGCCCCTCTGGTACCATAGCCTCATGGAAAATGACGAGCTTGCACAACACCTGGAATCGCTAAAGCGCGAAGATTGCTACCGCGTGGAAACGACGCTGAAGCAGTCGTCGGTCGAAACGACCCAGCGCGTGTATTTCGGCGGGGCAAACGGCGCCGAAAGCGGACCCTACATTAGGAAGTTCATCAAACAGGGCGTCGGCTTGGGGCTTGCCTACAAGCGCATATACGAGGCGCAGCGGGCGGGCAAGCGGTTCAAGTACCTGCCTGACATAATCGAGTGCTATTCGCGCGACGAGACCATGGTGGTCGTAATGGAGTGCGTCAGCGGGCAGACGCTGCAGGAGTTCGTTTATGAAAACGATCCTTCGCTCGAGCTTGTCGCCAGGGTTTTCCCGATGCTGTGCGATGCGGTCGCCGAGCTGCATACCGAGTTCGAACCGCCCATCATCCACCGCGACCTCAAGCCTTCGAACATTCTTTTGACGGGACAGGGTCTTTGCCTAATTGACTTCGGCATATCGCGTGAATATCGCGAAGGCGCCGATGCCGACACGACTCGTTTTGGCACGCGGGAATTCGCCCCGCCCGAGCAGTATGGATTTGGCCAAACGGGGGTCTATTCAGATGTGTATTCCTTGGGCATGATACTGTTCTTCTGCCTAACCGAGCAAATCCCCGATACCCAGGCTCGCAATGCGGGTTTCCGCAACCCCCGCATTCCCGAGCTCGTGCGTCGGGTCATTGCCAAGGCGACCGCGCTCGATCCCCAAGAGCGATTCGGTGATTCGCGCGAACTCAAGATCGCCCTTGCAAATGCTCTCAAGGGCTGTGCTGACGCTAAACCGAAAGCGTCAAGGGTTGAAAGCCCCAAGCCAACGCGGGGCGGCAGAAGAAGGTGGGCCGCTGGGGTCGCGGCGGTTCTTGCGGTTGCCTGCATTGGTGTGATTTGCCTTATTGCTTTTGGGGTTGGGGACAATGCGGCTTCTATGGCCGAAATGTCGCAGGCGAGCCCAGCTGAAGGCGCCAGCGCGCAGGCCGCTTCTGCGGGTTCGGACGAAGACGATGGGCTTGGTGAGCCGACCGTGGCGGACATCGCTGCGGACATCCAGGGCCCTTCGGCGCAGAAGGACGGATTCGACCCTGCTACGAATTTCACTGTTACGGTTACGGGCGTTGAGTTTCAGGTGCCGAGCTATTTCAAGGCGCGCACGTCGGTTTCCGAAGACGGCACATCTGAGTATTACTATGCGGAGTCCGGTTCGTCGGTGGCAATGATTATGACGAGCGAAAACCCCGTGGATGAAATATCCGCCGACGGGGACTTCGCCAAATACAAGGATGAATATGTGCAAGGCATTATGGAATCCGGCGAAGCCTTTCAGGAAATCACCGCCCAAACGGACTACGAGCTTGCGGGAAAGACCGCTCGCATCGTCACTTTCCGTGGGCAGGTCGGGGATATCCCCCTGACGTCCAAGGCCGCGTTCTTTTTTGAAGCGGGTTCGCCCGTTGTCGGCGCAATCGTTTTCGGCCAGACGGACAATACCCAGTTCGACTATTCGCGCGATTTCGCCAAGGTCGTGACGTCCGCCAAGGCAAAATGGTAAAAACAACCCCGTTTCTTGGCATCGGCGAACAAGGTGCAAAAGTGCCATAGTATAAAAGGGTCTGACCCTTTTGCACGTTAGCCAGCAGCTTGCACGCTGGGGTTCTCGGCGATGACCTTGTGAAGCTCGTCGATGTAGCGCAAAAGGAGTGTGCCGGGGCGGCGCTCGTTGTGCATGACATAGCCCACCTGCATGCGCTCGTCTACGTCGAGCGGGATGGCCACGATGCCCGAATGCATTTCGCTCGAGAGAACGCCAGTCGATATCGTATATCCGTTGAAGCTGGTCAGAAGGTTGGTCAGCGTGCCGCGGTCCGAGAAGCGGATGTTGCGGTCGCTGCGAAGGTAACCGAAGGGCTCCTCGGAATAATAGAACGAGTTGGTTTGTCCCTGTTCGAAGGAATAGCGCGGGTATGGCGCCAAATCTTCGAGCTTGACGATGCTGCGCCCTGCAAGCGGGTGGCCTTCACCTACGAACACGTGCACGTGTGCGTCGAACAACGGGAAGAAAGTCAAATCCGCATCGGCCAAAGCTTTTTTCAGCACCCGCGAGTTGAAGCTATCGAGGTACAGCACGCCGATATCGCTTCGGAACGTGCGCACATCGTCGATGATCTGGCCCGTAGCGCACTCGCGCAAGATGAAGTCGTACTTATCGGATGCACACCCTTCGGCCACGTTTATGAAAGCCTGCAAGCTGAAATAGTAGTGCTGAGTCGAGACTGCTAGGCGCATGTATTCGGTGCGACCGCGTGCATAGCGCGCTTCCATCATATCGGCTTGTTCGATAACCTGTCGAGCGTAACCGAGCAGTTCCGTGCCGTCGTTCGTAAGCGTCACACCGCGGTTGCTGCGTGTGAAAATCGTGATTCCAAGCTCGCGTTCGAGTTCCTTTATGGCAGTTGATAGGTTCGATTGCGAAACGTAGAGATTTTGAGCAGCGGCGTTGATCGAGCCGTGCTCGCTGATGGCGATAAGATATCTGAGCTGTTGGAGAGTCATGACGATATCGTATATGAATACCAAGGTCAACGATTTATCGTTTATTCGATATCGTGATATCTATAAAATCGATATCTAGAGATAAGAAGCGTGAACGACCGATTGGCTTGCGTTCAAAGTGCCAGGGTGGTTTTATAAACAAGCTGCAAAAAACGGGAGGGCGTTTGTCGCCGTTCCCAGATACGTTTGTCAATGCCGGCGAATTAGAGGAGGCCCTATGGCGAAGAAGAACCTGCCTTACGATGAGAAATACTACGATCGCGAAGTCGAGACCATGCCGCGTCCCGAGCTCGAGAAGCTCCAGCTCGAGCGGCTGAAAGAAGAACTGCTCTGGTCTTACGAGAACAGCGCGTACTACAAGCGTACGTGGGATGAAGCGGGTATCGACCCTCATATCGAGTCGCTCGAAGACCTGCAGAAGTTTCCATTCATCAACAAGCAGACCGAGCGCGATTGTCAGGGCGTCGGCAGCTTTTTCGGCGAGCTGTGCTGCGTGCCCGAGGATGACGTGGTTTACATGGCAACGAGCTCGGGCTCGACTGGCGTGCCCACGATGTCGCCGTTCAGCCAGCATGACTTCGATGAGTTCATGCATGCCGAGGCGCGTCTGTTCTGGCAGACGGGCATGCGCCCCAACGACCGGTATCTGCACGGCATGAATTTCGCCTTGTATGTTGGCGGTCCCTGCGTCATCGGCGCCCAAGAGCTCGGCGCGTTGGGCATTTGGGTTGGCGCCGTTCCCTCCGACCGTCTGCTGTGGGCCATGAAACACTACCAGCCCACGCACTTCTGGTCGTCGCCCAGCTACGCATGGCTGCTCGGCCAGAAGGCAATCGAAAAGGGCTACGATCCCAAGGTCGATTTCGCCAACCTGCGCACCATCATCATCTCGGGTGAGCCGGGCGGCTCGATCGAGACCACGCGCAAGGCCATCGAGGACATCTGGGGTGCGAGCGTCTATGACTTCTTCGGCCTCTCCGACATCTATGGGGCCTGCGCAGGCATGTGCGAGTACAAGAACGGCCTGCATATCATCGAAGACCAGATTCTGGTCGAGGTCGTCGACCCCGTCACGCACGAGGTGCTGCCCGACGGCGAGAAGGGCGAGCTCGTGTACACGACTCTGACCAAGCGCAGCCGTCCGATGATCCGCTTCGCCACTGGCGACATCGGTTGGGTCAACCGCGAGACCTGCGAGTGCGGCCGCACCCATGCGCGCATCCACATTTCGGGCCGCAAGGACGAGATGTTCATCGTCAGCGCCGTCAACGTGTTCCCCTCTGACATCGAGCACGTGGTGCGCAAGGACAAGGGTTTGTCGGGCGAGTACCGCATCCGCGCCTACGACGAGAACCACACCACGAAGTACGAGGTCTCGGTCGAGCGCGTGTTCGGCAGCGACGAACCGTTTGACCAGATTGCGGCACGCGTCGAGAATGCGCTGAAGACCCATACGGGCGTGCGCCCGGCGCGCGTCATCGTGTTCGACACCGACAAGCTGGGCGCTTCGGGCGAGCACAAGGTCAAGCGCTTCATCGACGAGCGCACCTCTACCGCCGAGGCCGTCGAGGTCTTGCACGAGGCTCAGGAGCATGCCGCTAAAAATGTGTAAAAAGGGTCAGACCCCTTTTACACATTTTGCTAGAGAAAGACGATGAAAGAACGGAGCGAACTATGGCTCAATTTGCAGTATCCGGTCAGCACTACCTGTTCAATGTGCAAACGTTTGCCAGCATCGTGCTGGCAAACGGCGGCGACGAATACGATTACGCTTTTCGTGACCGCACTACGCAAGGAGTGATCGACGACGTGGCGGCGGGCGAGAGCGAGCTGGGCGTGCTCGTGGAGACGACGCGCACGGCCGAACAGCTCGAGGCGGCCTTCGATGCCGCAGGCCTTGAGTTTGTGGAGCTAATTCAGTCGACACCGCGCGTGGCCATGCCCGCCACCCATCCGCTGATCAACGCCACAAGCCTGACGTTGGACCAGCTCGATGACTACCCCTACATTTACTTTGAGCAAGAAGAGAATGCACCTGAATACTTCGCCGAAGAGGCGCTTGCCGACGAGACGCGCCACAAGTCCATCGCATGCACCGACCGCGCATCGCTCTCGGAGCTTATCGTCGCGCTTAATGGTTACACCATCACGAGCGGCATCCTTGTGGGCATTTCCGACGGCAAGGGCCTGGCAACTGTGGCCCTGGACACCGACGTGAAGCTTCACCTGGGCTACGTGGCCAAGAAAGGCGCCGAGCTTTCCGAGACCGCGCAGAAGTTCGTGACCAAGCTCGAAGCCAACCTCAAGCGTTACGCCAAGTTCTAGTGGGTTGCGCGCTGCGAAGCCCTGGGGCACCCCGTCTCGGCTTTCAGGCCTGCGCTTTCGTACTTAAAGTACATGGCGCTTGTCTCCCCTGACGGGAAGGGGAGGCTCCCCTTCCCGTCAGGGGAGACTCCCCTTCCTATCGCCTTGCTGAGTTGGGGGTGCCGCGGGGCTTCGTGTTTCGTTGCCGGCAAGGCTGGCCAATCCGATTGGCAGCATCGGAGCATATTTCCGCCTGCGGCAACGCGGTGGGGGCAATCGTCGGTTTGTCGAATGGCAATAAGAGGGGCACCGTACATGAGCGGTGCCCCTTTTGGGTTCTTCGGCGGCTTTAGGATGGCCGATTGTCGCTATGCGTTACGGGCGCGGGGTGCCGCACTCGCCGCAGAACTTGCCCGAGTTGGTGGTGCCGCACTGCGGGCATGTCCACTCGGCCGGAGGCTCGGGCACCGGCTTGGGGGTGCCGCACTCGCCGCAGAACTTGCCGTTGTTTGCGGTGCCGCACTGTGGGCAGGTCCAGCCGTCGGTCGGAACAGCAGCTGCCATGGCGGTGGCCGCCGCTGCTGCCGCAGCTGCCTGTTCTTGGGCTTGAGCCGCTACGCGGGCGGCCTCCTCGGCGGCTTGAGCTGCTGCGGCCGCCTTGGCTTCGGCCTCGGCCTTCGCTGCCGCAGCGGCTGCTTCAGCGCGCTCCTGTGCCGCCTTGGCTTCGGCCTCGGCCTTCGCTGCCGCCGCTGCGGCCTGCTCTTCGGCGCGGCGCTGCTTCTCGGCCTCGAACGGCTGGGCGCCGAACCCGCCGCCCTCGGCCATGGGATACGCCGACTGCGGTTGCTGGTAGCCGCCCATGGCGCCTTGCTGGTACATGCTCGCGGCCGCGTTGCCGCCCATTCCCTGAGCCATGCCCATGCCCATGAAGCCGGTCATGGCGCCGGCGGTGTTGTTGGCAGCGTCGCGCATTGCGTCGGCCGAAGCGTTGGCCATGACGGCCGCTGCCTGGTTGGGATCGACCATGGTTTGGGCCATCTGGCGGTCGGCGATCTTCTGCTCGATTTCTTCGGGCAGCGTGATGGAATTGATGCCGAACGTGACGACCGAGATGCCGCGTTTCTCGGACCAATCTTCCGAGAGCTCGTCGTTCAGGAGCGACGCGAGCTCTTTGGTGTGGGCGGTAATTGCGCTGTAGCGAATGCCCATCTCGGAGACGCGAGCGAGCGCCGGTTGCAGGGCCGTCAGAAGCTCGCTCTTCATCTGCGAGTCCAGGCGGTCGCGCGTGTAGGGCTCCTCGACGTTGCCGCAAACGTTCTTGTAGAACAGCAGCGGGTTGGTCAGCTTGTAAGAATACTCACCGTTCAGGCGTACCTTGGTGTCCATGTCGAGACCCAGGTTGGCGTCGACGATGCGGAAGGGGATCGGCGAGGAGGTGCCGTACTTGTTGCCGTAAATCTCTTTCGTGTTGAAGAAGTAGATACGTTGGTCTTTGCCGGTGTCGCCGCCGAAGGTGAAACGCTGGCCGATGCGCTCGAGCGAAGCGCGGATGCCGGCTTCGAGGTCGCCGTAGAAAAGCGAGGGCTCGGTCGAGCGGTCGTAGACGAATTGCCCAGGTTCGGCGCAAACATCGACGATCTCGCCAGACTCGACGATGATCATGCACTGACCGTCGTTCACTGCGATGATGGAGCCGTCGCTGATGATGTTGCTTTCGCCCCTGATATTCGAGCTGCGGCCCTTGTCGGACGTGCGCTTTTGCCCCTTAACCGCGAGCGTGTTCTCGTCAAGAGAATCGCAGTAGAAGAAGTCGCGCCATGAGTCGGCCAAAACGCCGCCCGCTGCGCCCGCAATTGCGTGAATCAAACCCATAATCGCTCCTTACCTTGAAACGTTCTGTCTGCCGCATCAAGCGCTGCGACGGGCGCCTTGTCCAATTATAGTATGCACCAGGGCATATGAGGCGCTCGGTGCTTAGCGTCGTTAGAACTTGCCGCCGCCCGAACTGCTGAAGCCGCCGCCTCCGCCGCCGCCCCAGCCACCTCCGCCGAAGCCGCCACCGCCACCGCTGTCTTCGTGCTTGGGGATGGGCGTCGCCACGAGTGTCGTGTTGACGAACGAATCCTGCGAATGCGTGAGCTCGAAGCTATCGGATACGAGGTAGTTAGAGGCCTCCGTGCTCTCGTGAGCTGTGCTCATTGCTGATTTCTCGCCGTTGACCTTGACGAACGCAGCTCCTATTGGAATACCGAGCAAGGCGAATATCTTAAGGAAAAACGAGAACAAGTCGGGCTCGGTCCAAGGCTTGCCCCGCGCCGAGTAGTATTCGAGCTGTTCGCCGATTTTGTCGTAGTAGGCTTTCGATCCGTCGTACCAGTTGTTGCCGCCCAGCTCGTTTGTCACGGCGTTTTCCATGGCTTCGATGCCTTCGTCCGAGAACGAGTAAGAGCCCTGACCGTACGCGATGGTCACGTAGTCGCGCGAGTTGATTGCCAAGGCCAGCATAATGCCGTCGCCGTATTTACCACCGCTCTCGGTGTTGCTTTCTTTGTTGAGCCCCAGCCCGTTTGCGCGGTAGAAGCTCGTGGCAAAATTGGTGCGCTGGGATTTGCTTGGGCTTTCGAGGCCCTTGTCGTTGGAATCGCGCATGTAGTCGACGACGAGCAAATACACGCCCATGTTGTAGTCTTGCGCCAACTTGGTCGCCGTCGCCTCGAGAGAGGCACGCTGCTCGTCGCTGAACAGGCCATAGTCATCTATTACATACGTGCCGTTATAGGCGATGGCCGAGGTTGCGTTGGGTTGTTTGCCCGAAAGCGTCTGCGAAACGTCCGAGAAGAACGTCTCGCCGGCGCCGTTCCAATCGCCGCGTCCCAAATAGGGGTTGATTTCGGTCGTCATGTAGTTAAGCTGCTCGCTGGTCAGCTTCTCTTCAGCTTTGCCGCTCGAGACCAGGGCGAACTGGTTCTCGGGGACGCACACCAAAAGTACGACACATCCGTTGGAGGCTTTCTTGTCGAGGCCGTAAGCGTCGACGAAATCATCAGCATAGTCGACAGCTTGGTTGTAGTTGTCGAGGTTGTCGACGGTAACGTAGACCGCGTACACGTCGTATCTGCTCATTATTTCCGTCGCCCGAATATTGAGAGTCGTCTCCTCGGCCCCCGAGAGCAAGTTGCCATTGTCGATGACGGATTTCTGCTGCTCGACGGCCTCGATCGTGTCTTCGTCTTTTTGGATTTCAGCGAAGGCGAGCGAAGGCGCCGCGGCGAGCGAAGCCCCCAAAATTATTGCGAACAGAAACGATGCGAGTTTCTTCCAAGATTTCATGAGCACACCCCCTTACATTAGGAATCCGCCGAAGAAGAAGGTTATGACGGCTGCTATTATCGCGAGCAGCGGAACGAACATCATCAGGAAATGCTTTCTGACCTTGCCCTTGTCAATTGGCAAGTCACCGATGAGCTTGCCGGTTTGGCCGTTCATGGCAAACAGGTAGTCATCGCCGTCCCATTTGGTGTGGAGCATCCATACGGGCAGCAGCACGTATGCGATGTCTGTCCAGGTGACGTTTGAGTCCATGCGCTCGGTGTCGATTTCCATATAGCCCGATGCCGACGACTGCATGACGTCTTCGCATGTGTTTTGCGTGCGGAAACGGGCGCGTGCGTCGCACTGCTGCACGTCGAGGTCGTAGCGATCGGTCAGGTATCCAGGAAGGTAGGCAATCGAAAAGGGGACCATTTCGGAATAGTCGAACGGCTCGATTGCGTCCATGTGGGCATCGGGCATCTTGGTGGAGCCGTCGACCGGCACCCCTTTGAACCGCATGGTGCCAGAGCGATAAAGCTTGTAATGGTCGGTTTCGGTGTACATGTTCTTGCTATCGGACCACGTGCGAATGTTGCGCCCGTTGAAGACCGCGTCACCATCAGCCGTTCCCGAGTAGAGCCAGAATGGAACGTAGATACCCTGAACTTCCTGAATGTGGTTGTTGGCGGTGAAGTCGTCGGGCAGAAGGGGTTTGCCGCCGTAGTAGCTTTTCAGCGCGGCGATGGCTGCGTTCTTGTCGAGCTTGAACGGGATGATGTAATCGGGTTTCAGCACGTCGGAGAGCTGCCCTGGTACCACTGTGTTGTTGCCGCAGTAGGGACAGCTCGTAACGGCAGTAACCTGATCGACCATCAGCTGGGCGCCGCATGATGGGCAATTGTAGGCACGCATGCTGTTGACGTCGTCGTCGCGCCATTTGGAAAGGGCGATATAGTCTTGAATGGGGTCGCCCGTCAAGGGCGCTTTCTGTTCGACGCGCGTCACGTTTTCCGTCGAGGCTTCCGCAGCGGACATGCTTGCTGCAGTTTGGGAGTCATGGGCCTGCGCGGTCGCCTGCGCCGCTGCATTTGCGACGGCAGCGTGGGCTCCGTGCGACCCGAGCTGCTCACGACGGTCGCTCGCCGCCTGCGCATCGGCTTTTTCCTGCTTTTCCGCAAAGAGGGCCTCGACTTCTTCGGTGGTGAAGGTTGAGTCGCAGAATTCGCAGCGCAGCTTGCCGATGGAGCCATCGAAGCTCAGCCTGCCGTTGCAATTGGGGCATTGATACGTAGTGGTTTGGGCCATAGTCAACCTCCACGAAGGACTGCCGTCATTAGCGCATATCATACTCCGAAAAGACCATTCGAATAATCGGCGATGCGAAAGTGTTTTCGCGAAGAGGAAAATGGTGGCCCTCGAGTCCCGCCGTAGCCGAGAAGCGCGAAGCGGAGCCCCTCCAGGCTTTCGCGGGCTGCGACAAGCGCAGGCGCGGCGGGAGCGAGGACTGTCTGAGCGCCCGAAGGGCGCGAGTTCCGCAGCTGCCGCGCCGGAGCGCAGGAGCGGTTAGCCCGCGCTTGCCTGGAGGGGCTCCGCTTCGCGCTTCTCGGCTACGGCGGGACTCGAGGGCTCTGAATGGCAACACGCTCCGAAATATGTTTTGAACGTAACACTTGAGTGTCGGCATATCAGATTTCTTGACATACCTAGATTGAGTATTACAATCCAGTGTTAGCACTCGACGGCTGCGACTGCTAATTATTGTTGTGGCCCTTACGAAACGGGAAAGGAACGGCGCCATGCGCAAATTCAAGACAGAGAGCAAGAAGCTGCTCGATCTTATGATCAACTCGATCTACACCAATCGCGAGATTTTCCTGCGCGAGCTGATCTCCAACGCTTCGGATGCAGTCGACAAGCTGTACTTCCGCAGCCTGACCGACAAAAGCGTCGAGGTCGGCAAGGACGAGCTCGAAATCCGCGTTGCGTTCGACAAGGATGCCCGCACCATTACGGTCAGCGACACCGGCATCGGCATGACCGCAGACGAGCTCGAGAAGAACCTTGGCACCATCGCGCACTCCGGCAGCCAGGAGTTCAAGGCCGAAAACGATTTTTCCGAGACCGACGCTGCCGACATCATCGGCCAGTTCGGCGTCGGCTTCTACTCGTCGTTCATGGTCGCCAAAAACGTCAAGGTCACTTCGAAGGCGTACGGTTCCGACGAAGCGAGCGTTTGGGAATCGAACGGCATCGACGGCTACACGATCGAGCCGGCGACCAAGGAGGGCCATGGCACCGAAATCGTGCTTACCCTGAAAGACAGCACCGACGAGGATGATTACGACGAGTACCTTAACGAGTGGAAGCTTCGCGGGCTGATCAAACAGTACAGCAACTACGTGCGTTACCCCATTCACATGCTCGTCACCAAATCGCGCGCCCTGCCCAAGCCCGAAGACGCTGGCGACGATTACGTGACTCAATATGAGGACTACACCGAAGACGAGACCATCAACTCGATGATTCCCATCTGGAAGCGCAAGAAGTCCGAGGTTA
This sequence comes from Eggerthellaceae bacterium UBA3686, assembly GCA_002371495.1. Classification (GTDB taxonomy): domain Bacteria; phylum Actinomycetota; class Coriobacteriia; order Coriobacteriales; family Eggerthellaceae; genus UBA9715. Next base: position 67,676 of record DFIX01000021.1, read on the forward strand.
CCGATGAGGAGTACGCCGAGTTCTACAAGTCCGACTTCCATGACTTCACCGACCCGGCGCGCACCATCAGCGTGCATGCCGAGGGTGCGCTCAGCTACGATGCGCTGCTGTTCGTGCCTGGCCGTGCACCGTTTGACCTGTACAGCCGCGATTACGAGAAGGGCTTGGCTCTGTACAGCTCGGGCGTGCTGATCATGGACAAATGCGCCGACTTGCTGCCCGACTACTACAACTTCGTGCGCGGCGTCGTTGACTCGAGCGACCTTACGCTCAACATCTCGCGCGAGACCCTGCAGCGCAACAGCCAGCTGCGCGCCATCGCCAACAAGGTCGAGAAGAAGATCACGAACGAGCTAAACAAGATGCGCGACAACGATCGCGAGGACTACGAGCTGTTCTTCGACAATTTCGGCCGTTCGATCAAGTTCGGCCTGTACGCCGGCTATGGCATGAAGAACGAAGAACTTGGGCCGCTGGTCATGTTCTACTCGACCATCCAGCAGAAGAACGTCACGCTCGACGAGTACATCGAGTTGATGCCCGAAGATCAGGATGCCATCTATTACGCGCCCGGCGATTCGATCGAGCGCCTGCGCAACCTGCCCATCGTGCGCACGGTCACGACCAAGGGCTACGACGTGCTGCTCTGCACCGAAGATGTTGACGAGTTCTGTCTGCAGGCGATGCGCACTTGGAAGGAAAAAGAATTCAAGAACGTCAGTACGAGCGGCATCGACGTTGCCACCGAAGATGAGAAGAAGATCGCCGAAGAAGCGGGCGAGGCCAACAAGGAACTGCTCGACGCCATGAAGGAGATTCTGCAGGCCAACGTCAGCGACGTCGTGATATCGCCGAACTCGACGGTGGCGCCTGCCACTCTGACTACGGCTGGCCCCATTTCCCTCGAAATGGAGCGCGTGCTGTCGCAGGGCCCCGATGCCGACCGCATCCATGCCGAGCGCGTGCTGCAGCTGAACGCGCAGCACAAGGTGTTCGAGACTCTGAAGGCCGCACAAGCCGATGGCGACAAAGAAAAGCTGAAGCTCTACACCGATTTGCTTTACAACCAGGCGCTGCTGACCTGTGGCATGCCCATCGAAGACCCCATTACCTTTGCCGAGCAAATCTGCAAGCTGATGTAGCGCCCGCCGCTTACGAGAAGCAGCAAAAAAGCACGCCCCTTTTTGGTTGTTTTGAGTTTGCAACATGCGCAGAAGCCCCGTCGTTCGGGGCTTCTTTTTTTGCAGTTTGCAAAAGGCGGAAAACACACGATTTACGCGCGCTTTTTGGGTGTAGTATTCACGTTGCGATTCCTGCACGCCGGCCGCTAAATTACCAACGAAACGCAAGAGGGGGAACGGGCGAAGTTGGTCTTTTCGAGCCTTATATTCCTTTTTGTGTTCCTGGTTGTGCACCTGGTCGTATACGCGTTTGTGCACGATCGGTACCGTAATGCTGTTTTGCTGGTATCGTCGCTTATCTTCTATTCGTGGGGAGGACCGCAGTATCTGCTGTTGCTCGTGGGAGACACGTTTGCCAGCTGGGCTTTCGCGCTGCTCATCGAGCGCTCGCAGGGGCAGGCGGCAAAACGCGCGTTCTTGGTGCTGGAATGCGTCGTCTTGCTCGGGCTGTTGGGAATCTTCAAGTATTTGGGGTTCGTTCTGGGCAACGTGCAGGCGGTTTTCGGCGCGCCAGAGCTCATTCCCCAGATCGTGCTGCCCATAGGTATCTCGTTTTACACCTTTCAGCTTATTTCGTACGTGGTCGACGTGTATCGCGGCCAGATTCACGCGCAGCCCCGCTTTGCGCGGCTGTTGCTGTATTCGTCTCTGTTCCACCAGTGCATCGCCGGGCCTATCGTGCGTTACGAAACCGTGCAGAACGAGATCGAGCACCGTCGCCCGTCGCGCAACGACATTTACTATGGCGTGCGTCGTTTCAGCATCGGCGTTGCTAAGAAGGCAATATTGGCCAATTCGTGCGCTTCGGTAGCCGACACGTTGCTGCCAATCGGGTCCGATGCGCTGTTCACGCAGGTGACCACGGGCTATTGGCTCGGCATGGCCTTCTACATGCTTCAGATCTACCTTGACTTCTCGGCGTATTCCGATATGGCTATCGGCATGGGCCGCATGGTGGGTTTCCACTACCTTGAAAACTTCAACTACCCCTATATGGCGACGTCCATTCAGGATTTCTGGCGCAGGTGGCATATCTCGCTTTCGAGCTTCTTCCGCGACTACGTCTATATCCCGCTCGGCGGCAGCCGCTGCTCGCGCGCAAAGTACGTGCGCAACATCTTCATCGTGTGGTTTTTGACGGGCATGTGGCACGGAGCAAGTTGGAATTACATCTTGTGGGGCCTGTATTTTGCCGTGTTCCTTTTGCTCGAGAAATTCGTCATTCGGGGGCGTATGCCGCGCGTCGCCGGGCACCTGTACGCGCTTATAGTCGTCTATTTTGGCTGGGTGCTCTTTCATTTCGAGAGCTTTGCCGAGATGGGCTGCGTGGCCGCCGGAATCTTCGGCCTTGCAGGCGGCGGCTTCACGAGCCTGGAGGTGCACACGCTTTTCATGCAGAACATATTCTTGTTGCTGTTCTGCATCATCGCGTGCACAAATTTGGGCGCCTGGTTGCATTCGCGGCTGTTTGCGGCGGCGAAGGGCAACGACGCCGCGCTGCTCCTGTACAGCGTTCTCGAGGCGCTTACGCCAGTTGCGCTCCTGGTCGTTGCCGTCATAGGGCTTGCGGGAGCTAGCTATAACCCGTTCATATACTTCCAGTTCTAGGCGAGGGGGGTGATGAGCATGAGCGAACAGAGCCAAAAGGAACTGCGTAGCGAAGGCGGCGCGGCTGTTTCTGCGTCGGTTGCCGATGAGGCGCATCGCGACCAAGGTGCGCCAAAACAGGAAGCACGCGTTCAGCGTCCCGCAGAGGTTCCTCGCCGGCGCCGTGCGCAGCGCGTGATGTCTACGATTGCACGTTGGCGCACCAGGGGCCTTGCTGCATGGGCGGCGGTCATGCTTGTCGGCGGGCTTGTGGGCTTGCTCTTCTTTGCGCGCCCCGCGACCTCGGCGGTCGAGATGCGCAACCTGACGGAGTTTCCCCAGATAACGCTTCAGAATTTTCTGGACGGCTCTTTTTTCACCGATGTCTCGCTATGGTATGCCGACACGTATCCGTTACGAGAGCCCATGGTGGCAGCGGACCACGGCATCGACAGCTTGTTTGGCGTTACCGTCGACGGAGCCATGGTAGGCGGCAACGTGAAGGCAGACGAGATTCCCGATGCGGTTTCCGACGACGCGGAAAGCCCGGAGTCTTCGGTTGCCGCAACGCCGGCCTCCGCGCCTGACGAGCGTGTAATCGCCGAAGATATCCAGGCCAATATCATGGACGGTATCTACATCAAGGATGGCGCCGGCTATAGCATTTACTATTTCGACCAGCAAGCGGCAGACACCTACATTGCCGCGATGAACAAGGCCGCCGAAAGGCTCGACGGCATTTCGACCGTGTATTCGATCATGTCGCCCGCCAATTCGATTACGCTCGATCCCGTTGATGCCGCAAACGTCGGCGGGTCTGACCAAAAGCAGACCCTTGCGTATCTTGCCACGCGTTTCGACCAGCGCGTGAAGTCGGTCGAGATCGTCGACGACATCATCGCCCATCGCAGCGAGTACCTGTACTTCTACACGGACCACCACTGGACGCAGCAAGGCGCGTACCTTGCCTACGAAGCGTTCTGCAAGGCGAAGGGCATCGAACCAGTTACCCTCGATCAACGCAGGCACGAGAATTTCGGCGAATTCCAAGGCACGTACTACGACACCGTCGCAAGCATGGGCAACGTCCGAACCGACACGGTCGACGCCTACTTCCCAAACGGCACTAACGAGATGACGTACTGGACCGAGGAAGGCGAGGAGCTCGTCGGCGCAATCGTCGATGAAAATGCAGCGACTTGGGACATACCCTTCAAATACAGCTGCTTCATACAGGGCGACCAACCCCTCGAGACCATTCACAACCCCAAGATCGATGATGGGTCGTCTTGTCTCGTGGTCAAAGACTCGTATGGATGCGCTTTCGTGCCACTGCTCGTAGACTCCTACGAAGATGTGCATGTGATTGATTTCCGCTACACCGATCAGAACATTTGCGATTATGCGAAGAAGAACAATATCCAAGACGTGATTTTCATCACCGGCATGAAGATCGGCCTAACCGAATCGGTTGCGGCCACCCTGCTTGCCGAGGTGTCGTAAGGAGCGACCATGCGCGAACGTAAGAACACCGTGCTGCTTTTCTCGAAGCTGCCCGAAGTGGGCCTTGTGAAGACACGCTTGACCACGCTCAAGGACGGAATCTTCCCACCCGAAACTGCCTCGGTGCTGTACCACTGCATGCTCTTCGACGTCGTTGAGATCATTATGGAAGCGTTATCGGACCTCGAGCTCGAGCAAGGCCCAATTGGCGAGCTTTCTGCGGGCGGCGATGGGGATGACGAGGCCGTCTTCGATACGTATGAGCTCGTCATCTCTACGACTCCGGCACCGAATGCCCAAGCCATGCGCAAGCTTTTCGAGGACGCCGGCGCATGGCCGCGCGAGTTCGAAGTGATCGTCGACGAGGGCAAGAGCTTCGACGAACACTACAACCATGCGTTCGACCAGTGCTGGGAGCGCGGAGCCGACTGCATTCTTTCGATGGGTGCAGATATGCCGGCCTTGACCAAGGCTGATATTCGCTTTGGGTTCGAACAGCTGCATAGGCTTTGCAACGTGCCGGGTGGCGGCATCGTGCTTGCTCCTGACCAGGAGATGGGGGTATCGGTCATCGGCTGGACCCGCGAAACCGACTTCAGCCACACCGGCGTGTTCTACAACGCGGACGGCCTGACCGTGTTGCCCGCCTACATCAAGTACGCACAGGAGCGCGACTTGCCCGCCCTCTGGCTGCCGCCTATTCCCGACGTCGACACGATGCAGGACTTCTACCACAACGTTACGCTCGTGCATGCTCTGAACTACTGCGCCGAATTCGACGACATCTGCCCGCCTTGGCGCACTGCCCAGGCCTTTGACGAGATGGGCTACCACGACATCATCGTCGCTCCCAACGGCCTGCTTGACCCCCGGGGACATATCGACAAGTAAAACCCTGGGTGTACGGATAACAGGGGTTGCTCCTTCCCATCGCGCCCTCGCCTCCGGGGGCGCGCTCCGGCTTGGCTTCGCCTAACCTAAGTGAATTAACAGGAACAGTGGCTGCAGAATCGCCGGAGTCACGCCCCCGAAGGCGAGGGCGCTTCGCTAATTCGGGGTCGATCGAAATCTTCGGCCCAAAAAAACGAAGCGGCTGTGATAGCGGGAGCGTGACCTCGGCGATTCTGCAGGCACTGTATTCCCAAATACATATAGGTTTAGCCGAAGCCAAGCCGAGGCGCGCTCCCGCCATCACAGCTGCGGTGGGATGGAGCTGGCGACAACTGGCCGCGACTGGTTAGCGGCGGCGGAGTTCCCAGAAGGCTACGGCGCTCGAGGCGGCGACGTTGAGGGAGTCGACCCCGTGATGCATGGGGATGCGCACCGTGTAGTCGCAACGCGATATCGTGGCAGGGGCGAGGCCATCGCCTTCGGTGCCGAAGACGAGCGCGAGCTTGCCGCACTCTTTCAGGAGTGGATCGTCGAGCGGGATCGAGTCGTCCGACAGCGCCATGGCTGCCGTGGTGAATCCCAGGTCGTGCAGCAACGGTATGCCGTCGCGGGCCCAGTTGTGCGGGTTTGTTCCGATGCGCGCCCAAGGGACTTGGAATACCGTGCCCATCGACACGCGCACGGCTCGCCGGTACAGGGGATCGTAGCAGGCTGGCGATACCAGCACCGCATCGGCGCCCATACCCGCGGCGGAGCGGAAGATCAGGCCGACGTTGGTGTGGTTCCGGATGTTCTCGAGCACGGCAACTATGCGGGCGTCGCGTACTACTTCCTCGACCGAACGCTCTGGAGGACGACGAAACGCCGCCAACGCGCCGCGCGTCAGCTCGAAGCCCGTGAGCTTTGCGAGCTCGTCTTCGGGTGCGATGAACAGGGGCGCTTCGGGGTTCGCTTCCTGCATCTTTTGGATGGTTCCTGCCTCTTCGAGAGAGGGCAGGTACTTTTCGGCGCTCAGGAGCGAAAGCGGCTGCATGCCGCCGTCGAGCGCGCGGCTGATCACTTCTATGGATTCAGCGATGAACATCGCGCGCGAGGGTTCCACGCGGCTGCGCAGCTGCACGTCGGTCAGGCGCGCATACGCGTCGAGGCGCTCGTCTTCAAGATGATGTATTCGCGTTATTCCCATACGGGTATGATAAATCAAAGATTTGCTGCGATGGGATATAATCAGCGCCGCATCGACGCGCGTTTTGCCCCGCGTTGCCGATTGCGTTTGGGCCACCGTGCCGGTGACCGCAAGTCGGGCCCAGCACGGCCCGCAGTTTGCTTGCCCTGAAAGGACCTTGCATATGGCCGAGCTTTCGCACCCCGCATTCGATAAATTCGTCGCCACGGTGGCGGCGCTGCGGTCTCCCGATGGAGGCTGCCCCTGGAATTGTGCGCAGACGCACTCGAGCATCGGCGACTACATGATCGAAGAAGCCTACGAGGCTCTTGACGCGATTCAGTCGCATGATGCCGAGCATCTGCGGGAGGAGCTAGGAGACGTTCTGCTGCAGGTGGTCTTGCAGAGCCAGATTGCTGCCGACGCAGGTGAATTCACGATTGACGATGTGTGTAGGGGCATCGATGACAAGATGGTCAGGCGCCATCCGCATGTGTTCGGCGCCGTAAAGGCCAAAAACGCTAACGAGGTCGCCGACTTGTGGGAGCAGGTCAAGCTTGCCGAGAAGGCGGCGGCCGACGAGAAGGCTGAAAAGCTGGGGCGGCGCGAGGGGCTGCTCGATTCCGTGCCGACTCATTTTCCCGCGCTGTTGCAGGCGCAAAAAATTTCACGCAAAGCTGCTGCGGCCGGTTTCGAATGGCAGACAGTCGATGATGTGTGGCAAAAAGTCGAGGAAGAGCGCCAGGAGCTTGCCGAGGCGTACGAAGCTGCACCCAAGACCCCCGACGGCAAGGTGCTTTCGAGCGATTCGGAAGAGCGTGACCCGCTCGTGGTTGCCGCAGAGCTGGAATTCGGGGACTTGCTCTTCGCGCTTGTGAACGTGGCGCGTAAAATGGGAATCGATGCCGAGGGGGCGCTGCGCGCCTCGAACGAGAAGTTCCGGCGGCGCTTTTCGAAGGTCGAGCAGGGTGCTTGGTCGGAAGGGCGGGCGCTCGAGGATCTTTCCCTCGACGAAATGGAAGCGTATTGGCAACATGCCAAGGAGGATGAATAAATGGCGGAGTCGAAAGCGAGGGGCAACCATGCAGCGAATGACGGCATTCGGGTTACGCCGACGGGTGTCGTGCGTGCTGCCGCATGGAAGATCGTTCCCAGTGCCGATGCCGTTGTTAAAGGGTCTACCCAGGAACTGCTGCTCGATGCCGATGCCCTTGATCGCTACGAGGAATTTACGGCCGACATGCATGCAATCTTGCAGAAGTACGAGGCCGCCATGCGCGAGATGGTCGTTCGGTTCGAGATTTTGGACCGCGACCTGTCGCTTCGCCGCAACCGCAACCCGATTCACCATATAGAGTCCCGCATTAAGTCGCCCGTCAGCATCTACGATAAGCTGCTGCGCTACGGCAAAGAGCCCACCATCGGCAATCTCGAGGAATACCTGATGGACGTAGCGGGCGTGCGCGTCATTTGCTCGTACGTATCGGACGTGAAAAGCCTTGTGGGGTTGCTTCGCCAACAGGACGACCTCGAAATCGTGCGCATAAAGAACTACATCGAGAACCCGAAGCCAAACGGGTACCGAAGCCTTCATGCCATCGTGCGCATCCCCGTGTACTTTTTGGATAGCAAGCAAATGGTGCCGGTCGAGGTGCAGATTCGCACCATTGCCATGGACTACTGGGCGTCGCTCGAGCACGACCTTAAATACAAGGCTATTGCCGAAACGCGCGGTATCGACGTCGCCGTTGAGCTGAAAGACATCGGCCAGATTATCGAGGGTATCGAGAAACGCATGCAGGTCCTTGCGCATGCGCTCGATTCCGGCCCCGCTTCGAAGCAGAAGGCCAAGAAGAAGCGGCGCTCGTAGCAACGGCAGGCCCGAAAAGCCCTCGGCATCCGTGCCGCGTGTGGCGAGGTGGTTGCCCCTGTACGGCAAAAGCCCTGGTAAGGTGCGCCCCGGCTTGGCTTCGCCTAAATCTATGTGTATTTAGGATATTTGTGGCTGCAGAATCGCCGGAGTCACGCCTTACCAGGGCTTTTGCCTTTCCGTTTGGGTTTTGCTATAGCCCCATGAAGCGAAGGGGAAGATGCTCTTTTGCTTCATGTGATATTGGTGCCGAGACGGTAAATCGTAAAATGCAACACATTTCCCGATGTGGGCCGCACGTGCGGGGAATTTGCGCTATCGTATGCTAAAGCGCGAAAAGCGCTGAAAGGGAAACAGAGGGAAGGAATCTGATCGTATGAAGATGAGCAAGTATCTCGTCGTGGCTGCCATGGCTGTCATGGTGGCCGCCCTTGCGCTGGTGGGTTGCTCTTCGGGTGCTGCTTCGAGCAGCGCGTCGGCGAGTTCTGCGAGCGCGAGCTCCGCAAGTGCCGCGTCCGATAGCGCGGCATCCGCAAGCGCTGCATCTGCAAGCGCTGCTGCTGACAGCGCGGCTGCCGCCGGCGACATCAAGCTGGTTACCGATGGCAAGCTGACCATCGCCACGTCGCCCGACTATCCGCCGTTCGAGAATCTCGAGAATGGCGAGTACGTCGGTCTCGACATCGAAATCGCCAAGGCTGTGGCTGCCGAACTCGGTTTGGAGCCCGAATTCAAGACGCTGCAGTTCGACGCCATCCTGCCGGCTATCGCCGCTGGTGGTCAGGCCGATATGGGCATCTCGGGCATCACCGTTGACCCCGAGCGCGCTAAGCAGGTTGACTTCTCGACTACTTACTACATCGACGACCAGGCAATCGCCGTCATGAAGGACAGCACTGTCACCGCCGACAATGCTGATGAGGCGCTGAATGCTGAAGGCGTAAAGATTGCAGTCCAGAGTGGCACGACCGGCGAGACCTACGTTCAGGAGAACTACCCGAACGCCACCGCTCAGCCGTATGGCAACTCCACCGACGCCTTTGCTGCCATGCAGTCCGGCCAGGCTGACGCCGTGTGCACCAACAAGGCCGTTGTTGACAAGATGCTTGCCGATGCGTACCAGGACGCCACGGTCGTCAAGTCCATCGCCACCGGTGAGGAATACGCCATTGCCGTGAGCAAGGATAACCAGGCGCTTACCGCTGCCACCGATGACGCTCTGGCCAAGCTCGCTGCTGATGGCACGATCGACCAGCTCATCGGTCAGTACATGTAAGCTTTGCGCTTCGCGTACATGAATTAGAGCTCGAAGCCCCCGCCATTGGCGGGGGCTTTGTTGTGAGGTCGGCAAATCAAAACGTTTTTGCTGTGGCTCGCACGGTTCACGCTGTTCTCTTGATCGTCCGTCCAGGTCGGCGGCAGGGCGCAGCTGCTCGCGTTTTGCGTAAATTAGAAGTCAGTTGCTGCGGAAGCGGCCACGCGCCCTGCCGCCGACCTGGTCTACTGCGGCCTGAACCTCGCACGGTGGGAATGGTGTTGATGAGAAGCCCCGTTGGTAGCTGTTTCGCTATATAATGAACACTTCGCATAGTGCAAGTGATGGGATTGCCGAATGATTTCTGAAAAGACTCGCTACTGGCGCGTGTTCGACACGCTGCTGGCCATGCTTCTTCTGGCGATGCTGGTGGTGTCTGACCTGGCTCCGATGGCTTACGCGCTCGATACGGCGAAATGCACGGCGCGACCGAACGCCGATACCGGAAGTACCGTGCTCGGAGGCGTCGAAACGCGCATAACGTGGGAGGCCCAGGCGAAGCCTGACGAGTCCGTGAAGAGCATCACGTTGGTGCTGCCGGATGACACGGCTTTCGAGACGGACGGCGCGCGCTTTACCATTCTTACCGGCGATGACTTGATGACGCGCGTGAACGCTCAAAGCGAGTTTTCGGCAGAAGGGCAGGCCGTTACCTGCACTTTGGCAGAGCCTGCCGATCCTGGCGCTTACATGAGAGTCGAGCTGTATGGCATCAAATTCCCAGTTGCCGGCGGCCAGATGCAGCTGACCGGCACCTACGAGCTTTCCGATGGGTCTACGCGGGAAATCGAAAATATCCCTGCAATCGATGTTGTGGTTACGTCGCCCGCCGAGCAGTTGGCGGCGCATTTGGAAGAGCAGGCTTGGGTCCAAGCGTGGAATTCCAACAAGTTCCTGCGCCTGTTCTTTAATCCGCCCATCCTTGTGTCGAGTTTTCCCATCGTACTGCATGGTTTCTTCATGGCGCTTGCCATCGTCCTGATTGCGTTTCCGCTGGCTATTCCCGTTGGCTTGCTGTTCTCGTTTATGCGCATGTCCAAAATTGGCATCTTGCGCGGTATCGGCTCGCTGTACGTCAACGTGGTTCGCGGCACGCCGGTGTTCCTGCAGATTTACGTCGCGTTCTTCGGCCTGCCGCTTGCGGGTGTTCAGATACCGCCGTTCATCATGGGCATCATCGTGCTTGCCCTGAATTCGTCTGCGTACCAGTGCGAGATTTTCCGAGCTGGCATCCAGTCGATCAGCAAAGGCCAGTTCGAGGCCGCACGTTCGCTGGGCATGAATGCGGCGCAGACCATGGCTTTCGTCATCATCCCGCAGACTGTGCGCCGTGTTCTGCCGACGATGACCAGCGAGTTCATCTTGCTGTACAAGGATACGTCGATGCTCGCAGCCGTCGGCCTGATGGAGATCGTCATGTACGCAAAGACGATCGTTGCCTCGACCGGTTCGATTACGCCCTACATCGTGGCGGCTCTGTTCTACTTGGTGCTGACGATTCCGCTGGCGAACCTGGTCGGGCGGTTGGAGGCGCGCCTTGCCGGCAACGATACCGGTGCGCGCAAGCAGAAGAAGCGCGCGATCAAGGAGGCCAAGCGGGCGTTGAACCCCGGTGTGGTCGAAGAAAAACTCGAGGAGAAACCTGGCGCCGACTCGGAAGCGCGCGCGATTTCGCCCGAGAAGTTCTCGAGCATGTAAAAGGACGCAGTTCAGAAGAGGCGGCTTTCTGCATGGCAGATTGTGGCACTGTCTTGCCTCTTGAGCCGTGCGGAGCGTTACAATGTGGCTATAACTGGTAGTAAAAGGAGGAAGCGCAATGGCACGTTACAACAAGATTTTTGCTGCTCTGGACGGCGCCCAAACCCAGGAGGCGGTTGCCCGACGCGCCCTCTCGATCGCCCACGACAACAATGCCGAAGTGCTGTTCGGTCACGTCATCGATTCCGTTCCGTACGAGGCGAACGGCATAGATTTTGCGGCGCTTACCGATGATGGGCTGCAGCGAATCGAGGAGGAGCTCGAGCCGTATCTGACTAGGGCGCGCAACGATGAGTGCATCCCCAAGCTCGATGTACAGGTGCGTGCTGGCCGCGTTGCCGAGTCGCTCATCGAGTCGCTGATTGACCCGTATGAGCCTGATTTGGTCATCTGCGGCGTGCGCGGGCTCTCGAACATCAAATACGCTTTTGTGGGAAGCGTGTCGACGCAGCTCATCCGCAACGTCAAGTGCGACGTGCTGGTTGTGCGCCCCGAGACGCTCGAAACCCATCCGCAAGATTAACTTCTGTCGAATCGGCGGGTCTATTGTTGCGTTTCCGTTTGGTAATGCGACAATAGACCCGTTTTTACTTTGCGATAAAAGAGCCGAGAGGACTCGAAAATGATCAACGAAAGAATGTATGCCCTGGGAAGCCAGCCTAATCCGATTCGCGTGCAGTTCGCCTACGGCTTGCAGCGCAAGGCCGAAATAGGCGAGGAGAACGTTTATGACCTGAGCATCGGAAACCCCTCGATTCCCGCGCCGCCGGCGGTTCGCGAACGCATCGAAGAACTGCTTGAGGAGCCGGCTCAGTCGCTTCATGCGTACAGCATGGCTGCTGGCCTTATGAGTGCGCGTCAGTCGGTTGCCGACAATCTGCGCAAGCGCTTTGGCATTCAGGCAACTGCGGCAAATGTGTACTTTACCGCGGGCGCCACGGCGGCTCTGTACATCACCACGGCCGCTATTACACATCCGGGTGACGAGGTCATTGTCAACGCGCCGTATTTCACGGAGTACAAGGTCATGATCGAGTCGGCGCAATGCACATGCGTCGAAGTCCCCATGCGGGCATCCGATTTCCAGCTCGATATCGACGCTTTGCGCGATGCGATTAACCCGAAGACCGCTGCCATCGTCATCAATTCGCCGAACAATCCAGTGGGCTGCATCTACACGCAGCAGAATATCGAAGAGCTTGCCGCGATGCTTACCCAAAAAGAAGAGGAGCTTGGGCATCCGATTTACCTGATCAGCGACGAGCCGTACCGCGAGATCACCTACGGGAAGGAAGTTCCGTTCACAGCTAACTTCTATCGTGACACCATCGTATGCTACTCGTGGGCCAAGAGCCTCTCGCTTCCAGGCGAGCGCATCGGCTACATCTACGTGTCCGATAACATTCCCAACGCTGCCGAAGTGTCTGCCGCCGTGGGCGGTGCCGGCCGTGCGCTCGGCTTCATCTGCGCGCCGGTACTGTTCCAGCGCGTGGTCGAGACGTGCATCGACCTGCCGACCGACGTCGAGGCCTATGCGCGCAACCGAAAGCTGCTGACCGATATCATGGACGACTTGGGCTACGAGTACATCCAGCCCGACGGCGCCTTCTATCTGTGGGTGAAAGCGCTAGAGGACGATTCGCAGGCGTTCTGCGACAAGGCCAAGTCCCATGACCTTCTTCTGGTCAATTCCGATTGCTTCGGCGTGCCCGGCTGGGCTCGTGCCGGCTACTGCGTCAGCGCCGAAACCATCAAGAACTCTCGTAAGGCTTGGGAGGCTCTGAAGCGCGACTACGAATAGCAGGGGCGTAAAAAGATGGTACCGTGCGATTCGGGAACCCAAGACGGGAAAGCTCGGACTTCTGATCAAACCTTGCCGCATTAGGAGATTGCATTATGAAAACCTCTGGCCTCGGCATTCGTGGACTGTTCAGGATTTCGATCCTTGTCGTCGTTGCACTTGCCTCCATTGCCCTTGCGATCGTAAGCTTCACGCACGTAACGGCCGAAGAGCGCGCGAGGGCAGAAGCCTCGGTTCGCAGCGAGATAAACTACCTATGCCTGCAGCTAGAGTCCGGCGCCGATCGGGCGGAGACGTTTAGCCAGGTTACGGACTCGATGGATGCGGACGCGCAGGAATTGCGGCTGCAAGATTCCACGGATTACAAGCTGTTGTCCGATCCAGTCGGCGATGTCCTAAAGGGGTATACGCTCGCAGAAACGGGCACCGTTGTTATCGTCGCCGACGAAACGATTGTTGCAAGCGATGATGCACGCATACCCGTCGGAAGCGATGCGAAGAGCCTTTGGCGTGACCGAAGCTATTGAGCAAAGACGGCGAGTTGTACGGCGAGGGCCGTCTTGAGGCCCTGCTGGGCAAGGCTGCGGATACCGGTCTCAGCCCCGAGCCTCTGGTCAAAGTCGTGCGGGCCGATGTAGCCTCCTTTGCCCAGGGCACAGAGCAATCCGACGACAGTACCATCTTGTCGCTTAAAGTCGAATCGTGCGCGGAGTAACCATTTGGGGACTGCCCCCAAATGGTTACTCGCTGCGCAGGGCCTCGACGGGGTCTTTGCGGCTTGCAGAACGCGACGGTATTAGGCCCGCGATGAACGTCAGGAACACGCTGATGCCCACGAGAATGGCGGCGGCCTGCGGCGGCAGCAACGCCACGTTGGGAACGTCGAACATGTTGTAGACGATTGCGTTGGCGGGAATGCAGCCCAAAGCCGTGATACCTACGCCGAGCAAGCCCGCTATTAGGCCTTCGATGACCGTCTCGGCGTTGAACACGCGGCTGATATCGCCCTTCGATGCGCCAATCGAACGCAGAATACCGATTTCTTTCTTGCGCTCGAGCACCGAGATGTAGGTGATGACGCCAATCATGATTGACGAAACGATCAGCGAGATGGCGACGAACGCAATCAGCACGTACGAGATCATGTTGACGATTGTCGTGACCGAGCTCATGAGCGCGCCCACGAGGTCGGTGTACGAGATGACCTTGTCCTCGTCGACCTCGCGCATGTTGTCGTTGTAGCTGTCGAGGATTTCGATCACGTGTTCTTTACCGTCGAAATCGCGCGGGAAGATGCTGATTTCGGAAGGCTTGGCGAAATCAGCATATCCGAGTTTCTTGAGGTTGTTGTCGTAGGAATGCTCGTCGACGCGCATCATCGACACCATGAGCTCTGTGAGCTCTTCTTCGTCCATGTCGAATTTGAAGGCGTTCTTGAACGCCTCCTCGTCGAAGCTCATGCCGCCGCCAAGGGCCGAGGACAGCTGGCCGAACGCCTTGGTCATCATCTTGCCGAGCTGCTCCTGCAGGGTTTTCGAAATGATTTCGGCATACTGCTTCATCATGTCCTGCATGGCGTCGGCGATGACCTTGCTCAGCGCCGGCATCAGGATTTTGGACGTGTATGCGTTGATGAGGTCGGTCACGTAGGTCTGCATCTTGGCGGAAATCTGATTTTGCATATCTGCAGAAATCTGACCAGCGTAAGCGCCGGCAATGCGATTCGACATCTCCTGCGAGACGTTATCTTCGGAGGTGTTCATGAGGCCAGCCAGCTGGGACCTCAATTGCTTGGCAAGGTCTTGGGTGTCGACAGCGGCATACGCTTGGCCGGCGTATTGCGAAAAATTCACGCTCCTTAGGTAGTCGCTGACGTTTTTACCCGGGTTGCTGACGCGCCAGGCGGAATATCCGCCGACAAGCGAAATCGCCAGATTGTTGAGCGCCTGTTCATCCTTGATTTTAGGCTGCACATTTCCCAAGGCTTGTGCGAGCTGCTCGTCAGTGACTCCCGGAAGCACCGCGTCGCGAACCTGCTGGTCGGTCAAAGGTTCGCCCGAAGAAAGCGAGAGGTCCGAAAAATCGGGCGGTGTCACGCCGAGATTCTGTATGTCCTCGGGCTTAAGCTGCAAAGTTGAGGGGTCGATCTTCGTCAGGTCAAGTTTGCTCATATCGATTTGCGACATATCAAGCTTCGACAGATCAAGGCTCGAGAAATCCAGGTTTATATTGCTTAAGCCGCTCGTGTCGAATTTGAACGCGTTCGACAACGCATCCTCGTCGACGCTGAACAACGAGTTCATATCGAACTCGTCGTTGGCTTCTTCGTCCTCGTCGTCGAACGCCTTGCCGCTGAATACGTCGGTTTTGGGCTTGTCGAGCTGCATCTTCACGATCTTGGAGTCGGCAGCTTTTTCGACGATGTGGCGGGTAAGGGCCGGGGTGTAATAGACGCCTGTGGTCAGGGCTGTCGCGCGGGCACCCTCTTTCGGCATGACGATACCCGAGATGACCAGGTCCTCGCCGTTTTCGACCGCAGCCTTCATGAATTTCTCGTCGTCGGTCTTGTCGACCCACACGTTGCGTTCCTCGTCGTACTTGTAGAAATCGGTTGCGCTGACCAGCTTGAATTTCATGCTGAGGATATCGTCGTAGGTGATATCGATCTGATCATCAGGCGGATTGACTTCCTCTTCGTCCACGAACTGCTTGATCATGTCTTCCAGCACATCGGAATCGCGCAGCCCCAGAACGTACGACAGAAAGTCGCTGATGCGGCCCGTTTGCGATAGTACGAGCACGAGCTCGTTTTCCTTCTCGGGCCAATGTCCGGCAACCACGTCATACGAGCCCGCAACCACGTCGTTTTCCATCATTTCCGAGAAGACGTCGGTCGACATCGACATCGACATGAGCGAGTTGGTCGACACGCCCGAACCCATGCCGAGGGACTTGAACGAAGTGTCAGGGTTGATTTGACGTACCCCGTCACTCGTATCGGGGTCGAAAATCTGCGGCGTAACGGCATACTCGTAGTAGATGCTGTTCGTGTAGTTTTCGATTCCCGATTCGCCGCTGTCGAAGTAGGCCTTCAGCGCAGCCAAGTCATTCTTCCCAAAGCTTGCGAACATGCGCGTCAGCATCTGCACTTCGCCAATTTTGCCCTCTTCGGGCGTGTATTCTAAAGCGTTATCGGAACCGTCCGAATCGTCATCGTCGTCAGAACCGCTCATGCCGACGAGCATCGTGGTGAAGTCGAACCCGCTTGACATGATCTGCAGCGGGTATACCGACAGCGTCTCTTCCTCGACGTTTTTAATGTAGTTGTTAACTCCGTTGGCCAAAGCCAGAATAGCCGCGATGCCGATGATGCCGATCGAGCCGGCTATGGCCGTCATGACCGTGCGGCCCTTCTTTGTCATCAGATTATTCGCGGAAAGCGAGAGCGCCGTCAAAAACGACATGCTCGTGCGACGCGGCGGTTTGGCCTGCACGGCGGCAATTTCCTCGGCCGTCGGCTCGTAGGGGTCCGTATCGGAGCGAATGACGCCATCGGCGAGGTTGACGATTCGGGTGGCGTACTGTTCTGCCAGTTCGGGATTGTGCGTGACCATAACGACCAGGCGGTCTTCGGCAATCTCGGTCAGCAGGTCCATGATCTGCACGCTAGTCTTGGAGTCGAGCGCACCGGTTGGCTCGTCGGCCAGCAGAATCTCGGGGTCGTTGATGAGAGCACGGGCAATGGCCACGCGTTGCATTTGGCCACCCGACATCTGACTGGGCTTTTTGTCCATATGATCGCCCAGGCCCACGCGTTCCAGAGCCTCTTTCGCGCGCTGCCGGCGCTCGTTGCGTGACACGCCCGAAAGCGTCAGGGCCAGTTCGACGTTCGCGAGCACCGTCTGGTGCGGAATCAGGTTGTAGCTTTGGAACACGAATCCGATGCGGTTGTTGCGGTAGGTGTCCCAGTCGCGGTCCTTGTATTTCTTGGTCGATACGCCATCGATGATCAAATCGCCCGTATCGTAGTGATCCAGACCGCCGACGATGTTGAGCATCGTGGTTTTGCCCGATCCCGAAGGACCCAGGATTGCGACGAACTCGTTGTCCCTAAACGAAATCGAGACGTTGTCGAGCGCCTTCTGAGTGAAATTACCCGTGGTGTACGACTTGCAGATATTTTTGAGCTGCAGCATGCGCGTCCCTTGAATATATTGTATGCAATAGATTTTTCGACAAGTATGGCATAACGCAGTGCAAAACGCTATCCAATTACCAAAACGATACTTTTAGGTGGCTTTCAGCAGTGCGTATACATGTTTGTGTTACCACCCTGTTGCAGCATTGCCGCGATAACCATTCGGGGGTTGTCCCCTAATGGCTACTTCCAGGGGTCGGATTCGAACAGGGGAGGCTCTTCGCGGCGGTCGGACCAGGGGTCGTAGCCGTCGTCGTCTTCGTTTTCGGCGCGGGCATAGGTCGGGGGGACCTTTGCGGGCGTAATGGGGGCCATCGATTCTGCGCGGCGCGGACGCAGTGCGGACTCGTGCCTGCGTGCATCCTCGATCTTGCTCGTTTCGTTTTCGCCCGCATGCTCGATGTCGTAAGGGGTCGTCTGATACACGTAGTAGTTCAACCAATTGGTGTAGAGCAGCTGCGCGTGCGCGCGCCAATTGGACTTCGGCGCGTTGGCGGGGTCGTCTTCGGGGTAGTAATGCGCGGGAACCGCAATGTCCAGGCCGCGTGCGATGTCGCGCTCGTATTCCCCGTTGAGGGTGGCGCGGTCGTACTCGGGATGTCCGAACACGAAGAAATGGCGGCTGTTCTTGCTTTTGGCGATGTAGACACCCGCTTCGTCTGAAACCGCGACGAGCTCGAGGTGCGGGTGCGCCTCGATGTCTTCTGCGCGCACTTCGGTGTAGCGCGAATGGGGTGCCCAGAACGTGTCGTCGAATCCGCGCAGCAGCGGAGACGTCAGCTTAATCTGCCGATGCTCGAATACACCGGACATTTTCGCGGGTAGTTCGTGCTTCTGGATGCCGTAATGGTAGTAGATGCCCGCTTGTGCGCCCCAGCAGATATGCAGCGTCGAGTGCACGTGCGTGCGCGTCCATTCCATGATGTCACACAGCTCAGGCCAGTAATCGACGTCCTCGAATTCGAGCAATTCTACGGGCGCGCCCGTGATGATCATGCCGTCGAAGTGCTCGTGATGGATTTCGTCGAACGTGCGGTAGAACGTCTCGAGATGCTGCTCCGATACATTCTTTGCATCGTGACTGGCCATGCGTAGGAGCGTTATCTCGATTTGCAGCGGCGTGTTCGAAAGCTTGCGCAGGATTTGCGTTTCGGTCGCTATTTTGGTGGGCATCAGGTTCAGCAGTATCACGCGCAAGGGACGTATGTCCTGATGCATGGCGCGATACTCGGTCATCACAAATATGTTTTCGCTTGCAAGTTGGTCTGTTGCTGGAAGCGCATCGGGTATGCGGATGGGCATGGCGGTCTCGATTCTGTACGTTTTGGAACGCTGCCCATAATAGCGCATAAACGCAGGTAGCGTAATTCTGCAGAATAGATGACGATTTATCGCTTTGACCTCGAACGGAATTGGCGGGAATATACTCAGCAACAACTTCATATTCGAAATGCGTAGACGAGGAACGCGCAGACGAACCCGTTGCCAACCGATGCGGCGGGCGGCTGAGAGCCCCTCCGAGCAGTTCGGCATGAAAGCGCTCGGCTCCGCGGACGACCTTCGCGGGCGAAAGGCGCAAGTAAGCTGAGCCGGCGGCCCCGTTATCGGTCTTGGCGTTATGCCCCGCGGTCCTGGTGCAGCTTGCTGTACTGGGATTTTTGCTTTAGAAAGGGGCTACGGTATGCCCGACGACAAAAAGCAAGTCGCCATGAGCACGGTGGCGATGGAAGGCGCGCCGCGCGGATTGGGGTCGAAAAACCCCAAGCAAGGCAAGCGCATGACAGGTGCCCAGGCGATAATCGCTGCACTCGAGGCCGAAGGGGTCGATCTTCTGTTCGGTTACCCGGGCGGCCAAGCAATAAAAATCTACGATGCGCTTTACGATTCGACGCAGCTCAAGCACGTGCTCGCGCGTCATGAGCAAGGTGCCGTGCACGAGGCCGACGGTTATGCGCGCGCTACGGGCAATGTGGGTGTCGCGCTCGTAACCAGCGGCCCCGGCGCCACGAACACGGTGACGGGCATCGCCACGGCTTATATGGATTCCATCCCGCTCGTGGTCGTCACAGGCCAGGTGCCGCGGGCGGTTATCGGGTCTGACTCATTCCAGGAATCCGACATTGTTGGCATGACGATGTCGGTCGTGAAGCACAGCTACCTGCTGCTCTCGGCAGACGATATTGCGCGGACGTTTCGCGAGGCGTTCCACATCGCCAAGACAGGGCGCCCGGGCCCGGTGCTCATCGACGTGCCCTCCGACATCCTCAGCGCCGAAATTACGTTCGAATACCCCGATGCTGTGAACATTCCCTCGTATCGCCCGACATACCGCGGTAACGCCAAGCAGATTCGCGCCGCGGCACGCCTCATTGCCGATGCCAGCAAACCGGTGCTCTACGTGGGTGGCGGCGTGGTGTCGTCGGGCGCGTCGGCGCAGGCAACCGAGCTTGCGCGCATGATGCGCATCCCGACTGTTGTTACGCTCATGGCAAAGGGGGCAATCCCGTCTTCGGAGCCGCTTAACTTGGGCGCCGTGGGCATGCATGGTTCGAAGTACGCAAACATGGCGCTCAACAGGTCCGATTTGATCATCGCATGTGGGGCGCGGTTCTCGGATCGCGTGACGGGGAGATTCGACGAGTTCGCACCAGAGGCTAAGGTCGTCCATATAGACATCGATCCTGCCGAAATCGGCAAAGTGCGCGAGGCGCAGGTGCCCATTGTGGGCGATGTGCGGCGCGTGCTCGACAGCCTGCTCGAGGAGCTCGCCCGCATTGAGGCAGCGCCCGACACGGCAGCATGGCTTTCCCAGATAGATGAATGGCGCACGCGGTTTCCGATGTACGACGAGCATGTCGAGGAGCCGGCGGGCGCGATTGTTCCCGAGGTAGCGATGCGCCAGCTTTCTCGTGCGCTCGACCCCGAGAGCACAATCGTCGTGACCGAGGTGGGGCAGCACCAGATGTGGGCTGCGCAGTTCGTCGATCGCGAATTGCCGCGTACGTTCTTGTCATCGGGCGGCTTGGGCACGATGGGCTTCGGTTTTCCCGCGGCGGTTGGTGCCGCGATCGGGTGCCCTGGCAAGACCGTCGTGTGCGTCGCTGGCGACGGGTCGTTTCAGATGAACCTGCAGGAAATGGCTACCGCCGCAATCAACAACGTGCCGGTGAAGGTCGTGGTGGTCGACAACCGCGCGCTCGGCATGGTGCGCCAATGGCAGAAGCTGTTCTATGGAGGTCGCTACTCGGCGACCGAGCTCGATGATGTGCCCGATTTCGTGAAGCTCGCCGATGCGTACGGCTGGGGCGCCGAGCGCGTCGAGAGGCCCCAAGATGTTGAGGCGGCCTATGCGCGCATGCTTGCGACCGAGGGCCCGTATTTGCTCGACCTGCGCATTCCGCGCGATCAGAGCGTGTTTCCCATGGTGGCGCCCGGGGGTGGGCTTTCCGAGGTCATCGGCGCCATCGACAGCGGCGCAGGGTTCCGCATCGTAGCCGAGCCCGACGGGGTTGGTTGGACGAACTGGGCGAGCCGCACCAATAAGGCTGCGGGCGGCGTCGGTGGTCGGGAAGGAGGTCGCTAATGCGCGCCACGAAGAATCACAATGTGCTTTCGGTTCTCGTCGAGAACCGGCCAGGCGTGCTCATGCGCGTTGTGGCGCTCATCTCGCGCCGCGGCTTCAACATCGAATCGCTTTCGGTGGGCCCGACCGAAGACCCCACGCGTTCGCGCATCACGATCATCGCCGACGTGGACGATGAGGCGTGGGAGCAGATTACCAAGCAGTTGAACAAGCTCGTGGTCGTGCATAAGATAACCGATCTCACCGACGAGCCTTCCATCGAGCGCGAGCTCGTGCTGTTCAAGGTCAATGCGCCCGCCGAACGGCGCAGCGAAGTAATCGAGATAGCCAACCTGTTCCGCGCAAAGATTGTCGACGTGGGTCGCGGGTCGCTTACCATCGAAGCCACGGGCGACGAGTCCAAGATGCAGGGTATGGAGGACCTCCTGCGCGCTTACGGCATCCGTGAGATCACCCGCACTGGCAAGATCGCCATGTCACGCAACTCGAAAGAGGAATAAAGGGAAGCAAAGGGGAGTATCCCCCTTGCTTCCCTTGCT
The DNA here is from genome assembly GCA_002371495.1 of Eggerthellaceae bacterium UBA3686. Lineage (GTDB taxonomy): Bacteria > Actinomycetota > Coriobacteriia > Coriobacteriales > Eggerthellaceae > UBA9715. The sequence goes on from DFIX01000021.1 coordinate 89,067, forward strand.
ATTGCAGGATGTCCGCTGCGATGAGGTCGCCCATTTGGGCGCAAGATACGGTCGCCTCGTCTGGTTTGGCTATGTCGGAGGTGCGATAGCCGGCTTCCAGCACGGTGTCGACGGCCCATTCGATTGCATTGGCCTCGCTGGTCAAACCGAAGCTGTAGCGCAGCATCATCGCGGCTGACAATATGGTGGCAATCGGGTTGGCAATGCCCCTGCCCGCGATGTCGGGCGCGCTTCCGTGGATGGGCTCGTACAATCCGAGGGTGCCCTCGCCGAGCGATGCGGAAGGCAGCATGCCGATCGAACCGGTGATGCAGCTGGCTTCGTCTGACAGGATGTCACCGAACAGGTTGCCGGTCAGGATTACGTCGAACTGCCCAGGATTCAGCACGAGCTGCATGGATGCGTTATCGACGTACAGGTAGTCGGTGACGATGTCGGGGTATTCTGGCGCTATGCGCTCGATGGTTTCGCGCCACACTCGGCTGGTTTCCAGGATGTTAGCCTTGTCGACGCAGGTCACATGGTTGCGGCGCTGGGCTGCGAGCGCGTAGGCGCGGTGTGCGATGCGCTCGATTTCGGGGATGGTGTAGTTCATGTCGTCGTGGCCGGTGCCATCTGCGTCGCGGTGCTTCTTGCCGAAGTACACGTCGCCAGTCAGTTCGCGGCAGACAATAAGGTCGAGGCCGTCGCCGAGGCGCTCGGGTTTCAGGGGGCATGCGTCTGCGAGCGGGGCATAGAGCTTGGCTGGCCTTATGTTGGCGTACGCGCCGAGCGCTTTGCGGATGCCGAGCAGCCCGACTTCGGGGCGTATGCTGGGGTCGAGCGAGTCCCATTGCGGGCCGCCGACCGCCCCCATGAGCACGGCGTCCGATGCCAAGCAGGCGTCGATGGTGTCTTGCGGCAGCGGAATCCCCAGCTCGTCGATGGCTGCACCGCCGATAAGCTGCTCGTCGTACAGGAATTGATGGCCGTATTTCTCGCCAATTGCGTCAAGGCATTTGCACGCTTCGTCGATGATCTCGGGTCCGATGCCGTCGCCTTTAAGCAATACGATACGGTAATCCATAGTTTCTTCCTTTCGGGGTTTGCAAGACGCTTTGCATTATATGCCCTCCGTCGCGCCCTTTTCTTCGGCTGCGCGAGCCTTCAAGCTGTTGAAAAGCCCGTCGTTGTCGATGATGTCTTGGATGAACTTGGGAAACGGCTGCGATTGGAACGACTTTCCTGTACTGAGGTCCTCGATGGTTCCCGTTTCGAAATCAACCGAGACCTCATTGCCTATCCCGATATTCTCAGCCGCCTCGGTGCTCTCGAGGATAGGAAGCCCGATATTGATGGCATTGCGGTAGAAGATTCGCGCGAAACTCGATGCGATGATGCAGCTGATGCCGCTGTCTTTCAGCACGCGCGGAGCATGCTCGCGCGACGAACCGCACCCGAAGTTGCGTCCCGCCACGATTATGTCGCCTGGTCTCGCTTTCTGCACGAACGATGTGTCGATATCCTCCATCGCGTGCGAGGCGAGCTCTTCGGCATCGGCGATGTTCAGGTAGCGCGCCGGGATGATGACGTCGGTATCGACGTTGTCGCCGTATTTGAAAACCGTTCCCTTTACTCTCATAACCCATCCTCTCTCGTAAAAATGTGTAAAAGGGGTCTGACCCCTTTTACACATTTTGAGGATCTACAATGTGGCCGGCGATGGCCGATGCCGCAGCAACGGCTGGGCTAGCGAGGTACACCTCGCTTTCGGGATGGCCCATACGCCCCACGAAGTTGCGGTTGGTGGTGGCAATGGCGCGCTCGCCAGCGGCGAGGATGCCCATGTGCCCGCCAAGGCACGGGCCGCACGTGGGCGTGCTGACGACTGCGCCCGCCTCGATGAAGGTCTCAACCAACCCTTCGCGCACGCACTGCAGGTAGATATCCTGCGTGGCGGGAATTACGATGGTGCGTACCCGGGGATGCACGCGTTTGCCGGTGAGCACCTGGGCCGCGATGCGCATGTCCGAGATGCGGCCGTTCGTGCAGCTGCCGATGACGCATTGGTCGAGCTCGACGCTTGTGAGCTCCGATGCCGGCCGTGCGTTTTCGGGCAAATGAGGCATTGCGACGGTTGGTGGTATGGCACCGAGGTCGACCTCGATAACCTGCTCGTAGGCAGCGTCGGGATCGGCGCAGAATTCGACGGCCGGGCGAATTGCCCTGCCGTTCAGGTATGTGCACGTTGCGCCGTCGACGGGGAAAATACCGTTCTTGGCCCCTGCTTCGATTGCCATGTTGCAGATGGTAAGGCGGTCGTCCATCGAAAGGGAAGCCACGCCGGTGCCGCTGAATTCCATGCTCTTGTACAGCGCCCCGTCCACGCCGATTTTCCCGATAATCCACAAGATGACGTCTTTGCCCGACACCCAGGGCTGAAGCTCGCCCGAAAGCTCGAAGCGAATGGCTTCCGGCACGCGAAACCACGATCGTCCGGTTGCCATGGCAGCCGCGATGTCAGTTGATCCCACGCCAGTCGAAAACGCGCCGAGGGCGCCGTAGGTACAGGTATGGCTGTCTGCGCCGACAACCAGGTCGCCTGCGGTCACGAGCCCCTGTTCGGGTAGAAGCGCGTGCTCGATGCCCATAGCGCCCACGTCAAAGAAGAGCTCGAGGTCGTGGGCGTTGGCGAAATCGCGGCAGAGCTTGCATTGCTCAGCGCTCTTTATGTCTTTGTTCGGCGCGAAATGGTCGAGCACCAAACAGACCTTGGACTTATCGAAGACCCGGTCAAGGCCATTGTCCCTCAAAGCACGTATGGCCATGGGGGCAGTCACGTCGTTCGCGAGCGCCAAATCGATGCGAGCCTCGATAAGCTGGCCGGGCGTTACTTCTTCCAATCCCGCATGGGCTGCGAGAATCTTCTGCGTCATGGTCATCCCCATAAGCAAGCCCTTTCTGAACGCTTTACTGTAGTGTAGTGCATGCAGGGCGTCGTGGGACTAACAAGTGCGCATAGCCCAGGAAGAAAGGCGAGGGGAAGCCGAAAGGCGTCTTTTTGCGGCCGTTTCTGTTCGCCGCTTGTGCGTGTTCGAGCTTTTTTCGCCAAATGTAAGCAAAAATGGTTATACTTGCATACCAGCATGAATGACGCGCAGGCACATATTTTCCGTTCGCGCCCCGAGGCCTATCTTGCCTTGGCCTCATTGCGTCTTCTGTCTGGTAACGAGGCGCTTCTTAACCTGCTGCTTATCTAGGCGCGCTCGCGTTTTGTTCCCGCGGGTCTGCGCCTTATAAATTTCCAAACCGTTACTTTTGCCTCCATGAGGTTGGTTGCCGTTTACAATCGTGGAGCTTACTTGCTAAACGCTCGCGTACGAGCTGGGTTTATTATGAATAGCGTTGCCCGTCGCCCCGTGAAGATCCGATGCGGCCGAAGGGAACGAGGCGATGCCGAGCAGAAATAGGAAGGTTGAAATCAACATGAGGGAAATACGCATTAGCGATGTGACCATGCGCAGGGCAGCGAGCAACAAGGAATTGTCGCTGTCTTTCAAGGAGAAGCTGGAAATGGCCAAGCTCCTCGATCATCTGGGCGTTTCCACCATCGAGGTGGAGGGAATCGAGAGCGCCAAAGCCGATAGTCTGCGCATCAAGTCGCTTGCATCGCTCGTGCGCAACAGCGCGCTCGCCGTGCCCGTGAAGATGAACGTCGAGAACATCGATCTGGTGTGCAACGCCCTTAAAGACGCCGTGCACCCGCGTCTAATCGTGAAAGCCGCTGTAAGCCCAGCCCGCATGGAATACGTTTATCGCAAGAAGGCCGATGCGATGCTTGAAGACGTCGCCACGACGATTTCCGAATGCCGCAAGCGCGTCGACGAGGTGGACTTCATTGCGAACGACGCCACGCGTGCGGATGGCGCTTACCTGCGCCAAGTCGTTTCGTGCGCCATCCAGGCGGGCGCGACGACTGTAACGATCTGCGATGCTGCAGGCAACATGCTGCCCGACGAGTTTGCCGAGTTCATCCGTTCGCTGAAGGCCGATATTCCGGCCCTTGCCGACGTGACGCTGGGCATTTCGTGCAACAACGCGCTGTACATGGCCGATGCGTGCGCCATCGCCGGCATCATCGAGGGCGTGGGCGAGGTGAAAGCCACAACGTACCCGATGGACGTGGTCTCGCTTGGTCGCCTGAGCAAGATCCTGGCCGACAAAGCCGACGCGTGCCAGGCCACGACCACCGTGCGCACGACCGAGCTCAAGCGCGCCATCAGCCAGGTATCGTGGATTTGCGAGTCGGGCCGTTCGCAGTACTCTCCGTTCGAAACGGGCGTGCGCGAGGCCGATGAGTCTATTGTTCTGACCGAGCGCGATGACCAGGAAGCGGTTATGCAGTGCGTGTCCAGGCTCGGCTACGATCTGTCGTTGGAAGATCAGGCTGCCGTATACGAGGCGTTCCAGCGCGTAGCTTCCAAGAAGGAAAGCGTGGGCAGCCGCGAGCTCGACGCCATTGTGGCATCCGCTGCGCTGCAGGTGCCTGCGACCTACGTGCTCGAGAGCTACGTCATAAATTCGGGCAATCAGATAAAGGCCACGGCCAACATCTGCATGCGCAAGGACGAGGAGACGCTGCAGGCCGTCTGCATGGGCGATGGGCCAATCGACGCAGCGTTCCTGGCGCTCGAGCAGCTGGCGGGGCAGCACTACGAGCTGGACGACTTCCAGGTAAACTCCGTCACCCAAGGCCAGGAGGCCATGGGTGAGACCGTGGTGAAGCTCATCTGGGAGGGCAAGGTGTATTCCGGTCGCGGCATCTCGACCGATATCATCGGCTCGAGCATCCGTGCGTACGTGAATGCGCTTAACAAGATTGTCTACGAAGAGCAGAACTAGCGAAGGACACGTGCGGAGACTGGCGATTTGGGGAGACTCCCCTTTTTGTCAGGCCTGACAAAAAGGGGAGTCTCCCCAAATCGCCAGGTGCGAATAAGGAGTATGAAGATGAGGCTTTCGTTTTCTACAAGAGGATGGGGCGATGTGCCCTGGGATGAATTGGTCGCTACGGCTTCCGAAATGGGATTTGCCGGCATAGAGGCCTACGATGTGCTGGTAAACAGCAAGTTTTCGGGCAAAGGCGGACCGTTCGACCCGTACAACCGTCGAGCGACGGCGCGCGATTTGCGCAACCGGGGACTGCGGATGCCGGTGCTCGATACCTCCATCGACGTCTCGTTGGCCGGAGATGAGGTAGCTCGCGCCAAGCAGTTGGTGGATCTGGCGGCCGAGACGGGCGTCGAGTACGTGTGCGTAAAGGGCCAGCACGGCACCGAGGACGCTATGCGCGCATCGGTTGACGAGCTTCTGCCTTATGCGGAAGAGCGGGGCATCGTGCTGCTGATCGAGACGAGTGGCATTTACGGCGACACCGCCCGCCTGACCGAACTCATGGACGCCTATGCAAGCGACCACTTGGCAGCGCTGTGGGACGTGCACCATCCGTACCGCGATTTTGGCGAGGACCCCAGCACGACGATCAAGAACCTGGGCGCCTACGTGAAGCACGTGCACATGCGCGACTCCGACGACGACGGCACATACAACCTGGTGGGCGAGGGCACGATGCCCATAGCCGATGTGGTGCGCGCTTTGGCTTCAATCGACTACGACGGCTTTGTGTCGTTGGAATGGAAGCCCGAATGGATGAGCGACCTGACCGACATGGACATCATCCTGCCGCATTTCGTCAACTACATGGACCGTTTTGAAGACACGCGCGGCCGCCGCAAGCCGCTGTATTTGAACCACGACGGTACGGGCGAGTACATCTGGAAGAAATACGACCTCATCGACCTGACGTTCCCGCAGGTGCTCGACAAGATGGTGGAAGAGATTCCCGACCAGCTGGCGTTCAAGTACACGACGCTCGACTACACGCGCACCTACGAGGAGTTCCGCGACGACGTAGACGCGTTTGCCCGCGCGCTCGTCAGCATGGGCGTGAAGGCGGGCAGCAAGGTGGCCATCTGGGCCACGAACGTGCCGGCGTGGTACATCACGTTCTGGGCCACTACCAAGATCGGCGCCGTGCTGGTGACCGTGAACACGGCCTACAAGATTCACGAGGCCGAATACCTGTTGCGCCAAAGCGACACCCATACGCTGGTCATGATCGACCGCGCGCTCGATTCCGACTATGCGGGAATCATCAACGAGCTGTGCCCCGAGATCGCAAGCACCGAGCCGGGCAAGCCGCTGCACTGCAAGAAATTGCCCTTCCTGCGAAACGTAATTACCGTGGGCTTCAGCATGCCCGGCTGCCTGACTTTCGACGAGGCGTTCGAGCGTGCCGAGGCCGTGCCGCTGGAAACCGTGCAGCGCATGGCCGATGCTGTGCGTCCCGACGACGTGTGCAACATGCAGTACACGTCTGGCACCACGGGATTCCCCAAAGGCGTCATGCTGACGCACCGCAACGTCGTCAACGACGGCAAGTGCATCGGTGACCGCATGGGGCTTTCCACTGCCGACCGCATGATGATCCAGGTGCCGATGTTCCACTGTTTCGGCATGACGCTTTCGATGACCTCTTCGATGACGCACGGCACGACGATGTGCCCCATGCCGTACTTCAGCGCCAAGGCATCGTTGTCGTGCATCACCAACGAGAAGATTACCTGCTTCAACGGTGTTCCCACGATGTTCATCGCCATGTTCAACCATGCCGACTACAAGAAGACCGACTTCAGTCACATGCGCACGGGCATTATGGCTGGTGCCGGTTGCCCGCCTGACCTCATGCGCAAGGCCGCCGAGCCCGACGAGATGAACATGGGCGGCATCGTGAGCGTCTATGGCCAGACCGAAAGCGCCCCCGGCTCGGTCATGACTGCCTGGACCGACCCGCTGGACTGGCGCGTCGAGACGGTGGGTTACGAGTACCCGCACATCCAGTGCAAGATCATCAACCCTGGCACGGGCGAGGAGATGCCCGACGGTATGGCCGGCGAGTTCTGCAGCCGCGGTTACAACACGATGAAGGGCTACTACAAGATGCCCGACGCGACGCGCGATACGGTCGACGAGGATGGCTGGCTACATTCGGGTGACCTGGTCATGCGCGACGAGAACGGAAACTTCCGCGTAACGGGGCGCATCAAGGACATGATTATCCGCGGCGGCGAGAACATCTATCCCAAAGAGATCGAAGACTTCATGATCACGCATCCGAAGGTCAGCGACTGCCAGGTCATCGGCGTGCCCGACAAGAAGTACGGCGAGGAGGCCATGGCCTGCATCATCCTGATGAAGGGCGAGGAGGCCACCGAAGACGAGATGCGCGAGTACGCGCAGCAACGCATCGCACGCCACAAGGTGCCGCGCTACATCCGCTTCGTCGACACGTTCCCCATGAACGCCGCCGGCAAGGTGCTGAAGTACAAGATGCGCGAAGACGCCGCCCGCGAGTTGGGCTTCGACGTGGAGGAAGCCGGCAAGTTGGGTTCGTAACCGGAAATGACCATTTGGGGGCTGCCCCCAAATGGTCATTTGCTGACGGTGTCGAGCAGAGCTTGGTAGTGCTCGCGGACTTGATGGTAGAGGGCGCGGCCCTTCTGCTGGCGTTCGATCTTGATGATGCGGCGGTAGAAGCCTTGGCGGCCGTCGGGGCCGTAAAGGGCGCTTGTCACGGTGGCGATTTGCGCGTCGCTCAGCTGCACGCCCTTCTGCTCAAGCAGCTCCTTTACCAGGGTAGCGGCATTCTCGTTTGCAGATGCGCCGGAATCCGAGGGCGTCTCGACTGCGGGCTTGGATTGGGCCTTCTCCGCGGTTGCGCCACCGCTGTGCGTCGATGAGCTTTCGGAGGCGAGCCTCATGGCTTCGGCGGCCCTGGCATAGGCGTCATCGGTCTCTTTGCGGGTCGACGCATTCTGCGTTTGGCTAGTTTCATCTTGCGCTTGCGCTGCGGGCTGCTCTTCCGCTTCTGTTGAGCCGCCATTGCGCTTCCTGCGGCGCGGGCGGCGCCGTGATGAAGATGATTTGTGCTCGCTTGCCTGCTCTGATACCTGGTCCTTGCCGTGCTCTGCAGCCTCGTCGACCGTGGAAGGGGCTGCTTCCGCCTCGGCGGCCAAGCTTTCGTCGATGCTGGCGGTTGTCTCGTCCTGTGCTGGCGCCTCGGCTTCGGCGGACTCGACCGTCTCGGCCGAGCCCTTTGCGGTGTCGCGGCCCGAACGGCTGCGGCGCGAGCGGCGGCTCTTGGGTTTTTCGGGTTCGGCTTCATCGCCTGCGATGTTGCCAAGGCGGCGGACTTGGGGCTTGCCCATGCGCTCGCCCATCTTTATGGCCGCGTCGAAACCGCCGTCACCGCTGACGATGGCGTAGTCGTATGCATCGTCCATGTCGGCGTACAACGCCACGATCAGCTGGAAGTCAGCCGCGTTGCGCGTTCCGGCATCCGCTTCCAGAAACTGGATGCGCGCCTTGCTCTTCAGGATGTCTATCGCGTGCTCGATATGAAACGTTTCGGCCGCTTGGCTGTAGATGATGATGACCTCGTCGCGCTCGGTCAGCGCATCGACGCCCTTCAGTCCGGCGCCGTGTACGTTCTCGAAATCGATGTAGTATTTCGTGGGCTTTGCCTGAGTTTCGGATGCGTGGCTGCTCATTGCCGGTTTCCTTCTTGTGGTTTTGAACGAATGCGGAATTGTATTGGCTGATGATAGCGCAAGTCACGGAATAATGCCGCTTTTCGCACTTTAAAAGGGCCCTTCGGATGACAAGCGAATGCTATTAAGCGCGATCTTTGCGTGTACGCCGAATTGTGCGGTTATACTTACGGGCACCGCCAATCCGAACAGATGCAGTGCCTCGCGACTGCCGAATGGAGACCACCGATGAAAAGAAGATACGTTGCCGCAATTATCGTCTGCTTGGCTTGCGTGCTCGCGCTTGCCGGCTGTTCAGGGGCATCGAGCTCTGGCTCGCAAGGGTCAAGCGCAGGTTCTCAGACGCTCGACTCTGGCGCGCAGGCTATAGGTGCCGACAGTATCAAAGGTTTTTGGGAAATCGAACCGGATTCTTCGCTGGGCTTCGAGGCGACGCTCAATCTCGAGGATGACGGCTTCGCCGAATTCGTGTACGGCGACGCGTATGCCGACGGTACGTGGAAAGTCGACGGCACCCAGGCGAGCATCGAGTTTCCCACTAAGTTCGGTACCGAGAAAAAGAAAAACGACCAGGCCGATGACAGCGTAAGAGTAGCGGTCATAAGCCTAAACGGCGACAAGCTCGTCATGGGGCGCGAAGATGGATCGAAGCTTGTTTTCATCAAGTCCGATATCTCCGAGTACTACGCCAACGATCCAAACGACGACTCGATCCTGATGAAGGACAAGCCCACCGAAACCGAGGAGAACGTCGATATCGTCGATGAGGTCGTAGAGGACATGGCTCCCGTCTCGATTTCGGATGACGAGATTTGCGCAATTGAAGTTACCGGTAAGGGCACGGATTATATTGCAGATCCTGGCTATCGCCTTTCCGTTAAGAACAAATCCGACAAGACGATTTCGCTGAGCGTTGACGGCGCCTTTACCGTGAACGGCAATGAAGTCGAGGCCAACCTCCTAGAATTCGTCGACCCAGACGGAAGCGTCGAGACGTTCCTGTCCTTCCCTGCAGACCAGTTGCAAGGGGGCGTTGAGGGCTTGGCCAACGTAGAGGGCACAATACTTGTGAGCGACGAAATGACTTCCGAAAAGCTTGGCAGTTATCCGGTCAAGATATCCTAGTCTCAAGTAGGCTTTACGGTTCGGAAGCGCTCCTCGCATGAAGAGATTCGAGCGCGAAGGGTTGCAAGCATATCGGACAAGGTTGGGATGTCCGGAAAAGGAAGCAAACGAATGGCGAAACAGGTAACACTTACGCGTTGCAAAGCGACGAGGGCTCTTGTTGCGATGGTTGCGGCACTGGCACTTGCCGCAACGATTGCTATAACGGGATGCTCGGGGCAGCAAGCGCCGACCTCGGACCAAGGGCAGCAAGATGCTCAGCGCAGCACCTTGAGCGTTTCGGATTTAAGCGAGTCGGGAAAGTCCGATATCGGGCAAGCGGTTATCCTGGCTCCCGAAAAGCTGCGTACGACCGGCTTTGTGATCGAGCCGAAGGTAAAGGTCGCCTTAGGGGGCAAGACCTTGTCGCGCGGTGTCGATTACGAGGTCAGCTACGAGAACAATAAGAAGCCGGGAATGGCGAGCATTATCGTAAAGGGCATCGGCGATTACGAGGGGTCGGCCGTAAAGCACTTCCTGATTTCGGGTAGATACAATCCTCGTATCCTCGTGCTCGACAAGTCGCCCAGTTCGGCAAGTGGAATGATCAGCTATCTGACCCGAAACGGATGCAGGGCTGTATTCACGGTTAAGACCGATATCGACATCAACAAGTTCGATGGCCTGGCAATTCCTGGCGGAAATGATGTGGACCCTTCATTCTACGGTGAGGAGAACGTAAGGTCGCATAAGGTGTTCCCCATATTAGACGAAGCGCAGATCAAGATGGTCAGGAAATTCGCGGAAGCAGGCAAGCCGGTCTTCGGCATTTGCCGCGGGTCGCAAATCATAAACGTGGCATTTGGCGGTTCGCTTTATCAAAACATCGAGGGCGGCCATGACGGGACGTACTATGCTGCGGTGAAAAAGGGCTCGTGGCTCTATGGGCTGTTTGGCGACAAGTTCCTGACTGCTCATGGCCATCATCAGGCCATGCATGAGCTTGGCGAAGGTCTTGTACCCACTCAGTGGTGTCATAAAGACGAATTGAGAATCGTGGAGATGATCGAACACAGCACCTACCCAGTGTGGGGCGTGCAGTATCACCCCGAATGCATGGGCAAGCCCGGTGATGCAATAGCCCGCAAATTCCGCGCGGAAGTCATGAAGCTCATATAGAAATGGCTTTGCCGCGGCCGGGTTTCGAGGTTTGCGGTTTTGTGCAATCTGTAAAGATTGGGCAGATAGGAATCGTTTTCGCGTTGACGTGCGCAAAAGCCTGGTCGTATACTTCAACAGTTGCTTTCAAAAGCCCCGTGAAGCAGTAACGGTGCAAAAAGCCAAAAGGCAAAGGTCGTCCAGCCTGAAGCCTGGCGAGTCGGCGTAGGAAACCGGCGCAGCACATAAGCCTGCACTTTTGAAAACACAGCGCGCGAGCGGCCGCTTCAACCGCAAGCGCAAAGAATTTGGAGGAAAGAACAGTGAAGACTTACTACGCAAAGCCGAACGAGGTCGAGCGCGAGTGGCTCCTGATCGACGCTGAAGATCAGGTCCTGGGTCGCGTCGCCGCCAAGGCTGCGCACATCCTGCGCGGCAAGCACAAGCCTCAGTACACGCCGCACGTCGACACCGGTGACTTCATCGTCATCATCAATGCCGACAAGATTCGCGTTACGGGCAACAAGGCGACCGACAAGCGTTACTACCGCCACAGCGGTTACCCCGGCGGACTGAAGTCCGAGTCGTTCGAAGAGGCCATGGCCAAGCACCCCGAGCGCGTCATCGAGCATGCAGTCAAGGGCATGCTGCCGAAGAACACGCTGGGTCGCGCCCAGGGCAAGAAGCTGAAGGTGTACGCGGGTCCTGATCATCCGCATGCAGCTCAGAAGCCCCGTAAGATCGAACTGTAGGAGGACACGTCATGGCTAACGAAGCTTTGTATTACGGCACCGGCCGTCGCAAGAACGCGGTCGCTCGCGTCCGCCTGGTTCCCGGCACGGGCAAGGTCACGGTTAACGGCCGTGAGGCAATGGATTACTTTGGCCGTCAGGCCCTGATTGACACCTTCATGGCGCCGTTCAAGGTCACCGACACCGAAGGTCATTTCGACGTTATCGCCCGCCTGAACGGTGGCGGCATCTCGGGTCAGGCAGGCGCCCTGCGCCACGGCATCTCCCGTGCGCTGCTCGAGGCCGGCGACTATCGCCAGGAGCTGAAGAAGGCTGGCTTCCTTACGCGTGACCCGCGTATGGTCGAGCGCAAGAAGTACGGCCTGAAGAAGGCCCGCAAGCGCCCGCAGTTCTCCAAGCGCTAATTCTCTTTGGTTGCGCCGGCTTGTCAGCCGGCGCACCTGTCGACGCTGCGCGGCGCCCATGCGCACCGGCTAGACGTTCAGAGCCCGCCTCGCGTACCGAAGTACGCGTCGGCGGGCTCTTCTCGTCTATCCGGCGCACCTGGGCGTCGCTCGCTGACTTTGTCTGCGCATCGATTCAGCCATTGTTGGGGTAAGACGCCCCTTCGTTTCCCGAAGCGTTTCCGTGCGCGGGGGCGCGACTCCGGCGATTCTGCAGGCACTGTTCCTGTGTATACATATCGGTTTAGCCGAAGCCAAGCCGGAGCGCGCCCCCGCGCACGGAAACGTGGTGGGATAAGGTAAAGCTAAGCGATCGGTTTCTATTTGGTGCACGTTTTATCGCTTTAGCGGAAGGGCCGCCTGAGCGGTTTGCATGCTGTAATATAGAGCGAAACGCAAAACGAAGGGGACCATATGTCAGTAAACGTCTCTGAAATCTACGGGTCGCTCGTGTTCAACGAGCACGTCATGGCCGAGCGCCTGCCGTCCGTTACGTACAAGGCGCTCATGCGCACGATCGAGAAGGGCGAGCCGCTCGACATCGAGGTGGCCAACGTCGTCGCCCATTCCATGAAGGAATGGGCGATCGAAAAGGGCGCCACGCATTACACGCACTGGTTCCAGCCGCTGACGGGTCTCACTTCCGAAAAGCACGACGGTTTCATCGACCCGATCCGCGACGGGCGCGCGCTCATGCGCTTCAGCGGCAAGGAGCTCATCCAGGGTGAGCCCGATGCGTCGAGCTTCCCCAACGGCGGCCTTCGTGCGACGTTCGAGGCGCGCGGCTACACGGCTTGGGATCCTACGAGCTATGCGTTCATCAAAGACGAGGTGCTGTGCATTCCCACGGCGTTCTGCAGCTATACCGGCGAGGCGCTCGACGAGAAGACGCCCCTCCTGCGCAGCATGGACGTCATTTCCGAGCAGGCCAATCGCGTGCTTGCGTTGTTCGGCGAGCCGCGCAAGCGCATCGACGTGACCATCGGCTGCGAGCAGGAGTACTTCCTGATTTCCGAAGAGCAGTACAAGCAGCGCCTTGACCTGATGCTATGCAACCGCACGTTGTTCGGCTATGCGCCGTGCAAGGGTCAGGAACTCGACGACCACTATTTCGGCGCCATACGACCGACCGTCAACGAGTTCATGAAGGAACTCGACGACGAGCTGTGGAAGCTCGGCATTCCCGCCAAGACCAAGCACAACGAGGTCGCGCCCGCCCAGCACGAGCTGGCGCCGATCTTCGAAAACGCTAACCGCGCCATCGACCATAACCTGCTGACGATGGAGAAGATGCGCCTTTTGGCCAGCCATCACGGGCTCGTGTGCCTGCAGCACGAAAAGCCCTTCGAGGGGATTAACGGCTCCGGCAAGCACGACAACTGGTCGCTTGCGGCCAATGGCAAGAACCTGCTCGAGCCGGGCGAGAACCCCATGGAGAACCTGCGCTTCCTGGTCTTTTTGACCTGCGTCATCGAGGCGGTCGACGAGTACCAGGACCTGCTGCGCATGTCGGCCGCCAGTGCCGGCAACGATCACCGCCTGGGGGCTAACGAGGCGCCGCCGGCAATCGTCTCGATCTTCTTGGGCACCGAGCTCTCGGCCATTGTCGACGCATTGGTCAACGACCACGAGTCCGAGTACAACAACGTGCACAAAGTTGCCATGGACCTGGGCGTTTCGGTACTTCCGGCGTTTTTGAAGGACAACACCGACCGCAACCGCACGTCCCCGTTCGCCTTTACGGGCAACAAGTTCGAGTTCCGCATGCCGGGAAGCTCGCAGAACCTCTCGGAGGCAAATACGATCCTGAACACCGCCGTAGCCAAGGGCCTGAAGGACTTTGCCGACGCCATGGGCGACCTGAAGGGCGAGGAATTCGAAAACGCAGCCATTGCCTACGTCAAGCAGATGCTGAAGGACCATCAGCGCATCATCTTCGACGGCAACGGGTATTCCGATGAGTGGCCGGTCGAGGCCGAAAGGCGCGGGCTCACCAACAACAAGACCACGGCTGACGCCATGCCGTGTTTGCTCGAACAGAAGACGTTCGACCTGTTCGAGGAATTCGGCATCTTGAACGAGACCGAGATCCGCAGCCGTTACGAGGTGAAGCTCGAGAAGTACAACAAGCTCATAAACATCGAGGCCCGCACCTGCAAACGCATGGTACGCCAGCTGTACCTGCCCGCTATTGCCGCATATGCCGCCGAGGTCGCCGAGAACATCGGAAAAGTGAAGGCCGTGCTTCAAGACGCCGACCTTTCGCCCCAAGAGACGATCCTGCGCAAACTCAACGCCGGCATCAAGGCTATTGACGATTTGCTCATCGAGCTCGATCAGACGCACCATCGCGTGCGCGCAATTGCCGACCAGCAGGAATGCGCGAACGAGAACGCGAGCAAGGTCGTGCCGCTCATGGATGAGCTGCGTGCCGAGGTTGATGCGCTCGAGATCGTCGTCAGCGCAGAGCACTGGCCCGTGCCCAGCTACAACGACATTTTGTTCTACGCGTAGGACGCATGGGCGAGCTGGGTGCCTGATTTCCCGTTCGTCTCATACAAAATGGTGACGTTAATATGTCAAAGAATCGACGTAACTGGGGATTTTGACGGTATTTCCCCCCGAGAACGATTCGCATGGTAATGTTAACGAGGCGCACCTTATGGTTCGCCTCGTTTTGCATTTGAAGGGAGCTTTTCGATGGACGGATCCATAATTCAAACGTACCTCAGCGACGTCCTGCATGTCGTGGCGCAATCGCTGCTCGCGCCCGACATCATCTTGTTGCTCGTCCTGATCGGCTACGCGCTGTTCTGCATCGGCAGCGTCATCGCCGAGCTGTTTTCGGAAAGGCGCCATTTCAAGGTGGCCATGCCCCAGTTCCTGGCCGAGCTCATGGCGGCGAATCAGGATGATATTCCCGATGTCATCAGGCGCTCGGGTTTGCTGAACCGTCAGAAGATCGCTCTGCTGACCGTATACGATTACCGCATTTTACCAGGTGATGCCCTGATGGCCCTCATTCGCAGGCTCGTTAGCGAGGAAGAGACGCGCTACGACCGCATCACCGGGCGCAACAACATGGCAGCGCGCATCGCGCCGATGCTTGGCCTCATGGGTACGCTCATCCCGCTCGGTCCTGGCATCCAGGCGCTGGGCAAGGCCGACACTGCTGCGCTTTCGAGTTCGCTTCTGGTTGCCTTCGACACGACTGTCGCCGGTTTGGTGGCTGCTGCAGTCTGCCTGGTCGTAGGCAAGATCCGCAGCAACTGGTACGGCAACTACATGAATGCGCTCGATTCCGCGATGGCAACTATGCTGCAGAAGATCGAAGACATGCGCTCCGAAGGCCTCATCCAGACCAAGGAGCCCACGAACTATGCGTTCCTGTTCGAATCAGAGCTGCCGAAGAGGGGCAGGCGTGCTGACGGCACCCAGGCCGGTTACGAGCAGGACCAAGTCGAAAGCGAGGCTCCGATTGGGCTGGGCGCTGCCCCGGCTTCTTCTGCCCCTGCGGCGATTGGCAACAACCCGACCGGTCCGATTTCTCCCGCCGACGCGCCGGCTCCTGCGGCCGAGATGCCTTTTGGCGTGGCTCAGGCGCCCGCGTTTGACCAGCCGCTCGATCCGCTGTTCGCAACTCCTGCGCAGCTTGCGCAGCCCGATTCGCTTGCGTCGTCGAGCCAGACGACCGGCCCGCTTCCGCAGGTCCAGGAGCAGCAGGCGCAGCCAGTTGCTCCCGAGTTCAACTTCTCGTTCGAGCAGCCCGCTCAGCCCTTCGGGGAAGTGCCGATGCCGGCGTTCCTCGACACGCTGACGGCGCCGCCCGCGTTTGACCCGAGCGCCCAGCCTGCGCCCGTTGCTCAGCAGTTCCAGCAGCCTGTGCAGCCCATGGCAGAGCCCCAGCCTGTTGCGCAACCTGCACCGAGCGGCTGGTACCAGCCGCAGCAGCAAGGCGGCGGCTATGCGCAGCCCGTTTCGTCGTGGGAAACCGGCAGGATTACCATGCCCAACCCCGCAGACGAGCGTCCCGCCGAATAAGGAGGGCATCATGTCGAGCTATTTCAGCAACGGAGGCAGCTTCCGAGAGCACAAGAAGCCCGAAGAAGTCGACCCCATGTCGTCGATGAGCAACATCGGCGACGTCATGCTCGTGTTCGCCTGCGGCCTCATGGTCGCGCTCGTTGTAGCCTGGAACGTCAACTTGGCCGAGTTCACCCAGATCGAGCCGACCCAGGAGCTGCAGGATGGCGACGTCGAGAAGATTACAGAGCAGCTCTACGGCGAGGGCAACTCGTTCGTCGAGAAGGGCAAGGTCTACCAAGATCCCCAAACCGGCAAGTTCTACCTCGTCGAAGAAGGCGAATCCAACTCGTAATGTGTAAAAGGGGTCAGACCCCTTTTACACATTTTTAAGCTCCGCTGGTTAGGTGGTAAAAAATGCAGCATATTCTAACCAAAGATTTCCTCTTCAGGACCCTGCGCGTCGTCTTGGTCTTTACGCTCGTGTTCTGGTCCTCATTCCGCATCGAGTGCCTTGCGTTTGCGGATGTCTCTGCGGACGACTTGAGCAAACGCGCAGAAAATGGCGAGAAGCTGACCAATGTCGCGGTCTGGCAGGTGACCGACCCCGAATTGAGCGCGGGCGATAGATCAGTTTTGGTAGCCAAGGCTGGCGAAGTAAAGAGTGTTCCTGAAGACGGAATCGAGAAATCCATTATCAGAGTTAACGCCAACAGCGGTAAGGTGTCGTTCGTTGCTCTCCCCACGTGGGGTGATGGTGAAAAAGAGGAGTTCACGGTAACGTACAAAGACGGCATCGGTGGCAGCTTGTTTTCCGACGAGGTACACGAGAAAGTGGAGAAGGGCAAACCCACTCCCGGTTTCGACGGCAGTTTGGATCGCGATGGCTACACATTCGATGGTTGGGACCCTGCCGTTAGCGAGACGGTCGAGGGTGATGCAACTTATACGGCTAAGTGGACGGAAAAAGAGAAGCAGAAGTACACGGTCACGTACGAAGATGAGTTTTCGCCAAACGGCATCTATTATACGGAGGAAGTAGAAGAGGGGAGTGACACTCCCTTGGTTAACGACCCGACTGCAGATGGCTTCGATTTCAAGGGGTGGAATCCCGACCCTTATGGCACCACGGTAACGGGAAACGCGACCTATGTTGCCAAGTGGGAGGCGAAGTCGGTCGAGCCTGACTCCGACCCCGTCGAGCCCGATCCGCCGGTTGTTGACCCCGACCCCGTCGATCCCGAGCCTAGTGGCGGCAACGAGGGCGGCACCGCCGACAACACTGCCGATGACGCTACTAACGACGCCCGGTCAAACCCACGCCCCGCTCCGTCACCGAGCATCACCACGATGGCCGAGAACGACGTGACCATCGCTAACTTCATGAAGTGGGAACTCGTGAAGGTTGAGGGCAGCGCCGATATTTCACTCAATGAGAAGGACGGCGTTGCGACACTTATGGATACGAACAATCAACCTGGCAAGGCTACCGTGCGCTGCAGCCCCAACGGGGAGGCAGAAGGGCTCACTGATCCGGCCGTTAAGCCGTTCGTCGCGGAATTCAAGGTCCAATTCGTGGCCGTAAGCTCTCTCGAGATTTATAAATCTGGCACAAGCGATCGTATAGTCGGCAGCAAGAGCAAACCGTTAATATTGGGAGAAGATGAGCGCGAGGGCTACGCCTTGGATGTCAAGGCAAATGCTTCAACACTCCTGAATGAAGACGATGCCATTTCGTTCGTCTCAACGCCAGCGACAAGCATGAAAGAAGCAAGCAATAATTTGTTGAGTGACGTTACCTGGTCGGTTTTTAAGGACGATGGCTCTGACGTCACCGACGACGTGGCCTCGATAACGCAAAAAGGCGAGCTTACTATCAAAGGCGAAGGCTCTTTCCTCGTTCGGTGTTCAACTCCTGATTTTCGAGATGGGCAGCAAAAAACGGAGGACGTGTACGTGGCCACTGGCGAGGTGGCGAAGGACGACGCTGTCTACCAGGGCGAAGACCATCATCAAGACAAGCTGACGGTCAAGGTGCAGCGCCCCAAGGTTGTGCTCGAGACCGCTGATGGCCACGGCGGGGATACGACTTCCGAAACGCAGCAGCAGACGCCGGCCGGAAGCGAAAACGCATCAGCGGGTGCTAGCGAAGGCTCGGCTGAAGGAGCGAGCGAGGGTTCTGCCGCGACTGGCGAAAACGCAAAATACGAAGAGACCCTTGCAACTTACGACCGGGACTTGGTTAACATCAAGACGCACAAACAGCTCGACATCAACGAGAAGGACTACTCGATGACGCTTCCCGTGAAGCGCGGCGAGACCACGGCCCCCGAGCAGGTCACAGCATCTGGCCGCGGCACGACGCTGGCGCTGCTGCTCGACGACGCGGGCGTCACGCTCGAGGAGCAGAAGAACATCGACTACATCGAGTTCGGCAACGTCGAGGTCAATCCCACGCGCGTGGCGTGGTCGGACCTGGTCACGGCATCGCACGCCGAGACGTCCTACATCATGGTCGCCAAGGAGGCGTACGTGCATGAGCCCGCCTCCGCAACGGACTCGGGGACGTCGGCTGAATCCGAGTCGAGCGTAAAAACCGAGCCCAGTCCGCGACCGGCGCCGGCAATAGGCGCGATGGCCGAAGGCGACGGTTCGTCGGACGAGGCGCCCGCTAGCGAAACGCCGCCTGACTCTGGGGGCAATACCAGTACCCCTGCCGAGGGCGGCGAGCAGACAACGACGTCTGATCCGTCTGGGCAATCCAGCCAGGGCGATCAGACGAGCCAGACGGACCAGGGTTCGGGTTCCGCTGCGCCCACCAATCCTTTCCTTCCCAATACACGCTTCCAGATCATGTTTGACCAGTCAGATGCGGCCCCTGCGCTAACCGCTGCGATGGCCGATTTGCGCTGGGTTAACTCGATTACCGTGCACATGAAGGGCGCCGAGGAGCCTGAATACGTTGACGGCAAAACGCCCTGGATCAACTACGATGCCGTTCCCAAAGGTGTAACTGCCCTGATGACGGCAGTGCCGCCTACGTCCATTGGCAGTGCTAACTTCGGCTACAAATGGGAACGCTCGACCGACGAAGGCAGGACCTGGCAGGAAGTGGCGGGCAATACCCAACAGACCATCTATGTACCGACTGATGACGCCCACATTGGCAACTACTATCGCGTGTTCGTTATTTTGGACGAAGGAACTTCGAAGCCTTCGAAAGCTGTTCAAGTGCGCGAAGGCAACGGTTTTGTCGTACAGCTCGATTACGTGCCGCCCTTTGCGGGCGATTGGGCCAACTTTACCTCGCACATAATCGGCGCAGATGAAAACGATCCCAACATCAAATACCGTTGGGAGCAATCGACAGACGGATGCCAAACCTGGACCGAGATACCCAATGAGGCGGGCAAGACCTTGCGCGTGAAGACGAACCCCATTGCCGCGAACAGTGGCGATAGCGGAAGTGGCGAAGGTGGTGACGGCGGCGATGCGGGTGCTACCGTGCTGACTTACATCAGAGTCGTCGCTATCCTAGGCTCCGACTCGGGCGTTTCTGGTCCGCAGCTGCTTACCGTGCGCGTAGGGGATGACCCTAATGGCAAAGATTCGACGGAAAAAGACGGGAACCAGACCGACCCCAAGGCCAACGACGTTCAAGACGCCCTTAACAATAAGGACAAGAATCCGCAGGAGCTCGATACCGAGTCTACCGATACCGAACCTACCGATGCAGAGCCTGACGATTTTGACGAAGTCGAAACGTCGGGTACTCAGGTGATTCCGCTCGATGTCGACTACGACGATTTCGACGACGAGGAGGTTGAAGCCATCGAGCCCGCAAGCAAGGCGTCGACTGAGCCTGCTGGCGCTCCCGCGGAGCAGACGGCGCCCGAGCCGGCGGCCGACATTTCGAAGGTCATCGTCGACGACTCGGTCAGCGAGAAGATTCGCGAGATGAACAACAAGCAGAAGGAGCAGTCCGACGCCACGCCTGGCGCCCGTTGGACCGAGATTTCGGCCGTTAACCCCAGCAGCGATGATGTGCGCCGCGTGTTGGCGGGCAACCCGTTCGCGCCGCTGGCCGGCCCCTTCGCCTTGGGCCTGACAGCGGCTGGCGTGGTCGAGAAGCTCTTTGCCTTCCGGCGCCAAATCAGATAAGCGCGCGAGCAGATCGCCCCTGGGGCAAAGTGTTCACGTGAACACTTTGCCCCAGGGGCGATTTGTTCGCGCGCTTCACACTCCACCACGTTGGAGTACAATGCGCTACATGTCGAAAATCATCACATACGATACGACGCTGCGCGACGGCGAGCAGTCCGAAGGGGTGACGCTGTCGCTCGAGGACAAGCTGCGCATTGCGCGGAGGCTCGACGAATTCGGCGTCGACATCATCGAAGGCGGGTTTCCGGCCTCGAATCCCAAAGACATCGCATTCTTCCGCGAGCTTCGCGAGCATCCCCTAAAGCATGCGCGCATCGCGGCGTTCGGCGCTACCTGCAAAAGGGGCGTACCTGCGAGTGAGGACCAGGGTCTTGCCGATCTTCTTGCAAGCAGGGCGCCCGTTGTGGCTATCGTGGGCAAGACTTGGGATGCGCAGGTCGAGCTCGCATTGCGCACGACGCTTGACGAGAACCTGCGCATGATCAGCGACTCGGTGGCCTACCTGAAATCCCGGGGGCGCGAGGTCGTGTTCGATGCCGAGCATTTCTTCGACGGATACAAGTCCAATCCCGAATACGCTTTGAAGTGCGTGCTTGCGGCCGCTCGAGCTGGCGCCGATTCGATTGATTTGTGCGATACGAACGGCGGCATGCTTCCCTTCGAAATCGAACGCATGACGCGCATCGTTGTCGAAGCGGTATCGCCCGACGGTTTGCAAACCGACCAAAGCGCCGCATCTTCCATCAAGGCTCCTCGTGTAGGCATCCACTGCCATAACGACGGGGGCTGCGCTGTGGCGAACACGCTTTCGGCGGTGCGCGCGGGCGCCACGCAGTTCCAAGGTACTGTAAACGGGTATGGCGAGCGCGTCGGCAACGCGGACTTGTTGACGGTGATTGCCGACCTCGAGTTAAAGATGGGGTGCGAATGCGTTGGCGCCGAAAGTCTGAAGAAGCTGATGAGCGTCGCAAGTTACGTTGCCGAGATTTGCAACTTCTCGGTGTGGGCGCATGCGCCCTACGTCGGCACCTCGGCGTTCGCCCATAAGGGCGGTTTGCACGCAAGCGCCATCGTGCGGTTCCCGCAAGCTTACGAACACGAAGACCCGACCGCGGTCGGCAATGCTTCGCGCATGCTCGTCAGCGAGCTTGCGGGCAAGGCTTCGCTTGTGACCAAAGCCGCTCAGCTCGGTTTTGACCTGCGGCAAGAGCCGCAGAGCATCCAGGCGATCTTGGACGAGGTCAAAGCCCGCGAAGCCCAAGGATATTCCTACGAGGTTGCCGATGGGTCGCTGGCGCTGCTGATAGCGCGAAAACTCGGCAAATACCAGCCGTTCTTCACGCTCGAGAGCTTCCGGGTGATCGTTGACGACCGCGAAGACTACGGTGCCATCGCAAAAGACGCGCAGTCCGAAGCAACCATCAAGATTCACGTCGGCGACAGGCGCTATGTGGCCACAGGCGAGGGAACGGGTCCGGTCGGCGCGCTCGACAATGCGTTGCACATGGCTCTTTCGGAGTTTTATCCGCAGGTCAACGACATGGAACTCATCGACTTCAAAGTGCGCTTGCTCGACGAGAGCACGGGCACCGACGCTATAACCAGAGTTGCCATAACCCTGCGTGACGAGAACGGCACTTGGGGTACCATTGGCGTGTCCGAGAACATCATCGAAGCATCGTGGAACGCGCTCGTCGAATCGCTCGAGTACGGCCTGATGAGGATTGGAGCATGACGGATGGCTGATCTGCGGACGCCCGATGTCGAGGCGCTGCTCGACGTATTGGCTGCAATAGACGATAAGGATACGCTGTTTGCCCTGTTCGAGGACATATTCACCATCCGTGAAATCAAAGAGAGCTCGCAGCGTCTTGCCGTAGCGCGCATGCTCGATGCCGGCAAATCGTATGCGCGCATCGCCGAGGCTACGGGCGCTTCGGCAACGACCATCGCGCGCGTGTCGAAGTGCCTCAGCTATGGCGCGGGAGGATACCGGGCTGCTCTTGACGAGCTGGCAAAGCTTGAAGAACAATAAAGAACGCTGTAGTTCGAGCTCATCGTCGCACGCTGTGGCTGTGCCGACGGGTGCGAGCTGATGGACGGGGGTCACATGAAACGATTGCTAATCGTCGTCGATTATCAGAACGACTTCGTTGATGGAGCGCTTGGTTTTGAGGGGGCTGAGCTCCTTGACGAGCGCATTGCCGCGAAAATCGACGAGTACCGCGAGACGGGCGACTCGGTTTGCTTTACGTACGACACCCACCATGGCAACTACCTCGAAACCCAGGAAGGGCGCAAGCTGCCCATTCCGCACTGCATAGAAGGAACGCCGGGGTTTGAGCTTTACGGGCAAGTGGCAACCCGCTTGCACGATTCGGATTCGGTCTTTCGGAAGCCGACGTTTGGGTCTACGGCGCTCTTCGAGAGACTGTGTGAACGGCAGCGTGTGGCAACCGAGGTTGGTTCGTTGCCTTACGAGAGCATCGAGCTCGTAGGGCTTGTGTCTAACATGTGCGTTCTGAGCAACGCGGTCATCGCCCGAACGGCATGTCCCGACGTGCCGATTATCGTCGATGCAGCTTGCACGTTGGCGCCCGATGCCTCGATGCACGAGAAAGCCCTCGATGTCATGGAGGGTCTGCAGATCGAGGTCATCAATCGGTAATCTGGGGCGAGTCGGGGCGAGTCAGCCTACCTGGTAAGATGGCTCGCCCCGATTTGCCCCAAATGAAAGGGGCGCCCATAGGGGCGCTCCTTTCATCGCCGGGCAGGAGGGGGAGCCCGGCTTCAGGGTAAGTGGAGAGGAGAGGGGCTGCGCGCCGCGGAGGAGGAGAGAGCGGCGCGCAGCAGGGTTTGCTAGCCTTCGATGGCGATGGTGCGGGGCTCTTCGAGCTTGGGCTGCTCGGCCTTCTTGGGGACGGCAATCTGGAGCGTGCCGTTGTCGAACTTGGCCTTGATGTCGGCTTCCTCGATGTCTTCGCCGACGTAGAACTGGCGGCTGCACTGGCCGGTGAAACGTTCGCGGCGCAGGTAGGTGCCCGAGTTCTCTTCGGTCTGGGCCGTTGTCTTGGCGCTGACCTTCAGGATGCCTTCCTTAAGCTCTGCCGTGACGTTTTCTTTGTCGAACCCAGGCAGGTCGATTACGATTTCGTAGCCGTTTTCGTCTTCCTTGATGTCGGTCCGCATCAGGTTGGGCGTTGCCTGCGGTTGGGGCAGGCTGCCGAAGAACGAATCGAACGGATCACTCATAAAGTCGTCGAACATGCTGCGGTGTCTGCGGGGAACGATCATTGCCATTATTCTCATCTTCCTTTCGTGGGGTGCGCCTCCGAGTTATGGCCGAAGCCTTGACGCACTCGCTGCTTTGCTTGCCGTTTCCTTTAACGGTTTCCGTTATACGCTTATTTCTGAGCTAAGTCAATTAAGAAAATCTCAGTGTTACCTTTTTGAAAACTTTAGTCATAAAGACTAAGATAAATTGTGACAAAGTATATCGTGTCGTCGGAAACAACGGCGCCTCGTCTTCTTTATAATGATGCGAGCAACCAGAATCGGAAAGGAATCATATGGAAACGAAACCCGCATGGGAGAAATACGACGAAGCTCAGCTTGCGGAACTCGAGGACGTGTGCCGGGGCTACGTAGAGTTCATCTCGAAGAACAAGACCGAACGCGAATTCGCTAAAGCAGCTATCGAGCTTGCAGAACAAAGCGGTTACGTCGATTTGTTCAAGGCCTTCGAGCAGGGCAACGCCCTGAAGCCGGGCGACAAGGTCTATGCTCAGACGCACGGCAAGGCCGTTATCTTTACGCAGATCGGAAGCGATCCGCTCGTGAACGGCTTCAACATCTTGGGAGCGCACATCGATTCGCCTCGCCTCGACCTGAAGCAGAACCCCCTGTTCGAGCGCAATGGGCTGGTGCATCTCGACACCCATTACTATGGCGGCATCAAGCACTACCAATGGGTGACCCTGCCGCTCGCGCTGCATGGCGTCGTGGCTAAAAAAGACGGTACAGTCGTGGCCGTTAACGTGGGCGAAGACGCGGGCGACCCGGTGTTCTGCGTGTCGGACCTGCTCATTCACCTAGCTAAGGACCAAATGCAGAAGAAGGGTGCAGAAGTGGTAGCGGGCGAAGACCTCGACGTGCTCGTCGGCAGCCGCCCCATGGTGCTCGACGACGATGACGCGAAGAAGGATGACGCGGAGAAGTCGGAGCTTCAGAAGCTCGCTGCGAAAGAGCCGGTCAAGGCCTATGCCCTCGAGCTGCTCGCCCAGAAGTACGGCATGGAAGAAGCCGACTTCCTCTCGGCCGAAATCGAAGTTGTGCCAGCCGGTCCTGCGCGAGAGCTCGGGTTCGACCGGTCGATGATCCTCGGCTATGGGCAGGACGATTCGGCATGCGCTTACCCGTCGCTTCTGGCCCAGCTTGCCCTAAGCGAGACCCCAAAGCGCTCTGCCATGACGGTTCTCGTCGACAAGGAAGAGATCGGGAGCGTGGGCGCTACCGGCATGGCTTCGCAGTTCTTCGAAAACGTGGTGGCGGTAATCCTGGAGCTTGCGGGCGTCGGCGGCGACATCAACTTGCGTCGGGCTCTCGCTGCGTCGAGTATGCTCTCGAGCGACGTGTCCGCCGGCTTCGACCCTGCTCATGCGAGCGTTTTCGAGCCGAAGAATGCTGCCTACCTAGGGCATGGCCTGGTGTTCAACAAATACACCGGCGCGCGTGGCAAGTCGGGCAGCAACGATGCGTCGGCCGAGTACGTCGCCCGCATCCGCCGCATCATGGACGACGCAAATGTTTCGTTCCAGACCGCCGAGCTCGGCAAGGTCGATGCAGGCGGCGGTGGAACCATCGCCTACCTTCCCGCAAAGTTCGGCATGGACGTAATCGATTCCGGCGTAGCGGTGCTGTCGATGCATGCCCCGTGGGAGGTTACGAGCAAAGCCGATATTTACGAAGCATATAAAGGTTACGTTGCCTTCCTCCAGGATGCGGAGGCGAGTTCCCGCGTGCCGTTGGTTTAACGGACTATGCAAAGAATCACCTGGCCAAAACCAATATTTGGTCAAATTGCCCAATATGTGATTAAAAGTCAACTAGAATAAGCTACCGAAGCGCGAGTAAAATGGGTCATTCAGGTGCAACCTGAATGACCCATTCATCTTGGAGGAACGTTATGCAGGAACGAGAGAAATTCGCAAGCCGCCTCGGCTTCATCCTTATCAGCGCCGGATGCGCCATCGGTTTGGGCAACGTTTGGCGTTTCCCGTATATTACCGGCCAGTATGGCGGTGCGGCTTTCGTCGTCATGTACATCGTGTTCTTGGTGGCGTTCAGCCTGCCCGTGCTGGTAATGGAGTTCGCTATTGGCCGCGGCAGCCAGAAATCGGCCGCACGCGCCTACGACGTGCTCGAACCCAAGGGTTCTAAATGGCATTTCGCCAAGTGGATCAGCTACTGCGGCTGCATGCTGCTGATGATGTTCTACACGGTCGTAGCCGGCTGGATGCTCGCCTATGTGTACAAGAGCGCTCGCGGCTCGTTTGTGGGGGCTGACGCCGATGGCGTGGCGGCAGTCTTCGGTGCGATGCTCTCGAATCCCGGTGAGCTGATCTTCTGGATGATGGTTGTCATCGTCATCGGCCTTGCATGTTGTGCTGCCGGCGTGCAGAAGGGCGTTGAGCGCGTGACCAAGGTCATGATGGTATGCCTGCTCGCGGTTCTTGCCATCCTCTGCGTTCGTTCCGTCACGCTCGAGGGAGCAGGCGCAGGCCTGTCGTTTTATCTCGTCCCTGATTTTGGCAAACTGTTCGCAGGGGCTACGCCCGGCGAACAGGTAGCCAATTTCGGTCAAGCTGCTTATGCGGCTATGGGGCAGGCGTTCTTTACGATGTCGCTCGGCGTCGGATCGATGATGATTTTCGGAAGCTACATTGGCAAGGAGCGCTCGCTTATGGGCGAGTCCCTTCGAATTGGGGCGCTCGACACGTTTGTAGCCCTTATGGCTGGCCTTATCATCTTCCCCGCTTGCTTCGCGTTTGGCGTCGAGCCTGGCGCTGGCCCGGGCCTTGTGTTCGTCACGCTTCCGAGCGTCTTCGAGCAAATGCCACTCGGACAGCTTTGGTGCTCGCTGTTCTTCGTGTTCATGAGCTTTGCCGCGCTCTCGACCATCATCGCCGTGTTCGAGAACCTCATTGCGTTTACGATGGATCAATGGGATATGCCGCGAAGCAAGGCCGTCGCCATCAACGGCGTGCTGCTCATCGTGCTCTCGCTGCCGTGTGCGCTTGGCTTTAACGTGTGGGCAGGGTTTACGCTGCCCGGCATCGGCGACATCCAATCTATCGAGGACTTCATCTTGTCGAACAACATCCTGCCCATCGGCGCCTTGGTCATCTGTCTGTTCTGCACGATGAAGAACGGCTGGGGCTGGGATAACTTTATTGCCGAAGCCGACATGGGCAAGGGTTTGAAGTTCCCCCAATGGACGCGCGTCTACATGAAGTACGTCGTACCGGCGCTAATCGTGATCGTTCTGATCATGGGCTGGGTTCCCGTTGTTTCGGTTTGGATGGGCGCTTAGACGACGCACCGCAAAACGTGCCAACCCCGCAAAGCGGCTTCGGGCGCGACTTTGTGGGGTTGGGCTGCTCATTCCCTAATAAGGCTGGTTCTGGGACGCTTCTTTTGCCAAGGCGCGTATAATATTGACAATTAAAGCCACGCAGAAGGGGAGACGTCTATGGCTTACTATTTCGAGGAACCGTCCCGCACATTCAACGAGTACTTGCTTGTTCCGGGGTACACGTCCGAGGAGACCATCCCCCAAAACGTTAGCCTGAAGACGCCGCTCGTGAAGTATCGCCGCGGCGAAGAAGAGCCGGCCATCAGCTTGAACATCCCCATGGTTTCCGCAATCATGCAGGCGGTGTCTGATGACAAGATGGCCATCGCCCTTGCCACCGAAGGCGGCATGTCCTTCATCTACGGCTCGCAGTCGATCGAAGATCAGGCGGCCATGGTCACCCGCGTCAAAGACTACAAGGCGGGCTTCGTGGTGTCCGACGCAAACTTGTCGCCCGACATGACGTTGGCCGAAGTGGTCGAGCTGCTCGAGCGGACGGGCCATTCGACCATGCCCGTGACCGAAGGTGCCAAACCGCACGGCAAGCTGCTGGGCATCGTGACCGAGCGCGATTACCGCCTGACCCGCATGTCGCTCGACACCAAGGTGTCGGAGGTCATGACGCCGCGCGAAAAGCTCATCGTGGCGCCTGAGGACACTTCGCTCAAGCTTGCAAACGACATCATCTGGGACCACAAGCTCAACTCGCTGCCTCTCGTCGACGAAAACGACAACCTTAAGTACCTGGTGTTCCGCAAGGACTACGACCAGCACAAGTCGAATCCCCTCGAGATGCTCGACGAGCACAAGCGCTACATGGTGGGCGCCGGCATCAATTCTCGCGACTATGCCGAACGCGTGCCCGCCCTGGTCGAAGCTGGTGTCGATGTCGTATGCATCGACAGCTCCGAGGGTTACTCGATTTGGCAGAAGAAGACCATCGAATGGATTCGCGACCACTATGGCGACACCGTCAAGGTGGGCGCCGGCAACGTTGTAGACGAAGAGGGGTTCCGTTTCCTGGCAGATGCAGGCGCTGATTTCATTAAGATCGGCATTGGCGGCGGTTCGATTTGCATCACCCGCGAGCAGAAGGGCATCGGCCGCGGTCAAGCCACGGCAACGATCGAGGTCGCAAAGGCTCGCGATCAGTACTTCAAAGAGACCGGCGTGTACATCCCCCTTTGCTCTGACGGCGGCATCGTGTACGACCATCACATCACGCTGGCTTTGGCCATGGGTTCCGACTTCGTGATGCTGGGCCGTTATTTCGCGCGCTTCGACGAGGCTCCCAACAACCGAGTGCAGGTGAACGGTTCCTACATGAAGGAATACTGGGGCGAGGGAAGCAGCCGTGCCCGCAACTGGCAGCGTTACGACCTGGGCGGCGACAAGAAGGGGATGACCTTCGAGGAAGGCGTCGACTCCTACGTGCCTTATGCCGGACCGCTGAAGGACAACGTTGCCGTTACGCTGGCCAAGGTCAAATCGACCATGTGCAATTGCGGCGCCATCACGATCCCCGAGCTTCAAGAGAAGGCCAAGCTCACGGTCGTATCCTCAACCAGCATTGTCGAGGGTGGCGCTCATGACGTCTTGCTGAAAGACAAGACGCCTTACGTCGGCAGCACGATTTCGAGTTAGTGCGTATCCTCGCGCTCGATATAGGCGAAAAGCGTGTCGGGGTTGCAGTATGCGACCCCGACGAGCGTATTGCGTCGCCAGTCTGCGTTCTTCCCGCCGAAGAGGTGCGGGCTTGTTCGAGGACATTCAGGTCGTTGCTTGAAGACTGGGAGCCCGAATTGCTGCTCTGCGGATTGCCCTACACTCTTTCGGGTGAAGAGGGTCCTCAGGCAAAGCGCGTGCGCTCTTTTGTGGCCGATATGAGCAAAACGGTCGATATTCCTGTAGAATTCGCAGATGAACGGCTCAGTTCATCTGAAGCTAAACGGAGTTTGCGTGAAAAGGGCTTAAGCGAGAAGGCCATGCGCGGCAAAGTCGATATGATAGCCGCAAGCTTGTTCCTTCAAGCTTGGTTGGACTCTCGAAACGCGGCAAAAACAAACTAGGTAGGAGTCTCATGTCCCCTCGCAAGCAAGTAACGTATTCCTCGCACCCGAATCACGCGGCACGTTCGGCCCATGCTAAAGGCGAGAAGCAGTTCCGTACATACGATACGAGCTACATTCGCCCCAAGCGCAGCCCCGTGTTCGCCATTCTGGGAATCCTTGTGCTTATCGCTGCTATTGCAGCAATTGTGTTCGGCGTGTTCACGTTCCTGCGCGGCTGCGCATCTACGCCGATGCTGCCGGAAGGCGAGCAGGTCGAGGTGGTCGTAGCCGACGGCGAAGGCCCCAAGTCAATTGCGAAGACCCTGCTCGATGCCGGGCTCATCGAAAACACGTCGGCATTTACCGATCGCGTGAACGAGCTCGGCGCCGAGAGCAAGCTGCAGCCGGGGACCTACACGCTGACCGGCGGACAATCCGTAGACGACATCATCGCCGTTATGCAAACCCCTGTTGCGGCTCCGACTTTCACGGTGCCGGAAGGGTTGTCCATAATACAGACGGCTGAAGTTGTTGCCGAAGCGTCCGAAGGCCGCATCACGGCCGATGAGTTCAAGAAAGCGGCAAGCGACGCTTCGACCTACGCTTCTGATTTCTCGTTCCTCGCAGAAGCGAATGCTACGACTCTCGAGGGATTTCTGTTCCCCAAGACGTACCCGATTGACGAGAAATCCACCGCCGATTCGATTATCCGAGCCATGCTGACCCAGTATGCCAACGAGACCGCCTCGCTTGACTGGTCGTATGTCGAGAACGCAGGACTTACGCGCTATGATGCGCTGAAGCTGGCTTCCATCGTCGAAAAGGAATCCGACGCCGACCATCGCTCGACTGTGGCCTCGGTGTTCTACAACCGCTTGGCCAATGGCTGGCAACTGCAATCCGATGCGACCGTCGCCTACTGGGTTGGCCATGACCCGACGGCCGCCGACATCGACACCGAAAACGAGTACAACACGTACTTCATCTACGGCTTGCCGCCCACGCCCATCAACTCGCCGAGCCTCTCTTGCCTGCAGGCCGTGTGCAAGCCCGAGCAGACCAATTACTTCTACTTCTATTTCGAGCC
>DFIX01000021.1:119193-168845 GCA_002371495.1 Eggerthellaceae bacterium UBA3686
GAGAGCGGCAACATGAAGTACACCTTCAGCGAAACCTACGAAGAGCACCAGGCCGCCTACGAATAAGGTTCTGTTCGGTTAGCCCGATGCGGTCCCTCCGCGGTTTCGCGGGCAGGGGCGCGCTCCGGCTTGGCTTCGCCTAATCTATATGTTGTACAGGAACAGTGGCTGCAGAATCGCCGGAGTCACGCCCCTGCCCGCGAAACCGCTCCGTAAATCCGGGTATAGACACGCAAGCAACTCGGGTGCAAGGAGCGGTTCGGCTGGCGGGAACGTGACTCCGGCGATTCTGCAGGCACTTTATTCCCAAATCTACTTAGGTTTAGCCGAAGCCAAGCCGGAGCGCGTTCCCGCCAGCCGAACCGCGGCGGGATTGCGGCGATGGCCAATCCTCTTTATGATTTCGGAATTCGCGGATGCATGCGGTATTGCCGCTGGCTTACAATCGGGGTCGAATAGAGCATTTGAGGTTAGGCGGGCGATATGCGGTATATGACGGCGGGTGAGAGCCACGGGCCCAAGCTGACGGCCATTGTCGACGGCGTTCCGGCGGGGTTGCAGGTTTCGGAAGAGAGCATCAATGCGGATTTGGCGCGACGCCAATCGGGGTACGGTCGCGGTGGCAGGCAGCTCATCGAGAGCGATCGCGTTCGCATCACTTCGGGCGTTCGGTTTGGCCGCACTTTAGGTACTCCCATAACGCTCGAGGTCGAGAATCGCGATTGGCCGAATTGGGCTGAGGTCATGTCGGTATTCGGCGAGCCTCCCGAGGATCTGCAGCGCGAAACCACCCCTCGTCCCGGGCACGCCGACTTGGTGGGCGTTCTCAAGATCAATTCCGACGACTGTCGCGACGTGCTCGAGCGAGCGAGTGCGCGGGAGACCGCAGCGAGGGTGGCTGCGGCGGGCATCGCCCGCGAGATGCTGGCCGATTTGGGTGTCGAGGTGTTTTCGTACGTCACGTCGATTGGTCAGGCAAAGTTCAAAGAGAAAGAACCTCTGCTCGAAGCCCCCGATTACAAGCCGCTGGAAATTGAGCTGTCCGATGTGCGTTGCCCGAACGAGGCGGCGGCGGATGCTATGAGGCTCGAGATTGACAAGGCGCGGAATTTGGGCGAGAGCCTGGGTGGCACGTTCCGCGTAATTGCGCGCGGTATCGTAGCTGGCCTGGGGGGCTATGCTTCGGCGAGCGAACGGATGACTGCGCGGATCGGCGCGGCCCTGTTCTCGATTCCAGCGATAAAGGGCGTTGAGTTTGGGCTGGGCTTCGACGCTGCCGCGTTGCCTGGGTCGCGCGTGCACGACGAGATACAGCTCGATCCCCATTTCGGATTTACGCGCGCCAGCAACAACGCCGGTGGGCTCGAGGGTGGCATGACCACGGGGATGCCGCTTATAGTTACGTGCGCCATGAAGCCGATTCCCACGCTCATGACGCCTTTGCGGACCATCGACCTCGATACGCTCGAACCAGCCGAAGCGTCGAAAGAGCGCAGCGATGTGTGTGCTGTTCCCGCCTGCGCGGTCGTGGCGGAAGGAGAGGTTGCGTTTGCTCTGGCCAATGCCTATCTCGAGAAATTCGGTCATGACAACATGGCTGATATCCGCTCGAATCTGGCCTCGTACAAGCAACGACTGAAATCGGTGTCGCGATGAGCGAAGCTCGCGTTTATGATTTTCGAAAACAGGGAGCAGAACGGGACCGCAAGGTGTACGAGCTGCGTTGCCCAGTGTTCTTCGTTGGTTTCATGGGTGCCGGGAAAACCTCGGTTGCGCGCAAGCTCGCCCGCAACGCGGGCGTTTCGGCAATCGATATGGACACCTATATCGAGCGGCGTTGCGACATGAAAGTCAAGCAAATCTTCGCCGAAGTCGGAGAAGCCGGCTTCCGTTCGATTGAAACGGATGTTCTACGCGATTTGACGCAAGGAGAGCCACGGCTCGTTTCCTGCGGTGGAGGTGTGGTGCTCGTGCCCGAGAACCGCGAGATTTTAAAAGCAGGTGGGTTTGTCGTGTACCTGAAGGTCACGGCAGCCGAGGCGGCCTCGCGAATTTCGGATGTGACGAGTCGGCCGCTTTTCGGGGATTTAGACCAGGCGCAGCGGGTTATCGAAGGTCGCCTGCCCTTATACGAAGAGGTTGCGAACGTGACGATTGACACAGCTGGTCGGGGTACGGGAGCCATAGCTCGCGAAGCGTTCTACCGGCTTAAGGACGAGGGGGTCTTATGGCAACGAGGCTAGTCGTCAGCCTTCCCGATGAGCCCGAATATTCCGTGCGCATCGGTGCCGGGGTGCTTGATGCGCTCGGGCGCAATATCAGGGAAATCGAACGGTTGCAGAAGGTGCGCGATGCTCTGATTCTGACTGACTCTAACGTGGGCCCACTCTATTTGGCTCGCGCAAAGGGGGCCCTTTCGAGCGAGGGCTTCAAGGTCGCCGAAATTACCGTCCCCGCAGGCGAAGCTAGCAAATCGATTGAAGTCGCAGCTGAAGTGTGGTCCGCCATGGCGCAGTTGGCCCTTGGCCGCGATTGCCTGGTCGTCGCGTTGGGCGGTGGCGTCGTGGGCGATTTGGCGGGTTTTGTGGCGTCGACGTACATGCGCGGGGTGCCGGTGGTTCAAGTGCCAACCACGTTGCTGGCCATGGTCGATTCGTCGGTCGGCGGAAAGACGGCGGTCAACCTTCCCGAAGGCAAGAACCTTGTGGGCACGTTCTATCAGCCTACGTTCGTGTGCGCAGACACGTCGACGCTGCAGTCGCTGCCTATGCGCGAGTGGCTCTGCGGGTGCGGCGAAGTCGTCAAATCGGCTGTGCTCGATTCCGACGAATTCTTCTTCTGGCTTCTGGACCATGTGGAAGACCTTTCGAACCGCAACGAGTCTGTTGTCGCCGAGGTGGTGAAGCGATGCGTGGCTTTCAAGGCGAGTGTGGTGGCGCAAGACAAGACCGAGAGCTCGGGCGTGCGGGAATGCTTGAACTTCGGACACACGCTCGGGCATGCTATCGAATCGGCCGCCGGATACGGGACGTTTTCTCATGGTGCCTGCGTAGCCGAGGGCATGCGCTTTGCCCTCGAGCTAGCAGACTCGCTTGGGGAGCCGGTTGCGGAAGGGTTCGCTGCCACGTTGGGCGATTTGCTCGATGCCCTTGGTTTGCGCAGGCTTGAATTTGCTGCCGAAGCCGCTGCGTTATTGGACGCTATGAAGCGTGACAAGAAAGTTCGCGGCGGCTCCGTCCGATTCGTGCTGCTTGACGATATTTCGAAATGGCGCGTTGTTTCGGCGCCCGACGAGAGCATAATCGGCGCTCTCAGCCGAATGTATTCCGAGCGGCGCCCGCTCTGACGAAGAAGGAGTTCTGCATGAAGCTCGAGTCCGTTTTGCTGTTGAACGGCCCTAACTTAGACATGCTCGGCATGCGCGAGCCCGATATTTACGGCGCCCAAAGCTTGGCTGATCTCGAGGCGATGGTGGCAGCTTATGCGTCGCAGTACGGTATTGCCGTTTCGAGGTTTCAGTCGAACAGCGAAGGGGACCTGATCGGCGTCATACACGACGCGCCTCGCCAGTTCGATGCGATTATCTACAACCCGGGCGCCCACACGCATTATTCCTATGCGCTGCGCGACGCCGTAGCGTCGATAGACGTGCCGGTTGTCGAAGTGCATATTTCCGATGTTGACCAACGTGAGGCGTTTCGCCGCGTTTCGGTCATCGCGCCGGCGTGCGTAGCTCAGGTGAAGGGCCTCGGCTTCGATGGGTACTGTAAGGCTCTTGATATCCTTCGCGAGACGGAAAACCCCGAGCGTCTTGGCGAAGGCTACGAGAGCAGGATTCCGGCGGGCGCCCACGTGACAATTGGTGGTACCGAAATCGAAAGAAAGGACAAAACGCTCGCAGAAACTGCGGCCGAGTCCGACGTGCATGCCAAAGACCTCCGCATTCTCTCTGAAGAAAGCACCCTTGACGCTGTGCTGGGCCAGGCCGCAGCCGAAGTTCAGGAAGAAGATGCCGCTGCACAGGCGGCCTGGCGTGCGCAGCGGGTTCGCGCTTTATGCGATCAGATGTCGGTCGATGCCCTGCTTGTCCGTGATACTTCGAATATTCGCTGGCTGACCGCCCTTGATGGCGTTTTCGACGAGGAGCGCGCCCATGCGCTGCTGATCGCGCCTCAAATCATGGGTCTTCATACCGACTCGCGCTATTCCAACGCCATCAGGACTGGCTTTGCCCGGGCGGGAGTTTCTTGCGAAGTCGACGATGGGCGCGTCGGTCACATGCAGTTTGCCAAGCAGCTGCTGGAAGCCGATGGCGCCGGCTTTGAGGGGAGGATGGCTTTCGAGGATTCCATAACGTATGCCGAGTACGTGAAAGCAGTCAGCTCGTTCGGCCCAAGTCATCTTGCCGCCACGACCGATGCCGTCCTGACATTGCGCGCGACGAAAGATCCTTCCGAGCTGGTGCGCATGCGTGCTGCCCAGGCGATTACCGATGCTGCGTTCCTGCATATCGTCGACTTCATGCGCCCAGGCATGACCGAAAGGGAGATTCAGCTCGAACTGGAAGCGTATATGCTGCGCCATGGAGCCGAGGGTCTGGCTTTCGGGTCGATCGTCGCAACCGGCGCAAACGGTGCCGACCCGCATGCTATACCAGGGCCCACCAAACTCGAGTCGGGCCAATGCGTGGTCATGGACTTTGGGGCGCGGGCGTTCGGGTACTGTTCGGATATGACGCGCATGGTTTTCCTCGGCGAGCCCGAGGGCACCATGGCCAAGGCGTGGGAGGTTCTGCGGCGAGCGAACGAGGAAGTCGAGGCAATGCTGCGTCCTGGTGTTACGGGCAAACAAGCGCACGAGCTGGCCGAACGCGTGCTCGCCGATGGCGGTTTCGAGGGAAAGATGGGCCACGGATTAGGTCACGGTGTCGGTATCGATGTACACGAGCTGCCGGTGCTCAACCTGCGAAACGACAAGCCTTTGGCGGAGGGCAGCGTGGTGACGGTCGAGCCGGGGATCTATTTGCCTGGTCAATTCGGTATGCGTCTTGAGGATTGCGGTGTCGTGACTTCTGAGGGTTACGTAGTCTTCTCGCAGCTCGGTCATGAAATGGTTATAATTTAGAGGTTTAGTAGTTAACGAATCAAGGGTTTCCGTGGCGCCACGGGGAGCCGACGGGAGGATTACTTATGGCAATCAGCACGGCAGATTTCAAGAACGGCATGTGCATCGAGTACAACGGCAAGCTTTGGACCATCGTCGAATTCCAGCACGTCAAGCCGGGCAAGGGTGGTGCATTTGTACGCACGAAGATGCGCGATGTCCGTACTGGCCGCATTGTCGACAACACGTTTAACTCCGGCACCAAATTCGATTCGGTACGCATGGAGACCCGCAAGATGCAGTACCTGTACAACGACGGTGCAGACTACAACTTCATGGACACTACCACTTACGAGCAGCAGGCTATCGGTGCCGACATCGTAGGTGACGTTTCCAAGTGGCTGAAGGAAAACGACGAAGTCACGCTGCAGTATGCTGGCGAAGAGCTGATTGGCATCGAGCCGATGATGTTCGTCGAGCTGGAGGTTTCCGAAACCGAGCCCGGCTTCAAGGGCGACACCGTTCAGGGTTCCACCAAGCCCGCGACGCTCGAGACCGGAGCCGTCGTGCAGGTGCCCATGTACGTCGAAATTGGCGATGTGCTGCAAATCGATACCCGCGACGGTCGTTTTGTCAAGCGCATGTAGGTTTGCTTGACTGGCGGAATGTTGCTTTCGTATCTTCGAGGGGTCGCTGCATGTCGTGTAGCGACCTTCTTTTACAATCGGTAGCCGAGGTCTTTCGGACCTTTGCGGAAACCCAGATGGGAGATTTGCTATGACGGACTTGAACATAGAGGGTATGGCCATCGCGCCGGGTGTTGTCGAGACCATCGTCTCGTTGGCTGCGCGCGATGTGGCTGGCGTTGCCGGCGTCGGCGATCCTACGACGAGCGGTATCCGCACGTTCATCGGCGGCAAGCCTTCCACGCAGGGCGTCGATATCGACGTTGACGAGAAGAACGAGCTGCACGTTTCGATTCGCCTGCTCGTAACGAGCGGCCAGGTGCTTCCCGACGTGGCGGCGAATGTGCGCCAGGCAATTTCGGATGCGGTCAGCACCCAGGTTGGCGCTAAGGTTGGTGCCGTAGATGTGTACATCGACGGCATTCAGTTCGAAGACTAACAAGCAAGTAGGAGCATATGTCGAGCAGAAGACGCGACCGTCGCCGCGCCCGCGAGGGTGCCCTGGCGCTACTGTATTCTAGCGATATCACTGAGCTGAGCGTGTCGTCCATCGTCGAAGACGGCGCGTATCCCGACGATGGCATCACTGTGTCGGAGTACGCCGAGACGCTGGTAAATGGCGTGACTGAGCATATGGAAGAGATCGATGCGCAACTGGCCTCAACCTCCGAGAACTGGGCCATCGACCGCATGCCGTTTGTTGACAGGGCGATCTTGCGCGTCGCCGTATACGAGATGCTGTACGTCGACGATGTTCCTGTTTCGGTCGCCATCAACGAGGCCGTAGAACTTGCCAAGTATTATGGGGGCGAGGACGAGTCTTCCCGGTTCGTGAACGGCGTGCTGGGTCGCATCGCCCGCACGCTCGAGAGGACGGACGCGTCCGTTGATGCGGCAGAAGTCGAAGCCGAAGTCGAAGAGCCGGTCGACGGGCAAGAGCCAATCGCTCAGGCGGAAACCGCTTCCGAGCCGCAAGGCGAATCGGCTGACGCCTCCGAGGTCGATGGACAATAGGCGCTATCATGGCCAACGAAGAGCAGCAACTTGATTTCGGCGATGTGAAGCAGCGGTTAGAGCAAATCGCCGATGCCGTAAGCGACGAGGACCTTTCCCTCGATCAGGCACTAGACCTGTTTGAAGAGGCGGTTTCCCTCAGCATGCAGGCGGGGGGCCTGCTGGAGGTTGGCGTTGACGAAGTGGCCGATTCCGAAGCGTCTGATGATGTAGCGGATGCATCTTCGGTCGCAGCGGACGAGGACGGCGTGCGCGCCGAGTAATCTAGGCTTATGAATCGAATCTTGGACACTATCTCGTCGCCGAGCGACCTGAAATCCCTGAATGATCGGGAGTTGAAAGCTCTTGCCGGCGAAATTCGCGAGAAGATAATATCGACGACGTCCAAAACCGGCGGCCATGTTGCATCGTCGCTCGGGGCGGTCGAGATCATCTTGGCGGTGCATTCTCTTATCGATTCACCGACCGATCGCTTTGTATTCGACGTCGGGCATCAAGCCTATGCGCATAAAATCATAACCGGCAGGCTCGATGCGTTCGATACCTTGCGAACGTACGGTGGAATCTCGGGTTTCCCCAAGCCCGCCGAGAGTCCCCATGACGTGCATCCGTCGGGGCATGCATCCGATTCGCTTTCGATTGCCCTTGGTTTGGCAAAAGCACGCGAGCTGCGCAATTCCGACGAAAAGATCGTGGCGCTCATCGGCGATGCTTCGTTGTCTGGCGGCATGGCTTTTGAGGCCCTTAACACCATTGGCCAATTGCAGCTCCCCATAGTCATCATCCTCAACGACAACGAGATGTCGATATCGCGCAATGTCGGCGCGCTCGTCCGTCATCTTGGTGCGGTGCGCTCGTCGGCGCGCTATCGTCAGGCTCGCGACTCGTCCCAAGAAAAGCTCGAGGAGAGCGGTTCAATCGGCAAGGCGTTCGTGGCGTTCGGCCGCAGCGCAAAGGACTCGATCAAACAGTTTTTCGTACCAGAATCGATGCTGTTCGAGCAACTCGGCATTCTGTGTACGCCACCTATCGATGGGCACGACATCACGGCGCTCAAAGACATCCTGCGCACGGCGCTCGACGCTGATGGACCTGTGCTCATGCATGTCGTGACCAAGAAGGGCGCCGGGTATGCTCCTGCCGAAGACGATCCCGTGCGCTTTCATGGGGTTGGACCTTTCAACGAGTCGACCGGGGCCAGCATAAAGAAATCGGCTAGCCCGACCTACACAGATATATTCGGCAAGGCGCTTGTGCGCGAGGCTCGCGTCGACGAGCATATCGTCGCCATCACGGCGGGTATGCGCACGGGCACGGGCGTCGAGGAGTTTGGCAGGGAGTTCCCCGACCGCCTCATCGATGTTGGGATTGCCGAGGAAAACGCCGTCGGCATGGCGGCTGGGCTGGCGCTTGGCGGCCTGAAGCCCGTAGTGGCCGTATACTCGACGTTCCTCCAGCGCGCCTTTGACCAGATGGTCGTGGATTGCGCCCTTTCGAATAGCAACGTCGTATTTGCGATAGACCGCGCCGGTCTCGTTGGTAACGACGGCCCGACCCATCACGGTGTTTTCGATATGGCGTACTGCCGAATGATACCCAATATGCGAGTTTTGGCGCCTTCGGATGAGGAAGAGCTCGTACATGCTCTGCATACGGCCTTGAGGATTGGTGGCCCCGTAGCTGTCCGCTACCCGCGTGGGTGCGGGGCGGGCATGGCTGCTCCGCAATCGGGAAGCATGCTCCCCGAAGGGGTGTCGCGCACGCTACGCGAAGGGTCGGACGTTGCCTTGCTAGGGTTCGGCGATCGCGTCGGAGCCGCGCTTGTGGCAGCAGATCTGCTTGAGCAAAGGGGTATTGACGCACGTGTAGTCGACATGCGCTGGGTCAAACCGCTCGATGCCGAGGCCATAGCCGAAGCAGCCCAAACGCGGCTCATTCTGACAATCGAAAACGGCGTCATAGCAGGAGGAGCAGGCGAAGCCGTGCTGATGACGTGCGCGCAACAAGGGTTTACTACGCCTGTGGTAACGCTTGGAATACCCGACGAATTCGTCGCGCATGGCAGCACCGATAAGCTGCTCAATGATTTGGGCCTCGACGGGGTCGGCATTTGCTCTGCTGTAATCGAAGCTTTGGGCGCTTGACGTTTATAAAAAAACACATCTTTTTTTCGAAGCACAACATAGGGCGTAATGGCAACGGCACGTTCAGAACATGATGTGCCAAATTGGGTCTTGGCAAGCTTGAATTCGGAACCCTTTCGTGAGCCCATTTGGAGCGATTTTACGCGTGCGTGATAAAATCTTGCCTGTTTCACCTGCGAAGGAGGAGGACAGTATGACCAAGGTACAACAAAGGGTAACCGCTCTTATCGCGGCTTTCGTGTTTGCGGTCGGTTGCCTGTTCGTGGCCAGCACGCCCCAGCAGGCGTATGCGACTGCGAATACGAAGCTCGTGGCCGGTAACTCGTTCAGTGCGGCGACCAATCTTTCCCTGAATAAGGACAAATCGCTTGCGGGGTCGAATTACACCAAGTTCAACAACACAAACGACAATAACTTCTACAAGTTTACGACTAGCGACCGAAACTCGCGCTATAGGTTGACGCTGCGCACGTATGATGGCTGGAGGCTGTATGCAACCATTTATGACGCGACTCATCATCGCATTGCCCATGTGGCAACGAGCAGCACGACTGGGCAGAGCTGGTATCTAAAGAACCTCAAACGTGGAGAGGTTTACTACGTTGAGGTATGGCGCTACATCAACAACGTTAACTCCTACATCGACAGCGGTTTTACCCTTGACGAGAGTTACGCCGATTCGAACTACGTTCCTTACAGAATCACCATGAAGGAAGTCGTCACCGCACCGAGGCCCGTGACGGCGCTGAAGGCTCGCTCGACGACGCGCCAGCGCATCAGCGTTTCGTGGCGCGAGTCTAACACGGCTGACGGATATCGTATTGAAGTGAAGAAAGGGTCGGGTGCGTGGAAGTATGCCGGGTACACGACCAATACCAGCTATACCGTGAAGAACCTTTCTTCTGCGAGCAAGTATAAGGTGCGTGTGAGGGCTGCCCGTTGGGTTGCTGGCAAAAAGTACTATTCCAAGTATGCAACCGTCTCTAAGGCATTCAAGCCAAACGGCAATCAAACCAAGTGGGTTAGGTAACCTGAAGAGATAGTGTCATCTGAATAGACGGGCCCCGATGCATCGGGGCCCGTCTTGTTATGAGCCACGATAAGTTGCCGCCATGTGCAGAAAACGCGCAGGACATCAATTCCCCAAAACGTTGACACAGGAGCATGATATACTTCACTGACCTGCAAAACCGCAGGTAAGTAAATATTGGCCCCCGAGACATGTTTGTTACGCGGCCGCGTCTGCGAGCTTTCAGCGAAAGCGAACATGGTGAACTGCTAGACGATCATGTTGACGGGTCCCCGACAACGAAAGGGGTCCGTTTTGACCGAGATCAAGAATCCCAGTGTCATCGACTTCTCCGACATCAGCGACGAGCAGCTGAATCAGATGATCGATGGTACGCTTACCGAGTTCGACGAGGGCGACCTGGTTGACGGCACGATCGTGAAGATCGAGCGTGACGAGGTTCTGGTCGACATCGGGTTCAAGTCCGAAGGCGTCATTCCCGTACGTGAGCTCTCCATTCGCAAGGATGCCGATCCGTCTGACCTTGTCGAGGTCGGCGACAAGATCGAAGCCCTGGTCCTGCAGAAGGAAGACAAGGATGGTCGTCTGATTCTGTCGAAGAAGCGCGCCGAGTACGAGCGCTCTTGGATTTCTGTTGAAGAGAAGTTCAAGGCTGGCGAGCCGGTCGTTGGCGAGGTTATCGAAGTCGTCAAGGGTGGCCTCATCATCGACATCGGGCTGCGCGGCTTCCTGCCCGCTTCGCTCGTCGACCTGC
Source organism: Eggerthellaceae bacterium UBA3686 (assembly GCA_002371495.1). Classification (GTDB taxonomy): domain Bacteria; phylum Actinomycetota; class Coriobacteriia; order Coriobacteriales; family Eggerthellaceae; genus UBA9715. The sequence continues at coordinate 129,925 of DFIX01000021.1, forward strand.
GCCGCGTGAAGGATCTCGACATGTACATGGGCACCGAGCTCGAGGCCCGTATCATCGAGATGGACCGCAACCGCAACAACGTCGTGCTTTCGCGTCGTGTGCTGCTCGAGGAAGGCCGCAAGAACGAGCGCGCCGAGATTCTGGCCAAGCTCACCAAGGGCATGCGCCTGAAGGGCTCCGTCTCTTCGATCGTCGACTTCGGCGCTTTCGTCGACCTGGGCGGCATCGATGGTCTGGTTCACATCTCGGAGCTTTCCTGGAACCATGTCAACCATCCTTCCGAGGTCGTCAAGGTCGGCCAGGAAGTCGAGGTCGAGGTGCTCGACGTCGACCTCAACCGCGAGCGCATCAGCTTGGGCCTGAAGCAGACCCAGCCTGATCCGTGGGTAAAGCTGGTCGAGGCGTATCCGGTCGGCACCATCGTCGACGGCACCGTGACCAAGATCGTTCCGTTCGGCGCGTTCGTGGCGCTGGGCGAGGCAACCGAGGGCCTGGTTCACATCTCCGAGATGGCTCCGCGCCACATCGAGACCCCGGCGCAGGTCGTCAAGGTCGGCGACGTCGTCAAGGTCAAGGTCATGGAGATTAACCCCGAACGTCGTCGCATCAGCCTGAGCATGAAGGCCGCTGCTGCAGAGCTGGGCGTTGACATCGAGATCGACGAGTCGGTTGTCGTCGAGGAGCGTCCTGCCCGCAAGCCGCGCCGCGAGGCCGAAGAGGCCGAAGCGAAGGCCGAAGAGGCTCCGGCTGAAGAGGCCGCTGAAGAAGCCGCCGAATAGCGAGTAATTCCTGACAAATTGCCGAAAGGGGCCCGGTGAATATCGAGCCCCTTTTTCTTTTTCGTGTATTATTTAAGGCTAAAGCGTGTGCAGATGCGTACTGAGGAGTCTTTCATGGACAAGATTTTCGTAATCGGCGGCATGGGTGCTGGTAAGTCGACGGCCCGCAAGGCGCTTGTCGACCAGGGTCTTGAATTCATCGACCTCGATCAGATCGGGCACGAGATTCATCATTGGCAAGTTGTGAAGGATGACTTGGTCGCCGCGTTCGGCGATGATGTCCTGGATGAGAACGGCGAGGTGAATCGCCCTGTCTTGGCACGCAAGGCATTCGTGAGCCCCGCTGAAACACGCAAGCTCAATCGCATTACGCAACCGCGCATCGAAGACGCTTTCATGACGAGGCTTGACGAGCTCGAGGCGGAAGGCTGCCCGGCTGTCGTCATCGAGTACTCGGTGTTCAAGAGCCGCCAGCTGTCGCTCGCCTACCTTGCCGATATCGTCATCGCGGTCCTGGCTCCGCTCGAGTTGCGAATCGAGCGCGCAGTTGCTTCGGGGTTCGACGAAAAAGACGTCCGTCGCCGCATTGCGCAGCAGATCACCGATGCCGAACGCATCGAGCAGGCCGACGTCGTGTTCAACAACGACGGCACCAAAGAAGAGCTTTACAACAAAGTTATCGATTGGTGGAACGAGTACACGTCTGCGATTTAAGGTTGCGGTTGCCTGACGGCTTGCTGTCCGCGGATTAGATGGCCGTGGCGTAGGTTTCCTCGAACCATCGTCGCGAACTAACTTCTCCGCTAAAAGCAGGCGGAGAAGTGGATTTCGCTCCTCTTTTGGCTTGACCTCGCTACGCCTGTACCCCGGCCACCTAATCCGCGGACGGCAAGCCTTGGGGTGTCTGGATGGCGCTCGCTTCATTGTTTGTTAGGTGAGCATCGTAAAACGTAACTGACTTATTAAAACAGCCTAGCGAAGAGGTCTATATGGCGCATCTTTCTAATCTTGAGGGGGCTGCGATGGAGGGCAAGTTGCCCGAAGTGCGGCTTGCCAACACGCCGTTGCGCGTTGTGTCTCCGTACGAGCCGGCAGGCGATCAGCCACAGGCCATCAGCAAGCTTGCCGAAGGCATCGAGCGTGGGTTGCGCTACCAGACGCTGCTAGGTGTTACGGGTTCAGGCAAGACCTTCACCATGGCCAAGGTCATCGAGGCGGTGCAGAAGCCGACGTTGGTCATGGCGCCGAACAAAACGCTTGCCGCGCAGCTCGCCGCAGAGCTGAAGGAGTTCTTCCCCGACAATGCAGTCGTGTATTTCGTCTCGTATTACGACTACTATCAGCCCGAAGCGTATGTGCCGGCTTCGGATACCTTCATCGAAAAGGACGCTTCGATTAACGAAGAAGTCGAGAAGCTACGCCATGCGGCGACGAGCGCGCTCCTTTCGAGGCGCGATGTCATCGTAGTGGCATCCGTAAGCTGCATTTACGGTATCGGTTCGCCGATGGATTATGCGGGGATGGCGGTATTCCTCGACAAGCAAGTTCCTGCAGAGCGTGACGACGTCATACATGACCTTATCGATATCCAGTACGACAGAAACGATTACGAACTGACGCGTGGAACATTTAGGGTGCGCGGGGATGCCCTAGATGTCTTTCCGCCTTATGCCGACAACCCTATTCGCGTTGAGTTTTGGGGCGACGAGATCGAGGAGATCTCAGAAATTGATAACGTTACGGGCGAGGTCCTGAATTCCTTTGAGGCCCTTCCAATCTGGCCGGCTTCTCATTACGTCACGGCGCGTCCCAAGATGGATCGGGCGCTGAACACCATTCAGGACGAGCTGCGCGAGCGTTTGGCGCAGTTCAAAAGCGAGGGGAAGCTGCTTGAAGCCGAGCGTCTGGAGATGCGCACGAATTACGATCTGGAGATGCTCGAAACGATGGGGTTTTGCAGTGGCATCGAGAATTATTCGCGACACCTCGACGGCCGTGCTCCCGGCGAGCCGCCCTACACGCTCATCGACTATTTCCCCAGGGACTTTCTGTGCATAATCGACGAATCGCACGTGACCGTGCCCCAGATTCGTGGCATGCACGAAGGTGACCGCAGCCGCAAGACAACATTGGCCGAACACGGCTTTCGCTTGCCGAGCTGCTTGGACAACAGGCCGCTGAGGTTCGACGAATTCGAGGCGCGCGTTCCGCAGTTCGTGTACGTATCGGCGACGCCGGGTGATTACGAGGAAAACGTCAGCCAAGCGCGCGTCGAGCAAATCATTCGCCCGACGGGGCTGCTCGACCCCGAGATCATCGTACGGCCGATAGTGTCGCAGATCGATGACGTTATCGACGAGGTGCGCATGCGGGCCGAAAAGGGCGAACGCACACTCGTGACGACCCTCACCAAGAAGATGGCGGAGGACTTGACCGATCACCTGCTCGACCAAGGCATCAAGGCGAACTACATGCACTCCGACATCGGCACGCTCGAGCGCGTCGAAATACTGCGCGACCTTCGTTTGGGCAAGTTCGACGTGTTGGTGGGTATTAACCTTTTGCGCGAAGGCCTCGACTTGCCCGAGGTGTCGCTCGTGGCTATTTTAGACGCCGACAAAGAGGGCTTCCTGCGAAACCACCGCTCGCTCATACAGACGATAGGTCGCGCTGCGCGCAACGTGTCGGGACAGGTCATCATGTATGCAGACAAACTGACCGATTCGATGGACCGCGCCATCACCGAGACCCGAAGGCGCCGCGAGATACAAATAGCCTTCAATAAAGAGCATGGCATAGAGCCGCAGACCATCCGCAAAGCGATCAACGACGTGCTCGGCTTCGTCACCGACGACGTAGAGGGCTTGACGGCCGAGGATGTGAACAAAGAGCTCGCTGCGCTCTCGCGTGAGGAGGTTTTACGGATTATACCCAGCATGGAAGACGAGATGGCGCTCGCGTCGCGCAATATGGATTTTGAGCAAGCCGCGCATCTGCGCGACCAGGTCGTCAAGCTTCGTTCGCAGGTTGAAGGCCAATCGGAAGCCGACGTGCTGGCAGGATTGAAGAAGCAAGCTCGCAAGGGAAGCGCGTTCGGAAACCGAAAGCATGCAGCTTATGGCTCGTCCCGTCGTTCTTGACAATACTATTTCAGTATGGTACCAAACAGTAAAAATATGATTTAATGGCATAACGTTATAGGCAATCGATAATCAATTCCGTTTTTGCAGAGCATTGATTAGCACGCTATCGGCAAGGGGTTGACATGGCATTTGCTACCGTACTGAATACCTTCTGTGCGTCGTTGGGATGCTCGAATAAGGAGCTAGCCGAGAGCTGCGGAATATCGATGTCGGCTTTATCGCGGTATCGTAACGGCAAGAGGACCCCTCGGGCGGGTTCCGATGTGATTAACCAGCTTGCAGGCGGCATCTCGAAGATTGCCCAGGAACGGGGGGTCGCGTCGGCCTCTTCCGAGGTCGCGGTTCGCGACGCGTTGCGCAACGGCCTGGTTAACGTTCAACCGTTGGGGCCGAGCTTTTCGGCACGCGTCGATTCCCTGATGAAGCTCCTCGGCGTGAAGAACGCTGATGTTGCCGTGCCCTTGCATTTGGACTCCTCGTACATTTCCCGTATTCGCAGGGGCGAGAGAACACCCAACGATAAAAAACGCTTTGCGGGCGTCGTGGCGCAGGTCGCTGCGCTGCGCTGCATGGAACGTGGCATGCTGGACGAGGTGGTCTCACTAGTGGGAGCGGCCGAATCTCAGTGGAAGGCCGACCAGCTCGACATCGACAATGTCGGGGTTCTCAGCGAGGTGATCGCGCGCTGGTTGCTTGGCAATCAGGTCGTCGAGTCCGATATTGCGGCGGTAGATACGCTTCTGCGGGATATTGACAACCGCTATTGGCAAGAAGTGCTCGACAAGTCGCGGAACAGCAAGTCTGTTCTTTCGTGCGCGATAAAGAGCGGCGAGCGGCATAGCGAGCGACCAGTGTTCTTCTGTGGCGAAAACTTCATGTGGCGCGCCGAAATGGCTTTTCTCGAAGGCGCGAGCGAATGCGGTGCGAAGAACCTATTCATGAGCAGCGATATGCCGGCCCTCGAGACGGTGATGTCGCCCGAGAACATGGCAAGGTATCAGCAGGGAGTGCTCGAGCTCATCGACAAAGGGTGCCACGTGACGGTCGTGCACAGCACAGACCGACCGCTTCGTGAGACGCTGCAGTCGCTGCAGATGTGGGTCCCCCTGTACATGACCGGCAAAGTTACGCCTTTGTATCTCGAGGGCGCCACCAGCCGCCTGTTCTGCCATGTGAATAACGTGTGCGAATGTTGCGCAATGGCCAGCGAGGCGGTTCGCGGCCACGAAGAGGCGGGCAGGTATTATCTGACGTTCAATCCCGAGGATATCGAGTACTATCGCTCTAAAATGGATTTCATACTCGAGCAGACCTCGGTTCTTCTCGAGCTTTACCGCAACGACGACGAAGAGGGCATGCGCAAGTTCGAGCGCGAAGATGCATTGCGGCAAGCTACCGGGCGTGGCCGCGAAATCCGAGCCGGCCAATACGACAATCTTCGCATCATGCTATATCAGGGCGACTGCGTTGTCGTTTACTCGAATCATCCGCTGCAGCATCGTATCGTCATACGTCATCCCAAGTTGCGCTACGTTGTTTCGCATATGGCTTAACGCGTTACAGTATACTGAGGCCTACTTCGTATCAGCGTTTCTGAAAGTGCGGGCCCCATGTCTACAGCCGATACTTCGCATCTGCCGTTCCAGAAGTTTTCGTTTACGCTCATACGGGGGCGACAGCCTCGCGTATTGCTTCGCATGTCGGCGGCCGAGGAGGGGTCGTATGAACTCCATGTACTGAAGGGCTCGGCGGCAAACCCTTTGACGCAGTTCACGCGCATAGTACCTTTCGAGGTGGCAGAGAGGTTGAACCAGGGGCTCCAGAGCGCCGGCGTGCTCGGATGGGAAGAGGAGTACGGCGACGACCCCGCCCGGGAGTCGCTTCGTTGGACGCTGTCGATTGTGTTCAAAGAAGGGGTTTTCGCCCTGACTTCGAAAGGAGGAAGCTCGGTTCCGGCAGGGTTCGACGAGTTGCTCGAAGAGCTGTACAGGATCGATTTTCCGCGCCCTGCTCAAAGTGGACCTTCCGATGGCATTCGTCAGCGCGTGCTTTCCGATATTGGCGGGTTCGATTACGCTCAGCTTGCCGGAGCGATGGAAGCCGGTGGCTTAGACGGGCTCGATGCGTCGCAAATGGTCAACCTGCTTTCCGAGGCTCGCTCTAATCCGCGTGCGTTGCAGGAGCGCATGCGCGAAGAATTCAGGCGAATGCCGCCAGACCAGCAGGAGCGCATGCTCGACGCGCTGGCTTCTTCCGGTATGGCGTCGCGTGCCTGGTGGGAGCGCTTCCTTCGCGGCTAAGCCTTTGGTTGCTCGCGGTCTTTGCGCGGCCGCGCAAGCTCGTCGGTATCGAGGAGCACGGTAAAGGGGCCGTCGTTCACAAGGCTGACCTGCATGTCGGCTCCGAATGAGCCGCAGCCGACATGGCGCACGTCTTCGCGCGCCCGTTGCACGAACAGTTCGTAGAGCTGTTCGGACAATTCGGGATCGCCTGCTTGCGAGAACGACGGCCGATTGCCTTTGCGGCAGTCGGCGTACAGGGTGAATTGCGACACGATGAGCACTTCGCCGTCGGTGTCGCCAAGCGATGCACCAGTGTGCTTTTCCCCATCGGGGAAAATCCGCAATTTGAAGATTTTGGACCAGAGCTTTTCGACCTCTTGGGGTCCGTCGCCTTGGCCTATTCCCAGAAAAATTAGGAAACCAGGACCGCATGACCCGATTTCGCGGCCATCGACGGTTACGTTTGCGTTGGAAACGCGTTGAATCACTGCACGCACCATTCGCTCCTTTCGGCACGGTATAATTCTCGCATGATTGACGAGATTCAGGTACAGAATTTAGCGCTCATACGCGACGCGTCGTTGCGCCCCTGCGAGGGTCTGACGGTTATCACCGGCGAGACCGGTGCGGGCAAAACCGCGCTTCTTTCGGCTCTGAAATTGCTCATGGGCGCTCGTGCCAATGCCGATATGGTACGGGACGGCGAAGACGGCTTGTCCGTGTCGGGCCGGCTGTTCATCGCCCGCGATTGCTCGGAGGGGCGCGAGGACGAGACGGTTGTCGTTCGAAGGGTCGGAAGCGACGGGCGTTCGCGCACGAGTGTTAACGGGTCGATGGCAAGCGTGGGCGAGCTTGCTGAGCTGGTTGGTCCTACGGTTGATCTTTGCGGTCAGTTCGAGCACCAGCAGCTCATGAAAACGCCGAATCATGTTCGAATGCTCGATGCCTGGGCTGCCGACCAGGTTGGCGTAGCTCTCGAAGACTATCGCAAGGCATATGCGCGCGCTCTTAAGGCTGCTGCCGACCTCGAGCGCGTTCGCGATGCGGGCAAGGCTTCTTCGGCGAAGATCGACGAAGCGCGATTTGCAATCAAGCGAATCGACGAAGTGGATCCGAAACCGGGCGAGTACGAGCAGCTCGCGCACGATTTAGAAATCGCCGAGCATGCCGAGGCGCTTGCCCGCGCAGTCGAAGCGGCCCATGAGGCGCTTTCGGGCGATGCGGGGGCTTTGGATACGTTGAACGCAGCTGCATCGGCGCTCGAAACTGCTGGTCGTTATGACAACGAGCTTGCGCAGCTGGCAGCGTCGCTTCGCGAGGCGGGCTATGTTTTGGAAGACGTCTCGGCGCAATCCCGCGATTACCGCGATCGCGTTGAGTTCGATGCCGAGACTTTGGCATTCCAGCAAGAGCGCTATTCACTTATGCAAGGGCTCCTGAGGTCGTATGGCCCGCGCATGGAAGACGTGTTCGCGGCTCGGGACGAGGCGGCCGAGGCCATCTCGCTTGTCGACGATTCCGAGGCGAGGCTCAAGGCCGCGCAGAGCGAGCTCGATGAGGCCGAGTCTTCGTTGGCATCGGTGGCTGACGCTCTCGACGAGGCTCGTGCCCGGGTCGCGCCCCGTTTTGCCGAGCTTGTTTCACATATCATGAGGCGTTTGCAGATGGGTGGTGCCGAGCTGGTCTGCTCGTCTGTGCGGCTCGACCGGCATTCCTGGACCCAGACAGGGCCCTCTTCTTTCGAATTCCTTTACCGGCCTGGTAAAGGGATGCAAGCACGGCCCCTTGCCCGCATCGCCTCGGGTGGCGAGGTGAGCCGCGTCATGCTGGCGGCCAAGGTTGTCTTGGGCGCTCAGGACGACGTAGATACGCTTGTGTTCGATGAGGTCGACGCTGGCGTGGGCGGCGCCGTGGCGGTTGCCTTAGCCGACGTGATTGCGGATTTGGCGCGTACCCATCAGATAATCGTCGTCACACACCTGGCCCAGGTTGCCGTGCGGGGCGATGTACATTACGTCGTAAGCCGCGCGCAGGGGCAAGATGGTCCCGAGACGGTGCTTCGCCGCGTTGACGGCGAAGAGCGCGAAGCCGAGATTGCCCGCATGCTCTCGGGCTCTACCACCGAAACCTCCCTCGCCCACGCTCGCGAGCTCCTGCAACAGAGTGCCAATGAATAGCTTGCCTCTGTTCTGGTCTTTTTATCCCGCCGCGGTTCGGCAATCGGGGGCGCGCTCCGGCTTGGCTTCGGCTAAACCTAAGTGTATTTAAAAGTTTGTGCCTGCAGAATCGCCGGAGTCACGCCCCCGATTGCCGAACCGCTTCGTCAACTAAGGCAAAGGGCGTTTTGGGTGCACAACACGTTCAGCCAAATCGTTTAACGTAGCGAATCGCCATGCGGGGGCGTGACTCCGGCGATTCTGCAGGCACTGTCTTCCAAAACTCATATAGGTTTAGCCGAAGCCAAGCCGGAGCGCGCCCCTGCGCGCCGAATCGCGGTGGGACGGTTTACGGAGGCTTGGGCGGTTTGGGTAATGTTGATAAAAAGTGGCAATTATTGTCTTGACAGGGGTTGCTTTAATGCGCTAAAGTGCGCTTCAATCGAATAGCTCGAAACCGTTGAGGCGAAAGTCAAGCCATCATGGGCGCTTACAGAGAGCGGGCGTTGCTGAGAGTCCCGTAGCAAGCCGGGTGGTAAATGGATCGCCGAGGGAAAGGGGAAAGGCCGAGCATCGCGAGGCCGAGTATCTGGACCGTGAGCCCGCGTTAGAGGCAGAGCGTGTGATGGCACGTTCACGAGTGGGTCCTTAGGGACCAAGCAAAGGTGGCACCGCAGGTCATAAAGCCTGTCCTTTGAGACTTCGTAAGAAGTCGCGAAGGACAGGCTTTTTTGGTTTGCGGCAACGACGACTTCGGGTGGTTCGAGAAAACCGGATGGTCGGGGCAAAGGGCTCCGGCCAAGACAGAAAGGAATCGAAAAATGTCGAACGCCAACACTGCTGCGAAGCGCGTCATCGCAACCGCCGAGGTAGAGAAGAAGGGACTGGGTACTCAAGATCTTATCCTCGTCGCCGTTCTCTTAGCTGCAGGTGCGGTCCTGAAGCTTACGGTGGCATCGTTTTTGTCGTTTGCGGGGATGAAGCCTAACTTCGTTATCGCCATGTATTGCCTGGCCATCATTCTCACGCGTCCTAAAGTCTCGCAGGCTGTGGTCATCGGATTGCTCGCGGGCGTTATGTGCCAGATTCCGATGCTCAATGCTACCCCGCTCGTGAATATACCGTCTGAGCTCTTGGGCGCGCTCGCATGTGGGCTGCTCATTTACGTTCCCATGAAGATTGGCGGAAAGCTCGACCTGAACCCAGTTGTCACGACATTCCTCTCGACTGTTGTATCGGGCTATACGTTCGCCATTATCGTTGGGATGATGAACGGCCTGGCGTTGCCGGTCATCTTCGTGACGTATGCCGTCATGGTGTTCGGGACTGCCGCTTTCAACGCTATCCTCGTCCAGATTCTGACCCCGCTTCTGCGCAAGGTTCTCAAGAAGTAACAGGACCGTGCCGTCTTTGGTCGGCGATGGGCTGGGAGAAACTGCTTTTCGGCCCATTTACCTTTTTGCACCTACATCGTTTTTCTGTTGGAGAAGCGCATGATTGAAATCAAGGACTTTACGTTTCGGTACCGCGAAAGCTCGTCGCCGGTTGTCGAGGGAATCAACCTCGTGATTCCTGATGGCGCGTTCGTAGGAATCACAGGCTCGGCAGGCTCTGGTAAGTCGACGTTGACCTATGCGATGAACGGCATCGTTCCCCATTGTTATCCAGGGGACTTCTTCGGTTCCGTCACCGTTGGCGGGCTCGACACCTGCGAAGCGAGCCTTACCGATATTTCCCGAATTGTCGGAAGCGTGTGTCAAGACATCGATTCCCAGATCGTCACGTCAATCGTCGAAGACGAGATGCTCTACGGTCTTGAAAACTTCGGATTTGCCCACGACCAAATCGAGGGCCGCATAGGCCGAGCCCTTGCCGACATGGGTATCGCCGATTTGCGTTCTAGGGTAATCGCAAGCCTTTCGGGAGGCCAGAAGCAAAAGGTGGCAATCGCGTCGATTCTTGCCCTGGAGCCGAAAGTGCTCGTGCTGGACGAGCCAACTGCCGAGCTCGATCCCGCGAGCTCGCTTCAGGTTTTCGGGCTGCTTGCCCGCTATGCGCGCGAGCATGGCACTACCGTCGTCGTAGTCGAGCAGAAAATCGCCCTGCTTTCACAATTCGCAGACATGCTCGTCATAGTCGATGGTGGCAAGATTCGTTTCGCCGATGCGCCCGCTGATGTTCTCGCGTATTCTGAAGAGCTGCTCGAAATCGGAGTCAATTGCCCACGTGCAACCACGCTCATGAACAGGCTGGCGGCCACGGGTCTTTATGCAGGTCCGGTTTGTCGAGATGTCGAAGAGGCGTGCCGGGCGCTTTCGGAGGTGATCTTGTGACCATCGAATTCAGGGACGTGCATGCGTCATACGATACCGATACCCCGATTCTTAAAGGCGTGTCGTTTCATGTGGACGACGGCGAGTTCGTCGCATTCGTCGGCACGAACGGAGCGGGCAAGTCTACGACGATGCGCCTGGTAAACGGCCTTCTGAAACCAGAAAAGGGCGAGGTGCTCATCGACGGCGTTTCGACGGTCGAGCTCAAGACGAGCGAGCTTGCGCGTCGGGTGGGGTTCCTGTTCCAGAACCCCGACAACCAGATCTGTTCGAGCACGGTGCGCGAAGAGCTTTTGTTTGGGTTCAGGGCGCTCGGGCGCCTCGATGCTAATGCCGAGGCGCGAGTCGAGGAGATTATCGAAGAGTTCGGGCTCAACCCGGACGATGATCCGTTTCTGCTCAACCGCGGAACGCGCCAGCTGCTCGCCCTTGCCTCGATTGTCGTCCTGGATACGCCGGTGGTCGTGCTTGACGAGCCTACGACCGGCCTGGACTTCCGCGAGTGCGTAAAGGTCATGCGCATCATCAGGAGGCTCCATGAGTCGGGCGCGACGATTGTGATGGTATGCCACGACATGGAGGTCGTCGCTGATTTCGCCGAGCGCGTCATCGTCATGAGCGATGGCCGAGTCGTTGACGAGGGTCCGACTTTCGAGGTGCTGAGGAATCGTCATACGCTTGAGGTTGCGAGCCTCGTCCCGCCGCAAATCGTCGATATATCGCTTGCCTTGTCGTTAGTGAGGCAGGACTTGCGTGGTACACCAGTAACTCAAGCGAATGACTTGGACGAGATGTGCGATGCCGTCGCGCAGGTCAAGGACGTCGAATACCTTGGCGCGCGGGGCCTGGAAGGTGGTTCGCGATGAACGGATTTCTCGAGTATGTGCCTGGCGATTCGCTCTTGCACCGCCTGAACCCCGTTGCCAAGCTGCTGTTCGCAATCGTGTTTGCCATAACGTGCTTTTGCACAGGCAACCTCGTCTTCCTCTGCTGTATGTTTGCGTTGGGAATTGCCATGGCTGCAAGCTGCGGCATGATGAAACAGGTTCTCGGTCTTATGAAGGCGGTGTTCGTTTTCTCGCTCATTTTGGCGATTCTCCTGGTTTTCACCACGCCGCAGGGCGAGATGCTCGTGGAGCTTCCTTGGGGCTACATCGGTACGGGGTCTTTGCTCGCGGCTGCCACCACGATCGTTCGGCTTGAAGCCGCGGCCATCCCGCTGTTCCTAACTTTTTACGTAACCAAGATATCGGACCTTTCAAATTCGGTGGTCAAGGTGCTGCATGTGCCATACAAGTATGCGTTTACGTTCGCTTCGACAGTGCATTTCATCCCCGTGTTCATGAACGACATGAAAGGGATTATGGAGGCTCAGACTGCCCGCGGCATCGAGTTCGATGTTGGCGGCATAGTCAACAAAGTGCGCCTGATGGTGCCGCTGTGCGTGCCGCTCCTGGTCAGCTCGGTGCGCAAGACGAATAGCGCTGCCATTGCCGCCGAAGTGCGCGGATTCAATTTGAGGACGCGCGAATCGGGTTACAAGCAGTACCCCTTCTCTGGTGCCGACTTTGTCGTATTGGCGCTTGCGGTCGGGCTCTTGGCGGCCGCCATATGCCTGACTGTGTTGCTGTAGCCAGAATCGGCTGGCCGATGGTATCCTTCAGGCCTTGAGCCAACCGCGCTGCCCGATAGCTTTGATTGGCGTGCGGAGCTCGGCGAATAGGAGATGAAATGTTTACTATCGGATGCCATCTGTCCATTGCGAAGGGGTTTGCGGCTGCAGCTCGCGATGCTGCCTCGATTGGCGCAAACACATTCCAGTTCTTCACGCGTAACCCGCGTGGGGGCAAGGCCAAAGAACTCAATTCCAGCGATTTGCAAGCGTTTGCTGACGTATGCGAAAGCGAGGGGATAACGCGCATTTTGGCGCATGCTCCCTATACGCTGAACCCGTCGTCGAATAAGTCCGAAACCTGCCAGTTTGCCTTGCAGACGCTGGCTGACGACCTGCGGCGCATGGAGCATATTATGCCAGGCCAGCTGTACAACATGCATCCTGGATCACACGTGGGGCAAGGTGCTGGCGTCGCTATCGATAAGATCGCCGAAGCGCTGAATACCGTGCTTGAGCCCCAGCAGACAACGACGCTTCTGCTCGAGACGATGGCGGGAAAAGGAAGCGAGGTCGGTTGTACTTTCGAAGAGCTGGCTGCTATTATCGATTGCGTTCAGCTGAGCAGTCATGTTGGCGTCTGCCTTGATACCTGCCATGTTTGGGATGGCGGTTACGACATCTCCCAGAACCTCGCTGGCGTGCTCGAAGAGTTCGACCGGGTCATTGGGATCGAACGTTTACGCGCCATCCATCTGAACGATTCGAAGAACCCATGCGGTGCTCACAAGGACCGGCACGAAAAGCTTGGGCTCGGGCGCATCGGCTTTGATGCGCTTGTCGCCGTGGTAAACCATCCCGCATTGCGAGAACTGCCCTTTTTCCTGGAAACGCCGCACGATGATCTGTCTGGTTATGCCGACGAGATCATGCGCTTAAGAAACGCAAGGGAGCACGGTCTGGATTCCTGATGCTCCCTTGCAAGCAATCGAGCTTATTCGCCCATCAGCTGCGCGAAGTGTGCGAGCGCTTCGGGGATGTCGATTTGCTGCGGGCAAACCGCTGCGCACGAGCCGCATCCTATGCAAGCGCTCGGGTGCTTGTCGGCCGGCATGGCGCCGAGCGCCATGGGGGCGATGAATGCGAAGTTGGGGCGCGACAGATGTTCGTTGTACAACTCGAGCAGGCGTGGAATGTCGAGGTCAACGGGGCAGTGCGATACGCAGTAATGGCAAGCTGTACATGGTACGCCCACTGCGCTGGCAAGCTTGCGGCCGAGCGCGAGCAGTGCGTCTTCTTCAGCGGTTGAGAGCTTGTCTTCGCGTTCGAACAGGCCGATGTTCTCTTGAAGCTGCTCGAGAGTGGAAGCGCCGGTTAGAATTACCCCGACGCCCTCGACGTTGCGCACGAACGCGAACGACCATTCCACAGGATTTGCTTTGGGGCGCAGGCTGCGCAGCTGTTCGGCATCCTTCGTGTCGGGGTTGATGAGCAGCCCGCCGCGCAGCGGCTCCATAACCCAGATGGCGATTCCTCGTTCGCGGAGCAGCTCGACCTTGGCTCGTGCGTCCTGGAATTCCCAGTCCATGAAGTTCAGCTGGATTTGGCAAAACTCCATGACGTCGCCGTAGGCATCGAGGAACCGTTTAAGCGTGTCGAATGCTCCGTGCACCGAAAAGCCCAGGTGGCTAATGCGCCCAGCCTCTTTTTGCTTTACGAAGTATTCGACCACGCCATAGTTTTCCGCGTCAAGGTATTGGTTGACGTTAAGCTCGCAGACATTGTGCATCAGGTAAAAATCGAAGTGGTCGAGCCCGGTCCGCTTAAGCTGCTCGTCGAATATGGCCTCTTGCTTGCCAAAATTCCCGGTGTCGTATCCGGGGAACTTGTCTGCAACGTAGTAGGTATCGCGGTCGTATTTGGCCAGGCCTTGTCCGATAATCTTTTCGGAATTGCCGCCATGGTAGCCCCATGCTGTGTCGAAGTAATTGATTCCGTGATCGTATGCATAATCGATCATCTCGAGCGCAGCAGGCTCGTCGACGCGCTCATCGATGCCGTCGATAACAGGCAGGCGCATGGCGCCGAATCCGAGCGAAGACAGTTTTGTACCGTTGAAATCAAAGTATTGCATCGGGATTCCTCTCTCTAGATGTTTAGAGTATATCCGATTAGTTGCCAATTGACGCTATTCATACTGGTTGTTTAGCCGTACGCCCAGCCCAACGGCAGGATGCACGGCTGCTTGCGCAGACGCCAGAGGGAATCTGTGACCCGGGCCCGAGGGTTGCACGTATTGTGAACCCTGGCTGCGCAAACCGCTCGGCAGGCTCGTGTAGCGCTATACTCATCGTTTGTGTGAAATAGCACGTGACAAGGCGAAATCACCCCACAAATGTGCAGGAGTGCTCGGTTTACGGGGCAGATCGCCCTTACGAAAGGCGAAACATGGCAATTGTCGAAGAATTGGAAGCGTTGCGCGCGAGCACGCTTGCGGCTATTACCGAAGCAATAGATACCGCGGCGCTCGATGAGGTGCGCGTACGCGTAACCGGCAAGTCGGGTACGCTCACCGCGTACCTGCGCAACATGGGCCAGGTGGCCAAAGAGGATCGCGCTGCGGTCGGTAAAACCGTAAATGAAGTCCGCAAGGTCGTCGAAGAGGCGCTCGAAGCTCGCAAGAAGAGCCTTGCGGCCGCCGAACTCGAAGCAAGCATCGACGCAGCAGCTGTAGACGTTACGTTGCCGGGACGCGTGCAGCAGCTCGGCACGAGGCATCTGATTAACCGCGTATCAGAGGAAATCTGCGACGTGTTCCTGGGGCTTGGCTATACGGTGGCTACCGGCCCCGAGGTCGAGACCGATTACTATAACTTCACCGCGCTCAATGCGCCAGCCGACCATCCCAGTCGCTCGATGCAGGACACGTTCTACGTACGCGATCTTTCGGGCGACGAAGCAGCTGTTCGCGGCGAGAGCGATGTGCTCTTGCGCACACAGACAAGCGGCGTGCAGGTGCACTGCATGGAGGATCAGGAGCTTCCTATCTACATCGTTGCACCGGGCAAGGTGTATCGCCGCGATGTGGCCGACCCCAGCCATCTGCCGCAGTTTACGCAAATCGAAGGCCTGGTCGTTGACAAGGGAATCACCTTCGGGGACCTCAAGGGCACGCTCGACTACTTCTGCAAGACGGTGTTCGGTGCCGAGCGCAAGACGCGTTTCCGCGCGCACTATTTCCCCTTTACCGAGCCGTCGGCAGAGGTCGACGTCAGCTGCGGCGTTTGCCATGGCGAAGGATGTCGTATGTGCAAGGGTACGGGTTGGCTCGAAATTCTGGGCTGTGGCATGGTCGACCCCAACGTGCTCGAGATGTCGGGCATCGATCCCGAGGTGTACTCCGGCTTCGCATTCGGTGTGGGTGTCGAGCGCGTAGCGTGCCTGAAGTACAACGTGCCCGATCTGCGCCTGCTCCTGCAAGGCGATATGCGCTTCCTGCGTCAGTTTTAGGAGTTGATCATGAAGGTATCTCTTAAATGGCTCAATGAATATGTCGAGGTTCCTGCTGACCTCAAGGCATTTTGCGATAGGCTCGACCTCACCGGCACAGGTGTGGAAGGCGTCGAAAAAACCGGGGCGGCATTCGACCATGTGGTAACTGCGAGGGTTGTCGGCAAGCAGCCGCATCCTGATTCCGACCATATGTGGGTATGCAAGGTCGACGTGGGCGATAAAAACGTCGATGCCGACGGCAATCCCGAACCGTTGCAGATCGTGTGCGGTGCGCAGAACTTCAACGAGGGAGACCATATCGTAACCGCCATGATTGGCGCCGTGCTGCCCGGCGATTTTGCCATAAAGAAATCGAAACTGCGTGGCGTGACGAGCATGGGAATGAACTGCTCGGCACGAGAGCTGGGGCTGGGAAACGACCATGACGGCATTATGATTCTTCCCGAAGATGCGCCGATCGGTATGCCGTTTGCTGACTACATGAAACTGGGCGATACGGTGCTCGACCTCGAGATTACCCCCAACCGACCTGATTGCCTGAGCATGGTGGGCATGGCGCGCGAAGTCGGCGCAATGTACCGTAGCGACGTGACCCTGCCGATATACGAGCTGGAAGAAGATGCGAGCCTGCCGAACGTGGCCGACTTGGCTACGGTCGAGATCGAAGATCCCGCACGCTGCGCCCGCTACACTGCCCGCATCATCAAAGATGTGAAGATCGGACCGAGCCCCGAATGGCTTGCCGAACGCGTGACGGCCGCTGGAGCTCGTTCGATAAACAACGTCGTAGACGTGACGAACTACATTTTGTTCCTATACGGCCAGCCTCTTCATGCATTTGACTACGACAAGCTCGTCGGGGAAGACGGCAAGGCCCATGTCATCGTGCGCGCCGCTGCTGACGGCGAGAAATTCACGACGCTCGATGGCGAAGAGCGCGTGCTCACTAACGATATGACGGTCATAGCGACGCCGAAAAGCGCCGTTTGCCTGGCAGGCGTCATGGGCGGGCTCGATTCCGAAATTACCGAGGAATCCACGACGGTGCTGCTCGAAGCCGCGACGTTCGAGCACGGGCGCACGAGCCGTACAAGCCGCAATTTGGGTCTTATCAGCGAGTCGTCCATGCGCTACGAGCGCGGCGTCGATGACAACCCGATCGTCGACTATTCAGCTGCGGCTGCGGCCCTTCTTGCCGAGGTTTCCGGAGGGCGCGTATGCCCGGGCGTCATCGACGTGTACCCGGTTCATACCGAGCGAATCCAGCTTACATTCCGCATTCCAAGGTTCTGCCAGATGATGGGCGTTGACGTGCCGCGTGCCGATATCGTCGACATACTCGAGCGCCTCGATTGCGAAGTCGTCGACGATGGCACCGATGTGCTTGATGTCACTGCGCCGACTTGCCGTCCCGACCTCGAGCGCGAGATTGACTTGTACGAGGAAGTGCTGCGCTTGTGGGGCATGGACCTCGTCGAGCCGACGTTGCCGGCAAGCCCAAATCGCGTGGGGGCACTTACCGAATCCCAGTTACTTGCCCGGAAGATCAATCGCACCATGACGGCCTGCGGCCTGAACGAGACCATGACCTATTCGTTCACCGATCCGTCCGATATGGGCAAGCTCCGCATGTCCGGTGAAGGCCTTGGCGAACCGGTTGAGCTGATCAATCCCATGAATGCCGAGCAATCGATAATGCGCCAAACCATCATTCCGGGACTGCTTCATTCGGTTGCCTACAATCAGGCGCATGGCGTGAAGAACGTGCAGTTGTACGAAATCGGCAAGGTATTCTTCGCCCATGAGGGGCGCAAGCAGCCCAAAGAGAAAGAGCGCCTCGCCGGTGTGATGGCGGGCAGCATGTTCGATCAAACGTGGAACGCCACCCCTGCGCCCTTCGATTTCTTTGACGGCAAAGGCGTGGTCGAAAGCCTCGCTCGCGAACTCGCCTTGCCCAAGATGCGCTTCAAGGCGCTTTCCGCCGAAGAGGCGCCGCATCTGCAACCCGGCCGCGCAGCCGCCGTCATGTCTGGTGGAACGACGCTGGGCTGGGTGGGCGAGCTGCATCCGCTTGCCGTCGACGCTTATGAGGCCACGGCTCCTGTCGTCGCTTTCGAGCTCGATGTGGAGGCTCTTGCCAAGGCAGCGCGTCCGGCGCGCGATTATGTGGACGTTCCCGAGTTCCCGCCTGTCAGCGTCGACGTCGCTTTCGTGGTCGACAACGAGGTGACAAACGAGCGGCTTGTGCAGTGCATCACAAGTGCAGGTGGAAAGCTGCTCGCAGATGCGCGGCTGTTTGACGTGTACCGAGACGACAAGCGCGTTGGCGTGGGCAAGAAGTCGATGGCATACGCTTTGACGTACCGAGCTCCTGACCGTACCTTGAAGAGCGAAGAGGTCGAAAAGGTTCAGGCCAAGCTCATCAAGAAAGTTTGCGGTGCAACGGGCGCTGAGGTGCGCGGTTAATAGCTTCCGAAGAATCGGTGGGGATCGGTGCTGCCCGCCCATTGGTTGGGACGCCGCCAAGGCAAGCGTAGGCTAACTGCTCCTGGGCGCGAGCGCGGCAGAAAGGGCTAGTTTGTAACAGGGGAAAGCTAAAGCTTTCCCGACCTCGCTGAAAACGATTATCAATCGTTTTCCGGGCGCTCGGTCCTGTGGAACTCGGGCGCTTCGCGCCCTCAGACAGTTCTCGCTCCCGCCGAGACCGCGCTTGTCGCAGCCTGCGAAAGCCTTGGCAGCGCAGCGCCCCGGCTGATGGGCGGGCGGCACCGACGGATTTACTGGTTTTGACAGATTCAGTTTATGCCGGAGGACGAGTTTCAGGGCCCGCCCTCGGTTGCTTGGCTATAATGTTAGCCACATATTACTAAGAATCGGCAAGGAATGCATATGAGCTACGATGGAATGATAACCCCGGGCCGCAACGACGAATGCTGGTGCGGGAGTGGTAAGAAGTACAAGAAATGCCATCTGGACCTTGACGAGCGTTTAGAGGATTTGGTTTCGCAGGGGTTCGAGGTCCTACCCAGGACGCTATTGAAGAGCGCTGTTGACATCGAGGGCATTAAGGTCAGCGCAGAAGTCAACGTCGGTTCGCTCGATTACGTTGCCGAGCACATTGGCCCCGGGGTTTCGACCGAAGAAATTGACCAGTGGGTATACAACTACTGCATCGAACGCGACGCGATACCTGCCGACCTGAATTACGAAGGATTCCCCAAAAGCGTATGCACCTCGATTAACGAGGTCGTGTGTCATGGCATTCCGAGCCCCGAAGACATCTTGAAAGAAGGGGACATCGTCAACGTCGACATGTCCACTATCAAGCACGGTTACTTCAGCGACTCGTCGCGCATGTTCTGCATCGGCGAGGTCGATCCCGAATGGAAACGCCTCGTGGACGTCACATACGAGTCGGTGCAGGCAGGCTTGGCTGCTGTGAAGCCATGGGGTTTTCTCGGCGATGTCAGCGCCGCCGTGAATAAGGTGGCAACCGATGCTGGTTTTACCGTCGTGCGCGAATTCGGCGGGCATGGCATAGGTCTCGAATTCCACGAGGATCCCTGGGTGGGCTTCAACGAGCAAGCTGGAACAGGCCCCGTGCTCGTGCCGGGCATGTGCTTCACGATTGAGCCGATGGTGAACATGGGCGGAGTCGAAATCGACATGAACGACCCCAATGGCTGGACGGTCCGCACGGCAGATGGGCTGCCTACTGCCCAGTGGGAGGTGCAGCTCGTGGTGACCGAGACGGGGTACGATCTCATTTCGTGGTAATGGAGCGCCGAATTGTTGCAGCGGTCGCTGTTGTTTTGGCGGTCGCGGTAGTTGCGATGCGCTGGCCGGCGCTCGTGACTATCCAGTACGTGCTCCTCGTTGGCGTTCTGGCTCACTGCTCGGTTTGCGATCTTAGAAACAGGGTTATTCCCAATGCCGACATTGCCATAGCCGTTTCGATACGATTTGCATATTTTGTAGCAACGGCGATTACGGGAAGCTTTTCGTTGGACGAGTTCAAGGCCTCGATTCTGGGCGGTTTTTGCATAGGCGCCCTATTGTTTGTGCTCGTGCTGCTAATCGAGCATGTTACAGGGCGGCCCGGTATGGGCGGCGGCGACATTAAGCTTTACGCTATTGCAGGTTTGTACGTGGGCTTCGACAAAGCCGTGCTCGTTGTGCTCGTAAGTTGCATCTTGGGATTCGTGACGGGTTTCGTGCTGCCAGCAGAATCCAACAAGAATCCCAATGTGGATGAAAGCGCAAGGCCCATTGCGGATCGCTTGCGGCGAAAAATGCCATTTGGGCCTTTCATAGCACTGAGCCTTCTGGGGATTGTTCTTGTTGGGCCCCTGTTTGGGTAAGAGACCTTGGAAGCGGGTCCTTCTCTACTCTTGCAAGAAATTGCAAATCTGGCAAAAAACAAACAAATGTACGATTTAATGTGGTATACTCATGCCAAACAGAGGCAAGTGACGCCAAGCGCAAAGGAATTCATGGCGGACTAATAGCGAGCAGGGTCGACCATCGCGGGCTTGCCAACCATCCATTTTATGAACGGAGGCTACCGTATGGGTACTTGTATGCTCGATTCCTTGGATAACGCGCGGGAGCTCGTCTCGCTCGCGCACAAATCAGACGAGCCGGTAATCGTTTTCGACGGCAACGACGAATGCCTTGTAGCAATGAGGCCAGCGGTTTTCGAGCGAATTCTGTTCGATTCGGATTTGCTCAACTGCCAGGATCGCTCATCGTTGCGGATGTAGGGCCGCTACAGCTTGAGCGTTTTCTCTTCGAGCATGGCCAACGTTTTCCGGCTGCGCGCCAGTTGCGAAAGCGCTCCCAAGTAAACCCGATCGTCGCCAGGCAAGACTTGGCGTGCCAAATCGAACAGCGTATCGATCGTTTCGCCAGCTCCCTTGCCGTAGACCGTCGCGTTATAGCCTTGCGACATCAAGTCTGTCTTTGCGCGCTCGACATCGTCGGCTGTCACGCCCTCGAGCAGCTCGTCGAGCGCGTCGAGGCATTGGTCGTAGTAGAACAATCCTTTGATTAGGGCTGCATACGAAGCGACAAACGGTGTCGGCATCGAATCGGCGGGACGAATCTCGATATAGGTTTTCAGGCGTACATCATTGAAGAACAACGACAATGCGTGTTCAATATCGTCTTCGGTCATAGGCGAATTATCGTGGAGTTCGCCGAAGGTCTTGTCGGTTGCGTGAGATGAACCGTTCTCGTCCACTTCGAAGATGGCCGGAGTTCGCAAAACGTACGATGCGTAATCCTCAAGCGTAAACGAGGGATCCATTACGCCTGGGACGAGGCCGCAGCGGTCGGGGTCGCATTCGCGCCAGATTTTCGTGCGCACCATATGATGCGCACGACGTTTGCCTTCGAAGACGGGAGCGTTATCGCAGAGCAATGCGAGCAGCGGCGCAATGCCCGAAGCGAGTCTCAACTTGCGGAGGCAATCTTCGTCGGAATAGTAGTCGATTGATATCTGGGTTGCAGCGCTTCCGCGCATCATGCAGCGGCCGTAGGGGCCGAATTTGCTGAAGTGGGCATCCATGTGGCGGTAGCGGCCTTTGGGGATCAGCTGCAACTCATTGGCCTTTGCCGTGGGGTGATAGCCGAGGGTGATGAGGCGTCGATTGTAGGGGCTAAGCATGTCGCTCATAAGGCGTTGCAGCCCTTCGAAGTCGAGGCGGGCTTCGCCTGCCTGCTTGTAGGGTCCGGCGGATATCTCGACTTGTGCGGCGGGCTCGAGGCTCAGCGCAACATCTGGCGAAGCGACTCCGATCAAGGCGTCGCCTTCTCCGAGCGTCTTATTGGGCATCTCTGATTCGAATTGCCGAAGGAGCCAATGCGAACCGTGCTCATCGTCGTAGGCGACCGGCATCGAGTCGCCGTCAATCATGATATGCTCGAGTTCGACGCCGAGCCGGCCGACCTCGCCAGCTTGTTTTATGCCGCTGCGGAAATAATCTACTATTGCTTCAATATTGCTAGGCATGATGCCTCCTTAATCGCCGTGTTTCAACTACACTTTACCGCAAACCTCAGCATCGTTCGGCATCAAACGATTTCGCCGTAGGTTCGATTTCGGGTTTTTCTGGTCAACTAAAGAGCGTTCGTGGATTTCATATCGACGGACGGGCTTAACGGCTTGCAAACACGCCAATGCACTCCTACGATGTAATTTCACCATATTCACAAGATTGGGGCTGGTTCTCATGAGCATACGCGTTGGAGTTGTTGGGGCGGCAGGTTTCGCCGGTATTGAGGTCGTTCGCCTGGTTCTCTTGCATCCGGAATTCGAGTTGGTTGCCGCAACCTCTAATGAGCTGGCAGGCAAGCAGATTAGCAGTGTGTATCCCGCGTTCACGGGGGCATGCGATCTTGCGTTCTCGACGCATGCAGAGGCCCCGCTTAAAGAGTGCGATGTCGTTTTCTTAGCGGTGCCGCATACGGCTGCCATTGCGCAAGCTCCGGCGCTGGTCGATGCTGGCGTTGCGGTCATCGATCTATCTGCTGATTTTCGCCTTAAGGATCCTGCAGTTTACGAAAAATGGTATCAGGTTGAGCATACTGCGACCGGTTTGCTAGCACAGGCGGCTTTCGGTCTGCCGGAGCTGTTCGGCGAAGAACTTGCAGCGCTTGCCGACCGCCGCGCTAAGGGCAACGGAGTGCTCGTCGGCTGCGCTGGTTGTTATCCAACGGCAACATCGCTTGCGGCAGCCCCCTTCATCCGCGCCGGTTTGTTGGGCGAGGGCCCCGTCGTCGCAGACGCTGTATCGGGGGTCTCTGGGGCTGGCAAGAAAGCCACCGAGCGTACCCATTATTGCTTTGCGGATGAAAATCTCGAAGCGTATGGCGTGGGAAACCATCGCCATACGCCCGAAATCGAGCAAATTCTGGGAATACCCGGAAGGCTCGTGTTTACGCCGCATCTCGCTCCGCTCGATCGGGGCCTGCTTTCTACGGTGACATTGCCGGTAGGCGACACTGCGATAAGCCAAGCCATGCTCGACGACCTCTACACTGGGTTCTACGCAGACGAGCCGCTCGTAAGTGTGCTTACAGGAGGGGCGCAGCCCAAGACGTCTTCGGTTGCGGGCACCTGTCGCGCCCATGTTGCGGCAATATATAACGAGCATGCTAACGTGGTAGTTGCAACTGGCGCTATCGACAATGTCGGAAAAGGCGCTGCTGGCCAGGCCGTCCAATGTGCCAATATCGTGTTTGGGCTTCCGCAAGCAACGGGTCTCGAGCAAATCGCTATCCCGGCGTAACCAAGGAGGGGTAGCGTATGACGTGTGAATCTGAGGCAATACAGCCATTGAATCTGCCAGGTGGCAAGCCCGATTTGTCGGGCATGTCCGTCGTTGCGGACGGGGGCGTCGCGAGCGCGCTTGGGTTTCGCGCTTCGGGAGTGCATGCCGGTTTCCGCGCGGATCCTAACCGCCTCGATATGGCTCTTGTCGTTGCTGACGAGCCGGCATCATGTGCCGCTGTTTTTACGCAAAACGTGTTTTGCGCTGCTCCGGTAATCGTGTCGCGGCAACACCTAGACGACGTGTCGTTCGGCACGGCACGCGCCTTGGTTATCAACTCTGGTTGCGCAAACGCAGCAACGGGCGATCTCGGTCTGCAGGCTGCGCGCGATACGGCTTCTATCGTCGGAAATGCTGTTGGCTGCCCGGCAAACGAGGTCATGGTGGCTTCGACTGGAGTCATAGGCGTGCATATCGATACTTCCGTATTCGAATCCGGTACGCCTCTGGCGGTAAAGGCCCTCTCGCGTGATGGGGGCGCCTCTGCTGCTCGTGCCATAATGACGACCGATACGCATCCCAAGGAATTCGCCGTGTCGTTTTCGGGCGATGGCGTCGGTTATGACGGCGCCACGTTTACCGTGGGCGGCATGGCCAAGGGCTCGGGCATGATCATGCCCAATATGGCTACGATGATAGCCTGCATTACCACTGATGCGCCTATCGAGTCTTACGCTCTGCATTCCGCGCTCAAGCGGGCGGTTGAGCGAAGCTTTAACAAGATTACGGTCGACTCTGATACGTCGACGAACGATAGCTGCTTTGCGTTCGCGAGCGGTGCCGCCGCGCCCGGAGGCAGCCCGTTCGATTCTCAGGGATTGGCATTTGCGCGGTTCGAGGCAGCACTTGCGGCTGTGTGCGAGACGCTTGCGCGCCAAATGGCCGCAGACGGCGAAGGCGCCACGAGGTTGATTACCGTGCGAGTCGCCGGCGCCGCAGATGACGCCGATGCCGATGCTGCGGCCCGCACCATTGCGAACTCCCCGCTCACGAAGACCGCCATTTTTGGGCATGACGCCAATTGGGGGCGTATAGCGGCAGCGGCAGGCAGGTCAGGTGCCCGGTTCGAGCAGTCGGGGGTTTCTATCGACATTATGGGCATTCCGGTTTTACGGGGTGGCCTGCCCGTTCCATTCGATGAAGAGGAGGCCCTGCGACGATTTGAGCGTCCAGAAATCGACATCGACGTCGATCTGGGCGCGGGCGCATCTTCTACCACGATTTGGACGTGCGATTTTTCGTACGATTACGTAACGATAAACGGAGATTACAGAACATGAGATTCTCGAAAGACACGCGCCCGAAAGGCGTGACCGACAGGGAAACCGCCCAGCTCATCGCTGAGGCATTACCTTGGATAAAAAATATCACAGGAAAGACCATCGTCATCAAGTACGGTGGCGCGGCGATGGTCGATCCCAAGTTGCGCGCCGACGTCATGGCAGATATCGTGCTGCTGAAAACGGTCGGTGTAAACCCGGTCATCGTGCATGGGGGTGGCAAAGACATCACCAAAGCCATGCAGGATGCTGGCATACCCGTGGAGTTCAAGGACGGACAGCGCGTGACCACCGAAGAGGGCATGGACATCGTGCGCACCATCTTGGCGGGCAAGGTGAACCAGGAGCTCGTTCGCGCCTTAAACGAGCATGGCAATATCGCCGTGGGCGTGAACGGCGTTGACGGCGGAACGGTCATAGCCGAACCCGCTTCACCCGAACTCGGCCGCGTTGGCCGGATCAAGCGCATTAACGGCGCTCTTCTACAAGACCTGATCGATGCTGATTACATCCCGGTAATCGCGTCGGTCGCCATTGGAAACGACGGCGGTTACTGCAATGTGAACGCCGATGTCATGGCGGGCAAGATCGCCGCCGCTACAGGGGCTGCAAAAATACTGTTCTTGACCGATGTTGATGGTCTGTACCTCGACTTCAACGACAAAGATACGCTCGTATCGCAGCTGTCCGTAGACGAAGCGAGCGCGCTTATCGAGGGCGGAACGCTTTCGTCGGGCATGATTCCGAAACTGCGTTCGTGCGTCGACGCGATTCAGGGGGGCGTGTCGAGCGCCTACATCATTAACGGCACCATACCGCACGCCATTTTGCTCGAGATGCTTACGATGTCGGGCGTGGGAACCGCCGTTTACGTCGATGGTGATGATGCCGACAACGCTGGCCATGGTCC
Organism: Eggerthellaceae bacterium UBA3686; assembly: GCA_002371495.1. Lineage (GTDB taxonomy): Bacteria > Actinomycetota > Coriobacteriia > Coriobacteriales > Eggerthellaceae > UBA9715. Next base: position 155,267 of record DFIX01000021.1, read on the forward strand.
AATAGGCAACTTTGCCTCAAAACTGCTCGAAAACAAGGCTGGTTTACAAGCGTAATACCATTCGTACCGCGTCAATGTGCTGCGCGATTGACGCCCTGCCGACATAACGTTTGGTTCTGGCGTTGGGGCTGCGGCGCTGTTCCGCAAGGGTTGCGACACTTTGAAAGATGAGGACAACACATGACTTTTGAACAACAGAAACGGCTAGAAGACACTTATGTCATGCACACGTTCGGGCGCAAGCCGGTCGAGCTTGTTCGCGGCGAGGGGATGCGCGTGTGGGATGATGCTGGGCGCGAGTACCTCGATTTCATTGGCGGAATCGGGGTTATCAGCTTGGGGCATTGCCATCCCGCGCTTACCGGAGCGTTGACCGAGCAGGCGCAGCGCCTCATGCATGTAAGCAATTACTACTATATCGAAGGTCGCGGAGAGCTCTCGAAGAGGTTGTCCGACTTGCTGAACATGCAAGCATCCGACGCGGAGCCATGGCAGACCTTCTTTGCGAATTCCGGCGCGGAGGCCAACGAGTGCGCCATTAAGCTTGCGCGTCTTTACGCGCGTCGCCAGGCTGAATCCGAGGGCTCGGCGGCTCGCCCTCGCCTCATCGTCACGCTCGAACGCAGTTTTCACGGTCGCACCCTCGCTACGCTGGCGGCAACTGCCCAACCTGTAAAGCAAGAGGCGTTTCAACCGTTGCCGGACGGATTTATGGCGACGCCCGCCAACGACGTATCTGCTCTCGAGCGCCTGTTCGACGAAGTTGGTGCTGAGGTCGCCGGCTTGTTGATTGAGCCTGTTCAGGGAGAATGCGGCGTATACCCCTGCACCGACGAATTCTTGCAAGCTGCGCGCAGGCTCTGCACGCAGAACGGCGCTCTGCTCATGTTCGATGAAGTGCAGTGCGGAATGTATCGCTGCGGCACCTATCCCTTCGCTTTCCAGCATACGGGGGTCGTCCCCGATGTTGTGACCATGGCCAAGGGCATTGCTGGGGGTATGCCTATGGGCGCCTGCTCGGCTCCCGCTCATATCGCGGCAGTATTTGAGCCAGGTATTCATGGCTCGACGTTTGGCGGCAGCAATTTGGCCATCGCCGCAGCTAACGCGGTTCTCGATACCGTTGCGGCAGAAGGCATTGCAGAAAACGCCGAAACCGTCGGTGCATATCTACGCGGCCGGCTTTCCGAGCTGCCGCATGTCACCGAGGTGCGAGGCAAGGGTCTTATGGTCGCGGCGGATCTTGCCGATGGGTTTGACGCCTTTGCGATTACGCTTGACGCGCTCGACCAGGGGTTGTTGCTGAACGCCACCGGCCTGCATACGCTTCGCTTCCTTCCGCCGCTTGTATGCAAGCGTGAAGATGTGGACGCCCTCATCGAGCGGCTGGCTGCGCTGCTGTAGAATGGCAGATGGTTACTTTATCGCGGTAAAGCGCGATTTGGACTAAACAGGAGGAATTGATATGACCGAACGAGAAAAGGTAGTGCTTGCGTATTCCGGCGGGCTCGACACGTCGATTTGCATCAAGTGGCTGATGGACGAGCACGATATGGATGTCATCGCCGTCGTTGGCGAGGTAGGCCAAGAGCATGATGGTCTCGAGGCTATCCGCCAGAAGGCTTTGCGTACGGGCGCTATCGAGGCATATGTCGTCGATATGCGTGAGGAATTCGTCAACGAGTACCTTACCGATGCCATTCGCGCTAATTCCCTCTACGAGAACAGGTATCCGCTGCTCTCGGCCCTTTCGCGCCCCGTCATCTCGAAGCACCTCGTGCGCATAGCCCACGAACATGGCGCGAAGTACATCGCCCACGGCTGCACGGGTAAGGGCAACGATCAGGTCCGTTTCGAAACGAGCGTCTGGCTGCTCGATCCGTCCATCAAGATCATTGCGCCCGTACGCGAATGGCCGTTCAAGACGCGCCCCGAAGAGATCGAGTGGGCTGCCGAGCATGGCGTCGATGTGCCTGTCACCAACGCGAAGCCGTACTCCATCGACGACAACCTGTGGGGCCGCGCTATCGAATGCGGTGTGCTCGAAGATCCCTGGAACGAGCCCCCCGAGGACATCTACACGATGACCGGATCGCCCGAGGATGCTCCCGACCAGCCTGAATATGTCGAAATAGGTTTCGAAAAGGGCATTCCGGTTTCGCTCGATGGCCAGCAGATGAGCTATATCGACATCATTTACAAGCTTAACGAAATCGCGGGACGCAACGGGTACGGTCGTCTTGACATGATCGAAAATCGCCTTGTCGGGGTCAAGAGCCGCGAATGCTACGAGCAGCCTGCCGCACTTTCGCTGATAACGGCCCATAAGGCGCTCGAAGATATGTGCCTTGAGCGCGAGGTTTTGCACTACAAGCTTGGCATCGAGCAGAAATGGGCCGAATGCGTATACTATGGCCAGTGGTTCGCGCCGCTCAAGATGGCCCTCGATGCGTTCATCGCTTCGACCCAAGAGCATGTAACTGGCATTGTTCGCTGCAAGTTCTACAAGGGAACATGTACGGTTGTGGGGCGCAAGTCCAAATATTCGCTCTACGATTACGCGCTTGCTACCTACGACAAGGAAGATCAATTCGATCACGAGGCATCTGCCGGTTTCATCGAATTGTTTGCTCTGCCCGCGAAGGTGTGGGCCCAGAATCGCCAGGCTGTTGCAGCCGACGAATAACTGCAGAGTTCTCTGTATGTATGGCGCGACCCTTGCCTAACGGCAGGGTCGCGTTGTGCAAAGATGCTAAACAATATAGCCTGCTTGCGTTTGTAAAACGCGTTGGTTTCCCGCGCATACATCGAAAGGTATCTGCCAATGGCTCTATGGTCAGGAAGATTTACAGAAGACGTGTCGGAATTCACGCAGCGCTTCGGCGCTTCGCTGCCGATTGACAAACAGCTCTATGCGCAGGACATCGCCGGCTCGAAAGCCCACGCCAGGATGCTCGGCCAGCAAGGCGTCATAGCGTTGGATGATGTGGAGGCTATCGTCGCAGGTCTCGATCGCATCCAAGCGCGCATTGAAGAAGGCGAGTTTGCCTTCGACATCAACGACGAAGACATCCACATGTCAATTGAAAAAGCCCTGATTGCCGACATCGGCGAGGCTGGGGCTCGACTGCATACGGGGCGTTCCCGAAACGATCAGGTCGTAACCGATACGCGCCTGTTCGCAAAGCAGCGCTGTCATGACCTGATGGAGGCCAACTTGCAGTTGCGACGGGTTCTCGTTGATGCCGCCAAAGAGCATTTCGATGTCATATTGCCCGGCTATACCCACATGCAGCACGCACAGCCGGTGTTCTTGTCGCATCATCTGCTGGCTTACGCATGGATGTTCTCGCGTGATTTCGGTAGGCTCTCGGCAGCTTACGAAGCGGCGGACGTCTGCCCCTTGGGGTCGGCTGCCCTGGCTGGCACAACGTATCCTTTGGATCGTCGGGCGACTGCTGCCGATCTGGGATTCTCGGGCGTGACCGCCAATTCGCTCGATGCGGTTTCCGATCGTGATTTCCTGCTTGACCTGTCTTATGCGGCGAGCGTTTCCTGCGTACACCTTTCGCGGCTGGCGGAAGAGGTTGTGCTCTGGTCGACCTCCGAATTCGGATTCATCACGCTTTCCGACGCATTCTCTACGGGTTCCTCGATTATGCCCCAGAAGAAAAACCCCGATTTCGCCGAGCTCATTCGTGGGAAAACTGGCCGCGTAGTGGGCGATCTGGTGGCATTGCTCATAACTTTGAAATCGCTTCCTCTTGCCTACAACAAAGACCTCCAGGAAGACAAAGAGGGCGCCATCGATGCTGCTCGGACGCTCGAGGACTGCTATACCTGCATGGCGGGCATGATTTCGACCATGAGGGTTAACGCCGAGGCGATGCGCGAGCAGGTGAACAAAGGGTATCTGGCGGCAACGGACGTCGCCGATTACCTTGCGAAAAAGGGTCTGCCGTTCCGGCGCGCGCATGAAATAGTAGGACATCTGGTGCTTTTGTGCGATCAGCGCAAATGCGGGCTCGAAGATTTATCCCTAGAAGACTTCAAAGCCGAAAGCGATCTGTTCGAAGCAGACATCACCGGAGCGCTCGATGCGGAATCGATCGCCGATGCGCGGATGACCGAAGGCGGCACTGGCAGGGATGCGATTCGCGACCAGCTCCGAATGATCGAGACCGGCTTGCTTGCCGACGAATCTCGTCTTTAAACCTCGCTTGAAGGCCGTCTAGTGAGCTCTCGCGCAGTAAAGAATAGGCTAGGTGTCAAGAAGGGCAGGGTCCTCGGCTTTGTGCTGGGAGCCTTAGCCCTGCTCGGTGCGTTTGTGTTCAGCACCTGTTTGGGGTTCGTGCTCGTTCTTGGGTCGTGGTTTAGCGATCTTCCCGATTACAAGAGTGCCGAGGCGTTCAGCACTCCGCAGCCCACCTACGTGTATGCAAGCGATCGCTCGACGGTGCTCGCTCGATTGCAGCTGGAGTACCGCGAGCCGGTTACGATGCGGGATATTGGCGATAGCCTAATCGAAGCCACGCTGGCCATCGAAGACGCCCGCTTCTACGACCACTCGGGCGTTGATTACTTCGGGGTCGTCCGCGCGCTCGTTAACAACATACTAGGCGGTTCCTTGGAGGGCGGCTCGACCATTACGCAGCAATTCGTGCGGAATACGGTTTTGGCTGGCGAGATGGATGACATTTCGGTCAGGCGTAAGGTCCGCGAAGCGTATATTGCCTTGCAGATCGAAAAAATGTACAGCAAGGACGAGATACTGCTCATGTATCTCAACACCGTGAACTATGGTTCGGGAGCATATGGCATTCAAGCGGCTGCAAACCGCTATTTCTCGAAATCGGCCGATGAGCTGTCATTGTCCGAATCGGCGCTGTTGGCGGGTATACCGCAGTCTCCTACATATAACGATCCAATCCAACATCCCGACAACGCTCTTGCGCGGCGCAACATAGTGCTTAAGAGGATGTTTGACGAGCATTATATTTCCGAGAAGGAATACAATACGGCCGTCAAGAGCTCGCTTGGCCTTCGTCCCACGGCATTCGTGGGTGATGGCATAGTCGCTTATCCGTATTTTACGAGCTATGCTTTGCAGCTTCTGTACAACGATTACGATTTGTCGGAGGACGACATTCTTAAAGGCGGGCTGAAGGTCTACACGACGCTCGATGTCAGAAAGCAAAAGATTGCCGAAGAAGCATGCGAGCAAAAGCGCAACAGCCTGTACAGCGATTCCATGGAAGTGGCCATGGCGGTGGTCGATCCTAATACCGGCAACGTCGAGGCGATTGTCGGCGGGTCCGACTACCAACGAAGCGAGGTCAACCTTGCAACCGGGCAAGGCGGTGGTGGGCGGCCCTGCGGGTCTGTTTTCAAGGTGTTCACCCTGGTCGCTGCCATAAAAGCCGGAATCGATCCAAACGGTACGTATGTTGACTGCTCTTCGCCGGCGACGGTCGATGGCTATACGCTCGAAAACTATGACAACATCAGTTATGGTACGCGAAGCATCGCCAATGCGTTTGCCATCTCTTCGAATACGGGTTTCGTGCGCCTGATCTCCTCGATAGGTGTTCATGATGTCGCCCAAACGGCTTACGATTTGGGCGTCACAACTGATTTGGACGAAGAGGGGGCTGGCGCCAGTCTTACGTTGGGCGTGCAAAACATAACACCGCTCGAACTTGCAAATTCAGTTGCGACTATCGCAAATGGGGGCGTGCGGCACGACCTATGCGCGATAAGCACCATCGAGGATCGAAGCGGCAACATTATTGTGGACGCTTCGAATCCCGAGGACAGGGAGGAAAGGGTACTTACCGTTGAGCAGGCCCACGCTGCGCAAGAGGTGATGAAAGGCGTTGTTCAGTGGGGCACCGGCGTTGCTGCGTCGATGTGGAACGGGCAGCCGGTGGCGGGCAAGACGGGCACGTCGGAAGATTACAAAGATATCACCTTCGTAGGTATTACGCCTTTTACTGCGGCGTCAATTTGGGTCGGCGACCCATCGAATGCGACGTCGGTTCCTGTTGGGACGTGCGCCGACGTTTTTAGAAGCTACGCGGCCGACGTCATGGAGGCTGAGTCGCTCCCCATTCAAGAATTCGATTTTGCAGACGATCCTACGTATTTCTACTACGAAGATTCCGAACGACATGTTTACAGTCAAGGAAGCTACGATAGCATGGTCGAGGCAGAGCGCCAGCGCCAGCGCGAAGCCGAGGCCGAGCGCAAGCGTAGGCAGCAAGAGCAGAAGAATTCCTCTTCGAAGAATTCAACACGGGGCTCATCGTCTAGGTAAACTGTGCGATTCGCGGTATTCCAGCCGCAGATGGCCCTGCCAGATGATACTGTAGCTGAGGAGGGCAGCGCCCTCGGCGGTTTGGTACCAGAACGGAGTAAGCTATGAGACTCGCTTCGATAGCGAAATACCTTGTAATTGCATGCGTTTTAGCATGCGGTATGGCCCTTGCGGGATGTGCGGCTGGTCCTTCACAGAATATGACCGAAGAGCAGCAGGCGAATCGAGCCTACATGTCGCAAGTGAACGAGGCCATGGTCGAACTCGATGCGAATTTGGATTCGTTCGTCGATGCGGTATCGCGAGGCGACGTGGTGAACATGCGCACTCAGGCCGATAACGCCAATAAAGCGCTTGACAAGCTCGAGTCCCTCGAGGCACCCGAGACGCTCGCGGATGTTCGTAAAAGCTATGTAGATGGCACGTCCAAGCTGCGCAAGGCACTCGATGAGTATGTATCGCTGTACACTGCGGCTGACAAAGCGGGCGATTCGTTCGATTGGTCGACGTACGATAAGCAAATTGCCGAGATTCAAAAGCTTTATGACGAGGGGGTAGCCGCCCTCGAGCAAGGCGATAAAACTGCGGCAGAAGCGTAAGGGGCCTACTTCAAATACGCTTTGAGCAAATTTGGGCGGACGAGATATCTTTTCTAGGCCCTGCTCTTTACCGACGCGCGTTTTGATAATAACCGAGAGTTAGAAAATGCCGGCCGGTCCGAAACCTGGACTAGCCGGCATCGCATTTGGCGGTGGCAAAGCCAAAGAGTTTCGCTACGTCGTGCCTCGACGCGCGGTAACGCAGAGAGCTTAAAGCACCGTATGTTACTGGTCGCTTTCGGTTGTATCCGATGAGTCTGTGTTGGATTCTGATTCAGAATCGGCATTCGAGTCGTTGCTATCGCCTTCTCCTGAACCGAGTGAGACAACCGTGTTAATGACGCCGCTTGAGCTGTCGAGACTCTGCGAAAGAACGGTACCTTCGGGGTACGTATCGGAATACTCGTACGTTATATGGACTTCGTATTTCGAATCCGAATAAAGGTCCGACAGATCTTCTTCGTTCAGATCGCCGGCTTCGAACGACTTGATTCGCTCTTTAAGCTCCTCGTCTTCTTCGTCGTCACCTTTGCTTTCGCTGAGCGTGTTGTAGTCGTACATGAGCTCTTGCTGGGTCGAGTTGTAAGCAGGGTCCGAGACAGTCGGGAACGGCGTTATCGGTGTGTCTTCGAGTGCGGATGTCATGAAATTATGCCAGAGGCTGTTGGTGTTGAGCGATTCGCTCGTTGATGAGTAATCGCGGTTGCCGATCCAGGCTGAGCAGGTAAGAGAGGGGCTGTACCCCACAAGCCAATGGTCTCGATATTCAACACCAGTACCCGTCTTTCCTGCAACAGGCTGTCCGTTTGAGGGGCCTGCGCCGTATGCGGTAGCGTAGGATTTTTCGAAAACGCCGCGCAGCACTTCGGTGGTGGCCCCAGCTACATGTTCGTCTAGCACGCGTTCGCTGGTATCGGCGTTTTCGAAGAGCACGTCACCGTTCTTGTCTTCGATGCGCGTGATGACGACCGAGTCGTGATGCACGCCGCCTGATGCTAGCGTGCTGTAGGCTTCTGCCATCTCGAGGGGCGTCACGTTCTCGGTGCCCAACGTGATGATGGGGTAGGGAGAAAGGTCGGAGTCGATGCCCATTCGATGCGCCATTTCTATTAACGAGTTCACGCCGATCTTCTCGGTCAAGCGGTAGTAGCCCGTGTTTGACGAAATCGCAGTCGCATCTGCGATGGTCATGCGGCCGTATGTTTCGTTGTTGAAGTTGTTGATTTCGGTCCCGTTGGCAAGTTTTATCGGGCTCGAACAGTCAATGGCTGACAGGGGGTTGATTCCTTGCTCGATAGCTGCGGCAAGGGTGAAAACCTTGAAGGTCGAACCGCTCGGGCGCCCGCCTTGGGTAGCAATATTCCACTGGTCCTTGTAGAAGTCGTTGCCGCCGACGATTGCCTTAACATAGCCGTTGGTCGGGTCCATGGCCACAAGCGCGGCGTCGAGGTCACCATCCATGCTCTCGTACTGCTCTTTACAGGCCTTCTCGGCTTTATCCTGCATATCGGTGTCAAGGGTGGTGTAGATCTTCAAGCCGCCTTGGAACAGATCCGAATAAGAGCAGCCGTAGATGTTGTCGGATTTCATGAGCTCGTCGCGCACGAAGCTCGTGAAGTACGGGTACGCGTAGATTCCCTGCGAAGGCTCGGAATCGGCCGGATCGAGCCCCAGGCCTTCAGCGACCGCCTTGTCGCGCTCTTCTTGGGTGATGTCGCCCGCTGCAAGCATGCGATCCAGAACCTGGTTGCGGCGCTCGATGCACTTTTCGGGATTCTCCTTAGGGTTGAATGCAGTGGGCGACTGGGGGATGCCTGCAAGGGTCGCAGCTTGGGCAAGGGTTAGCTTCGAAGCCGAAACTTGGAAGTAGTTTTTAGCAGCAGCCTCAATGCCGTAGCACCCGTCGCCATAATTGATGGTGTTGAGGTACATGTTCAGTATTTCCTCTTTGGAATAGTTCTTCTCCATTTCGAGGGCGAGTTCGGCTTCGCGCGCTTTGCGCTCGAGGGTAATATCGAGCGCCTCTTCCGATAGAGCGGTGTTGCGCACGAGCTGCTGCGTAATAGTCGAGGCGCCTTCGAGCGCGCCTCCGGTCAAGTTGTTGAAAAGGGCGCGGACGATACCCTGAGGGTCGACGCCGTTGTGCTCGTAAAAACGCACATCCTCGACGTCAACGGTGGCTTTCACGGCGTAGTCGCTTATCTTGTCGATCGAGACGGGGTCGCGCTTTTCGAGCTGGAATTTTGCGAGCAATGTTTTTCCGTCGCTCGCGTACATATAAGAGTCTTCGGCGTAGTTGAAGTGCTCGCTATTGATTTCGGGAAGATCTTCGACCCAGCTGTTATAGGCTGCAAAGACGCTGGTTACTCCCCTGAAGCAAAGGAACCCGACCGCAACAAGGGCAATGAGGATGGCCCAGGCGACGGCGTGGCTTTTGGATTCGCGGAACTTGCGTCGTGCTTTCATGGTGTTTGCCCTCGTATAGTTCGGTTTTGCTACAAGTCTATCTATTATACTTCAAGCTGAAATGCTGAATGTGAAGGCACTGGGGAGTACTGGTAACGAGAGGCTGCTGTTCACACGGTTATCACGATTATTCGCCCGGTTTAGCGGCAGGGCGCTAGGTCTATAGCCGCTCGCGTTTTAGCAAATATAAGTTAGTGGCTGCGCAAGCGGCTACGATCTGTCGCCGATCTGGGCTGCTTGAGAGTGAATGGTAACAATGGAAGGGGTTTATTGTGGTCGATGAGGTTCGTCGTCCCGAGCTGCTTGCGCCGGCGGGTACCGTCGAAAGCCTGCATGCGGCCGTAACGGCGGGCGCCGACGCGGTGTATTTGGGGCTCGACGAGTTCAACGCCCGTCGCAACGCGGATAACTTTACGGTGCAGGCTCTTGCGCAGGCGTGCGAATATGCGCACCTTCGCGGTGTGTATATATATGTAACGATGAACGTCGAGATCTTACCGAGCGAGCTCGATCGTGCCTTGGAATTGGCCCGGCAAGCCTACGAGGCTGGCGCAGATGCGCTCATCGTTCAAGATATCGGTTTCGCGGCTGAGCTCAAACGCGTTTTGCCGCAAATACCCTGGCATGCTTCGACTCAGATGAATATCCACTCTGCGGCCGGCGTCGAAGCTGCGGCTCGGCTCGGCGCAACGCGGGTGACGCTTGCTCGCGAGCTTTCGATTGCGGAAATCGCTGAGCTCGTCGAGGTCGCAAGCACGTTTGGCATGGAAGTCGAAGTGTTCGCGCACGGAGCGCTTTGCGTGTGCTATTCAGGTCAATGTCTCATGTCTTCGATGATTGGGGGCAGGTCGGCAAATCGGGGTCTATGCGCCCAGGCGTGTCGGCTTCCCTACGAACTTCATAACGAAGAATTCCAAGGTCCGCTACCGTCCGCGGGCGAGCACCTGCTGTCGCCAAAGGATCTTTGCAGCATCGACTTGCTGGAAGACCTGACGCGTGCAGGCGTTGCGTCCCTCAAGATCGAGGGTCGGATGAAATCCCCCGACTACGTATATGAGGTCGTTTCGGTTTACCGTGAGGTTCTAGACGCCGGCTTCGCTGTCGAGGAAACTCATCGGCAGCGTCTTGCAGAGGCGTTCTCGCGCGGATTTACTACGGCCTATCTTACAAATGAGCGCGGTAACGGCATTATGAGCTATGGGCGCCCGAACAATCGCGGCGTCTTCGTCGGACGAGTATCGAACGTCGATGCCGATAATGCTGAAATCTCGACCGAGATACCGCTGCATGCAGGTGACGTCGTCGAGTTCTGGACGAATCGAGGACATTTTGCCGCAACGGTGCCCAATCAGCCTCTAGACGGTTCTTTTGTTAAGGTGCCGGTCGAACAAAGGGTAAGTAAGGGCGATCGCGTGTTTCGCGTGAGGAATGCCGCCACAGCTTTCGGGGATGACGCCTTCGCACCGCGCATTCCGATACGCGGCCACGTGACTCTGCGCCTTGGCGCGCCGGCGCACATTTCGTTTATTGCCGGTCAGGAGCATGGCACATCATATCGGGGCGAGTCGTGGGGCGACGTCGTCGAGCCTGCGCGCACTAAGCCCCTTGCCGAGCCCGACGTTCGCAGCCACGTCGACCGCCTTGGCCAAACGCCATTTATGCTCGAGGGCCTAACTGTTGACCTTCAGGAAGGGGCGGGGCTCGGGTTTTCGCAGCTGCACCATCTGCGGGCGGACGCTCTCGACGAGCTCAAGCGGTCGATGCTTGCAGCCTATGCGGGAAGGGGGGCGATTGCGGCCAAAGCGCAAACCCTCGCATCGTCACGCTCGGTCGAGCGGGCGTGCAAGGTCGTTGCTTGGGCTACGAATCCGAGTTGCGCACGTGCGGCGAAGCGCGCAGGGGCTGAGGGGGTCTATGTTCCCGTCCTCAACTTCAGGCGCGGACAGGCTGTGCTCATGGGGGCGCGCCAAGACGGTCCCGAGCAGGCGGGTTATCCAAAGCAGTGCGTTATGGCGTTGCCGACGGTCGATCACGATCCGATTCCGGCGACGCGTGAATACGATTTATCGTATGACTTGTGGGATTACGCCCGCGAAGGCAAGACGGTGTTTGTCGACAGCATGGCTTCGTGCATTCGCGCTCTCGAATGTGGCGCGCGCGTAGAGGTGGGGCCCCATGTGCCCGTTACGAATGCGGCGGCACTTGCCGAGCTCGCGGATATGGGCGTTGAGCGTGTATGGTTATCGCCGGAGTTAACGCTTGGTCAAATCGACGACCTCGCACGAATCTCGCCCGTACCGCTCGGATTGGTTGTATCCGGCTATCAGGAGCTCATGATCACGGAGCATTGCCTGCTTATGAGTCAGGGCCCTTGTGCCGAACAATGCCAAACGTGTCCGCGCCGCGCGGTCGCCCACAGGCTCGTCGATCGCAAAGGCTTCGAGTTCCCCGTAATCACCGACTCGTTGGGCAGAAGTCATCTGTACAACGGGGTCGAATTCGATATCGTTCAGAACATGGTCGACCTTGTAGATATGGGCATTAGCGCCGTCATGGTCGACACGACGCTCATGGACAAAAAGCGCGCGTCCGACGCGGTGGCGCGCGCGATGAAAGCTCGCGATATGGCGATGTCCGACCGACGTGCTGTGGGCAAACGCCCCGGCACGACAACGGGACATCTATTTCGCGGTGTGTCGTGATAGAATTTCGCGGTACTCCTATAATAGAAAGGCATCACCATGCTTCCTGCAGAAGAACAGTTACACATCATTGCCTCGGGTGTCGACCGAATCGTTCCCGAGAGCGCGCTTCTTGAAAAGCTCAAGCGCGGCAAACCGCTCAACATCAAGCTCGGCGTTGATCCTACTGCCCCTGACATTCACATCGGGCATGCGGTTCCCCTGCGAAAGCTGCGCCAGTTCCAGGACCTCGGTCATCAGGTAACGCTCATCATCGGCGACGGTACCGCCCTTATCGGTGATCCGTCAGGACGCAACTCGACGCGACCGCAGCTTACTCCCGAGCAGGTCAAGCACAATGCCCAGACATATGTCGACCAGGCGTTCAAGGTGCTCGACCCCGAAAAGACGACGCTCGTCTACAATTCGGAATGGCTCCTCGAGCTGAAGCTCGAGGACTTGCTGGCGCTTGCCGGCAAGTTCACCGTTGCCCGAATCCTCGAGCGCGACGATTTCCATAACCGCTATGCAAACAACCAGCCTATTGCGGTTCACGAGTTCCTGTATCCCATAATGCAGGCGTACGATTCGGTCGTCATAAAGGCCGATGTCGAGCTTGGTGGTTCCGATCAGCTCTTCAACCTGCTGGCAGGTCGCGAGCTCATGGAGAAAATGGGGATGGAGCCTCAGGTCTGCCTTACCCTGCCGCTGCTCGAGGGTACTGATGGCGTTCAGAAAATGTCGAAGAGCTACGGCAATTACATTGGCGTTACCGACGAACCTGCCGACATGTTCGGCAAAGTCATGTCGATCCCCGACGAGCTCATGGTCAAGTATTACCGTCTGGCATCGACTGCGCCGGTCGACGAGATCGACCGAATCGAAAAAGGCCTTGCGGCCGACGAGCTTCACCCCAATAAGGTAAAGCGCGCTTTGGCCCGCAATATCGTGGCGGCATACTACGACGAAGCTCAAGCGGAGTCTGCAGAGGCGCAGTTCGATTTGGTCTTCAAGCAGCACGAGATTCCTGACGACATCCCCGAGTACGCAGCTGATCTAACCCCTAACGATCAAGGGCTCGTGTATTTGGCCAAGCTCCTTGCCGATGCCGGCCTTACGAACAGTGCGGGCGAGGCTCGTCGGCTCATCGATGGCGGTGGCGTTAAGATCAACGGTGAGCCGGTTCCCGCGAAGTCGTACAACGTCGATCCGTCGCTGCTTGAGGGTGCTACGTTGCAGGTGGGCAAGCGTAAGTACGCGCGCCTCGTGTAGCAGCATACGCGCACACACACATATATATATACTTGTATTGCAGCTCTCTATAAGAAACGGGGAAGGGTAACCTTCCCCGTTTCTTTATGTTTAAAGGTGCAAGCCAATGCTCTATGGCGCTTATTTACCAATTATGAAGACACGAACACAATCGGAGATCTACATGTTGCGCTTTAGCCTGGTAAAATTCGCAAGCTATAGCGAAGGCCAAATTTGAATTTGTCGGGATTGTGGAGACCGCGCCC
>DFIX01000053.1 GCA_002371495.1 Eggerthellaceae bacterium UBA3686
GACCCCCAAAATCTTTACGCCGTGAGGTGAAGGGCATGCCCAGAAAGAAACGCTCAATCCCGAAGAGCGGACCCGTTTGGCACCAGACGGCCGAGGAGGCCACGCTCGCACGTATGCCGAAATACAACGCACATGCGTGCGGCACTGGCGCCCACGGTGACGCGAAGTACAATCGGGCGCGCCAGAAGCAAGCTTGGCGCAAGGAACTCCATGGTGAAGGCCCCTGCATCCGCGGGGGCCTTCCCTTTTGCGCGCAACGACGAAGGCGTAACCCGTTACCTCACTTCTTGATTTTGCAGAAACGGGGATTACCCACCGTTTATGCGAAGAGCCGCTATCTTCTCCCCAGCAGCCAAGTTCGGCGCCGGTGCGCGTAACCAAAAATCGCCGCCACTAACAAAAACGCGTGCAGCTGTAAACTTGACGTCCTGCCGCCGAACCGAATGGACGAGCAAGAGACCCTTGTGAACAAAAACTGCGAAGGCGATAATCTCTGGTGCAGACGAAAATGTCGAACAATTCTGGAGCGCGGCAAGTGGGAGGAACGGCATGAAACGCACTTCGTTTTGCGCTGGATGGGAATTCGCTCGCGACGATGGCGAATTTGAATCTGTTGTTGTTCCCCACGATGCCATGCTCGACAACCCACGAGGACCCGATGCGCCCGCTGGCAGCGCCTCGGGTTACTATTTTGGGGCGCGGTACCGCTATCGCAAGACATTCGAGCTCTCTTCGCAGCAGGTGCTCGGCACCCTGTACCTAGAGTTCGAAGGGGTCTACCGCAATGCCCGAATATGGGTTAACGGCATCGAGCTCTACGCACCTCCTTACGGGTTCGTGCCGTTCTTCGTCGGCATCGGCCATGCCGTGCATCCGGGCAACAACGTTATCGAGGTCGAAGCGGGCAATGCTGAACAGCCCGATTGCCGCTGGTATTCGGGAGGGGGCATCTACCGCCCCGTCTGGCTCTGGGAAGGCGCCCGCGAACACATACAGCCTGAGGGCGTGAGAATCACAACTACCTCGATTGACCCACCCCGCGTGCAGATTGACGTATTAGCCGAAGGCGGGCTGCCAATTGTTTCGGTGCTCGATTCGTTTGGCAACTTGCTTGCCGCAGGAGAGGGCCCGAGCGTCGAACTCGAAGTGGCCGACGCGCACCTGTGGAGTGCCGAACAACCGGTGTTATACCGCTGCCACATCGACCTCCTAAATGAGCAGGCGGCATGCACGGATGACTCGCGGCAAACACTCATCGACGTTACGCATGCAAGCGACCTCGCGCAGCTCCGATCGTCTCGGGTCGTCCTCGACGAAGCGGAGGTGACCTTTGGCATCCGCACCGTCGAATGGAGCCCACAAGGACTGTTCGTCAACGGCCAGGAGACGGTTTTGCGCGGCGGTTGCATTCATTGCGACAACGGCGTCATCGGAGCCGCCTCTTTCGCCGAAAGCGAACGGCGGCGCGTACGGTTGCTCAAGGAGGCAGGTTTCAACGCCATCCGCGTCGCTCACAACCCCGCACCCACCGCGCTGCTCGCCGCTTGCGACAAGCTTGGCATGTACGTCATTGACGAAGCATGGGACATGTGGTTCATGCGCAAGAACCCTCACGATTACGCACAGCATTTCCTCGATTGGTGCGACCACGACCTGCGAAGGCTCGCCATGCGCGATTACAACCACCCGAGCGTCATCATGTACTCGATTGGAAACGAAGTCGCCGACCCAACCACAAACGAGGGCGTGGGAATCGAGCGCTCAATGGTCGACCTTCTTCACAATCTTGACCCGACGCGCCCGGTGACGTGCGGCTTCAACCTAACCATGATGGTCATGGAACGACTAGGCCGCAGATGGTACGCGCAGAGCGAAACCGACGCTTCGAACAACCTCGTCGATGAGGATTCGGGCTCGCCTCGGGCAAGCTTGCTGTTCAACCTCGCCGCGCAAGCGACGGGCACGGGCATGACCCGATTTGCGACGCTTCCCGGGACCGACAAGCTCATCTCGCCCGGCCTCGACGCGCTCGACATCGCTGGCTACAACTACGGCTCGGCACGCTACGTTACCGATGCGCGCAAGCATCCCGAACGCATCATCGTGGGAACCGAGACTTTCCAACATGAAATCGTCGACAACTGGAATCTTGTAAAGAGAGTTCCGAATCTCGTGGGAGATTTCATGTGGGCTGCCTGGGATTATCTCGGGGAAGCCGGGGCTGGCTCCTGGGCCTACACGCCAGACGAGGCCGGCTTCAGCAAGCCATACCCATGGCTCATCGCCGGATCGGGCGCACTCGACATCCTCGGCCAGCCGAACGCCGCTGCCGCCCTGGCAGGCGCAGCCTGGGATACGCTACCCGGCCCATCGATACAGGTGAGACCCGTCAACATCATGCGCAACAAGACGTACAAGGCCACCTGGCGCGGTTCGGACGCCCTTCCTAGCTGGTCGTGGCGCGGGATGGAAGGGACGCTCGCTGAGGTGGAGGTCTACGACGGACATGCGCACTCCATACGCCTCGAGCTGAACCAGAACGTGGTGGGGGTATCCCGAGTGAAGAAGCGCCTTGCACGATTCAGGGTCCGCTACGAGCCCGGCACGCTCAGCGCCGTCTCGCTCGACGAAGACGGACGAGAAATCGCCCGGTCAGAGCTCGTCTCTGCGCAAGGGCCGCTTCACATCGACCTTCATCCCGAAAAACCCGTGGCTCCTGCCGGCGATGTTGCCTATATTCCGCTTTCGATCGTCGGCACAAACCATGCCGTAGAAGCGAACGCTGACGAGGAGATATCAGTAAAGGTCGAAGGTGGAACGCTCGTAGGCTTCGGAAGCGCCCGGCCCACAACGCTCGAGCGCTTCACGTCGGGCCATTATTCGACCTATCGGGGGCGCGCCCTGGCCGTCGTGTACCGCGATGCGCCCGGAGTCGCAACGCTTTATGCGCAGGGCGTAACCCTGGCGCCAGTCACGGCTACAATCTGGTTTGCGTAGCGAATCCAGCACCCTTACCGATCCGCCGAAACGCTAGCGCAAACATCAGACGATGCCTATAACCTCGCACTTGTCGAGGAACGACACGCATCGTTGCAGCCGACCGCCACGATAACAACCAAAGTGACGCAACGGGCTTACTTTTGAAGGCTCCTCAAAACATCAGTCTCAACCACGATGGATGCGAGGCGTCCGCAGCATCAACAAACTTCGACAACCGTCGATTCCGTCCGCGACACCCTGAGCTTGGGGGCAAAATCGACGGTTGTCGAAGTTTCAACACAAAAAGGAAGACTCCCCTGTTGTGCGGGGGAGTCTTCCCAATTTGTCGCTGCAGGAGCAAGGAAGATAGGGCTTATCCCGAGCTACACGTCGGAGTGCATGCTCGCGATCTCCTCGAGAGTGAAGATGGGGCCGTCAAGACAGATGAAATGGCCGCCCATGTTGCAGCGGCCGCATTTGCCCACGCCGCACTTCATGCGCATCTCGAGCGTCGTGATGATGTGACCCTCGTCGAAGCCCACACCGACGAGCGCCTCGCGGCACGTGCGCGACAGTGACGGACCGCCGCAAAGGACGGCAACGCGGTTGCCATCCTCGGGCCCCAGCTCGAGCGTCTCCAAGAACGGCGCCGTGTAGGCTACTGGGCCGTCCCACTGCGGGTCCTCGTGATACAGCGACACGTGCACATGCATGTCGGGCTCGTTCGGCCAGATGTCGAAGAGCTGCTCCTTGAACACCAAATCGTCGTACTTCGATCCCGAATACACCAAGTCGATGCGCCCGAAGTCCTCACGATGCTCCAGGCAGTACAGCAAAAACGACCGCACCGGGGGCAGGCCGATGCCGCCGCTTATGAACAGCATGTCCTTGCCCTTGCACGCCTCGACCGGCCACCAGTTGCCGTACGGGCCGCGCAGCGACACCTCGTCGCCGACTGACAGCGCGTGCAGCTGCTCGGTCACCAGGCCCACCTTCTTCACGGTGAACTGGACCCATTCGTCGCTTTGGGCCGACACGACGAACATGCACTCACCGTACGCCAGAAGGCCGAACATGCCAAGCTGCCCCGGCTGACAGTCGAAGGGCTTTCTGCCGTCGAGTGTCTGCAGCCTGAACGACTTCACGTCGGGCGTTTCCTGAGTTATCTCGACCACGCGGCACACCTGCGGGATGAGCGGACGCTCCCCTTTCGCGCACCCGTGGGCAATCTCGATTCCAGACATCCTTCGTTCTCCATTCCGCCGCCTTAATCGGCGGCATTGGTTGCCGTGCAGTTTTACCCAACATGGCAATAAGGTGCAAAAGTGCCAAGGTCCAAAAGGGCCTGACCCTTTTGGACCTTGGTTAGCCTATTGCAGCCACGTCGTCGATCAGGCGCGTGATGTCGAGCGCGACCGGGCACTTCTCGACGCAGCGGCCGCAGCCGACGCACAGCGACATGCCGTAGCGGCGCTCGAAGAAGTTCAGCTTGTGCATGAACCGGTTGCGCACGCGCTCGAGCTTCTCGGGGCGCGGATTATGCCCGCCAGCCATCATGGTGTACTCGCTGAACATGCAGCTATCCCAGCAGCGGAAACGCACACCGTCTTTGCGCCTCATATCCTGGCTGATGTCGAAGCAGTGGCACGTCGGGCACAAGTAGGTGCAGGTGCCGCAGTTGAGGCACTTGATGGAAAGGTTATCCCAGATAGGATGGTCGTACATGCCCTCGAGCTTGTCGACCACGCCCTCCATGCTCACTGCGAGCGATTGCTCGCATGTTACAGGCTCGACAACGCCCTCTTCGACAAACGGCGCCCACGCCGCCACCTCGACCTCGCCCTTGGGCGTCTGCGCGATGACGTTGTACACATCGCCGCAATCCTGCAGCATGACGTCAGCGTTGGGGGCAAGCTGCGGGTCGACGTCCATCGACGCGCAGAAGCAGGTCTCGGCGGCGCTCGCGCAGCCAATGCACACGCAGGTCAGCTTCTCGCGCGCGTTGGCATAGAATTCGTCGACGAACCCCTTGGTCAGAAACACTTCGTCCAAACACACGATGGAACGCATGTCGCACGGGCGGATCCCGAAGACCAGCTGCTCGCGCGACTCGTCGTATTCGTGGATGCGGTAACTGCCGTTTGCGTCGACGTCGAAATGGTACATCTTCTGCGTCTGCGGAAACAGCAGGTCCTTCGGCGGCATCGTGGTGTTAACTTGCTCGAAATCGGGTACCGTGCCCTTGTCCATGAGCGCAAACTTCGACACACCATCAACCTGCGTGGGCACGAAGACGTCACGTTCCGCGCCGGTGAGGTTGCGCAAGAGGGGCATCAGGTTTTGCTTGGTAAGTATCATCGTCTTCCCCCTCCTACATGAACTCTTCGCAATCGACCAGGTCGTACGTGATGAGCTTGCCGGGCTCTTCGTCGAGCGTCATCGACGACTCAAACTCCCCGAACAGATCGTTGAGGTCTTTAATGACCTTGCGGTTAAGCTTCATGAGCGGCAAGCCCATCGGGCAGGCCCGCTCGCACTCGCCGCACTCGATGCACCGGTCGGCAATGTGCATGACGCGCGTAAGGCTGTAGAAGCGGTTCTCGGCCACGTTGTTCTGTTTGCCCACCCAGTTCTCGCGGCGCTGGTCGACGAAACATTCGCGGCACGTACAGCACGGGCATACGTCACGACACGCATAGCAGCGGATGCACTTGGCATAGACGCCCTCGAAATATCGCGAACGCTCGGGCTGGGTCATGAGCTCGACCTCGTGCACCTCCTTGAAGCGTTCGGAAGGCTGGGGCCTCCCCGCCGCATCGCCTGCCATCTCGTCGCAGATAACGGGGTCTCCGTGACGGCATTCGGCGCATTTCTTAAGCAGCTCGCCCGTTTTGCGGTCGCGCACGCCAGCGCACCCAACGCCGATGAGGTATACGTCCTCGCGATTGATGACCTGGTCGTTGATCAGGCGCACAATGCCACGGCTGTCGCAGCCGCGCACCACCATGCCCACCTTGCCGCGAGTGACGACATCACGTGCGTACTTGGCCAGCGTGTTCACGCAGTACTCGTTGCACACCAGCTTGTCGGCGTCAGAAGCGTCGGTGATGACGAGCGGCGTGGTCTGATTCTCGAAGCGCCCGGACTCCCAGCCGATAAAGGTCGTGACCTCGCCGTTTTCTAACAGTTCGCGCGCGCGTGCGCGAATCGTGTCTTGGGCTGTCATCACGCACTCACCTCCTCGGGCATGACTTCCTCGGGAACGGCGTTGAAGGCCTCTTGGCCGTCGGGCACCGCCGGCAGTTCGAACTGCGGAATCTCGCGCGTCAGGTTCAGCGGGCCGAGTGCTCGTACCTGCTCGACCACGCTCATGACCGTATCGCGGAATTTGCCCGCTTCGGCACCGGAAATCCAACGCACCTGGAAGCGTTCCGGTTCGAGCCCCTCGTATTCCAAGAGTCGCTTGAATATCATCATGCGTCGACGCGCATAGTAATTACCGGTGACGTAATGACAATCGCCGGGGTGGCACCCGCACACGAGCACGCCATCGCAGCCCTTGTTCAGCGCCTCGATGACGTACTGCGGGTTCATGCGCCCCGAGCAGGGAATGCGCAGCACGCGCACGTTGGCCGGATAGTTCATGCGGTTCAGGCCCGCCAGGTCGGCGCCGGTATAGGTGCACCAATGGCAGCAGAACGCGATAACCTTGGGCTCCCAGCTATCTGGCACCCCGACTTGAGCGGTCTTGTTGGCTTCTACCACTGACATAACGCGTCCACCTCCCTCATGATCGACTCGTTCGTATAGCCAAGCAGGTCCATGGCACCTGCGCGACACGTGACGGTACACGCGCCGCAACCCTGGCACAGACCCGGGTTAACCTGCGCAACCGGCCGCGTGACCTTGCGGGAATTCTCGCGGAAGGTCTTCTGCACGATTTGGATGGCACCGTAGGGGCAGATACCCACGCATGCGCCATCGCCCTGGCAGATGGCCTCGTTAACGTGGCTGATCTGCGGGTTGGACTGCAGTACGTCCTTGTTCAGCAAGCCGATGACCTTGGATGCGGCGGCGCCGGCCTGGCATACCGAATCGGGAATGTCCTTGGGACCTTGGCACGTACCGGCTAGATAGATGCCCGCCGTGTTGGTCTCGACCGGGCGCAGCTTGGCGTGCGCCTCGACCAGCCAGCTGTCGGCGTCGCGGCCGACCGTAAACTTCGCAGCTAGCTCGTCGATACCGTCGGCTGGCACCATGGCCGTCTCGAGGACGACCATGTCGGCTTCAACGGTAACCTGCTGGCTTGTTAGCGTATCTTCGCCCTTGCAGATGAGCTTGCCGCCCTCTTGGTAGATCTTCGATACGCGGCCGCGGATGTACTGCGCGCCATCGTGCAGCGTGTTCATGTAGAACTCGTCGTAGCCCTTGCCCGGCGTGCGGACGTCCATGTAGAAGACGTAGCAGCGGCCATCCGGGACCTTGTCGAGGTACTGATGGGCGTGCTTGGCCGAGTACATGCAGCATGCGCGCGAGCAGTACGCCTTGCCCTTGTTGGGGTCGCGGCTGCCGACGCACTTGATGATGACGACGTCTTTAGGCTCGGAGTTGTCGGACGGGCGCAGGATATGGCCTTCGGTAGGACCCGACGCGTTGACCAGGCGCTCGAACTGCAAGCCCGTGATGACATCGGGGTATGCGCCCCCGCCGTACTCGGGATACAGCGGCTTCCAGTCGATGAGCTTGTAGCCCGTGGCGAAAACCACCGCGCCGTACGTCTCGGTCGTCAGCTTGTCCTCGTCCTCGTAATTGATGGCCCCCGTTGGACACACCTTGGCGCACACGCCGCATTTGCCTTGCGCGAGCTTGCGGCAATGCGCAGCATCGATGACCGGCTTTGCGGGCACAGCCTGCGGGAACATCTTGTAAATGGCCGTGCGTTCGCTCATGCCCTGCTCGAAGTCGTTCACGACCTTCTGCGGGCACTTCGTCTCGCACGCACCGCAGCCCGTGCACAGGTTGTAGTCGATGTACTTCGCCTTTTCGCGGATAGTAACCTCGAAGTTTCCGATATAGCCCGAGACATTCTCGACTTCAGAGTAGCTCTTCACCGTAATGTTGGGATGGTTGCCTACTTCCGACATCTTGGGCGTGCAGATGCAAGCCGAGCAGTCCATGGTCGGGAAGGTCTTGTCGAGCATGACCATCTTGCCGCCGAGAGAGGTCTCGCGTTCGACGATGGTCACCTTGAAGCCCGCGTCGGCAATATCGAGCGCCGTCTGCATGCCGGCAATGCCGCCGCCGATGACGAGCGCCTTCTTATGCACGGGAATCTCTGTGGAATGTAGCGGCTGCAATCGCGCCACCTTGGCAACGGCCATCTTGACCAGGTCCATTGCTTTAGCGGTTGCCACCTCGCGGTCCTTGTGCACCCACGAGCACTGCTCGCGAATGTTTGCGACTTCCAACATATAAGGGTTAACCGGCGTGTCGGCCAAAAGCTTGCGCCACGTGGGCTCGTGCATGCGCGGTGAGCAGGCAGCCACGACCACGCGGTCGATTTCATGGCTGATAATGGCGTTGCGCACACCCTCTTGCCCGGGATCCGAGCACGTGTACTTGTTGGTCTCGACGTGCACGACATCGGGAAGCGTGCGGGCCATCTCGGCGACCGCCTCGACGTCGACCGTGCCGGCGATGTTGCTGCCGCAATAGCAGATGAATACGCCTATCCTGCTCATCGCGCCACCTCCTCGGCTTCTGCAGCCACATCCGTGCTCTTTGCGGCTGCAGCCTTAGCTGCCTTTTCGGCTTTCTTGGCAGCAATCTTTGCAGCCATCTCGGCTTTCTTGCGCTCCTCGGCAGCCCGCGCCTCGTTTTCGGCATATTCGAGCTCGAGGGCGTCGAGCTCGCGTTGCAACAACAAAGTTTTGGCGGGATGGAAATGAATGCCAATCCCCACCTCGTCGGGCTCCGCGCCCATTGCAAGCCCAATGAGCTCGGTGAAGTAGTAGCACGGGATGTCGAACGGCTCCTCGCCGCGCGCCACGCGCGCTGCGTTAATCTCGGCCTCGCGCATATCAAGGTTGAGCATGCACAGCGGGCACGATGTCACAATGCAGTCAGCACCGTTCGCAGCGGCGTTTTGGAAGATACGCTCGATCATGGGCTTGGCCTGAACGGGAACAGTCATCTGCTGGGCGGCGCCGCAGCATTCGGTCTTGAACGCCCACGACACCGGCTCGGCACCGATGAGGCGCATCAGCTCGTCCATCTGCTGAGGATCCTCGACGTTGTCGCATTCGCACACGTCGGCTGGGCGAACCATGGCGCAACCGTAATAGCAAGCGACCTTCAGGCACCGAAGCTTACGCTGCACCTTGGCGGTAATGGCCTCGCGCACATCGTCGGATTCAAAGACCTCGAGCAGGGTAAGCACGTCTGCCTTTGCCTCGTAGGGCGCATTGATAATTCTTTTGATCTGGTCGCGGTTCTCCTGGCTTTCACGCGCATAGGCAAGCGAAGCCTTGAGCGAGCGGTAGCACCCCGCGCACGGAGCGACGACATCGAGCCCGGGCAGCTCCCGCTCCGAGATAGCCAGGCTGCGCGCCGGCAGCGCCACCGCAAGCTCGGGGCTTGTCAGTGCAGCAGCGGAGGTGCCGCAGCAGTTCCAATCGGGGATCTCGACCAGCTCAACGCCGATCTTATCGGCTACGTAGCTCGTCGAAATCGTAAACGACTTTCCCGTGGTCTCTGCCGAGCATCCGGGGAAATAGGCATACTTCATCATGCTATGCTTCACCTCCCCTGGTTTCGGCAGCCTTTGCGCGGCGCTCGGCGTCTGCCTCGAGCGCACGGTCGATAACCGCGGCAACATTAGCGCGGCCCTTCGTGTTGTGGATTGCCGGGCCTACCAAGCCGCGCGCAAGCATACGCGTGGCATTGCCCATGTCCTGCATCAAATGTCCGGATTTCAGGTTGTAGAACGCAGCCAGGTACTGCTCGTTCGACACTCCATGCGCCCGAACGTTGGCAATGAACTCGTCGTCGAAGATGTCGGCTTCGGGAACCGGGCGCTTGCCCGCATGTTTAGAAGCCAATCGAACCGCGCGCATGACCGAGCAGATGTCCACGTTCTGCGGGCAGCGACTCGAGCAAACGACACATTGGGCGCAGATCCACGGCGTCTTGGCGTCGAGCACAATGTCTATCGCTCCTAGCTGCAAATAGCGAATGACTTCACGCGGCATTAGGTCCATGCTATCGGCAAGCGGGCAGCCCGCCGTGCACTTGCCGCACTGATAGCAGTCTTTGAGGTTCACCCCCGCTTCACCCGCAATCGCCTCGCATGCCCGCCTATCAGCATCCGAGATGGCTGACAAATTCAGAGAACGCATAAGCGTACCTCCCCTCTGCGGGTATGGCACGACAATCGGAACCATCCGCCTGCCGCCTGGTTCCCGCTATCGGTATTCGTCTGCGTGCTTTGAAGAACTCTCTTTTCCGCAGCAAAAACTGCGACCCAAACTAAGAATAAGTAATAAAGGACAAACCGAGCCCAAATATCTTGGAAGTGGTCTTTGCTATCGGGAATCGGCGGGCATAACGATAATCATTTGGCGTTCCTGGGCAAAGCAACGAGAATCGGCCTCCACCTCGGGCACTGCCTTAACAAGCACAGGGTTTGCGCTGTATCGCTAGCGGTTCTCGATATGGCCGATGTTTTTCAGCTGAATCGATATGGTGCCGTCAGCCTCGCTCGTGAAGGTGATGTACTCGGGGTTGCGGCTGTATTCAGCGGGAAAAGTGACCTCGATGCCGGTGTCGGTGCGAATCTTGTGGCTCTTCGCAACGCGCTTCACGGCCTCGCGCGCAAGCGGCACGCGTTCGGGCAATTCGACCGCCTGCGCCGCCGCCTCGAACCGCTCCTTCATCACCGGGTCGCTCTCGAAGGCGACCTCGGCCATTTCCTCCAGGTCAAGGTCGTCTGCCTCGTCGGCGTTCTCGACGGCATATGCCTTGGCGCGCGACAAAGCGACTGCAGCGTTCCGGCCATACTCCTCTGCCACAGCCTCGACGATCTCGGTCACGGCGGCAAACGTCTCTTTGCTCGACGCCTCCATCGAACACTGCAGCAAGCCATCGGGGATGAGCCAACATTCCTCGCCCGCAATCGTGCGCTTCTTGTCGGCGAAAAGGACCGTCAGGGTGCGCAAGTCGATAACCGCGTAAGACGCGATCTTCTGCGAAGGATTGGGAAGCACCGCATGGTGGCGCGCGATGTCGTTACGCTCGCCTGCCTCGCCGTACATGAGCTCGTGAACGTAGGCCTGCTTGCTCTCGAGGAGAAAAAGCCCGAAGTACCGCGGCACAGGCCCGGCAAACGTAGCCTCGGGATCATCGTCGGCAACCGCAACTTCGGCGCCTTCCTCGAAATCGACAACGAGCAAATCGGTAGAGACGGGCTTTTCCATATGCCCGAGCTCACGCGCCAGAAATTCCCCGACCTCGACGGAAATATCCACGAACCCCACTTCACCGCGAAAGTACGCGCTCAGTTCTTCGGCAAAATGGCTGTCTGCGGAAAACTCGCCATGCTTGTTGTCGAGGTTCGCCAGTGCCTTTCCGGCATGGCGCGCCACATAGTTCTTGGCGGTCTTGTTGGTGATATCGATTTCTTCGCGGGCAAACGTATTCTCGCAAGCAACAAAGTCGAATACATGCAATATGGCATGGTTAATCTTCATGAAGGCCTACCTGATCCTTAAAAGCGTTCGACCAGAATACCACGACCCCAACCCACGCACCATCCCAAGCCCCCCTATATCAGCAACGCCTCTAGCTTGTTGGGCCGCGGCTAAGGGGCCATCCCACCGCGGCTCTGGTCGCGGGGGCGCGCTCCGGCTTGGCTTCGGCTAAACCTAAGTGTATTTGGGAAGTTTGTGCCTGCAGAATCGCCGGAGTCGCGCCCCCGCGACCAGAGCCGCTACGTCGCCGCCAGGGCCAAGAACGCGCAAAGCTGACCCTAGTCGAAGGAGCGGCTGCGCGGGCGGAGGCGGACTCCGGCGATTCTGCAGGCACTTTTCCTGTAAACCCATATAGTGTTAGCCGAAGCCAAGCCGGAGCGCGCCTCCGCCCGCGCAGCCGCGGTGAGACTGGCTCGATCCCCAAACCGAAGCGCTATCGCCCGAGCTGCCTCGGTAGGACGGTTGGCACAGATGCCTATTTCAAGACGACAGGAATGCCGCAGACCATGCGGATGACGGAATCGGCCTGGTCCGCCAAGATGTTCAGCGTTCGGCCGACACGCTCGCGCCAGGCGCGCTCAGCCGGGTCGAGCGGCACGATGCCGTTGCCCACTTCGCAGCAGGCCACGACCTGCTTGTCTGCGAGCGCGGCGGCGAGCTCGGCAGGCTCGCGCGGGTCGCTTGCCACAAGGTCCTGCAGGTTCAGCAGCACGGGCCGACCGTCCAGCACGCCATCGGCCGCATCGGACTCGTCGTAGCCCAAACCCATCACGTACGTGCGCTTGCCGCTCGTTCGACCACCGATCACAACAACCACGGAGTCACACCTTCCTAAACTTGCTACACGAGTTTGCAAGCCACCACGATACCGATGAGCAGGGCGAATTCGCACATCTGCAGGAAAAACCCGGCCAGGTCGCCGCTCATGCCGCCAAACGTCCGCCGCGCCATCATATACAGAGCTCCCATGCATGCCAGCGCAACGCAAATCATGACTATCCCGATAATCGCATCGAGCCACAGCAAGGCGCCCGCGCACGCGATTGCAAAGACGACGAGCACAACCAGCACACGACCCTTAGCCGACGATTCCTGCTCGTCTGCGAGCATTCCCCGACCAGCGCTCAGGGGAAACGCCACCGTGGCTATGCCGCTCAGGCAACGCGAGAGCACGGGGACGATGGCCAACTGCGCTAACGCTCGAGCAGGGTCGAACTCGGTGGCGAATCCGAAATACGCGAGCAGGTAACAGCCAACGCCGATGACGGCAAAGGCCCCCGTGTGCGAATCCTTCAGGATCTCGCGGCGTCGCTCGGGCGGCGTGTTGCTGGCCAGGGCATCGCAGGTGTCGGCAAATCCATCCATATGAATGCCGCCCGTCACGCAAATCGGCACCAGCACGATACCCGCTGCGCGCAGCACGGAACCAAACCCAAGAGCCCCGCACAGCCACACCCAGCCTGCGACGAGCAAGCCCACAACCACGCCGATCAGCGGGAAGCACGCCATCATGTAGCGCATGCTTTGGGGTTTCCAATCGATATGCGGCATGGGCACCTGCGAAAAGCAGGAAAACGCCATGATGATCGAGCGCAGCAAGGTCATGCGCAGGCTACCTCCTTAGGCAATAGCTTTTCCAGCACGCTGGCCCCTTTGACCGCAAGCGGTTGGCCAGCCACGCATTCCACAACCACATCGCAGCGTTGCGCAAGAGCGCAAGCGGCCGAACCGATTACGCAGATGTAATCCTCGGTCGTTTTGTCGTAGCGCAGACCGTCGCCACCGACTTCGTCGCCGACGATTACCAGACTGTCGAATTGCGACCCAACATGCCCGACTCCGCCTACAACCGCTTGCAAAGCCACGTCGGCAGCAACAACGGTCCCGTCATCGGCGAAAAGCTCGTTTGCCACCACATTGCCGAGCGATTCGAGGAGCGCAGTCCCCCTGAGGCTTTGCGAACCGTTCTCCTGACCGGGCAGCGATGCTTTCGCCTCGGCAATGCTTTCCCCGATTCGAAGCAGTCCATCATAGCATTCGATGGTTCTAAACCCCTTGCCGGCACGCAATGCGCGATGACGCGCAATGCGGCGTGCGCCTTCTTCGCCGAAGGGCTTCATGGCAGCCAGGTAGTAGCGGGGCCCGGGCAGCGCACATGCAAGCGTTTCGGCGAAGGCGCTCTTTCCGCTCGACGCACCGCCCGTTACCAGTATCATCATCGCAAGTCGACCTCGTAATTGTCGATTCCGGTCGCCTCGAAGGTCGTGCCGTTGTACAGGGCGAGCGTCGCGTCCAGCATGGGCACGAGGCAAACCGCCCCCGTGCCTTCGCCAAGCCGCATGCCGGCTTGAATGGCTGGCTTGACGCCAAGCTCCTTGAGCAGGAATTTTGCTGCGGGTTCAGCCGATACATGCGAAGCCAGCATTGCGCACGTGCATTCCGGGCATAGCCGTGCTGCGGTGTACGCGGCCAGTGCGCTGATGTAGCCGTCGATGACAATAGGCACACGATGTATGGCACCGCCGATGAACAGCCCGACCATACCCGCAATATCGAAACCTCCCAAGCTCGAGAGCACGTCGAGCGCATCGGTGGCGTCGGGCGCGTTGACCGCCAACGCCCGCTTGATAGCGGCCACCTTGCGCTTCAGGCCTTCATCCGAAAGTCCGGCACCGCGTCCGGTAAGAGCTTCGACCGGCTGCCCGAGGAATGCAGCCGACATCGCCGACGACGTCGTGGTGTTGCCGATGCTCATCTCGCCCGAGCAGATGATCTTGTAGCCCTGCTGCTTGAAATCGCCCACCAGGTCGACACCCGCACGGATTGCCCTCAGCGCCTGGTCGCGCGTCATAGCCGGCCCGTACGAGATATCGCCCGTCCCGCGTGAAATCGAGCGGTCGATGATTCGCTCGGCATCTTCGGGCGGCTCGAGCATGCCCATATCGACCGCAACCGCCTCGACCCCCACGGCATGGGCCATCGTGCAGACCGACGAGACACCCTTCGAGACGTTGGCGGCCACAGCCGTGGTCACTTCAGGCCCGCTCTGCGACACGCCCTGGGCAACCACGCCGTTGTCGGCGCACATGACGACAACCAGCCGCTTGCCCAGATCGACATCGGCTGTTCCCGTCAAGGCGGCAATGCGCATGACATCCTCTTCGAGCACGCCGAGGCTGCCGATGGGCTTGGCTACGTTGTTCCATTTGTTATACGAAGCCTCGCGCGCCTCTTCGTCGGGAGACGCTATACGCCAGTTGAGCTCCTGGATATAGGCATCGTCCAGCTCTCGCGCAGATGCGGGGCCGACGCCGGCATCGCCGTCTTTGACAATGACGATCGACATCGACGTGGGAAGGTCCTCGACAGCATCGAGGTCAGGTACCACCTCTTGGCCTTCTAAGCCGCAATTTGCGACGAGCATCGCGCGATCGGCTATGCCGCGTTCACGCAGCAGCTCCCGCAGCTCGCCAGCCTTGCGACCCGACTTCATGAAGACCTTCGTGCCCGGCACTTCAAGCGCCGCCTGTATGTTGCCCGTCGAAACAGGGGACACCAACAGCTGCTCGGAACGTTCGCAGAGCGGCTCGCGCAGCACGGCGGCCGCAGCGCAAAACGAGGTGACGCCCGCCACTACCTCAACATCGTAACCGCGCGCAATCATGCGCTCGTTTACATAAGACCAGGTGGAATAGACCGAGGCATCGCCAAGCGTCACGAACGCGATCGATTTGCCCTCGTCGAGCACTGCCGAGAGCTGATCTGCCACCGCGTCGTAGGCGCGCCCTGTAGCGCGCTGATCGTTGGTCATAGGAGAAACGCAATCCAGGAGTTGTTTTCCCTGAATATAGGGTTCGATGATTCGGAGCGCCGTACGGGAGGACCCGCCGATGTCGGGTGCAGCAATGCAGTCGACCTCCCCAAGGATGCGCGCCGCACGCAACGTCAGCAGCTCCGGATCACCCGGCCCGACGCTCACCCCGTACAGTTTTCCCTTTTCCATAGCTTTCTCCTTATCGGACACCTACCCGCACGGGCACTCGGCGACCCTGCAGGCCACCGTTGTTTTAACTCTTCGCGGTGGTTCGCTCCTCCACTTTTCGCATTATTCCCTTGCGTTGTTGCTCGCCAGGTAGAGCAGCGCATTGCAGATGGCGGCGGCTACGTTGCTGCCGCCCTTGCGCCCGCGTGCGACGATGTAGGGCACGTCGAGCTCGCATATAAGCTCTTTGGATTCGACCACGTTCACGAATCCGACCGGAACGCCCACGATGAGCGCGGGCGGGCAGGTCATCTCGCCTGCCTGCAGCATCTCGTAAAGCCTGACGAGAGCCGTCGGCGCATTCCCGACAGCATATATTAGAGGTTCACCAAGGGCCGCAGCTCGCTCCATGCACACCGCAGCACGCGTGCATCCGCGCTCCTTTGCCTCGGCAGCTACGTCCGCGTCCGCCATAAAGTTGTACACCTGACCACCGAACTTGCCGAGCACTCGTTTGTTGATGCCCGATGCGGCCATTTTGGTATCGGTGACGATTGAGCAGCCATCTTTCAGCGCGCGCACGCCGATGCTCGTGGCGTCAGGCGAGAACGCGAGCGTCTGCGCATAGTCGAAATCGGCCGACGTATGAATGACGCGCTTGATGACCAGCTCGTTTTCCCGATCGAGCTCGATACCCCGGCCGGCGAGCTCATCCGAAATAATCTGGAAGCTACGCGTTTCGATTTCCGCGGGCTTTACGTATTCCAATTCTGCCATGCAGGCCTTCTTTCGCTCGTGTACCGTCGCTTGACGATGCTTGGCCGTATCTGACCTATTTTACTGTGAGCGCACGTGCACAACTATTGGGCGAATCGCCAATAACAGAAAAACGCATCAGAAGCCGAGCTCGGCGTTTTGAACCGCACGCTCGATCCTCGTTCTTCACATAACCATCGAATATCAAATTGCCGATTGGCCATATCATCGATTTGGCTTTAAACTCTAGCGCGGTGTAATTGCCGTTTCATGCCGAATGAATGACTTTAGGAAAGGAAGTCAGCTGCTTTATGTCCGTTGAATTGTCTAATACCATCCAAGAGAACCCCACCCTTTCGCAGACCGACCTGAACGCCGGCTACGAGATTCGCACCTACGATGACGGAGCCGAAACGCTTTCGTTCATCACGAGCGACAGCGTGAACCGTCACCTGCGCCTCAACGATATCGAACTCGTCGAGACCACCCCTTACGAGATTCCCGAGCGTTACGCGCGCTACTCCCAGATCATGCTGGAACACCAACTCGGCCAGGTGAACAAAGAAGCCTACGCCAACCACCGCGTCGTCGGCATCGTCAGCGACCTGACCAAAGATTCCAAGACCGTTACGATCTGCCTGGCCGAGTATTACGACATGCTTGCAACGTTCTACTCGTTCCCCTACGTGTACCGCAACGACGAGACCCATGCGGTCGAGTTTCGCGGCTCGTCCTACATCTACAACGACTTCGGCGTCGTGTACCCGATGTCGACGAATTTCGGCATCAACCCGATCGGCGCGAACACAATCGCCATCACCAAAGACGGCAAAATCTTGATTCAGAAGCAATCTAACGATGCTCGCACCAATCCCGGCCGTCTGATGCCTTCTGGTTCTGGCGTCGCATCTTGGCACGATTACGAGTACCAGGACGGTCGCGCCACCACCCTGCAGCAGATTGTCATCCACGGCGCCGAGTACAAGCTC
This sequence comes from Eggerthellaceae bacterium UBA3686, assembly GCA_002371495.1. Classification (GTDB taxonomy): domain Bacteria; phylum Actinomycetota; class Coriobacteriia; order Coriobacteriales; family Eggerthellaceae; genus UBA9715. The sequence continues at coordinate 17,454 of DFIX01000053.1, forward strand.
GTCCACGAGTGCATGCTGCCCGACGAGTGCACGATGAAGACCAAAATGCTCGGCATGGCCCGCGTTCCTACCGGCCTGAAGCCTGATTTCTACTGCTTCACCAGCCTGAGCATGACCTCCGACGAACTGAAGGCGGCCGGAGCTACGCCCTACGAGTTCTTGCCTATCGAAGACGAGGCTTCCACGACCCTGCGCCGCTACATCGCCCAGGCCAACGAGAAGAACCCCTCGTCGGTCGCCCTGCAGCTGCACCTCGAGGCCATCCTGCTCGCCGAAGTCTGCCGCTAATACAAAAAATGTGAAAAAGGGGTCAGACCCCTTTTTCACATTTTTGGGAACGCTTGCGCTTATTGACCGGTCATGGCCTCGTGTTCTCGCGAGACCTCGGCCACGAGCGTGGCAAAGGGCCAAAGGCGGTTGTACTGGGTGACTTGCGCTTTGCAGCCGACCGATGCGTCGGCTTCGCGAAGGGCCGCAAGGAGCACGTTCAGCCGCTCGCCCGCAACGTTGTTCAGCAACATGAACTCGCATTCGGGAACAGCTCCCTCGTAGGGCTTTGCGGAATGCTTGAAGCCCACGAGCCCCGCGATGGCACCGACCGGGTCGCCCAACATCTGCGGCGTCACGGTTTTTACGCGAATGCCCTGCTGGGCAAGCACCGAGCGCACGGCGTCGCCCCGCGGCGTGCCAGCGTCGAGGTTGAAAAGCGCCGCCATAGGTCCTGCGGGTCGCGCCCCCTTTGCGCCGCCTTTCGATTTCTTGGCAGGCTTCTTCGCCATGGCTGCACCCTTTCTTTCCCAATACGTCCACTAACAAAATGGGGCGGAGCGAAGGCGCGCCCCCGCTCCGCCCCTCTTCGATGAGTCACCTTACCTGGTAAGGTGACTCATCGCCAAGCGCTCTTAGCCGAAGTAGCGATCGAGCAGGCCCTTCAGGGCTTTGCCATGACGGGCCTCGTCACGAGCCATTTCGTGAACGGTATCGTGAATCGCATCAAGGCCGTTCTTCTTGGCGCACATGGCCAAGTCGGTCTTGCCCTGAGTGGCGCCGAATTCGCAGTCGACGCGCCACGCCAAGTTGGCCTTCGTATCGGCCTTCATGTTGGGCTCCAGGTCCTCGCCCAGAAGCTCTGCGAACTTGGCCGCATGCTCGGCCTCTTCGTAGGCAGCCTTCTCCCAATACAAGCCGATCTCGGGGTAACCCTCGCGATGAGCGATACGTGCCATGCACAGGTACATGCCCACTTCAGAGCACTCGCCCACGAAATTCGACTTCAGCTGCTCGAAGATGTAAGCCTTGTCCTCGTCAGAAATATCGGGATTGTCCTTCACGGTCTTGGCGTAAATGCCGAACTCATGCTCGGCAGCGAGCTGCATCTCGCCTTCGACCTTCTTGAACGCAGTCGCGGGAGCCTTGCAGACCGGGCAGGCCTCGGGAGGCTGCTCGCCTTCGTAGATGTAACCGCACACTGTGCATACCCATTTGTCCATTGTATTGCCTCCTTGATTCGTAGCGCCGCCCTCTCGTCCGCCGGCGCTGGACACCATAGTTGTAACCGAAGCCGCAGACGCAGCTTGGGTTTTTGTCGATTCGTACACAGGCTCGAAATCTTCGGCACCGTGCTTGCATACGGGGCAGATGAAATCCTGCGGGAGCTCGGAGCCCTCGTAGATGTAGCCGCAAACGATGCATTTCCAGGCGACGGCCTTCTGGTCTTCCGACTGGCCTTCGGCCTTAGGAGCATCTTGTTTCCTGGTCACGCGCCTATAGTAGTCGTAGGTGATGGACGGCTCGTCACTCAGGCGGCGCGCCTCCACGACCTCGGCGTTATACATCACGTGACTGCCCAAATCCTCGCGAACGGTGACTTTGCAGCTCAGGTACGCGTTCGCCGATTTCTCGTAGACGAGCCCTTGGGCGCACCGGGCAAGTTCTCCGCCCAGAATCTCGGCGCATGCGCTCTCGTCGAACTTCTGAACGTCATGGCCGCTCTGCATGCCGAAATGCTTGAAGAACGCCATCGGCGTGCTCTCGGGAAGGATCGAGACGCAGAACAGGCCTGCTTCGTCGATCATCTGCTGGGTGCACGAACCTTTCACGCATGCCACGCTGACCTGCCGTGGCTCCGAAGCCGACTGTATGGCCGTGTTCACGATGCAGCCGTTATCACGATCGCCCGTGCGCGTGGTCAGAAGAAACAACCCATAACTAAATTGGTGGAACGCCTTGTTGTCAATCGCTTCGGCCATAGAGCTCCTTTCCGATTAGGCTCGTTGGCATGCGGGGCAAATGCCTTCGAAAACCAAATCATGACCTACAATCTCGTATCCGCAAGCTGCCGCGGCGTCGGCGTGGTCGACCCCGTCGTTGAACACGCCTTCGCTTACGTCCTGGACCGTGCCGCATTTCATGCACACCACATGGCAATGCTCGTCGGTGCGATGGTCGAAACGCTCGGCACCGAGGCCAGCTATAACGCACGTCGCCTCGCCCAAATGCACGAGCTTGTTGAGCGTACGGTAAACCGTCGCCTTGCTCACAGAGGGAAGTTGCCGCCTGACCGCACGATACACTTCGTCGGCAGTAGGATGGTTACCCAGCTCCATGAGCTGCTGGGCAATGACCCTCTGCTGTACCGTGTTGCGCGACGCCATGACCCTCTCCCTTTCGTCCGCAACCATGTTATACACTTAATGAAAATGATTATCAATAAGTAATTCCGCCGAAATCCGCTTCGGCAACCCACAGGCGCAAAACCGCTGCGCTACCAAACCTTCTTGAAGGTAAGCACGTTGCTTTCGCCAACGCGCTCGTAGTACATCTCATCGACGCTCTTCTTGGCCATGAGAATTCCCAAGCCGCCAATTGGCACATCGGCGATGTCGTCGGGCGTTACCGCATCGGGTTTGGCGAGCGGATTGTACGGTATACCATCATCCGCCATCTGCACCGTAATCGAAGGCGGATTGGCGTCGTATTCGAAGCTGATGCGCACTTCCCCGGGGTTCTCGGGGGTGGCATCTGGGTAAGCGTAATTGCATATGTTGACGAACAGCTCCTCGGTGGCAATGTCCAGGGGGTTCTGCACTGACTTTGGCGCGCGACGACGATGCAGCTCCGCGTGGATGTAGTTGCACACGTGCACGAGCTGATTGATGTTTGCGTCGAGCACCATGACCGCCTTCTCCTCAGGGGGCACGCCGTACTTCAAGCCTAGCATCGTTATGTCATCTGACTGTTCGCAATCGAGCGTGAAATCCGTGATAGCGCGACGAATGCCGACGCAAACAGAGCGCGGGTTGTATTCTATATATTTGTAAAGCGTCTGCTCCAAACGCTCTTCTCCAAATAGGTTCTCGTTCGCGTCAATTGCCTCGGTAACGCCATCGGTGTACAGGTACAGCATATCTCCTTCAGCCATTTGCAGAGACAAAAGGCGGTAGGGAATACCGTCGAAGAGCCCGAGCGGCATACCCGACACGTCGCGCATCCAGCTCCACTGCCCACCGTGCAAGACAAGCGGCGGATTGTGCCCCGCATTGACATAGGTAAGCTCCCCGGTCTCGTAGTTCAGCTCACACGCGAGCATCGTCACGAACATGCCGGCTTCGTTACCCAGACAGAGCTGGTGATTGGCAGCATCTACCGCCTCGTTTACGGGCAAACCGCTTTCCATATATGTTCTAATCTGGGTTTTCGCCGTCATCATGAACAGGGCGGCGGGAATGCCCTTGCCCGATACGTCTGCCATGACAAAGCCGATTCGCGAGCTTCCCTCTATCTCGAAGAAATCGTAGAAGTCGCCACCGACCTCTTTCGCGGTTTTCATGCTCGCATAGATATCGAACCTGTCAATTTCGGGAAAAGCGGGGAAATCGTAGGGCAGCGCAGACTCCTGAATGGCCTTTGCCGTAGCAAGCTCTTGGGCGTTGCGTTGCTCCACTTCGGCAATCGAGCTCTTAAGAGCGCCCACTGTCGTGTTGATGCCTTCGGAAAGCGACGTGAACTCTCGGCTCGCACGCACGTTAACGCGCTCGTTCAGGTTTCCGCCCGTAATCTTCTCGAGCGAGGAGTTCGTCTCGTCAATGCGCCTCAAAACACCTTCGTCGAGCAGGCGCATCGCAACCAGTCCAATTGCGATGAGCAATGCTACCGCAAGGATTGTGGAAGCTGTCATGACGCCGAAACGCTCTTCGTAAACCATCTCGAACGGCTGCATCGTTAGCACATAACCGTTATCGAAGCGATCGACCATTGCAAAGGCCAGGTCCATGGTCCTAACACCCGGTTCGGATGGCTTCGATAAATAGGCTGCCTCGCCCCCGTACTCCTCCGCAAAAATCGCGAAGTACAAGTATCCGTCTTCATCTTCAGCGCCTTCCTCGCCGAGGTAATCTAGAACCTGATGCCCTGGTTTCATAAGATCTTCGTCATCGGACGCTAGGATGATCCCGTTCTCGTCGACCACAATCGCCCAACCATCGATTTCCGTCATGTAGCCGTCGAGCACGTTGCCGTAGTTGCCATCTTGCCGTGCATTGAGCTGCTTTTGCAGATACGTGATTTCGCTCTGCATGGACTGAGCTGCCTTTGCTTGGGCATTGTACGTCTCGACCGTAAAAATAGCCCCGCTCGCCAGCATAAACACGATGGCTGAAACAAACGCCATCCAATTACGAAACACCGATAAGAGCCTGCGTTCGCTCGCTTTCTCCTCCATCTTTAGGGCGGCGGTATTGGCCGCCATGCATAAGGCAAACATGAGCACAGCGTCTATGAGCGCCTGCACCCCAAAACCCGCAAGGCTCACAAGCAGGCTGTTGCGTATCGACTCCGTACCTCCTAGGCCTGCGTAAATAATGAACACGTTCATCTGCACAAGCGCACTCGCCAACAACGACAAGCCCAAACACACCACAAAGACGCAAATCGCAAAGGAGGCCCCCGCAATGCGTCTCTTGAATATGAGCTTGAACAAGCAACCTGCCAATGCGCCCACAAGCGTGAACGTCACGAAGGTGTTCAGCGGCATCATGAAGTAGATTTCGTACAAATCGAGCGGGATCAGCGTGGCATGCGCATAAACTACCGCGCCAGCGAACAGACCGATGAGCGAGCCGGTAATCGGCCCGTAAATAAACCCACCCATGACGACGGGCGCCAATATGAACATCAGATACACAGCTGTGTCTTCAATTGCGCCGATGCTCCAAAACCCGAGTTGCGCAAACGACATCGAGACGATCATGGTTACCACGAAGACAAGCGAGGCAATACGAACTTGCGCGTCCATATCGCACACACGGCCCCAAAGCAGTTTTCGCATTCTCTTTTTCGCTGCTGCATCCATATTCGCCACCAATTAACGTTGCGCGAGGCAAATCGAGCGCCTTGCGCTTAACGGCTATGCTTTCGCTACTGAATCATACGTCATGATTGAGGATGCGGTAAATCAGATTCATATCGAGGCTGTTTCGCACGGCGTCGGCGAGCTTGTCGTATTGGGCCTCTTTGTAGGCATGCATGTCGAGCGCTTGAACGGCGGTTTCGTCGAGGCCTTTTGCGGCAAGCAGCGACGACACGATGGCCTGCGCGCACTCCTGGGCATCGAAGATCCCGTGTATGTAAGAACCGTATACGTTGCCGGCCTGTACGACGGGCTCTTCGAGTATGCGGTTCTCGGGAACCGACAACACGTCCGCTTCGGTCCCTTCCGCAAGCTCGGTACGACCCATGTGTATCTCGTAGCCTTCCACGGTAACGCCCGAAAGCGCTGCAAGCGGGCCTTCCACATGACCGACCGTCTTGACGACACGCACCTGATGCTTGTCGGGACTGAACACCGTGCGAGTGGGAAGAAGCCCCATGCCTCGCATATCGCCGCCGCCTTCGGCCCCATACGGATCGCTGACTTCCTGCCCGAGCATCTGGAAACCGCCGCAGATGCCGAACAAGACCGTTCCAGCAGCTGCGCGTTTGAGGATAGCCGCCTCGAGGCCGCTTTCACGCAGCCATTTGAGGTCGGCGAGCGTGCTCTTGGTGCCCGGCAGCACAATCATGTCGGGCTCTCCCAGTTCGTGGGCGCGCGACACGTAGCGAACGTTTACGCCCGCAATAGCCGAGAGCGCGATGAAATCGGTAAAGTTCGACACTTTGGGAAGCCGCACGACCGCGATGTCGACGAGCGAAGGCACAGCTTCTGCCGTAAAGCGGTCCGAAAGGCTGTCCTCGTCGTCGATGTCGAGAACCGTGTAGGGAACGACGCCTGCCACCGGCACCCCGGTACGTTCGCGCAAGATATCGAGACCCGGGTCGAGAATCGTTGCATCGCCGCGGAACTTGTTGACGACAGTTGCCTTCACGCGGGCGCGCTCATCGTCATCAAGCAGTATAATCGTACCGATGAGCTGCGCAAACACGCCGCCACGATCGATGTCGCCCACCAGCAGCACCGGCGCGTCGACGAGCTTTGCCATACCCATGTTAACGATATCGTCGTCTTTGAGGTTGATCTCGGCCGGGCTTCCGGCACCTTCGATGACGATGATGTCGAAACGCTCTGCCAGATCGTTGTAGGCTTCCATGATCTGCGGAACGAGCTGCTTCTTGAAGGCAAAGTACTCCCGCGCCGACATATTACCGAGCACCTGACCGTTTACGATGACTTGCGACCCCACATCATTCGTGGGCTTGAGCAAAATGGGGTTCATAGCTGCTTCGGGCTCGATACCGGCAGCTTCTGCCTGCACGACCTGCGCGCGACCCATCTCGTCGCCGTTTGCGGTGATGGAAGAGTTGAGTGCCATGTTCTGCGACTTGAACGGCGCAACTTTGTAGCCATCTTGGGCGAATACGCGGCATAGCCCTGCCACGAGCAGGCTCTTCCCTGCGCCCGACATCGTTCCCTGTACCATGATGGGTTTTGCTGTCATGTGTAGCTCCGTTCCGTCATCGCCATGCAAACCAACCTTGCGCCGGCCTTCGGGTGAACGCACCGATAAAGCGCTTTTATTGTAGCCCAGCAGATGAGTCAGGCTACCTGGTAAGGTGACTCATTGTGCGCAATGAGTCACCTTACCAGGTAGCCTGACTCATGCCCGAGCAGCGCAGGCACGGACGAAGCGGGCGAGCGCCTGGGGGCGCGCGTGCAGACACAGATGCGGATAGCCTGCGTAGAGCGCCGGCGTCGCATGGGCGCAATCCCAACCGCGGGCGCTCTGGGGCTTCTGCGCATGGAAGGCATCACCTGCGGAGTCGCTGTCCCAGTAGTGGAATTCGTGGGCAGGAAGGGCGTCCCCTGCTGCGCACAGCAGGTTGTCCTCTTTGGCCGTGATGCCGATGTAGCCGAAGCGCCCGAGCTTTGGCGTGCGAAACGAGCGACCAGGGATGACGCCCACCATCGGCCAGAACCGCCCTTGGTCGTCTTCGAGCTGCTCGTGCAGGAACATGAACCCGCCGCACTCGGCGATAGTGGGCATGCCGGCTTCAATTGCCTCGCGAATCTGCGCAAGCAGCGGCGTGTTGGCGCTGAGCTCCTCGCAGTGAAGCTCAGGGTAGCCGCCACCCAGGTACAATCCACTCGCCCCTTCAGGAAGATGGTCGTCAGCTAGCGGCGAGAAGTACGCAAGATGAGCGCCGAGCTGTTCCATCATGCGCAGCGTATCGGAATAGTAGAAGCAAAACGCGTCATCGTGCGCCACCGCAATGACGGGTGCCCTGCCCGCCGACGCCCCTTCGGGCAAGGTCGCAGGCTCGTATTCGAGGGCGGGGGCGCTCTGGGCAAGCTCCATCAGGCCGCCAAGGTCGAGCGACTCTTCCAGTACGGCAGCGATCTTGTTGAGCTTGACCTGCAAGTCGGCAACTTCGGATGCCGTGACTAGGCCCAGATGGCGGCTTTCGAGGCTGCAGTCGGCATCGAGCACGGGCACATAGCCGTACGCGCGCACGCCGCATTCCTTTTCGATGAGCTCCTTCAGGCGCGAGTAGAGCATAGGCGAGCAGCGGTTGATGATCACGCCCGCGATGCCGCTCGGCTCGCGGAAACGCAAAAAGCCCAGCACTTCCGCCGCGATCGAGCGGGCTCGGCCGCGGCCGTCCACAACAAGCAGCGCCGGCGTCTGCGTGGTGCGCGCAACGTCCCAGGCCGAGGCCTCGTCGCTCACAGCGATGCCGTCGTAGTAACCCATGACGCCCTCGATGATGGTGAGGTCAGCCCACGCCGCCCCTTCGGCCACGAGCTGGCGCACTTGGTTCTCACCCATAAAGAACAGGTCGAGGTTGCGCGAATCGGCGCCGATAACCTCGCGATGAAACATCGGGTCGATATAGTCGGGCCCACACTTACATGCCTGCAGCTTCATTCCACGGTTCGCAAACGCCTGCAATAACCCGCAGGTAAATGTCGTTTTCCCTCCCCCGCTCGCGGGGGCACATACCAGCAGCCGGGGCGCTTTGGTCTTCATCCCCTACCTCCTCTGTACAAAAATGTGAAAAAAGGGTCAGACCCCTTTTTCACATTTTAATCAGTCAGCTTGCCGGGCTCGAGCTTGGCACCGGCAGGGTTTTCGACGAGCATGACAGCAAGATCGTCGAACTCGCATTTGGCAAGCTCCGACGCCATGCCGCTCGTAATACGTTCGTCGGGGTACGAAAGGCGCTCGCCAACATGCACCGTCAAACTCCCCATGCCCGCGTTGTCGAGCATGCGGCAGATATCGCGGGCCTTGGTCTGACCGCCCGTCAGCATGAAAGTCTTGGCAAAGGCGCGCACCTCGGCCACCGGGTCGCATTCGCGCCCGTGAGCCGACACCAGATGGACGTCCTGCCAAGGAGTGAGCAGCCGCGCACACAAGCAAACGACCGACGAGATGCCGGGTATGGCGCGTACATCCCATTCGGGCAGCTGCGCAAGTTTTTTGGAAAGCGTGGCAGCACCACTGTAGAACCCTACGTCGCCCGAAAACAGTACGCTCGCGACCTGGGCGTCGGATTCGCAGAGCGCCCGGGCTATATCATCGCTCTTGATGAGCGCGAGCTTGCTGCACGGTTTGTCGGCATAGGGCTCGAGCATGCGACGTGCCCCTATCAGCAGGTCGCTGCGTTCGATAGCCGCACGAGCCTCGTACGTCATCGTGTCGGGATTCCCCAAGCCGATGCCAACAAGATATACGGTGCGATCGGAAGCGTCATCCTCCGTAGGGCGCAAAGCAGCTTCGGGCGCACTTGCGCCGCCCGAAGCAATTCGCTCATCTTGAGCCGCGCCTTTTGCAACAGCCGCCGAGCTAATGCCCAAAATGCCCGAAAGCTTCTCTTGCACCTCGGCGAACGAGAAGCCTCCTTCTTCCGACGGGCGATCGATTACGACAAGCTCGGCACCGCATGCGCGCGCCGCGTCGACCTTCTCTTCGAAGCCTCCCGTCTTGCCCGACGCTTTCGTCACCATGATGTCGATACCGAGCTGGCGCATGAGCGCCTCGTTGAACTCCCGCGTGAACGGACCTTGCATTGCAATGATATGGCTTGCGGGAATCCCCAGATTACGCGCCCGCTCAACCGAATCGCCAACAGGAAGAATGCGCGCATACAGGCGTTGTGCGAAATCGGGAACCGCCGCGACAAACGCGGGCAGGTCTTTGGCGCCTGTGGTCAGCAGCACCCGTCCCGACCGCTCTGCCAGCAGCTGTGCGCACGATTCGACATCCGGCACCGAAGTGAAGTCTTCGCCATACCCCCCTTCGCGCAAAAGGCGCAGGTGGGGAATCGCGTGCATCTCGGCCAGAGCCAGCACGCTCGCGGTGACGTGCGTCGCGTACGGATGCGTCGCATCGACGATGCAGGCGAAGTCGTGCTCTTGAACGAGGCGCTCTTTGCCATCCTCGTCAAGGGGACCCACATGAGGCGTCACCCGCGGAAGTCCGCTGACGAGCTCGCCGCCGTACTCGGTCGCCGCGCATGAAACGACATCGCAGCAGTCGAGCGAACTCAACCATTCGACCAGCTGGCGCCCTTCGGCAGTCCCCCCGAACACCAATACTTCCACGTTCGCACCTTCCCCTTCCAACCAGATGAAAAATGTGAAAAAAGGGTCTGACCCTTTTTTCACATTTTGTGCGCTAATCCTCGCGCTGCAAGTAGCCGCGCGGCGTCACCATGCGCCCGTCGAGCTCCTTCGTCTGCGAGTTGCCGATGAAGACGCAGGTGAACATGTCAACTTGCGTGTCTCGCAGCTCGGCGAGCGTCATGACGCGCGCTTCTTCGCCTTCGCGTCCGATATTGCGCACGGTACCGCACACCGTAGCCGGGTCCTTGCCGGCCTTTAGCAGGATGTCGCAGGCGCGCTGCAGGTAATCAGGGCGCTTGTGCGAAGAGGGGTTGTACAAGCTGATGACGAAATCGGCCTGGGCGGCAGCGATGAGGCGCTGCTCGATCTTTTCCCACGGAGTCAGCAAATCCGAAAGCGAAATCGTGCACCAATCGTGCATGAGCGGGGCGCCCAGCACGGCCGCGCCGCCCGTAGAGGCGGACACACCCGGAATGACCTCGATGGCAACGGGCGGATACTCGCCTGCAAGCTCGTAGATGAGACCGGCCATGCCGTACACACCGGGATCGCCCGAGCAGACCATGGCGACGCTGCGTCCTTCGGATGCCGCCTCGAGCGCCTTGCGGCAACGGTCGACCTCTTTGCGCATAGGCGTTGTCAGAACCTCTTTGTCGGGAAATTGATCGCGCAGCAGGTCGACATAGACCGTATAGCCCGCAATCAGGTCGCACGCCTCGATGGCTGTCTGCGCACGCAACGTCATGTCTTCTGCGCCGCCCGGGCCGAGGCCTATGACGTACAGCTTGCCTTTGGTATCGCTCATGTCGTTTTCCTTTCGGTGGGTACGGGCCTTCGCGCATGCGCTGGCTATTCGACCCACATCTTAATTACTGACCATTCTACTTGATGACAAACTCCGGCTTTACATCGATGCCGCGAGCGCGACGGTAACGCCGTTGCCAGCCTGTTTGTCGAGCAGCAAATGCCCGCCGCCCGCCAGGGCCGCCCGCTCGCAAACGTTGTCGACGCCGACGGTGCGCTTGACGAATTCCGAAGCGCTGAAATCGCCCGGCACGGCGGCAAGCTCTTCGGCCGTGTAGAACCGCAAAGCCCAACCGCGCGCCCTCGCTACGTCGTGAATCGCCAATTCGTCCGCCTTCACGTCGATCGAGGCAAGAAGCGCTACTGCGCGCGGAGAGATGCGCGCCCTGGAAAGCGCTGCATCGATTGCGCCCGCGAGCACGGCGGTATCCGTCCCCCGCCGACACCCCACGCCGACCGTCACGATGCGCGGTACCAGGTGCAGCGTACGTTCGAACGGACGACATGCCTCGTCGAACGAAACGGCGAAACCGATTTCGGGCGTTTTTTCCGCGCCTCCGTCAGGCGCCTTGCCCGCGACATCGCTTGCCCGGCCCGCATCCACGACGCCTTCGGGCACATCCCAGTCCAAATCGAAGTCAGACGCGAACCCAACCGCGCCGCCTTCGAGCAGCCGCGCCGAGATCTGCTTGGCAATCGGGCGCTCGAGGATTGCGAAGCCCCTGCGCGCCGCCCATTCGTCGACTGCGAACAATTTGTTCACGTCCGTTGCCGTCGAAACGACTGCCTGCCCGCCTGTCACACGGGCGACAGCGCGCGCAAGCTCGTTCGCGCCGCCTACATGCCCCGACAGCAGCGGCACGACGAAGCGCCCCGCCTCGTCGACGCTGATCACCGCCGGATCGCTGAACTTGTCGCGCACGTGCGGCGCAATCGCGCGCACGGCGATGCCGGTCGCGCTCACGAACAAAAGCGCATCGGCCTGCCCGAAGTGATCGGCCGTCCAAGCACCAAGGCTTTCGTATGCCTGCACGCCCAGATCATCGGCAAAGCGCTCGGGCCCATGCACCGTAAACACAGCGCCTTCGAACCCCTCCTGCGCGCCCAATTTGGACGCAAGCTCGCAGGCAAGCCCGCAGCCCCGGCGCGTGAAGGCAATCAGCGCGCACGTGCGCACCGTGCTTTCTCCGACATCCTGCCCGCGCGTTTGCGATTTTCCCATCGCCCGTTCCATCATCAGCAACAGCCTAGCCTACGCACTGATCTTCTCTACGTGCTAAGAGCTCGTCGCTAGCGTTCTATTCGGACGCTTCGCGGAACATGTGGGTGAACGTCGGGTCGTACAACTTCGAACGCTCGTAAACATCACCCAAGAAACCGCCGATGGTGATCAACGCCGTATTCTTGACGCCCGCCTCCTTCGCGGTCTCAACGAGCGTGCCCACCGTGCAGCGCCACACCTGCTCGTCGGGCCAGGTGGCCTTATACACGATTGCCGCCGGCGTATCGGGAGAATACCCGCCCGCCAACAGCTCTTCGACCGCGCCGTCGAGCAAGCTCGTCGAAAGGAACAACACCATCGTGCAGCCATGGCTGGCCATGAGGCGCAGCTTCTCGCCCTCGGGAACCGGCGTGCGGCCTTCCATGCGCGTGATGATGACGGACTGCGATACGTTGGGAAGCGTATACTCGGCCTTCAGGGCTGCAGCTGCGCCGCAGAACGACGAGACGCCCGGCACCACTTCATATTCGATGCCCAGCTTGTCGAGTTCGTCCATCTGCTCGCGGTGCGCGCCATACAGGCTGGGATCGCCCGTATGCAGGCGTACGCACATCTTGCCCGCCTCGTCAGCTGCGCGCTCGACCTCGACCACTTCCTCGAGTGTCATATGCGCCGAGTTGTAGATCTCGCAACCTTCCTTGGCGTAGTCCAGCAGAGCCGGGTTTACCAGCGACCCTGCATAGATGATGACGTCTGCCTCTCCGAGCATCTTTGCCCCGCGCACCGTGATGAGATCGGCCGCACCCGATCCCGCACCCACGAAATGAATCATCGCATGTCCTTTCCTGCGCCCGCATCCGCCCGACGCCGCGCAACTCGCGTTTCATAAAGAGGGCTGTTTCCCTACAAAAGAACGGCCCCTATTTATGCCGTGCAACAGATAAATGAAGTATACCGCCACAGACTAAACAGCATCATAGCTTCGGGCCGGGCGGACGCCCGCTTTGTCGAAAACGACAAAGTAAATCCGCAGGAAACGGCCGCTTTGCGGCGAATTACAGAACTGGTGGTTCGTTAGAGGAGATGAGCTCTTCCTTCTGCGCATGAGACAACCGCTTAATGCGGCACTCGAGCGCGCATGCCGCCGCCCGGTCCCCTGCCGGCCAGGCAGCCTCGAGCTTTACCACCTTGTGCGTGCGCGTGTAGCGCGCGGCCTTCGAGCCCTGGCCCATATGCTCGGCAAGCCGCCTCTCAACATCGGTCGTGATGCCGGTGTAGAGCGACCCGTCCTCGCAGCGGACGATGTAGACCGAATACGTTTGGGCGCCCCGCCCGCGTTCGTCATTGTTCGCTTCGTCGGCCACCGTCACAACGCACCCGCAATCCCGTTCGTTTGTCTCACGCTCCCCGAACGTGCAATAATCAAGACGTTGCCTCACCCACAAACCGAGCGTCGTAGGAGACCGCCAATGTCGAGAAAACGCATCATCGGGATCGTCGTCATTCTGATTGTAGCGTGCTGCCTGGGCGCGTTCGCGCTCGATCGGGCCGCACTGCAGCAAACCTACGAACGTCACCCCGTCCCCGCCGTCAGTCTGCTTCCAACATACGACCTGTATCAGAAGGACTATCCGCGCACCGACGTAGAATTTCAGCTTGGCGAATACACGTTGCGCGGCCATGTGTACGGTCCCGACAACAAGCGCGGCCTCATCGTGTTCAGGCACGGAATGTTCAGCCAACACCAGGACTACCTGCCGATGATCACCGCCATGGTCGACAAGGGCTGGCGCGTGTTCGCCTACGACGCCATAGGCTGCGGGGCGAGCGACGGCGACAGCGCGCTCGGCATGTCTCAGAGCCCACGCGACGTGGCAGCGGCTATCGACTTCGCGCGCCAAAACGGCCTCGCCAACGGAATGCCGCTCGTTTTGTGGGGACACAGCTGGGGAGGCTACGGAGTCGCCGCGGCCCTGCGCACCCACCCTGACGTCGATGCCTGCGTGACCATGTCGGGGTTCGACACGCCGCTTAAGGTCTTGTCGTACAGCGCGACCAGCGCCTACGGAATCCTCGGGCGCATTCAGGAACCGTTCCTGTGGCTGAACACGGTCATAGATTTCGGCGATGAGGCAAATGTATCTGCCAGCGATGCCGTCGTCGACTCCGGCGTTCCTACCCTGGTCATCCAGGGGCGCAAAGACACTACGGTACCCTACGACGACGTAAGCATCCTCGGCGCCCTGCGCGACCGTATACAAGATTTGCCCACGGGAAAGATCAGCTTAATCACCATGGAAGACGAAGGGCGCGACGGGCACAACAACTACTTCTACTCCCCTGCCAGCCAGGCGTACCTGAACGAGTGCTCGACCGCGCTTCAGAAGATGCTCGACGAGAACGACGATGACGCGACCGCACCCGAAGTGCTCGAATACCTGAACAGTGTCGACCTCATGAAGGCAAACACCGCCGATCCCGAGCTCATCGGACGAATCGACGCATTCCTTGCAGAATCGGTGGCTCGGTAGGCGCGAATCCGCAACGAAGGCATTGGGCCCGAAGCCGGTCGCTATATATAGGCGGACCGGGAAATTACGGCCATCTAGCACAAGCAGCTTACAGACACCAAGCTGAACTAGCGAACGAAGTTCGTCATCTGAGATTCCTCGCGCTCGGGCAGCCCGAACTGCTCGCGGCCAATCGCGATGCTCTTCATGAGGAACGCCATGTTGCGCGCAAGGGTGCGCATCTGCTGCAAGCCTTCGAGGTCCTGCTCAGCCTCGCCGGGCAGGCGCCCGTGAACACCGTTCCAATACTGGCCGGTCGCAATGGGCATGCCCGCGATGCCGAAATACTTGTTCAGCTCATCCCACGTTGCGGTCAGACCCCCGCGACGTGCGCAAGAGACCGCCGCACCAACCTTCATGGCCTTGTCAAACGGCGTGCTGAAGAACAGACGATCGAGCAGGCTCACGAGCGTACCGTTTGCCGACGCATAGTACACCGGGCTTGCAACTACAAGACCGTCGGCTTGTTCGAACTTTGCGGCAATTTCGTTAACGATGTCATCAAACACGCATTTTCCCAGCTTGGCGCACCCGCCGCACGCAATGCAACCGCGCACGACCTCTTTGCCTACCGCAATGCATTCGACGTCGATCCCTTCGGCCTCGAACACGCCGCACATTTCGTCGAGCGCGACCTGAGTATTGCTCTCGGGCCGCGGGCTCCCGTTAATCATCAGCACTTTCATGATGGCACCTCTCTCTTTTAGCCGTTTACCCGGCTTATTGTAACTCAGCACCATCCGATGCCGACCAGAGCCGAGCTAGCTCGAAAGCGCCAGGCGTCGCGCCGAGAACGCCGTGCACGTTACTGAAGACGATCGCCTCGATTTGCAGGCTGCCGCTAGCGCGATGGTCGAGCTTATCAGCCAAATTGCACATAAGCGACGCCATTGCAGCCTCGCCGAGACCCGCATCCTTCAGAGCGTCAAGGGCCGCATCAGTCGTGGCGGCACCCATAATCTGGCCCACAGTGTCTTGTGAAGCGCCCACGAGGGCCGCGTGCGCGGCAAGCACCTCGACGCGGCAGTCGGCCACGCGCGAGTGCGTATTCATAATGCCGCCCGCCACCTTGGCCATCTTGCCGATATGGCCCACGATCAGCACGCGCTCGAACCCCAGCACGACGGCCGCGTCGATTGTCGCACCGAAATAATTCGAGCACGACACCGCTTCGTCCATGTTCAACTTCAGCTGCCCGCATGCGAAATCGCGCCCGTAGTTGCCCGGCACGACCAGAAGGTCACGCACACCGCGCTCGTAGAGCATGCGCATCTCGAGTTCGATCGACGCTATGAGCGCATCTTCGCTCATCGGCCGCACGATACCACCCGTGCCCAGCACCGAAATGCCGCCCTCGATGCCCAGACGCGGATTGAACGTCTTGGCAGCCAGCTCCACGCCCGCGGGAATCGAAACAGTCACCAGCAATCCCTTTTGCCCCGGAGCCGAATTCGAAGGCTGATCTCCAGAAATCCCTGCCTGCGCCAAAGAAAGTGCTTCTTCGACCTGTTCGCGGATCATTCGACGTGGCGTCGAATTAATGGCCGCAGCGCCCACGGGCTGATCGAGCCCCTCGCGCGTCACGCGGCCCACGCCCACGCCTCCGTCGATGCTGACGCCCGGCTCGTCGCAGTATTCGACACGCGCGTACACGAGGGCGCCGTTCGTCACGTCGGGGTCATCACCCGAATCCTTCTGGACGGCGCATTCCGCCCAGCCTGGACCCGCATCGTGCTCCTCGACCTCGATGACGACCTCGATGCCAGCTGGCGTGAGCAGCGTCACAGCGGGCACAACCTCGCCTGCGACCAGCAACTCTGTTGCCGCCCGTGCCGCAGCAGCCGCACACGAACCCGTCGTGTAACCGCAGCGCATGCGCTTGGTACCCACGTTTATGTATTCCTCGAGCTTGCGCATTCAATCTCCTAGGACTTCATCAAAGCGTGCCGTGCACTCGTCACAACTTGGAAAATGAGTCGGGAGAACAGCTCTCCCGACTCGTTAGCGCATCCGTCAACGACCATGCAGAAAAGGGGAAACCCCTTTTCTGCAACACGCGCTGTTATGCATGCAGGAACTCGCGGATGGCCGCAAGCGTCTGGTCAATCTGCTCGTCAGTATGGGCAACCGAAACAAACATGGCCTCGAACTGAGACGGGGCCAGATAGAATCCACGTTCAAGCATAAAGCGGAAATACTCGCTGAAGCGTGCAGTATCAGAAGCCTTGGCGCTTGCGTAATCCGCAACGGCATCGGGCGTGAAGAAGACGCTTCCGAGCGACCCGATGTGATTCAGCACGCACGGCGCGCCAACTTCGTCGAGCAGCTGCTGAATACCGCCAAACAAACGCCCGCCGGCAGCCTCGAGGCGCTCGTAATGTTCTGGGTGGTCGTGTAGCTCGACGAGCTGGGCCAAGCCTGCTGTCATGGCGATGGGATTGCCCGAAAGCGTGCCCGCCTGATATACCGGGCCAACTGGAGCCATCTGCTCCATGATCTCGCGTTTACCGCCGAAGGCACCAACCGGCATGCCACCACCGATAATCTTTCCGTATGTTACCAGGTCGGGCGTAATGCCGAACCGTTCGGCAGCGCCGCCGTAAGCCAAGCGGAACCCACAGATCACCTCGTCGAAGATCAACAGCGCACCCGCTTCGTCGCACAGTGCACGTAGCCCCTCGAGAAAGCCCTCCGCCGGCAGCACGACGCCCATATTGGCCGCAACTGGCTCGACGATGATGGCGGCAATCTGTCCGGGATTGTTTTCGAAGAGCGCATGCACGCTGTCCAAGTCGTTGTACACAGCCGTCAGCGTATCCTGCGCGCACCCCGCCGGTACACCTGCGCTATCGGGAACGCCCGCCGTCATGACACCAGAGCCCGCTGCCACGAGCATGCAATCACTGTGCCCGTGGTAGTTACCCGCGAACTTCACGACCTTGTCACGCCCGGTAAACCCACGCGCCAAGCGAATGGCGCTCATAACGGCCTCGGTGCCGGAGTTGACCATGCGGACCATGTCGATATGCGGCACGGTCTGGCAGATGTACTCTGCAACCTGCACCTCAAGCTCGGTCGCGGCGCCGAAGCTCAGGCCGCGTTCGCACGCTTTCTGTACCGCTTCGCGCACGGCCGGATCGTTGTGCCCCAGAATCATCGGCCCCCACGAACCAACGTAGTCCAGGTAGCGATTACCCTCGACGTCCCACACGTAAGGACCATCGGCCCGTTCGATGAACCGCGGCGTCAACCCCACGTTCCTAAACGCACGCACCGGCGAGTTCACCCCGCCCGGAATGACCTTCACCGCCCGCTGCATCAACTCTTCCGAAGTAGCCATACAACCTCACCTTTCCAAAATGTGTAAAAAGGGTCAGACCCCTTTTTCACATTTTTGGCTCAAATAGCCGTTACAACGCAAAACAACCAACCAGCAACGCCAACCGCCGCGCCCTCCGCGCTCCCCGG